>JAJXUG010000028.1 GCA_021783095.1 Chloroflexota bacterium | reverse complement strand
GCGGCGAGCCCGGCCCGTGGCTCCGCGCGCAGCTCGAGAGGCGCCGGAAGCACCTGCGCCGCGCCGCGCAGGCCCTGGGCCTCGACCCGGACGCGGCCGAGGGCGAGGGGTTCGCCAGCCTCATGCCGACGCCCGCCGACCGGGAGGTGAAGGGGCTCTCGACGCCCTACTCGTCCCGGGTGCCGCAGAGGCCCGCGCCCGGGCTCGGCGACCCGTCGAGGATCAACCTCGACAACCCCGGCCCGGCGACCGGGCGGCCCGGGCCGTTCGGGATCGACCACACGATGGACGGGGGGCCCAAGAAGCGAATCACCCTGACCGTGCCGTGACCCCCTGACGGCCCCTTGCGCCGCGGCGTATGATCGCGGGGCTGGGCTTAGCAGCACCCCCCATCCGAGCGGCCGTGCGCCGCCGCTGGGGACCTCATGGCCCGCCGGTGCTAAGCCCACCGAGCGGGCCATTCCCTTGGAGGGCTTAGCTCCAATGGCTCCCAACCCCGTTGTCGCGGTGGCGCCCGCCTGCCGACCGGACGACTTCCCCCCGTACCCGCCGGAGCCCGTCCGGTGAGCGCCTACGTCGTCGCCCGCGAGCACGTTGACCTCATGGTCCGGCTCGCCCTCGAGGGGCCCGCCGGCGTCACGGTCGGCCCCGACGCCGCATGGCACGCCCCGCGCGCCCTGTCGGCCGACGCGGACGAGCTCGGCGCGCTCCTGGCCGCCGAGTGCGTCGCCTCCGTGGCGCACCGCTACGGGGAGGACCCGGCCGCGGGCACGCTCCCCGGGCCCGTCGACGCGTACT
This sequence comes from Chloroflexota bacterium, assembly GCA_021783095.1. Taxonomy (GTDB): domain Bacteria; phylum Chloroflexota; class Limnocylindria; order Limnocylindrales; family CSP1-4; genus CAIXZV01. The sequence goes on along the minus strand of JAJXUG010000028.1, from coordinate 50,672 downwards.
ACCTCCGGCCCTACGCCTACCGGCGCCCCGCGCACCGGCTCACCGTGGCCGAGGGGCTGAAGGCGATCGACGGCTACGAGTACCAGAGCTGCGAGCACCCCGGATGGGAGGGCTCGGCCGTCCGCGCCCTCTGTGACGAGCTCCGGCGCGCCCTGGCCCGCCGGGTGCCGGGGTACGACGCCGCGCCGTGGACGTGGGACGCGTCCGACCTCGAGGGGGCCGGGCGATGACCGGGCAGGCGATCGCCGCCGACGCGATCATGGTCGGCGCCCTCGGCGTCATCGCGGGCCTCGAGCTGCGCAAGCGGCGTCCCCCGAGGGGACAGGCCCTAGTCGAGTTCGCGCTCGTGCTCCCCGTGCTCATGGCGATCCTGCTGGGCGCCGCGCAGATGGGCTACCTGTTCGCCTACCGGACGGACCAGCAGAACGCGACCGCCACGCTCGCCGCCGTGGCCGCCCAGGACGGCCCAGGCGCCCCGTTCGCCTCCGCGGTGGCGTCGGAGTCCAGCCGGATCGGCTGCCCCGACCCTGACGCGACCCTGACGCCGCCGAGCCCGGGGCCCGGCGCCATCGTGGCCGTCGGGCTACGCTGCACGTGGACCTCGCCCCTGTTCACCTCGGCGTCCTGGCCGGTGTCCACGACGGCATCGGCGCTCATGCCGGCCACGCCCACGCCCGCACCATCGGGGAGCGCAACGCCATGACCACGAGGCAGCCCACAGACCCCGGGCCGATGGACACCGCGAACGGCACCCTCCGGCTCGGGGACCGCGCGCGCGTCATCGGCGGGCCGAACCGCGGCGCGCACGGCACCGTGACGCACCTGTACCAGCGGGGCGTGTTCGCCGGGCTCGTCGTCATCGACGACACGACCGTCGTGGAGGGCGTCAACGTCGAGAGCGTCCCCGAGGCGCCGCGCGACGGCACCGCCTAGGATTCCCCCAGCCCGCCCACAGCGCCCCAGGACGGCCGGTAAGGCGCCTGGGGCGCCCCTTTGCCCGGCCCATGCGCATCGGCTACTCGCAGACCCAGCGGGCGAGGATGCTCGGGGTGGAGCGCAACACCGTGGTTGAGTGGGATCGGACTGGTCTGGTTGCCCAAATGGATACAACCAGACCTGACGGCCCCACCCACGCCGACGACGGCCGGGGACGCGCGCAGCCGGGACGGCCCTCATAGGTTCACTGAGCAACTAACAGAGCCCGATCCGGTCCCCTGCCCACGCTCAGTAGCACGCCGCACTCACCCGGGCACTTAGAAGGCGGCCGCTCTATCCGCTGAGCTACGGGGGCCGGACGGCGCGAGTCTAGCGCGCCGCACCGCATCGCCGAAATGCTCGGGACGCCGGACGCCCGGGCGGCAGGCCGACCCGGGCGTCACCGGTTGCGATTTGCCAGACCCGCCACGGGCCTGATGGCTGGGTCAGCCGGGAAGCACCTCCCGGCCGAAGGAATCGTTGATGACGGCGCGCGCTGAGGCGTACCAGGCCGCGATCGCGGTCAGGAGGCCGACGAAGCCGCCGACCTGCTTGATGGTGCCGTTGCCGCTGTACTCAGCGACCGCGAGCAGCAGGAACGTGATCCACAGCAGGAGGAAGATGATCATGACCGTGCGCGGGTGCTTGAGCGTGGCGATCCACATGTAGAACGTGAAGATGCCCCACGCCAGGAGGAAGGTGCCGACCGCGCCGGCCGCGTCCTCAGGCTTCATGTTCCCCGCGAAGAACCAGACGAAGAACGCGTAGCTGAGCCAGAAGGCTCCGAACGAGCTGAACGCGGTCGCCCCGAACGTGTTGCCGTTCTTGAACTCCCACATCCCGGCGCAGAACTGGGCGAGCCCGCCGTACCCGAGCGCCAGCGCCACCACGATCTGGACCGAGCTACCGCCGATGACCCCCATGTTCGCCAGCGACAGGACGAACGTGGTGAGCGCGAATCCCGCCAACCCCAGCGGAGCCGGGTTCGCCTCCTTGGGTGCCGATTGGCCCTGAGCCACGCCTCACTCCTTTCTCCGCGGCGCATGCGGCAACGTGCCGGCGCTCACGGATACCTCCGTGCCTCTCTCGACCATCCGACGCTCTGTCGACCCCGCGGAGCGTCGTGCGTTCGGAGCCCCTACTCGGCCTCGCCGGCGCCGGCCTTCTCGCGGATCGTCTCCACGATGCCGGAATCTGCGAGGGTGGTGACGTCACCAAGCGGCCGGTGTTCGGCGATGTCGCGCAGCAGCCGCCGCATGATCTTCCCGGACCGCGTCTTCGGCAGCTCGGGCGTGAACAGCAGCTGCTTGGGCCGCGCGATGTGCCCGATCTTCTCGGCCACGTGCTCGCGCAGCTCGGTGGCGAGCGCCTCGCTCGGCTCGATGTGCGACTTGAGGATGACGAACGCCGAGATGGCCTCGCCGGTGATCGGGTCTGAGCGGCCCACCACGGCGGCCTCGGCGACCGAGTGGTGGTCGACCAGTGCGGACTCGACCTCGGTCGTGCTGATCCGGTGGCCGGATACCTTCATCACGTCGTCGACGCGGCCCAGGAGCCAGAAGTAGCCCTCGGCGTCCACCTTGCAGCCATCACCGGCGAAGTACATCCCCGGGAAGCGCCGCCAGTACGTGGTCATGAACCGCTCGGGGTCCTTGTAGATCCCGCGGAGCATCGCCGGCCAGGGCCGGGTGAGGACGAGGTACCCGCCGCCCGAGCCATTGGCCACCTCCTTGCCGTCGGCATCGACCACCTTGGCCGCCACGCCGGGGAAGGGAACGGTGCCGGAGCCCGGCCGGAGCGTGGTCACGCCCGGCAGCGGGGTGATGAGGATCATCCCGGTCTCGGTCTGCCACCAGGTGTCGACCACCGGGCACCTGCCGCCACCGATGGTCGCGTGGTACCAGAGCCAGGCCTCGGGGTTGATCGGCTCGCCCACGGTGCCCAGGATCCGCAGGCTGCCCAGGTCGTGCTTGCGGGGCCACGACTCGCCCTGCTTCATGAAGGCCCGGATGGCGGTGGGCGCGCAGTACAGGATGTTGACCTTGTACTTCTCGATGATCGACCACCAGCGGTCCGGCTCCGGGAACATCGGAGCGCCCTCGTACATCACGCTCGTCGTCGCGTTGGCGAGGGGGCCGTACACGATGTAGGAGTGCCCCGTGACCCAGCCGATGTCGGCGGCGCACCAGTACACGTCGTCAGGCTTGATGTCGAAGATGTAGTGGTGCGTCGTGGTCACGCCGGTCAGGTAGCCACCGGTCGTGTGCATGATGCCCTTGGGCTTGGCGGTCGTGCCCGAGGTGTGGAGCAGGTACAGCAGGTGCTCCGAGTCCACCGGCACCGGGTCGCACTGGTCTGACTGGCGCTCGACCATGTCGTGCCACCAGTGGTCGCGACCCTCTTTCATGACCACGTCGTTGCCGGTCCGCTTGACGACGAGCACGTTCTTGATCGTGCTCGCGTGGTCGACCGCCACGTCGGCTGCGGACTTGAGGTCCAGGACCTTGCCGTTCCGCCAGGCACCGTCGGAGGTGACCAGAACCACCGCCTCGGAGTCGATCATCCGGCCCTCGAGGGCGTCGGAGCTGAACCCGCCGAAGACCACGACATGCGGCGCGCCGAGCTTGGCGCAGGCGAGCATCGCGATGGGCAGCTCCGGGATCATCGGCATGTAGATGCCGACCCGGTCGCCGGTCTTGACGCCCATCTCGAGGAGGGCGTTGGCGCACTTGTTGACCTCGCGCTGCAGGTCGCCGTAGGTCAGCGTGCGCGTATCGCCGGGCTCGCCCTCCCAGTAGTACGCGACCTTCGAGCCGAGCCCGTTCTCCACGTGGCGGTCGACGCAGTTGTAGGTCGCGTTGATCTCTCCGCCGATGAACCACTTGGCGTAGGGGAGCTCCCACTCGAGGACCTTGTCCCAGGGCTTCGACCACGAAAGGCGGCTCGCGGCCTGCTTCGCCCAGAACGCCTCGAAGTCGGCTTCAGCCTCTTGGTACAGGCCCGGGCCGGCGTTCGCGTGTGCAGCGAGCTCGGGAGGCGGCTCGAATTCTCGCCGCTCGGAGAAGAGGGCCTCAATCTCGGGCTGCGGGACGGTCAAGCGGCACCTCCTGGCGATGGGGCGCGGCGCCGGGACGCGGGACACTGGCGGGCCTAGAGGATCGTTCCCGGTGCGTGTGTATCGAACGCTAAGCGTCCGAACGGATCTGTCAAGCTGCTAGCCGCATGGCTGGCACTGCACCGTCTGCACCTTGACTATGCACAGAGGACCGGCTAGGGGCTCATTCCCCGTCCAGAACCCGCAGCGTGTGCTCCAGCGCCCGCGACACGGTCGCCCGGTTGACCTCGACGATGCGCTGCGATTCCGTGGCGGTCAACCCGACGGGATCGAACATCTCGATCGGCGGCGGGCCGGCGTGGAAGGCCGCGGCCTCCGCGGCCCAGCGCTCTCGCCATCGGCGCGGCGTGTGGGTGGGGGCGTCGCGGTGGGCCTGGGCGAGCCACACCAGCGCCCAGGCGCGCGGCACCACGCGGTACACGTCATAGCCCCCGCCCCCGGTCGCGAGCCAGCGGCCGCCTGCGTACCGGTGGGCGAGCTCATCGAACAGTCGCGCCACGCGCGACATCGCCCGCGTCGAGATCTGCAGGTTGGCGAGCGGGTCGAGGGCGTGGCTGTCGCAGCCCTGCTGGGTCACCAGGATCGTGGGCCGGAACGCGGCCGCCACGACGGGCGCGACAAGCTCGACCGCCTCGACCCAGGACCCGTCCGAGGTGCCCGACTCGAGCGGGATGTTGACGGCGCTGCCGTCGGCCTCCAGACCACCACGATCCTCCACCCACCCGGTGCCCGGGAACAGGTGGAGCCCCGTCTCGTGGAATGAGACCGTCTGCACCAGGGGGTCGTCCCAGAAGATCCCCTCCACGCCGTCCCCGTGGTGGACGTCCACGTCGAGGTACAGGACCCGGTGGCCCTCGTCGCGCGCTCGCCGGATCGCGACTGCCAGGTCGTTGTAGACGCAGAAGCCCGTCGCGCGGGCCGGGAACGCGTGGTGCAGGCCGCCGCCGGGGTGGAAGGCGTGGATCCGCTCGCCGGCGAGGATCCGCTCCATCGCCCCGAGCGTCCCGCCGACAACGCTCGCCGCCGCGCGGTCCATGCCGTAGAACGGCGGGGTGTCGGAATCGGTCACCGCCTCGTGGTCGACCAGCTCGGGGTACTCGGAGAGCCGGTGGATGCTCGCGAGGAAGGGCGCCGTGTGGACGGAGCCGAGGACCTCGTCGGAGGCCGGCTGCGGCGGCGCGAAGGCGTCCGGGTTGGCGCCCAGCTCGAGCAGGAGGTCGATGCCGGGACCAAACCGGCGGGGCGTGAACGGGTGCCCGGGGCCGAAGTCGTATTCGTGGTTCGCGGGGCCGTAGACGACGAGCGGTTCGGGGTGGGGCGTCGGCATGGGGGCGGGACTGCCTCGGGAGCCCGGACCACCGGCGTAAGATCGCAGCGGCCACCGGGCGGGTGCGGGACGGGCGGAAGGTAGCACGGCATGACCTGGCCCAGACCGCCGGGGGCGACAAGGAGAACCAGTGAACCGCTTCAGCCCCGCTGCGAGCCGGGACCGATCGCGTGACACGATACTCCGCGACGGAGCCCCGATCCGGATCCGCGACGCCGTCGAGGCCGACGTCCCGGCGATGGTCGAGTTCCTCCGGGGGCTGGACCCCGAGTCGCGCCGGCTGCGCTTCGCGAGCGTGGGCGGCGACCTCGCTGAGCGGGCGCGCAAGTGGGCGAGGCTCGAGGATCCGCGCGACTGCTCGCTCGTGGCCGAGACCGAAGCCGCCGGCACGACGCGGATCATCGGCACCGGCAACTACCTGTGGCTCGAGCCCGGGACCGCCGAGGCCGCCTTCGTGGTGGCCGAGGAGTTCCAAGGGCGCGGCGTGGCCACGCTGCTGCTCGAGGAGCTGGCGCGCCGTGCGAACGAGGCGGGCATCACGACGTTCCTGGCCGAGGTCCTGATCGAGAACGCCCGGATGCTCGACGTGTTCCGCGCGAGCGGCTTCCCCCTCCGCCTCCGCTCCGAGCCCGGGTCGATCCAGGTGGAGTTCCCCACCGAGCTCACCGGCGAGGCGCGCCAGCGCTTCGAGCGCCGCGAGCAGATCGCGGCAGCCGCCGCCGTCCGCGCCCTGCTCCACCCCACGTCGGTCGCCGTCATCGGCGCGTCGCGGCGTCGCGGCACCGTGGGCGGGGAGCTGTTCCACAACCTGCTCAGCTGCGGCTTCGCGGGACCCGTCTACCCCGTCAACCCGGCGGCCGACGTCGTCCAGTCGGTCGCGGCCTACCGCTCGGTCCTCGCGATCCCGGGGCCCGTGGACCTGGCCATCATCGTGCTGCCGGCGGAGACCACGATCGAGGTCGTGCACGACTGCGCCGCCAAGGGCGTGAAGAGCGTCGTGGTCGTGTCGCCCGGCTTCGCCGAGACCGGCCCGGACGGCGCGGCCCGCCAGCGGGAGCTGGTCGCGGCCTGCCGGGGCGCGGGCATGCGCCTCGTGGGCCCCAACGCCATGGGCGTGATCAACCTCGAGCACGGCGTCCGCCTCAACGCCACCTTCTCCCCCACCCTGCCGATCGACGGTCGCGTGGGGTTCCTGTCCCAGAGCGGCGCCCTCGGCCTCGCGATCATCGAGCACGCCAACCGCCTCGGCCTGGGGCTGTCGAGCTTCATCTCGATCGGCAACAAGGCCGACCTGTCGGGCAACGACTTCCTCCAGTACTGGGAGGGCGACGAAGCGACCAGCGTCATCGCCCTGTACCTGGAGTCGGTGGGCAACCCGCGCAAGTTCTCGCGGATCGCCCGGCGGGTGGGCCGGACCAAGCCGATCATCGCCGTCAAGAGCGGCCGCTCGGCCGCGGGCGCGCGGGCCAGCCTGTCGCACACCGGCGCCCGCGTGTCGTCCTCGGACGTCACGGTCGAGGCGCTGTTCCACCAGGCCGGCGTCGTCCGCACCGACACGCTCTCGGAGTTCTTCGACGTGGCGGCGCTGCTCGCCAACCAGCCGCTGCCGCCGGGCCGCGGCGTGGCGATCCTGACCAACGGCGGCGGGCCGGGGATCCTCGCGGCCGATGCCTGCGAAGCCGATGGCCTGGTGGTCCCGCCGATCCCCGAGGCGGCTCGCAGGGCGCTGGCCGAATGCCTGCCGCCGATGGCCACGCTGGACAACCCGGTCGACACGATGGACGCGCCTCCCGAGGCGTACGGGCGCGCGATCCGGATCCTCGCGGGCTGCGAGGACGTCCACGCGATCATCGTCCTGTTCGTGCCGCCGATCGGGTCCAGCAGCGAGGAGGTCGCCGGCGCCGTCCGCGAGGCCGTCGCCGCGCTGGAGCGGCCCATCCCGGTGCTGACCGTGTTCCTCTCGGGCGAGGGCGGGCCGGCCGCGCTGCGGAGCGGGTCGGTCCGCGTGCCCGCGTTCACGTTCCCCGAGGAGGCCGCCCGAGCACTCGCCCATGCCGCGGGGTACGCCGAGTGGCGCGCGGCGCCCGAGGGCAATGTGCCGGCGCTCGAAGGCCTGCGCACCGACGAGGCGGCCGAGGTGCTCGCGAAGGCGCTGGCGCTCGCCGTCGCCGACGGCCGGCCGGCCGGGGCCGATGACCCGCGCCTCGCCGCACAGGCGCACGCGGCGCCGCCGACGCGCAGCGGACTGGGCGCCGTCGGCAGGAGCCGCTGGCTTCGCCCCGACGAGGCTGCCCAGCTGCTCGACTGCTACGGGATCCGCGTCGCCGACTGGCGGCTCGTCTCCACGCCCGAGGAGGCGGCTGCCGCGGCGGACGAGCTGGGGGGCCCCGTGGCGCTCAAGGCCGTCGCGACCGGCGTGGTCCGCAAGCGTGACGCCCAGGCGGTGGCACTGGGCCTCGAGGGCGCTTCCGAAGTGCGGCTCCGGGCCGAGGCGATGGCGCGTGCCCTCGAGGCCGCCGGGCACCATGTCGAGCGGCTGCTGGTCCAGCGCATGGTCCCGCCCGGCATCGAGATGCTCGTGGGCGTCGTCCACGACCGGCTGTTCGGCCCGGTCATGGCGTGCGGCGCCGGCGACTCCGAGATGGAGCTGCTCAAGGACGTCGCCGTCCGGATCACTCCCCTCACGGACTGCGACGCCGCCGAGATGCTCCGCTCGCTCGCGATGTACCCGCTGCTCGAGGGCTACCGCAATGCCTCGCGTGCGGACGTCGGCGCCCTGGAGCAGGTGCTGCTGCGCGTGAGCGCGATGGTCGAGGCGCACCCCGAGATCGTCGAGATGGACTGCAATCCGGTCATCGTCCTGCCCGAGGGCGCGGTGGTCGTCGACGCGCGGGTCCGGATCGAGGCGCTTGGCCGTCGCTAGGCGCCCGGGACGACGAACGTGAGCGCGAGGAACCGAAGGGCCGAGATCGAGCTCGGCATGGACGATCTGCGCGAGGTCGCGCGCTTCGCCGCGCAGTGCGCGCAGGACGTCCTCGAGGTCTTCGAGCGAGCCCACTTGGGCGACCGCCGCCGGCGCGAGGCGGTCGACGCCGCTTGGGCGTTCGCTCGGGGCGGCAAGCGGGGGAAGGCACTGCGCGACACCGCCTGGGCGGCGCGCAGGGCGGCCGGGGAGGACGAGCGAGCGCCGGGTCGAGCGGCACCGGCCCTCGTCGGGGTGCTGCGCCGATACCCGCAGGCACCGGCCGGCGGAGGGCGGGTCGGGGAGCTGCTGCGCAGTCTGGACGAGGCGCTGCGCGGCCGTCCCTGATCGCCCGGCCGCCCGGTCGGCCACCTCGCCCCGCGCGCCGCGAATCCGACATTCGGCCCATTCGCGCCTCGATTCCGGCGTGCTACGCTTCGCCGCCCTGCGGGGAGCCCAATCCACGCGGCCCGTCGAGCCCGGGAATGCCCGACCACATGCCTCGCGCATCACGATCCACCGCCGGCCAGCTCGCGCTCGAGCTGCCGAGCGCACTGCCGTCACTCGCGCTGGAGCCCGAGTGGAAGGCGCAGGCGCGCCTGTGGGGCCACAGCCTCCACCCGATGTGCTCGTACCTCGCCAGCTTCCCGGCCGCGCTCCCCCACGCCTTCATCGCTCGCTACACCCGTCCCGGAGACGTGGTCCTCGACCCGTTCTCGGGCCGCGGGACGGCGCCGCTCCAGGCCGTCGCCGAAGGGCGGATCGGCGTGGGCAACGACCTCAACCCGCTCGCCCACGTGCTCACCGCCGCGAAGCTCGAGCCCGCGACACCGGCCGAGGCGAAGACGCGCCTCACCACGCTGCGCCTGGCCTGGAACGCCGATGCCGCCGCCTGGGATGCGCTCGGCGGGCGCGTGATCGCCCGGCCCGGCCACCCGTCGGCCTTCGTCCCCACCCCCGGCAGCGGCCGCGGGCCCGACGCGCGCGACGAGTCCGTCCCCGACGAGGTGGCGCTCGCGTTCGATCCCCGGACGCTCGGCCAGCTGCTGCTCCTGCGCTCGCAACTGCGCCTCGACGACCACACGGACCGCTTCCTCGCCGGCGCCCTGACCGGGATCCTCCACGGCAAGACGCCGTCGTACCTCTCGACCGTCATGCCCAACGCGTTCAGCATGGCGCCCCGCTACGTCCGCACCTTCGTCGCGGAGCACGGCTACGTGGCGCCCCGCCGGGACGCCTTCGACGCGCTGGCCGCCAAGTTCGACCGCCTGTACCGCGAGCCGGTGCCCACCACCGCCGGCATCGCGCTGCTCGGGGACGCGCGGACCGCCGGCCAGCGCGCCCGCGCCGCCCTGCGCGCCCGAGGTCTGCCCGACCGCGCCCGCCTCGCCGTCACGTCGCCGCCGTACCTGCGGGTCCTCAAGTACGGCTACTACAACTGGCTGCGCACCTGGCTGCTGGGCTTCGACGCCCGCGCCATCGACGAGGAGCTCGACGCCGCGCACACCCGCGAGCCGTACCTCGCCTTCATGCGCGAGGTGCTCGCCGACCTGCGCCCCTCGCTGACGGACGACGGGATCGCGGTGCTCGTCATCGGCGATGTGGAGACCGACCGCGGCAAGCCCTCGCGTGACGGCCTGCACCTCCCCGAGCGCGTCTGGGAGGAGGCCGCGCACCCGGCCGGGTTCCATCTCGCGGGCATCGTCCGCGACGAGGTGGCCGCCAACCGCAAGATGACCCGCCTGTGGGGCGACGAGGCCGGGCGGGCCACCAAGACCGACCGGATCCTCGTGCTGGGCGCGACCGAGGCCGGGCGCCGCCGAGCGATCGCCGCCGCCGACCGGCCGATCGACTGGGCCTGGCCGCCGCAGCGCCTCCGCTCGATCTAGCCTAGGCGTTCGCGCAGCCGGGCGTTGGTGCGCGCCCATCGAGTACCGGCCGGAGCCGGACGCCCGCCTTGGATGCGTTGCCCGCGACGAGTCTTGGCCCCCGCCGTTGGCGGAGCACCGCCAATTCCGGGCTCGGTCCCGGCCTCCGCCCTGCCGACGGTGGCCAGCGCCCACCACCGGCCGCAGCTGTTGGCGGAGCACCACCAGATGCTCGGCCAATCGGCGCCGCCAGCCCGGTTTGGTGGCCCAGAGCCACCACGCGGCCCAGCGCTCGGGCCTCCGGCCCGCCGACGGTGGCCCGGGGCACCACGCGGCCCAGCGCTCGGGCCCCTGGCCCCGGGATTGGTGGCCCACGGCCAGCACGCCCGCACTGCGGCGAACCGGGCCCTCCGCGAGCAGGCTCCCAGCTGCGCGACGGTCACGATGCGCCTGGCCGCCGGCCGGTCCGACGCCGCGCAGCGGGGCGTCATCGGCCTCCCCGCTTCGGCTAGCATTGCGGGGCGATGAACCAGATGTACCCCCCGTCCGACCTCGCCTCGATGGACCCGCTGGTCCTGATGAAGAACCTCGACCACGTGCGGATGACCAGCCGTCGGCTGTCGTACATCCTCCAGCAGCAGGTCCATCTCTACACCCCCGAGGCGAATCAGCTGCGCGAGCAGATCGACCGCTACGTCGAGGCCGAGCGCCAGATCGAGGGCGAGATGGCCCGGCGGCGCATTCGCGCCTGAGGTTCCGCGGCGATCACGCGGCACCGCGTCGCTCGGCCGCCGACGCCCGGGGAGCCGGTGTCCGGTCGGCTACCGCGACGCGAGCCCGGGCAGCGGCAGGCAACTTCCGTTCGGGGCGAGATGGCCCCCGCAGACGTGCACGGTCGGGGAGGGCCCACCAGCTCCAATGCCCAGCGCTGTCATGCTGGCGCCGCGCTCGGCCGGGACGACCGATACTGCAACGGCGAGTAGAGCGTCGGATCAATAGCGGCGGCCGCCGACGCCAGCGGATTGCAGGGAGCGTGGCGCGCTGGGCGAACTCCCGGGTCGAAAGGTCGCGCCCTGACTCAGGCGGCGTTCACGACCATCGCCGGGCCGGTCGCGGCGCGCTCGGCATCCTCGGCGGCGCGCATCGCGTCCATCGCGGCCGCCCGGGCCGCCCGGCGTGCTGCCTGCTCCTCGCCGACGACCCGGCGGACGAGCAGGGCCATCCGCGGGGTCTCGAACAGGCTGAACCCCACGCCCACCTCCGAGAGCGCCTCGCGCCCCATGCCGCGGAAGAGTCCACGGGTGGCCACGAGGCACATCTCGTCGTAGAGCTCAGGCCAGCCGACACGGCGGCGCTGGTAGCAGAACCGCACGAACGCTTCGGCCTCCGGCGTGGTGGCGGGTGCGGCAACGGCGGTACCTGCGGGCAGCATGAAGAAGAAACCCTCCCAGGATCTGGAAAGCGCGTGCGGGCCGTGACGGGCGAATAGCTGGGCCCCGTACACCGGTCAGATGAGTGCTGGGCTCGGTCGCGGCCCCCTTGCCGAGGCTCCCCGGGCGGCGACTCCGGGAATCCTACGGGTCATCGGGCCGCCGCGGAAGGGCCTTCTCCACGATGTTTCCCACCGAGTTGTCCACAGGGTTCGGCACCTGGTGGACATACGCGGCAGGTGTCCTGAAGTCTGTGGATCCTGCCTCTTGACGCGCCATTCCGGCGCCCTCAGGTCCCGCCGCTCGGCTCTTGGGGATGGCCCTATGGCCGCGCGTCGGCCCTCAGCTCGAGACCCAGACCCGCGCGTTCCGACACCTGCCAGACCTTGTCCTGCCCGATCTCGAGGCCGCTCACCGGGTCGTCCGCGAGGAGCAGGCAGCCGTCGAGGTCCACCCAGTCCGCGAGCGGTGAGACCGCGGCCGAGGCGGCGATCACGATCGACGTCTCCTCCATGCAGCCGAGGAACGTCCGGAACCCCAGTTCACGCGCCCGCTGGAGCATTCGCTTGGCAGGACCCACGCCGCCGACCTTCGCGAGCTTCACGTTCACGCCCGCGACCACGCCGACGAGCGCATCGAGGTCCTCGATCGTCACGGCGCTCTCGTCCGCCACGATGGGCAGCGGCGAGCGCGCCTGGAGCTCGCGCAGGAGGTCCAGGCGACGGGCCGGGAACGGCTGCTCGATGAGCACCACCCCCATCCGCTCCAGGACCGGCAGCAGATCGGTGGCGCCCTCGAGCGTCCAGCCCGTGTTGGCGTCCACGCGGATCGGGCCCGCGTACACGCGGCGCACCGCCTCGAGCGTGGCGAGGTCGCTCGGGCCGCCCACCTTGATCTTGAGCGCCGGGAAGTCGGCCGCGCGCCGGGCCCGCTCGGCGACGACGTCAGGCGTGTCGATGCCGAGCGTGAAGTCCGTGGGCGGGCGCTCGGCAGGCATCTCGAGCAGCTCGCGCACCGAGACGCCCAGGCGCTTGCCGACGAGGTCGTGGAGCGCGATGTCGATGCTGCACTTGGCCGCCCCGTGGTGCGCCAGCTCTGCATCCATCAGGTCCGCTGCGGCCGCCAGCGCCGCGCGCGCCTCGTCGAGGCCGGCGCGCAGGCCCTCGGCCACCGGCTCGATCGCCGCCAGCAGCAGCGGTGCCACCGCCCGCATCGTCTCGGGGGTGTCGCCGTAGTAGGCCTCCGGGTAGCCCTCGCCGAGTCCCACGAGGCCGTCCCGCGAATCGGCCTCGTCGCGCAGCTCCGCCACGACCGTGATGATCCGGCGGCCCTCCCCAGGCGCCGCGCGGGCGATGACGAACGGGTCGCGGAGTGCCAGCTCCAGGGTTCGGAACCGGATCGCGAACGTCATGCCGCGGTCGCCTCGCCCCGACCGTCGTTCTCCACCACCCAGCGCAGACCCTCCGTGGCCGCCGCGATGCTCGCCCAGAGCGACTCGCCGCCGAACCGGACGGGGTCGTCCGTGGGCAGGCCCGTCTCCGCGGCAACCGAGGCGATCACCCGCCGGGCGTCGGCCTCGTCGGTGATCCGCGACGTGTTGAGCGCGACCGCCACCACCTTCGACGGCGCGACGAGGCCCGCCACTTCCTCGTGGACGCGGATGAAGTCCGGTAGCGCCTTGAGCGGGAACTTGCGGTCCGGGACGTGGTCCCAGTCGTGCTCGTCGAGGCCGGGCATGTGGACGAGCACCATCGCCTGGGGCGTGAACCCGTGGATCAGGCCCAGCGTGACCGAGCTGTAGGCCGGGTGGTCGAGCGAGCCCTGGCCCTCCACGAGCAACCAGTCGCCGCGCCGCTCCCCCTCCTCGCTCAGCCACTCGCAGGTGCCCTGGACGAAGTCCGAGATCACGCGGTCCACCGCCACGCCCCAGCCCTCGATCATCATGCCGGTCTGGCCGGTGGCCACGAACGTGGCGGACCGCCCGCTCGCGACCGCCGCCCGGCGCAGCTCCAGGGCCACGGACATCTTGCCGATCGCGCAGTCGGTGCCGACCGTGAGGACCACCCGCTTGCCGGGCTCGTGGAGCCGGCCGAGCGACGTCTCCATGCGATCGGGCGCGCGGCGGTAGTCGACGAGCCGGACGCCAGCGGACTTGGCGGCGTCGGCGAACTCGGGGTCGTCGGCGAAAAGCGTGTGCAGACCGGAGTGGATGTCGAGCCCGGAGCGGATCGCGGCGAGGATGACGGCGCGCCACTCGTCGGGCAGCTTGCCGCCGGTGGGCGCGATGCCGATGAGCAGGCCGTTCGCGCGGGGCAGGAACCCGAGCGCGTCCGAGAGCGAGGCGACGATGGGGATGTCGTACCGCCCGGTGTCCCCCAGCCACTCGCGGACGTTGCGGCCGGCCTGCGTCGAGTCGATGACCGCGAGCACCTTGTCCTGGCCGAACCGGATCACGCCCATGGCGGTCTTGCCGTGGTGGTAGCCGAAGTTGCCCTCGGCGAGGATCACGAGGCGGCGCTCAGCGGTCGGCGGCATCAGGCGGTCATCCAGTGGTGGTAGGGACGCCGAGGAGTCTACCGGCGATCAACGGCCGATCGTCGGGCGGGTGCACGGCGGCGGGGCGATTTCCGCGAGTCCCGCGATCCGCGAGTCAGGTGAGACTCGGATCACCGTCCGTCGAGCGCAACCGCCGCTTCGAAACCCAGGTGGTGCCGGTGGTTCACGCTCGAACTTTGTCAATTCGAGTCGGGAGTGACTCGCACCCGTCGGGGGTTCTCCACACATGGGGCGGTTGCGCGGCCGACGAGCTGTGTCTGCGGAGTGCGGCCTTGGGCGCGCGAGGCTGGGCGATCGGAGGTGGTTGCGCTCTGTAGATCTTCTGGGCCGCGCCGTCGTCTCGCCCGGGCCCCTGGTGGACGCGTTCGTCGCTCGCTCGGTCGGGCTGTAGCGCGCCGACGCTCTCGGTTGCTGAGCGCGAGGTGGGGACGGCCCGATTTCGTTGCGTTCGGCCCTGCCCGGACGGCGAGACCTTCCGCCCTGGCCGCATCGCGCCCGAGCGGGCCGGGTCCCACTCTCCGGCAAGAACACCTTGTCGGACCCCAGGTCCTGCCTCGAGTGCTTGCGCCGACACGCAACCGCCCCACAGGCAGAAAACCACCAAACCGTCCGAGACCGGCACGACGTGTTGCCGGATTGCTGGGATCGTCGCCTGCAAACGCGGCAGTCCACGTCCCGGGCGAGTCGAGCATCCGGCCGTCGGCGGACACGGCATCGAAGCTCAACTCGGCACGGCGACCCGCCGATCAGGCGGGCAGCGGGCCGGTGTCGCCATTCCACGAGAAGTCGAGCCAGCCGCTCCGCGTCGCCGTCCCGGGCGTCGTACCGTGCCGCCTTGTCGACTCGGCCAAGGGCGACGGACTGCTCCGATCAGGACGAGGCGGGTCGTTCGGCGGCCATCGGCGGGGCAAAGACAACGCCCCCGGGGCGGACCGGGGGCGTCGAGGGGAAGCACTGGTACCGCATATCGGATTCGAACCGATGATCTCCGCCTTGAGAGGGCGGTGTCCTGGGCCTCTAGACGAATGCGGCGAGGCTCTGGCCGATTGCTCGACCGGCCGCGCAGGATAGCAGCGATCGTGCGCAGCCCGCAACCGCGTGCGCCCGGCGAGCGCTGGCGCCAGTCCGAGCTCGGCTACAGCCGGTGCTGCTCCAGGAACGCGCGCAGCGTGTCGGCCACCTGCAGGTAGCTCTGCTCGCCCAGGAGCAGGCCGTAGTGGGAGTGGGCGCCGAAGGGCTCGTAGGGCGCGTCCAGCCACTCCGCGAGGCGCTCGACTTCGGGCTCGGGGACGAACGTGTCCAGCCCGCCGCCGATGACCATGCGCGGGAGGTCCGGCAGCGACGCGCGGTCCACGGGCACGCCCTGGAGGACCTGGCGCCGTGCCGGCCCCGACTCGAACGCCTTCTGGCCCAGGAGGTGCTGAATCCGCACCACGTCGGCGACGGTGAGGTCGCGCTGCTCGCGGATCAGCTTCTCGGGCAGCATCTCCCAGCCCAGCTCGGCGCGGCCCCAGGCGTCGGGCACCTCGCGCACGACGTGGGGGCGGGCGGGCTCGCGGATCTCGCGCGGGGCCTCGGGCGCGATGAGCACGTACGCGGCCACCGGCGCGCGCTCGATCGCCTTGAGCACCAGCAGGCCGCCCAGCCCGTGGCCCACCGCCACCGTGTTCGGCCCGAGCCGCTCCAGGGCGGCGATCACGTCCTCGGTGTACGACTCGATCGTCAGGGACGCGGGATCGGCGGTCTGGCTCCAGTAGTGGTTGCGCAGGTTGAGCGCGTGACCCTCCCACCCGCGCGCGGCGAAGTGGTGGAGGTAGCGCTCCCAGACCCACGAGCCGCCGAGCACGCCGTGGACGAACAGCAGCGGCTTGCGGCGCGAGCGGCGCTCCGGCAGCCACGACTCCACGTAGAGGCCGCGGTCGGGCAGCTCGAACTCGTCCTTGCGCACGGGGCGGCCGCCCGGGGTGGGGCGGCCGAGGATGCGATCGCTGGGCGTGGAGAGGTCATTCATCGGGCGGTCGCTACCACTCATGGGGATTGAGGAGCAGCCCTGTGAGGGCTTTCGGGTAGAAGTAGGTGGACTTCTGCGGCATCACGTCGCCGTCGCGCGCGACCGCGAGGATGCTCGCGACTGGCGTGGGCTCGAGCAGGAACGCCGCGTCCACTCCATCATCGCCCGCCGCGACGACCGCCGCCGCCTCGGCCGCCGACTTGGTGTAGGCGATGCGCTGCCCCCCCGCGACAGCCGCGGCGTCGATGCCCAACAGGGCCTCGAGCGCGACGCCGAGGAGCAACACGTCCAGTGCCCGGACCGCCGGGCCGCCCTGGGCCGGGAGCGCGGCGAAGGCTTCGCGGCGCGCCGTGAGCAGCCACGCACCCTGGCGGGTGACCAGTCCGAAGCGCCCCGCCCCGCCCGACAGCCCGCCGGCAGCCTCGAACCGCTCGACGAGCGCCCCGCGGCTCGTGGCCTCGACCAGGAACAGGCCGGGCAGCCCCTCCGCCAGGCGCGCCAGCCCCGCCTCCCCCAGCCCGCGCACAAGGCGATGGGTGGGGAGCACGGTGAGCGCGTCGGCGGCGTCGAGGAACAGCATCAGCAGGAAGTCGAAGGCCGGGTCCGTCTCGGACGAGTTGACGCGCCGCTCGTCGCGGTAGCGGACCGCGGTCTCGTAGCGGTGGTGGCCGTCGGCGATGTACACCGGGCCCTTGGAGGCGGCGGCGAGCAGCGCCTCGACGAGGCCGCCCGGCTCGGCGGCGACGACCCACAGGCGGTGGCGCACGCCGTCGTCATCAACGACATCCGTCACGGGCGCCCCCGCGACCGCCTTCGCCAGGGCATCGGCCGCGCCGCGCGCAGGGTCCTCGAACAGGCCCACGACGGGAGAGGTGTTCATGCCCGTCGCGCGGAGCAGGCGGTAGCGGTCCTCCTTGGGCGCGGACAGGGTCCGCTCGTGCGGCAGCACCGACGAACCAGGCCCGAACGGCTCGATGCGGAGGCGGCCGAAGAAGCCGCGCTGGGTCCGCTCCAGCGTCGTCCCGGGCACGCGGTACGCCTGCTCGTAGACGTAGACGCTGGGGCGCGGATCCCGCCGCAGGGTCCCGTCCGAGCGCCATTCCGCGACCGTCCGCGCCACCCGGCGGTAGCGCTCGTCGGGCTCCTCGCCGGGCAGCGACGTGGGCAGGTCCAGCCGGACGGCGTTCCGGGGATGCCTCGCCAGCAGGAGCTCGTGGAGGGCCGGGCCGATCACGTCGTAGGGCGGGGCGACCAGCCGCGCGGGATCGCCGGCGACCTCGGGGTCGTAGCGGAGCGCGCGGAACGGGCGGATGTCGGGCACGGATTCCTCGGGCGACGCTCGGGCGCGGCCAATCGGCATCGGCCGGGCCCGGGGGCCCGTGCATCGTACGGCAGGCTGCCCCGGAGGGCCAACGGACCGTTGCGGCCGCGTCCCCGTGGCCTACCATAGCCCCGGCCCCACTGGGCCACTGCGGACCGGGGAGGGGGGCGTGCAACAACTGAGCGGCATTGGACGTCAGGGGCCGCGTCCCAGGGCGATGGCGAGTCGAGGAGACGTCGTGCCGCACCGACACCGGACTGCTGTTCGCGCCGTGTTCCGCGCGCTCGCCTCGCTCGCCGTGGCCGCCCCGCTCGCGGCCGCCGCGCTGGCTGCGCAGCCCGGCACCGCCCTGGGCGACGGCGGCCTCACGATGACGGCGCACGCCCAGCTCCACGGGCGGGTCCGCGTTGGCAGCTGGTACGGGATCGCGGTCGACATCTCGAACGCAGGCCCGGCCGTCACCGGCGAACTCCGCGTGCTCGGCGGCTCCGACGGCCGCACCAGCTTCAGCCAGGCTGCCGAGCTCGCGACCGGGTCGCGCAAGGAGTTCGTGCTCTTCGCCCAGCCTCCGGCGTTCCTCTCGTCGAACCCCACGGTCGACCTCGTCGCCGACGGCAAGGTCGTCGCCTCCGCGAAGGTCGACATCGCCCCCGGCGACGCGGGCAGCCTCGCCGTCGGCGTGCTCGCCGACAACCCCGCCAAGCTCATCGGCGAGATCAGCCTGCTGCCGTCGGCCAGCGGCAGCACGCCGGTGATCGTGCCGCTCACCGCTGCCGACCTTCCCGAGCGGGTCCAGGCCTGGGCGCCGCTGGACCGGCTGGTGTGGCAGGACGTCGACGGATCGACGCTCAGCAAGGGCCAGCTCGGCGCGTTGTCGGCGTGGGTCGCCGGGGGCGGCCAGCTCCTCGTCGTCGGCGGGACGAGCGGTCCCGCGTCGCTGGCCGCCCTGCCCGACGACCTGCTCCCCTACCGGCCGACGAGCACCCTCGACGTCGACCCGGCCGTGCTGCGGACCCTGGTCGGAGGGGTGCCCGACGCGAGCGCCCCGCTGCCCGCGCTCGCCGGGACCCTCGCCCGCGGACGGTCGCTCGCCAGCTCGGGCGGCCAGGCGATCGCCGCCGACATGCCGTACGGCGCGGGCACGGTCACGCTCCTCGGCTTCGACCCCACCACCCCGTGGCTCGCGAAGGGCGACACCTGGGACGCGCCGCTGTGGCGGCGTCTCCTGGGCTCAGGCGGCGGCGCTGCCGCGCCGCTGACGGACGACTCGATGATGGTGAGCACCGCGGCGAACCTGCCGAGCGTCGCGCTGCCCGCGACCGGCGGCCTGCTGGCACTCCTGATCGCCTACATCGTGCTCATCGGCCCGGTCAACTACGTCGTCCTCCGCGTTCTCGACCGGCGCGAGTGGGCCTGGGTGACGGTGCCCGTGCTCATTGCGGCGTTCACGGCGGGGGCGTTCGGGATCGGCGTGCTGACCCGTGGCTCGGATGTCGTGCTCCACCAGGTCGCGATCGTCCGCGGCGCTCCCGGCACCGACCGCGCGACCGCACAGGCGTGGACCGCCGTCTTCAGCCCGGGCCGTACCTCGTTCCAGGTGAGCGCGGCTGGCGACACGCTGCTGTCGCCGCCCCTCGCCGGGGATTCGATGACGGGGCAGGCCTCGGGCCAGCTCGACATCGTAGAGGGCGACCCCACCCGGATCCGCGACCTCGCGGTCGGCTACAGCTCGGTCCGGACGGTCCGCGCCGAGGGCTCGACCAAGGGGCTGCTCGTCGACACGGATCTCCACCTCGAGGGCACCGTGATCAAGGGCTCGGTCACGAACCGCTCCGCTGTCGCCCTCTCGGGCGCGGTGCTCGTGCTCGGCAGCTCCGTCGACCACATCGGCGACATCGCGGCCGGCACCTCGGCGGAGGTTCGCCTCGACGGCACGGCGTTCGACCCGAACATGGGCGGCAGCCTCGCCGACAACGTCGTCGGGATGATGCTCTGGGACGGCGGCAACAACGCGAACGTGCAGCGCCTCGCGGTCCGCCACTCGATCATCGACCAGCTCGCCAACAACAGCATGAACTGGGGCATGGGCGTGCCGGCTCCGATGGCGGGCGCCGCCGGGGGGCCGGCAATCGTCCAGGCGTTCCCCGGGCCGATGGGCACGTCCTCGCTCGGCACCGTGCCGATGCTGCTGGCGTGGGGCACGGAGCCCGCGCTGCCGCTCGACATCGAGGGCGCGCAGCCGCGCCAGACCGCGGACGTCCTCTACCAGATCCCGGTCCGCGTCGCCGTCACCGGCCAGGTCCGGTTCACGCGCGACCTGCTGCCGTGGACGATGACGTCGACGACCGGGCCGACGTTCTCGAAGGACCCGACCACGATGTGGATGGACACGGGCGCGATGACGGTGTCATACCGGCCGATCCCCTTCGCCGGGACCCTCGAGCCCAGCGCCGTGACCATCGCGATGAACCACCCGGGCGACATGGTGTTCCCGAGCGCCAGGCCGGTCGACGCGCCGATCGGCGGGCGCTGCGTCGAGGGCGGCTCGGCCTGCAGCACGACGAGCACGTTCCCCGACGTCGACGTGTTCGACGTTCGCGCCGGGGCGTGGGTCGAGCTGGGCGGGCTGAATGTGGGCTCGGCGTACACCCTCCCCGACGCCGGGCGCTGGGTGAACCCCGCCACCGGCGAGGTGCAGGTCCGGTTCACCAACCAGAGCCGGCAGCAGCTCGCCTTCCAGTTCCTGGTCGCGGTCGAGGGGAGCGTGCAGTGAGCGCGATCGTGAAGGCCGCCGGCCTGGTCAAGCGCTACGACCGCACGCTCGCCGTGGCCGGCGTCGACCTCGACGTGGGTGCGGGCGAGATCTTCGGGCTCGTCGGGCCCAACGGCGCCGGCAAGACGACGAGCCTGCGGATCCTCGGCACCCTGATCCGGGCCGATGGCGGCGACGCGGAGATCGCGGGCTTCTCGCTGTCGCGGCAGCCCAACGAGGTCCGGCGCGTGCTCGGCTTCATGCCCGACTCGTTCGGCGTCTACGACGAGATGAAGGTCTGGGAGTACCTCGACTTCTTCGCGCGCTGCTACGACATCCCCGCTGCCCGCAGGAGGACGATGATCGGCGACCTGCTCGAGCTGGTGGACCTCGGGCCGAGGCGCGACAACTACGTGCAGGGGCTCTCGCGGGGCATGCAGCAGCGCCTGTGCCTCGCCCACGCGCTGGTCCACGATCCGCAGGTGCTCCTCCTCGATGAGCCCGCGTCGGGCCTCGACCCCCGCGCGAGGGTCGAGCTGCGGGGGCTCCTCCGCGAGCTCCGCGCACTCGGCAAGACGATCCTGGTGTCGAGCCACATCCTCCCCGAGCTCGAGGAGTTGTGCACGTCGGTCGCGATCATCGACCGGGGCCGGGTGCTTGCCCATGGCCCGGTGTCCGAGATCGAGCGGCGGCTGCGCGTCGGCGCGGTGTACCGCGTCCGGGTGCTCGGCGACCGGGCGACGGTCGAGGAGGCCCGTGCCTGGTTCGAGGGCAGGCCGGCCGTGGTGACGACGGCGATCCTCCCGGACGGCGAGATCGAGATCGGGTTCCACGGTGACGACGAAGCCGCGGCACGGCTCCTGTACGACGCCGTCAACATGGGCGGGCGGATCGCGTCGTTCGCCCGCGCGGCGAGCGACCTCGAGGAGCTCTTCCTCCAGGTCACCGACCCGGGGTTGGCCGGTTCGACGGGAGCCGCCGCATGAGCGCCGCCGTCCGCCGCCCGAACCCCCTCGCCGGCATCGCCGGCGGAATCGTCGCCGTCAGCATCAAGGAGCTCCGGGGCCGGATGCGCGGGCGACGCGCGTTCGTGCTGCTCACGATCCACCTGCTCGCCGTCTCCGGGTTCGCGTTCTTCATCGAGGAGATCTCGGTCCGGTCGATCAGCCCGTTCGGCGGCGGGCCGCAGAGCGCGGACATCGGCCGGATCCTGTTCGGCGCGCTGCTGGTCTTCCTCACGATCGTCGTCCTGATCCTCGCGCCCGCATCGACCTCGGGCGCGGTCAGCCTCGAGCGGGAGAAGCAGACGCTCGACATGCTCGTGACCACGCCGGTGTCCTCGCTCGCGATCGTCCTCGGCAAGCTGGTCGCCGCCCTCGGCTGGATGGCGCTGCTGCTGCTCGCGTCCATCCCGGTGATGGCCCTGGTGTTCATGTTCGGCGGGGTGGGGCCGGAGGACCTTCTCCGCGCCTACATCGTGCTGGCGGCCACGGCGGTCCTGTACGGGTCGCTGGGGCTGTTCATCTCGGCCCTGTTCAAGCGCACGCAGGCGTCCACCGTCCTCAACCTCGTGCTCGCGGTCGTGTTCTCGCTCGGCAGCGGCGGCGTGTACGGCGGGCTCTTCCTGCTCACCATGAGGGACGTCCAGAGCCAGGCCAACTCGAGCAACATCCAGCCGGACTGGACGAAGGTCAACGCGCCCCCGCCCGTGCTCCTGTGGGCGAACCCGTTCGCCGCCGACATGGACGTGCTGTGCCATGCCGAGCCGAATGCCGGGTTCTGCATTCCCGTCCTGGTGTTCGACGGCCGTGTCAACGACGCTGCGAACGGCGGAAACGTCGGCGCCAACGGCCAGGGCATGAACATGCCCGAGGACACCTACTGGCCGTACTCGGTCGCCACGATGCTGGCGCTCTCGGCGCTGCTCGTGCTCGGCACCACCCAGCTCATCTCCCCGACCAGGCGATGGCGGCGGCCGAAGCGTCGCAGGGCCGGGGCCGGCTCGGCTGGGGGGGCGCGGGCGGCGACCTCCGACGACGCTTCCCGCTCGACCACGGGCGAGGCGCACGCCGCGCCGCCCCTCGAAGGCGCCGTCGCCATAGCCGACGATCCCGCCCCTGGCGGCGCGGCCGCACTCGGCGCCGTCTCAGGCGAGCCCACCGACGCCCGGGATCCGGGAGCGGCGTGATGGGCCTCCTCGCGTGGGCGGCTGGCGGGCGACGACGCCGCAGCGCCGGCGCGTCGACGCCCCGCACGGCGCGCGTCATGCCCGCGGCGCTCGTTCCCCCTGATCCCGCCGCAGGGGCGCGGCCGCTCGATCCGTCGATGGCGGCGATCCGATCCGGGCTCAGCGCCCACCGTCGGCGGCTGTGGCTCCGCCGCGTCGTCCGTCGCGCGTGGACGATCGCCACGACCCTCGCGATCGCCGAGGCCGCGCTCGCCCTTGCGCAGCGCGCCTTTCCGATCGAGGCCGCACCGGCAATCGCGGTCGGCCTCCCGGTCGCCGCCGTCGGGGCGATGCTCATGGCCGCCGCGATGGTCCACCCCTCGCTCGGTGAGACCGCGCTCGCTGTTGACGCCGAGGCCCGGACGGGCGACGCAGTCGCATCCGCGCTCGCCTTTGCGGCCCGCGAGCCGGTGACAGCCGGCAAGGCGAGCCGGCCGGATGACGCGGGAACCGAGGACGGCGCTTCGATCGAGGTGGGCTCCTCGTTCGACGTCACCCGCGCCGAGGCCGCATTCGTGCTCCGCCAGCGCCGCGACGCCCTGGCGCGTCTGGTGTCGGTCGACCCCGGGCTCTTCCGGCCGGGGTTCGCCGCGCGGCACGCGCTCGTCGCGTCGCTCGCCGTGTTGGTCGCCGCGATCGCGTTCGCGCTGCCCAACCCGCAGGACGCCGTGATCGCCCGCGATCGGGCCATCCGCGACGAGGCGCGGGCGCAGGCGCAACGGGTCGACCAAGCCGCGCACCAGCTCGCGTCCAGGGCCGAGACGCCCAGCGATCCCCGCTCGAAGCTCGCCGAGGAGATGCGCCAGTTCGCCGAGCAGCTCCGCCAGAACCCCGGCGACCCGCAGGCGAACCTGGCCAAGCTCGGAGCGGTCGAGGATGACATCCGCTCGCAGCTGGACCCGTCGAGCGAACAGCGCGCCTCCGTCCTCGCGACCGTCGCACGGGCGCTGTCGCGAACGGCGACCAAGGACCCGCTGGCGAACCCCGAGGGGAACACCAAGATCACGCACGAGGATCTCAATGCCCTCGGCGCGACACTGGACACGATGAAGGCCGATCAGCTTCAGGCGACGGCCGTGGCGCTCGCGTCGCTCCAAGACCTGGTGAGCCAGGCAGACACGTCGGCCGGCCGAGCGCTCCAGGACGCGGCGTCGAGCCTTGCGGGGGGGGACACGGCCACCGCGCGGACGGCCCTCGACCGGCTCGGCATGGCGCTCGAGGACGCCGTCAGGCGCGTGGACCAGAACCGTGACATCGCAAGCGCGGCCTCGCAGCTCCAGGACGCGCGGCGGAGCCTGGCCGACGCCGGCAACCCCCAGAGCCGGGACGGCCAGGCGAACACCCAGGGGCAGGGGTCGGGCCAGCAGGGCGGGAACCAGGGCAACGGGCAGCCCGGCAGCTCGCCGGGCGCCTCGGGCGAGGCCGGCGGACAGGGGCAGGGCGGTTCGGCAGCGCCCGGCAGTTCCGGGAAGGGGCAGCGCCACGGTGGCTCCCCCGGCGCGTCCGGGCCAGACCATGCGCAGGGTCCGGGCGGGTCGCCGGGATCCTCCTTGGGCGCGGGTCAGGGGCAGGGCCAGCAGCCGGGGCAGGGCACCGGCCAGGGCCAGGGTCAAGGCCAGGGGCAGGGGCAGGGGCAGCAGCCGGGCGGATCTCTCGGGGCAGGCGGCGGCGGCACCAACGCGGCCTACCTGGGCGCTGGCACCCGCAGCGGCGGGATGGCCGGCGGCCCCGCCCAGCCCAACCGCCCCAGCGTCCTCGGCCCGGACCTCTCGTCGGTCTACGCGCCGTTCGACCGCCTGGGCAGGCCTGGCGACCTCTCGTACGTCGCGGGCACGGGAGGCGACGGTCAGCTCCAGCAGGGGGACCAGCAGGGGCAGGGCACCGACAACGGCTCCAGCGTCCCCTACAGCCAGGTCTACGGCGACTTCTACCGCTACGCGATCACGACCCTCGACCGCTCGTACGTGCCGTCATCGGTCAAGGACTACGTGCGCGACTACTTCAGCTCGCTCGACCCGAGGCAGTGACAGCGGCCGAGGCGCCGCGCCAGGGAGGACTCATGGACGCAACGACCGGCGCGGACCCGAAGGTCCGCCTCGCCCCGGAGGCATTCGCCGAGCGCGCCCACGCCATCGAGGCCGAGGTCGGCAAGGTGATCGTGGGTCAGCACGAGCTCGTCCGCCACACCCTCGTCGGGCTGCTCGCCAACAGCCACGTCCTGCTCGAGGGCGTTCCCGGCCTCGGCAAGACGATGCTCGTCCGGACCATTGCCGACGTGATCGACTGCAACTTCAACCGCATCCAGTTCACACCCGACCTGATGCCGGCCGACATCACAGGAACCAACATCCTGGTCGAGGAGGGCGGCAGCCGTGTCTTCCGCTTCCAGCCCGGTCCGATCTTTGCGAACCTGGTCCTCGCGGACGAGATCAACCGCGCGACCCCGAAGACCCAGTCGAGCCTGCTCGAGGCGATGCAGGAGCACCAGGTGACCGTGGCCCGCGCCCGGTACCCGCTCGATCCCCCGTTCTTCGTGCTGGCGACCCAGAACCCGCTCGAGATGGAGGGGACGTACCCCTTGCCCGAGGCCCAGCTCGACCGGTTCCTGCTCAAGGTCATGGTCCCCTTCCCGGCCGAGGACGACCTGGTCGCGATCCTGGACCGCACCATGGGGGCCGAGTCGCCGCAGGCGAAGCAGGTGGCAACCGCGGCCGAGATCGTCGAGATGCAGCAGCTGGCGCGGGCGGTGCCCATCGCCCCGCACGTCACCGCGTACGCGGTCACGCTGCTCTCGGCGACGCACCCCGACAACTTGCGAGCGCCCTCCATCGTCCGCGACTACGTGCGCTACGGGGGCTCCCCGCGCGGTGCGCAGGCGCTCGTCGCCGCCGGCAAGATCCTGGCGCTCCTCGACGGGCGGTTCAGCGTGGCGATCGACGACATCCGCGCTGCGGCCATGCCCGCGCTGCGCCACCGCGTCATCCTCAACTTCGAGGGCGAGGCGGAGGGCATCTCGAGCGAGGCGATCGTGCGCGCGATCCTCCACGAGGTTGCCCCGGCGTCGGTCGAGTAGCGGCCCTCCATTCGTGACCCCGCCCGATCCGATGCGCCGACGATGAGCGCTCCGTCCCGCTCCGAGCCGCTGGCGTTTCGCGAGGCTTCAGGCGCGACCCGCGCCGCGGCGCCCGCGGCCGGGCACGTGGCGAGGCGCGGCACCGGGGCGCTGCTCCCCAGCGACCTCGACCCGACGGTGTTCGACGAGGGCTTCCTCCGCCAGCTCGAGCGCCTGGGCCTCCTGATGAAGCAGCCGGCCCGGGGCGGCCTCAAGGGCGGCCGGCGATCCACCAAGCACGGCCAGTCAGTGGAGTTCTCCGACTACCGCGACTACGCCCTCGGCGACGATCTGCGCCAGCTCGACTGGAACGTCTACGCCCGCCTCGAGCGCCTGTTCGTGAAGCTGTTCGTCGAGGAGGAGGACGTCACCGTCACCTTCCTCGTCGACGCGAGTCCGTCGATGGCCTTCGGGCGGCCCGAGAAGCTGCAGTTCGCCAAGCGCGCGGCGGCGGCGCTCGGGTACATCGCGCTGGCCGGCGAGGACCGCGTGGTGGTCTCGGCGCTGACCGGGCGGGTGGCCAGACGGCAGGCCGCGCTCCGCGGCTCCGGGCGCGTGTTCCGGCTGTTGTCCCTGCTCTCGGCCATTCGCCCGGCGGAGGGCGCGACGGATCTCCTGGCCGCCGTCCGCCACGCCGGGGCGATGCTGTCCGGGCGGGGCGTCGTCGTCCTCATCTCCGACCTGCTGGACCCCGCCGCCGACCGAGCCGTGCGCGAGCTCGCCGCGCAGGGCTCGGAGCTGATCGTCCTCCACGTCCTCTCACCCGACGAGCTGGATCCGCCGCTCCAGGGCGACCTGCGGCTGGTGGACAGCGAGACCGGCGAGGGCGTGGACGTCACGGCGGACCTCGCGACCCTCGACGCCTACAAGGCGCGGCTCGTGGCCTGGCAGGACGGGCTCGCCGCGGCCGCCTCGAAGCGACGTGCGTCGTATGCCCCGGTCCCCTCGGACCTGCCGCTCGCGGACCTCGTGTTCGCCGAGCTCCGCCGCCGGCGCGTGGTCGGGTAGGGCGTGCCGATGCCCTTCGTGACGCCGCTCGCGCTGGCCGGGCTCGTCTTCGTGCCGCTTGTGCTGGCGATGTACCTGCTCAAGCTGCGCCGGGACCCAGCTGTCGTGCCGTCGACGCTGCTGTGGCAACGGCTGGTGACCGACGTCGAGGCGAACGCCCCCTGGCAGCGGCTTCGTCGGAGCCTCCTGCTGCTGCTCCAGCTGCTCCTCGTGGTCCTCCTCGTGTTGCTGGCCGCGCGGCCGTTCGTGGAGCGGCCGGCGGGGCTGGCGCGGGACTTGGTCGTCGTGATCGACACCTCGGCGTCGATGCAGGCGACCGACGTGGCGCCCAGTCGGCTCGAGGCGGCCAAGGATCAGGCGATCGAGGCGCTGCGCGACCTGCCAGCGGGCGGCAGCGTGAGCGTCATCGCTGCGGGGGGAACTGCGTCGGTCGTGGTCAACGCGACCGCGGACATCGCGCACGCGAAGGAGGCGATCCGCGCCATCGGGCCGTCCTCGAACGCGGGGGACCTCGGGGATGCGCTCCAGCTCGCGTCGGCGCTGGCGGCGCGCTCGAGCGACGCCCAGATCCTCGTCGCAACCGACGCGGCGGTGACGTCGCTGCCCGAGGGCGCCCTGCGGGCCCCCGTGAAGGTGCTCCGGGTGGGCCGGGCGGCCGACAACCAGGCGATCGTCGCGCTGGCGGTCCGGACCTCGCCGAGCGGGCTTGCGCACTCGGTGTTCATCTCGGTGGCGAACCTCGGGCTCGAGATGGCGACGCGCCGCGTGGAGATCTACGCCGATGGCGTGCTGCGCGAGGCGCGCACGCTGGCCCTCGACCCGCAGAGGCGGACTGACGTCTCGATCAACGACATCGACGACGTGACGCACCCTGCGTCGGTCGTGGAGGCGCGGCTCACCTCGCCTGACCCCGCCGCCCTGACCTCCGGCGCCACCGCCGGCCGTGACGACCTCGCGGTCGACGACACCGCCTGGGCCGTGGTGCCGCCGGCCGCGCTCCACCGGATCCTGCTGGTCGGGCCGGGCGACCCGTACCTCGAGACCGCGCTGACCTACCTGCCCGACACGGAGCTCTACGGCGCCAAGCCGGCCGCCTACGGGCCCTCGACGCACCCGGAGAAGTTCGACCTCGTCATCTTCGAGGGCTGGCTGCCCGACACGCTGCCGGCGGGCCCGATCCTCGCCATCGCGCCCCCCGCCTCCTCCCCGCTGGGCGCGGTCAGCGGCACGACGGCGAACCCCGCGCTCGGGCGCCTCGACGCGAGCGACCCCGTCCTGCGCTACGTCGACCTGTCCACGCTCCACGTTGCGCAGGCGCAGCAGCTCGAGCTCCCGGGCTGGGCGCGCGCGGTCATCCCCGGCACCGGGGCCAGTCCCCTGCTCTACGCCGGGACCCTGGCCGGACGGCCCGCGGCGGTGCTGGCGTTCCTGCCGCGCCAGTCGGACCTGCCGCTCCAGGTTGCCTTCCCGATCCTGTGCGCCAACCTCACGGGCGAGCTGTTGGGCGGCTCGCAGACCCCCGCCGACGCGGTCGCCCCCGGCGCGCCGGTCACCCTGGCCATCCCCGTCGGCGCCACGGGGGTCCGGGTCACCCGGCCGGACGGGACGGCCGACGAGCTGCCGGCCCCGACGGCCGGCGCTGCCAGCGTGACGTTCGCGCGCACAGGGGAGCTGGGCGTCTACGTCGTCACGCCGATCGGCGGGCGGGCCGACGCGGGCGCGTCTGCCGCTCCGTCGACGCCCGCGGCCTCCGGCTCTCAGCCCGCGACGCCCGCGCCGGCCACGCCGCCCGCCTCGCCCGGCGCATCGACGGCCCCCACCTTCCGCCCGGCCGACGCCGCCGCGCCAGCCCGGTTCGCCGTGGACCTCCTCGATGTGGACGAGTCGAACATCGCCCCCGGCGACCCGGCGAGGATCGAGGCCTTGGGCGCACCCGCGCCGGGGTCGAGTCAGGGGCCGGCGGGGGCGGGATCGAACCCCGGCGCATCTGCGGGCGCGCCCGCGAACCACGGCGCTGTGGCTGGCGCCGCGACGCCAGCGCAGTCGCGCGACGAGCTGTGGATCCCGATCGCCCTCGTGGCGCTCCTCGTCGTGCTCATCGAGTGGCTGGTCTACGAGCGGGACACGCTGGTCCGCCTGCGGCGGGCCGCCACCGCCCGCTTCGGCCGCGCACCGGGGCTGCGGCGCTGATGGGCGTCTCGTTCGACAGCCCGGTCGCGCTCCTGCTGCTGCCGCCGCTCGCCCTGCTCGTCATCGGGCTGCACCGCGCGTCGCGGCGGCGCATGGGCAGATCGCGCCGCGCGGCGGCGCTGGCGACGCGGCTGCTCCTCCTGTCCACGCTGGCCGGCGCGCTGGCGGGGTTCGCGGTCGTCCTGCCGGTCGACCGACTCGCGGTCGTCTACGTGGTCGACATGTCGGATTCGGTGGGCACCGCGGGTCGCGAGGCCGCCCTGGCGTACATCCGCACCTCGCTCCAGGCCCGCCGGGAGAATGACCTCGCCGGCGTCGTGGCGTTCGGCGGCGACGCGCTCGTGGAGCGGCTCCCGAGCGAGCTCGCCGGCCTGGATCGGCTCGCCTCCACGCCCGTCCGCGACGCCACTGATGTCGGCGCCGCTCTGCGCCTCGCGTCCGCGCTCTTCCCCGACGACGTCCAGAAGCGGATCGTCCTGATCTCCGACGGCAACGACACCACCGGCTCGGGCGAGACCGAGGCGTCGCTGGCCGCGGCCCGAGGGATCGAGGTGGAGACCGTGACCACCGGGCTGGGCGGTCAGGACGAGGCGCTCGTGGAGCGGCTGACCGCGCCGACGACCGCCCGCGTGGGCGACAAGGTAGAGCTCCAGGCCATGATCAGCTCGACCATCGCGCAGGACGCTGCGGTCCGCCTGTTCGCGAACGGCGAGATGCTGGACTCGAAGGTTGTGTCGCTCCCAGCGGGCGAGGCGGCCGTGGCCTTCGAGTTCATCGCGAAGGAGGCCGGCTTCCTCCGGTTCCGCGCCGTCATCGAGGTCCCGCGGGACACGTTCGCCCAGAACAATCGAGCCGACGCCAGCACCATCGTCAAGGGTCCCCCCAAGGTGCTGGTGGTCGAGGGCAACCAGGACGTCGGCGAGCAGCTGGTCGCCGCGCTCAGGGCCGAGCAGCAGACCGTCGACACCGTCGTCCCGGAGGCGATCCCGGTCGACCTGGCCGCGCTCACCGACTACGACAGCGTTGTCCTGGTCGACGTGCCCAAGCTCCGCCTCCCGGACAAGGCGATGGAGGCGCTCCAGGTCTACGTCCGAGACCTCGGCCGGGGCCTCGTGGCCATCGGCGGCCCGGAGACCTACGGCGCCGGCGGCCTCGCCAACACGCCGCTGGAGGAGACGCTCCCGGTCGACATGGGCGTGAAGGACAAGACCAGGCAGCCCGACACCGCCTTGGTCGTCGTCATCGACAAGTCGGGCTCGATGGCCGCCTGCCACTGCAACAGCTTCGGCAACGGCATCGGCGGCGGCAGCGGCATCGGCGGGGTCCAGAAGGTCGACATCGGCAAGGAGGCGATCATCCGCGCGGCCTCGGCGCTCTCGGCAAGGGACCAGCTGGGCGTCGTGGCGTTCGACGACTCGGCCCACTGGGTGGTCAGGACCGGTCCCCTGGGCGGCATCGCCGACCTCCAGGGCGACCTCGGGGGCATCACGGCCAACGGCCAGACGAACATCTACTCGGGCCTCGACCAGGCGGTCCAGTCGCTCGAGAAGACGACCGCGACCAGGCGCCACATCATCCTGCTCACCGACGGCTGGAGCTCGAGCGGCCAGTACGACCAGATCCTGGCCCAGATCAAGGCCGACGGGATCACGCTCTCGACGGTGGGCGCGGGCGGCGGCGCCAATCCGTTCCTGGCCCAGCTCGCGGCGCGCGGTGGCGGCCGGTACTACCCCGCGGCGAACCCGGGCCAGATCCCCGACATCTTCCTCAAGGAGACCCAGCAGGTCTCGGGCCGGCAGATCGTCGAGGAGCCCTTCTACCCGGTGCTCACCTCGTCCTCGCCCATCCTCCGCGGGCTTACGGGCGCGGGGCTCCCGCAGCTGCTCGGCTACGACGGCACAACAGCCAAGGCCGCCGCCCAGACCGTGCTCGTCACCGCTCGCGATGACCCGCTGCTCGCCCAGTGGCAGTACGGCCTGGGCCGGGCGGTGGCCTGGACGTCCGACGCCACCGGCAGGTGGGCCAAGGCCTGGGTGGGCTGGAACGGGTTCTCGCGCTTCTTCAGCCAGCTGGTCGGCTGGACGTTCCCGGGCGAGGAGTCGGGCGGGATCGAGGCGGCGTTCACCGAGCGCGGCGGGCGCGAGTACCTGCGGGTCGAGAGCACCAACAGCGACGGATCCACGCGCGACTTCTACGCAACCTCGGCCGCCCTCGTGGGCCCGGACCTGGCCCCCGCGACGGTGGCGCTCAGCCAGGTGGCGCCGGGCGTCTACGAGGCGCCGCTCGCATCGCTGCAGTCGGGCGCCTATGCCGTGCGCGTGACCCAGACCAAGCCCGGGGTGCCATCGCTCGGGCGGACGCTGGGTCTGGTCGCTCCGACTGCCGCCGAGTACCGCCGACTCGGGGCGAACCAGCCGCTGATGGCTGCGATCCGCGCGGCCACGGGTGGGCGCGAGCTCGCGGCGCCCCCGGACGCCTGGGTCCACAACCTCGCGCTCACGAACCGCTCGACGCCGCTGTGGCCCGCTCTTCTGGTGCTGGCCCTGCTGCTCTGGCCGCTCGACGTGGGCCTCCGGCGCATCTCGGTGGGCCGACGCGAGCTGGGCGACGCGCGCAGATGGATCGCGCAGCGGGTCCGCAGGCGCACGGCATCCCGGACGCCCCAGGTCGAGGCGATGCTCGCCGCTCGCGAGCGGACGTCCGGCGCGCGCACGGCGATCGTCCGCAGGGCGGCGGCCGCCCCGGCTCCTCCGCCCGGCCGGCCCGCCGCTCGCTCGGAACACAGCGGCCGGGGATCCGGCCGACCCGTCCAGCCCCCGCGGGCCGACGCGCCGGACCAGCCCGCAGCACCCGGCGCCGGGTCGACACCTGCCCCCGGCGCCTCCGGCACGCCCGACGACACGATCGCCCGCCTCCGCGACGCCAAGCGGCGAACCCGGGGCTGACTGGGTCTTGCGCCGCACCCTACCCCCGACTTCGGGGGTGCGGGCCGCCGCCGCGCGGCTGGCACAATCGCGGAGCCCCATCGAGCGCGTTCCCCCAGCGAGACGCTGATCGCCGGTTCCGCGCTGGGCGCCAAGACCCTGCCGATCAGGGTCTCGTGGGCGGCGGCACGAGACGCGGGGAGCGGCGTCCAGCGCTATGCCCTCCAGGACGGGTACGACTGGGTCGTCGTGGTCAGCGGCCGCGTCGACATCGACGCGTTCGTCGTCCTCCGTTGGGCGGGACACCCAAGGGGCCGAGCCGCGAGGCTCGGCCCCTTCTTCGTGCCCGACGCCCGCCATCTTCCCGTCCGAGCGGGTCATGTCGGGGTACTGGCCCCAACCGCACAAGACCCCACCCTGGCCGCCGGTACCGCGGGTCCGGTCACAGGGTCATGGATGACGACCGGGCCGTCGATGCGGTGCGTCCGCGCGCCGATGCTGCGGGCATGGAACCGACCCGTCACCACCGACGCGCCCTCTCGACGGCCCTCGCCCTGCTCCTCGCCGTCGAGTCCATCACCGTCGTCTCGGTCGCCGCGGTCAGCGCGCTGACCGCGCAGCGCAGTGCCGCGCATGCACTCCCCAGCACGCCCCCCGCCGGCGAGGTGCTCGCCGAGGCCGGCACCGTCGACCAGGCCTGGGAACCCGCCGCCACCCCGACCGCGAGCCCCGCCCCCTCGACCGTCGTCGCGCCGGAGCCGTTCCTGGACCCGCGCCCCTACGTGCAGCCGCTGGCGCAGGTCACGCCTGCCGCGACACCGAGCCCGACGGCGACCCCCGAGCCGACAGCCACGCCCAGGCCCAAGGCCACGCCGAAACCCACGACAGCGACCACCAGGACCACGAGCTCGAAGCCGAAGGCCGTGGCGTACGTGGGGCGGAACCGCGTGTGGATGCCGACGCTGGGCGTCAGCCAGTCGGTCTCGTTCTTCTCGTGCACCCGCTCTGCCCCGCCCGACAACTACGTCTACCGCTGGGGCTGCGCGGGCAACAACAACGTCTACCTGCTGGGGCACGCGTATGGCGTGTTCAAGCCGCTCCACGACGCCTACCTCAGCGGGCGGCTGGTCAGGGGGATGCGCGTGTACTACGCCGACGGCTCGGGCAGGGTGCACGGCTATAGTGTCCAGTGGTGGAAGCTGGCCAAGCCCACCACCGACGCCAGTTGGGCCTGGGCGGCCCAGTCCGTCCCCTCGATGACGCTCCAGACCTGCATGGGCGCCAACAGCCAGTACCGCCTGATGGTGCGGCTCGTCCAGGTCAGCTGAGTTGCCGCGGGCAGACGGAGCACGACCGGGGGATCAGGTTGGTCCCCGGCCGGAAGGCCCACCGGCGGACAGGCCCGCGGCGGCTTGGGCCGGTTCCTGCTAGCCTCCTCGCCGCATGACCGACGCCTCCCCTGCCTCCCCCGAGCCCGCCCTCCGCCACGCCATCCTGGTCCACCTGCGCCGGAGCGGGGCCGGTTCGCCCGACGCGATCGCCGCGGCGATCGGGGCGAGCCGCAGCGGCGTGGCGCAGCAGCTCCGGGCGCTCGAGGGGGCCGGCCTCGTCACGCGCACGGCGGTCCGCCACGGCGTCGGCCGTCCCCGCCACCTCTACGACGTCACCGACGAGGCCCAGGGCCTCTTCCCGTCCAACTACGAGGGACTGGCGAGCGGGCTGGTCGCCGCCATCGTCGAGCTCGGTGGCGACCAGCTGCTCGACGACGTGATGGCCGCGCGCAGCCGCCAGGCCGGGGCCGCGCTGCGGGAGGCGCTTGCGGCCGCCCTGCCGCCGGACGCCCCGCTGGCCGACCGCGTCCGGGAGCTGGCGCGCCTCCAGGACGGCCTGGGCTATCTCGCCGAGGCGCAGGTCGACGGGGAGGACGGGGCGGTTCGACTCGTCCAGCACAACTGCGCCGTCCACGACATCGCGAGGGCGAACGGCTCGGCCTGCCGGGCGGAGCTGGCCATGTTCCGCGACCTGCTGGGTCCTGGCGTCGAGCGCGAGTGCCACATCCTCGACGGGGATCGCTGCTGCACCTACCGGGTGGCCCCGCCGGGCTGACCCCGCCAGCGGCGACCGCGGCCTGCGGCGCTACGCCTCCTCGCGCTCCACGACCTCGCGCCGCGCCGGCTCACGCGACGGGAGCGGCACGTCCGACACATTGGGCACGAACGACGCCGCGAGCGACGTCGAGGCCGCCTGCAGCTGCTCCTCGAGCGAGAGGATGCCGAGTCGACCCAGCGTGGCCAGCTCGTCGCGGATGTACGTCTTGAGCATCTCGGGCCCGTCCGTCGAGATCACGTACCGCACGCCGTTGCGGCGGAACTGGTCGAAGATCCAGCGGAACTCCTCCCAGCCCGACACGACCGCGGTGTTGAGGTTCGACGTGGGGCAGATCTCGAGCACGATCCCCCGCTCGCGGAGCATCGCCATGACGCCCGGGTCGTACGCCGACTTCACGCCGTGGCCGATCCGGTCGGGCTCGAGCAGCTCGATGACGCGGGCCACCTCCTCGACTGGGCCCGACTCGCCGGTGTGGACGGTGATTCCCAGGCCGTACTGGCGGGCTCGGCGGAACGGCCGGCGGTAGTCGGCGACCCGGAATGTGGCCGATTCGGGTCCGGCGATGTCGACGCCCACGACCCCGCGGTCGCGCCAGGCGATCGCCTTCTCGACGAGGATCTCGTTGAGCTCGAAGGGGAATGCGCGGTCGAGGCAGAAGATGAGCCCGGGCTTGACCGGGTACTCGAGGGTCGCCCGGTCCATGCCCCGGACCGCCGCGGCGATGATGTGGTCGAGGTCCTGCTCGCCGCCTCGGTTCCGCTTCATCGGGTTGAAGCGGAGCTCCGTCGTGGTGATGTTGTTCTTGCGGTACGCGCCCCCGACCACCTCGTAGACCGCGCGCTCGACGGCGATCGGGCTGGACTGGATCAGCTCGGTCCAGTGGAACAGCTGCAGGTAGCCGTCGAAGCTCTTGGGCCGCCTGGGGTGGACCGTGATGAGGTCGCGGAAGTCCCAGTAGTCGCGCGTGGGCAGCTTGATGCCCTGGGCGTGGGCGATCGACCACATGATCGAGGGGGTGACGGCGGACCCGAGGTGGCAGTGCAGCTCGGCGAGGGGGACCTTGCGGCTGATCGTGGACGGCATGCCCGAAGGATAGCGGGTGGGGTCGCTGGCGCCTCGACGCGTTCCCGCGGCCGCCGCGGCGCGGCTCAGGCCTGGCGCTCGCGGGCGCCCAGCGTCGCGCTCGACCCCGTCGCCACCCGGCGCGCCCCCTGTTCCGCAGGGCGACGAACTTGACGCCCCGCGAGACGCTCCGGCTGCCCGCCCGGGCTCGGGCCGGCACGGCAGGGCCCACCCGCCGCGAGCGGGAGGCCCGCGAGGGCAGGCTGTGCGGGCGGGCTCGGGTGGAGGGGCCCCGGGGGTCGGCCATCGCCGGGCGCTGCACGCCGGGGCGGCGGATCCGTCGGGTTCGTCGCCCACGGGAACAGCTCGGGCGGGCCGCCGTCCGCGTGACCTCGGCGAGTTTGGAGGGCAAGCGAGGGACCGGACGCGGCTCTGAAACCGCCAACAGGCCGGATGGTCTAGCCGGCCAGCGCCCGTTCGAGGTCGTCGAGGTGGGCGTTGCGGTGGACCGACCGGTCCAAGACGCGCGGGACGCCAGCAGCCACAACTGCATCGAGCGCGGGGTCCGGCAGCGCTGCGAGGAGGGCGTCCGTCTCGTCGGCAGCCGCGACGGCGACCTCAGCGGCGGTCCGGGGGGGCACGGCGAGCCAGATCGGCAGGGACGCGTCGTTGATGACGTGGCCGATCTCGAGCGGTATCCCGATCGGCAGGGTGCCGGCAGCGGTGGCCGCCGACCAGCGGAGCGCCACGGTTCGGTCCCAGTGGGCGATGTGCGCGAGACCCGCGGCGATCGTCCAGTCGCCGTCCGTCTGGCGGCTGAGGTCCTCGTCCGAGAGCCGGGCAACGAAAGCCTTGAGCCGCGCCGTGGCGGCGGCGTTGCGCTCCTCGTGCGACCGGTCGGTCACGCGGGGACCACCCTGCCCTCGGCGTCGATGACGGCGCGGCGGGCGGCGGCCCGGTCGGCGGCGCCCGGGACCTGGTCTCGGGCGTGGTAGCTCGAGCGCACGAGCGGCCCGCTCTCGACATGCTTGAAGCCGAGGGCGAGGCCCTCCTCGCGCATCTCGGCGAACTCGTCGGGGTGGTAGTAGCGCTCCACCGGGAGGTGCTGCGCGGTGGGTCGCAGGTACTGGCCGATGGTGAGGATGTCGCAGTCCACCGCGCGCAGCGCCTCGAACGCCTCGGTCATCTCGTCGCGCGTCTCGCCCAGGCCCACCATGAGGCTCGACTTCGTGTGCGCCTCGTGCCCGTACTCGCGGGCGTACGCCTTGGCGCGCTCGAGGACGGAGAGGGTCCGGTCCCAGCGCGCTCGCTTGCGCACGGGCTTCTGGAGGCGGCGCACGGTCTCGAGGTTGTGGTTGAGGATGTCCGGCCCCGCGAGCATGACCTCGCGCAGGGGCGCCTCCTCGCCGTTGAAGTCCGGGATCAGCACTTCCACGCCCATACCGGGGCATCGGGCTCGCAGCTCGCGAATCGTGGCGGCGAAGGCGCCGGCGCCGCCGTCGGGCAGGTCGTCGCGGGCGACGCTGGTGACGACGACGTGCTCGAGGCCCATGTACGCGATCGCCTCGGCCACGCGCCGCGGCTCGTCGTCATCGAACCAGGTGGGGCGGCCCGTCTTGACGTTGCAGAACCCGCAGGCCCGGGTGCACACGTCGCCCAGGATCATCACCGTGGCCGTCCGCTGCTCCCAGCACTCGCCGAGGTTGGGGCACATGGCCTCCTGGCAGACGGTGTTGAGGTTCAGGCCGGCCAGCGTGCGGCGCAGGTCCTGGTACGTCTCGCCCGCGGGCATCTTGGCGCGGATCCACTCCGGGTGGCGCCGAATGCCGAGCGCTGCCGCGCCGGGCGCCTCGCCCACCGCGGTGTCGACCCCGCCGCCCATCGCGATCGTCGGCGGCAGGGACGGGACGTGCGCGTGGGTGACGCCGGTGGCGTTGAGGACGGGGAGTTCGCGGGCCATGGCCCGAGTGTACGGCTGATCGCTCAACGCTCGCCGCGCTCGCCGCTAGTAGATCGCGGTCTCGGGGCCCACGCCCTCGAGCCACGCCTTGATGTCGCGCAGCATCGCCGCGCCACTCGCGCCGTCGTTCGCGCGGTGGTCGATGCCCAGCACCATGTTCATCACCGGGCGGATCGCGATCACGTCGCCGTCGGGCGTGCTGACCACGACCGGGCGCTTGGTGATCGCCTCCATCGTGACGATGCCCACCTCGGGCACGTTGATGATCGGCATCACGAGCGTCGTGCCCAAGTACCCGGTGTTGTCGACCGTGAACGTGCCGCCGCCGAAGTCGTCGAGGCGCAGCTTGTTGGCGCGCGCCCGGTTGGCGAGGTCCGTGATCGCGAGGTTGAGCCCGTGGATCGAGAGCTGGTCGGCGTCGCGGACGACCGGCACGATGAGCCCCTCGTCCACCGCCACGGCCACCCCGATGTTGATCCGCCGCTTGGCGAGCAGCCCCTGCTCGGTCCAGTGCGCGTTGAACGTCGGGTTGCGCTTGAGCGCCTCGGCGCTCGCCTTGACCACGAACGGGACGTAGGAGAGGCCGATCCCCTCGTTCGCCTGGTAGGCGCGCTTCTCGCGCTCGCGCAGGGCGACGAGGCGGGTGACGTCCACCTCCATCTGGAGGTACGCGTGGGGCGCCTGGAGGGCGCGGGTCATCTGCGCTGCGATGCCCTTGCGCATCTGGCTCATGGGCACGAGCACCTCGTCGGTGCCGGGCGGGAAGGCGATGCCGGCGCCGGGGCCGGCCTGGGTGCTGGGGGCCGACGTCGCGGCCCGGGCCGAGCCCGACGTGCGCGCAGGGGTCGCCGAAGCCGGGGCGGGCGATGCCGCCGCGTGACCGTTCGCCGCAGCCGAGGTTGTGGCCACGGGCGATGCCGCGCCGGTGCGGATCGCCTCGACGCGGGTCAGGACGTCCTCGCGCGTGATCCGGCCGCCGCCGCCGGTGCCGACCAGCTGCGACGCCTCGAGGCCGTGCTCGCGGAGGAGGCGGCGCACGGCGGGGGTCATGCGGGCGCTGGGGTCGCCGGACTCGTCGAGATCGCCCGTTGCGGCGGGCGGCGTGCTGATCACCATCGTCTGCGGCGCGGCGGCAGCGGGCGCGGGCGTGCCCACGGACGGCGTGGCCGGCGCCCCGTTTTCGGCCTCCTCGCGCGCGTCTGCCGCGGCGGGCATCGACGCAACCTCGGCGGCGGGGGTAGACCCCGCCTCGTCCGCGGTGTCGATGATCGCGATCTCGGCGTTGTTGGCGACGACGGCGCCCTCGGGCGCCAGGATCTCGCGCAGGACGCCCTCGAACGGCGACGGCACCTCGGCATTCACCTTGTCGGTGATGACCTCGAGCAGCGGCTCGTACTTGGCCACCGAGTCGCCGGGCTGCTTGAGCCAGCGTCCGATCGTGCCCTCAGCCACGCTCTCGCCGAGCTGGGGCATCGTCACCTTGGCCACTGGGCGGTTCCTCCGGTCGATCTCCTCGCCTGCGGGGACGCGGGCGCGCTAGGGCGGGCCCTAGTGTTGCGCATCCTGCGCCCGAGTGCTGTCATCGGGTCCATCCCGACCGAAACGGGCGCCGATGTCACCCTCTTGGCTGGGCGGCACCCGGCTGACCGTCTGCTGCCCACACACGAGCCCACCTCGTGCTATTCCCGCCCGGTCTCCGCCTCGGCGCCAGATACGAGTCCCTCTCGTGCTGGCCGCGCAGATGCGCTCATGCGCCACCGCCCACGAGCCAGGCTCGTGCTCGGCGCGGTGCGGGCCCCTGGCAGCCGCCGAAGACGAAGCAGGCTCGTGCACGGGTGGAAGTCTGGTCGCGGGCGGGCGCGGGCCTGGGTGAGCCGGGCATCGATGCCTCCGGTCGCGGCACCCTGACGCGCCGCCGGCTGGTGGGTCTCTGGCCAGCACGATCCCTGTTCGTAAACGACATATAGGCCAAGCCTGCGACTGACCCGGTAGGCCCGGCGAGCCAGAGGCGCAGGGCGCGACCTCGAAGCGGGTAGGCGCTGCGCATGGCCGCGTCGTGCCGCGCAACCTGCCGCCGCGCGGTGGTGCCGTCCGGCAGCACGAGGAGGCGCGCCACCCGCGCGGGCTGCCAGCCGAACCGCTCCCGGACGACCCCGGCCGCGAGCCGCACCTTCACGTCGTGTCGCCGCAGGGTCTCCTCCACGGAAGTGAGCTCAGTCTTCACCTCGACCACCAACAGGGTTCGCGACTCAGCGTGCCATGCGATGACATCGATCGACCCGCGCTCGCCATACACGGCGAACGAGACTTCCGGGCGGACCTCCCAGCCGAGCGCGGCGAGCCGTGCGACCACTGCGTCCACCAGGGCTGCGTGGCCCTCGTCCAACAGCCGGTCGAGC
Source organism: Chloroflexota bacterium (assembly GCA_021783095.1). Classification (GTDB taxonomy): domain Bacteria; phylum Chloroflexota; class Limnocylindria; order Limnocylindrales; family CSP1-4; genus CAIXZV01. Next base: position 11,364 of record JAJXUG010000028.1, on the reverse strand, counting down.
TCCCCGCCCCGGAACCAGAGCTCCATCCTGAGCTCCGCGTCGAGGGCGCCTGCGAGGGCCCGCAGACTCCGAACCGAGAGCTCGGCGACATGCCCGCACTCCGCCAGCGAAACGAGGTCCTGGCTCAACCCGGCTGCCCCGCCCACGTCGGCCTGCCGTGATCCGCGCCGGTGCCGCAGCGCCCTGAACCGCCGGCCGAGCTCGATGTCGTTCACGCAGACATCCTGCGCCCGTCCACTCACGCCACGCTTAGGTGATGCAGCGCAGGCGGCGAGTCTGCGACGGGCCAGCCGAGGCTCGCTGCGCGGGCTCCGTGCGATGCCCCTCGGTCCAGAGGGCCTGGTCGAGCGCGTATGGCTCGATGAAGAAGCCGGCACTCTCCCCGACGTCGATGACGTCGGGGTTGTCGCGAAAGCCCGGCTGATCGGCAGGTCGAGCGGCGGCATCGAGCCCGGCGTCTCGAGAGGAGTACACGCCGATCAGCATGTAGTCGCCTCGCTCGTCGCCGCCCGGTGGCCCGTCCGCGCTGCTCGCGGATCCGCACTCCTCCCAGTTCCTGCTGGCCTCAGCCCTCGGCCGACGCGTACAGCTCGTAGGCGCGGGCGAGCAGCGCCTCCACGTCTGCTGCGAGGTCATCGGGGAGCGTCTTGAAGTTGAACGTGGACGCCCCGTTCTTGCGCTCGAGCAGCGCAGGCGAGCACTCCAGGAGCAGCTGCGGATGCGTGTGGACCGGCAGCAGGAACAGCGACACGTGCCTCGCGGCGGGCTTCACGAAGGCGAACCAGTCATGGGCCTTGGCGCCGCGCCGCCGGAGCGTGGGCAGGTTGTAGATCGTGGCCCACTCGAGGCGCGACTCGTACGGCGTCAGCATCGCCCGAAGGCGTGCCTCGACCGCCGGGAGGCCGCCGGCCATCAGGACGCCGCCCGCCGCCGCCGGCCGGCGCCCGCCGAGGGGATCCCGCCGCCCATCAATACGCGGCGAGCTTCCGGATCGCGTCGGCGATCTTGGCCGGGTTCAACATGAACCAGTCCTCGAGGATGTGGTTGTAGGGCATCGCCGGCGAGTCGGGCCCGGCGATCCGCGACACCGGCCCGTCGAGGTAGTCGAACGCCTCCTCGGCGACGATCGCGGCGATCTCGGCCCCGTACCCGCCGAACCGGTTGTCCTCGTACGCCACGAGGCACTTGCCGGTCTTGCGCACCGACCCCAGCAGCGTCTCGCGGTCGAGCGGCCGGAGCGTGCGCAGGTCGATCACCTCGCAGTCGATCCCCTCGTCGGCGACCCGCTCGGCCGCCTCGAGCGCGTAGTGGACCATCAGCCCGTACGCCACGACGGTGAGCCGACTCCCCGGCCGCCGCACCACCGCCCGCCCGATCGGCACCGTGTACTCACGCCCGGGCACGTCGCCGCGCACCGAGCGGTAGAGCTTCTTGTGCTCGAGGAACAGCACCGGGTCCTCGTCGCGGATCGAGGCGACCAGGAGGCCCTTGGCGTCGTAGGGCGTGGAGGGGACGACGGTCTTGAGGCCCGGGACGTGGGTGAAGAACGCCTCGATCGACTGCGAGTGGTACATCGCGCCGTGGACGCCGCCGCCGTACGGGGCGCGGACGACCATGGGCACGCTGGACGCGCCCATCGTCCGGTAGCGCATGCGCGCCGCCTCCGACACCAGCTGGTTGAACGCCGGGAAGATGAAGTCGGCGAACTGGATCTCGGCGATCGGCCGCAGCCCGTTGAGCGCGGCGCCGATCGAGGTCCCCACGATCATCGACTCCGTGAGCGGGGTGTCGATCACGCGGTCGTCGCCGAACTCGGCCCACAGCCCGTCGGTGGCGAGGAACACACCGCCCTTCTTGCCCACGTCCTCGCCCAGCACGATGACCGATGCGTCGCGGCGCATCTCCTGGGCCATCGCCTCGCGGACGGCCTCGATGAAGGTCCGGACGGCCATCAGCCGGGCCCTCCACCAGGTGCCGGGTGCCAGGGCGGGTGCGGTTCGCCCGCCGCCGCGTCGCCGAAGACGTGGTCCAGGGCGCCGGCCGGCTCGGGGTCGGGAGCGGCCTCGGCGAAGGCCGTGGCGTCCTCCACGGCGGCCGACACGTCGGCGGCGAGCGCGGCCTCAGCCTCGTCGTCGAGCACGCCCGCCTCTCGGAGACGCGCCCGGAAGATCGGCAGCGGGTCGCGTGTGAGTCCCTCGGCCAGCTCTGACGCCGAGCGGTACTTGGACTGCTGGTCGTCCGACGAGTGGCCGGTCAGCCGCGTCACCTTGGCCTCGATGAGCGTGGGTCCCTCGCCGCGCCGCGCCCGGTCCACGGCCTCGCGCGACGCCGCGTAGCAGGCCAGCACGTCGGTCCCGTCCACCACGACACCCGGGATGCCGTAGCCCGACGCGCGGTCCGCAACGTCCTGCACGGCCAGCTCCTTGGCCGCCGGGACGCTGATCGCGTAGCCGTTGTTCTCGATGACCAGGACCATCGGCAGCCGGTGGATCGCCGCGAAGTTGAGCGCCTCGTGGACGTCGCCCTGGTTGCTGCTCCCCTCTCCCATGATCGCCATCGCCACCTGGTCGAGACCGCGGACGCGCGACGCGAGCGCGATGCCCGCCGCGTGGAGGATCTGGGTCGCCACCGGCGACGACACGGAGACCACGTGGTGGCCGGGGTGGCCGTAGTGGCCCGGCATCTGGCGGCCGCCCGAGCTCGGGTCCGAGGCGCGCGCGAACTGCGCGAGCATGAGGTCCCGCGGCGTCATGCCGACGACGAGGCACGTGGCGATCGAGCGGTAGTACGGCGCCACCCAGTCGTGGTCCCGGCGCAGCGGCCACGCGATCCCCACCTGCGCGCCCTCGTGGCCCTGCCCGCTGATCACGAACGGCGCCCGGCCCGACCGGTTGAGCACCCACATGCGCTCATCGAGCGCGCGCGCGAGCGCCATCGTCCGGTACATCGCGTGCAGGTCCGAGTCCGCGAGCGCGTACTCGGCGGCAAGGTGGCCCGCCTTCCTGCCGCCTTCCTGGTCGGTGATCGTCATCGCACCTCCTCCGGCTCGCGGCCGCAGCGGTGAATGGCCGTCGTGGTTTGCCCGCTGACTATGCGCTAGAAGTTGATCGATCGCCCGTCCACGGCCATGGCCGTCTCGCCAAGGATCTCTGACAACGTGGGGTGGGCATGCGTCGCGGCGCCGATCTCCCAGGGCGTGGCCTCGAGGAACAGCGCCAGGGACGCCTCGGCGATCAGGTCCGTGGCATGCGGGCCGATGAGGTGGATGCCCAGCGTCTCGTCGGTCTCGGCGTGGCCGATGATCTTGGCGAAGCCCTCGTACTCGCCCCCGATGATCGCCTTGCCCACGGCCTGGAACGGGACCTTGCCGATCTTGACCGGGATGCCCTGCGCCTCGCACTGCTGCTCGGTGAGGCCCACCGACGCGATCTCGGGGCGGCAGTAGGTGGCGCGCGGCTGGCGGACGTAGTCCATCGGGTGGACGTCGCTCTCGCCGGCGATGACGCTGGCGGCGATGAGCCCCTCGTGCGCCGCGGTGTGCGCGAGCTGGAGCCCGCCCACGATGTCGCCGATGGCGTAGAGGTGGGCCTCGCGGGTGCGCATCCGGCCGTCGACCTTGACGATGCCCCGGTCGACCTCGGCCGACGTGGTCTCGAGCCCGACGTCCTCGACGTTCGTCGCGCGCCCGGCGGCCACCAGCAGCACCTCGGCGCGGATCTCCTCCGCCTGGCCTCCGTCGGGCCCGACCGTGATCCTCACGCCGCCGTCGTCGGCCGCCACTGATGCCGCGTCGAAGCGCGCGTTGGTCATCACCTTGATCCCGCGCCGCGTGAAGGAGCGCTCGAGCTCCTTCGACACGTCGCGGTCCTCGAGCGGGACCACCGCTGGCAGGTACTCGAGCAGGGTGACGGTCGAGCCGAGGTCGTGGTAGAAGGAGGCGAACTCGACCCCCACCGCGCCCGCGCCGATGACGATGGCGCTGGCGGGGAGCGACTCCATCTTGAGGACGTCGTCGCTGGTCACGATGCGCTTCCCGTCGGGGGTGATGCCCGGCAGCGACTTGACGCGCGAACCGGTGGCAAGGATGACGTCGGTCGCCTCGAGGACGACCTCGTTGCCGTCCTCGCCCTTCACCCGGACCTTGTGCGCGCCGTCGAGCCGGCCCCGGCCCTGCACCCACGTCACGTTGTACTTCTTGACCAGGCTGCCGAGGCCCTTCCACATCCGGTTGACCACCTGGTCGCGCCGCTGGGCGACCTTGGCGTAGTCGATGACGGCCTCGCCGGGCACGGTGACGCCGAAGTCGGCCGCGTGGCGGACGCGCTGGGCGACGGCCGCCGACTCGAGCAGCGCCTTGGTGGGGATGCAGCCGCGGTGGAGGCACGTCCCGCCGATCCTGCCCTCGTCCACCAGCGCGACCCGCAGGCCCAGCTGGGAGGCCCTGAATGCCGCGGCGTAGCCGCCGGTGCCGGCGCCGAGGACGACCAGGTCGAACGAGTTGGACGAGCCGACGGCCATGACTTGGGGGATCTCCGTGCTGGGGGGGACGGGCGTGCGCCCTGACGCCGGTGCGGGACGACGACGCCGCGATCCTACACCGGGCGTCGGCGATGGCCCGTGGCCGGCGACCCTGCGCGGATGCCCCTCGCGCGGCACACTGGGGCGACTGGGGCGACCGCCCTCGGCCCTGACGGAGGCTCCATGACGCAGGCGCGATCCGATCCCAGCCCCGACATATCCGGGTCGGGTGCGGGTGCGTCGTCGACCGCTCCGCCTCCCGTGCGCATTGAGCGCCTCGACGAGAGGGACTGGGCCCGGCTGCGCGACCTGCGCATCACGACGCTCTCGACCGACCCGACCGCGTTCGGCACCAGGCTCGAGGACGAGGAGCAGGTCGCCGAGGAGGAGTGGCGGCGGAGGGTCGCGGGCAACCGGGTCCTCGTGGCGGTGGTCGATGGCCGTGACGTGGGCCTCTCCGCGGTCCGCCCGATCGAGGACGACCTGCGGACCCTCAAGGTCTCGTGGGTCTGGGTGGCGTCGGGACTGCGCGGCCGGCAGCACGGGGTGAGCGACGCCCTGATCCGACGCTGCATCGGCGAGGCGCGGGCCGCGGGCGCCGAGCGGCTGGTCCTGCGGGTGATGACACCGAACGTGCGCGCGCAGCGCCTCTACGCGCGCCACGGGTTCCGCCTGACGCCCGTTCCAGCCGTCGAGCCGGCTGCGCCCCAGCCGCGCACGGTCGAGATGGTGCTGCCGATCTCAGGGGATTGAGGCGCGCCATCCGCGGGCGTGCGTCCGTGTGCCCGGGTCCCGGCGCGCTCGCCGCCCCTCGGGCGGCGAGAGTGGGCGTGGCGTCAGCCCCCCCATGAACGCGAAACCGGGCCGCGGGATCGCGGCCCGGTCGTGCGAGCTCGAGCTCAGCCGCCGCGCTGGGAGCGGAAGCAGTCCGAGCAGTAGACCGGCTTGCCGTTGGTGGGGCGGAACGGGACGCGAGCCTCGCGACCGCAGCTGCTGCAGGTCGCGGTGAACATCTCGCGCGGCCCGCTGCTGCGGTTGCCGAAGCCCCCGCCGCCGTAGCCGCCGGCGGAATAGCCGCCGCCGCCGCCGTACCCGGAGTCGTAGCCGCTGCCAGCCGAGTACGAGCCGGCGCCGAAGCTGCTGTCACCGCCCGAGCGGGCGGCTTTGCGGCTGGCGCGGCAGGACGGGCAGCGACGGGGCTCCGAGAAACCCTTCTCGGCGTAGAAGGCCTGTTCTCGCTCCGTAAACGCGAATTCCATTCCGCAGTCGGAACAGGTCAAGGTCTTGTCGGCCACGTGCCGATCTCCTCCAGTTGTCGCCGCTTCTAGACCAGGCCCTCGAGCAAAATCCGGAGGAGACCAAGGCGTCGGGCGTGCGAACGGGTGTGAGCTGCGCGCGGGTACGCGCAGCCGCACTCTACCCTCAATCGTCGGGCGTGGCGATACCCAATTTCAGGCGTGTGGAACCCGGCCGGGACGACCGTTTTCCGCACGCCACGGAGGTCGGCTACGCGGGGACGTCGAACTCGCGGTGGGCCCCCTCGAGGTAGCCCGTGACCTCCGAGGCGCGGCGTTCCGCGCCCCAGCCGAGGACCCCGCCCACGAGCTCGGCGACCCGGGGCGCAATGCCGGCCCCGCGGTCGGGCAGGGTCATCGAGAGCCGCATGCGTCGGGTCATGATGTCGTCCAGGGCCATCGCCAGCTCGCGCTCGGCCGCCCACGCCACCTCGGCCTCGAGGAACGGGTGCCCGGCCACCAGCGGCCTGACGAGATCGCGCCCGCGACCCATCGCCAGCACCTCGACCGCCTCGGTGCCGTGCCGGTCGACCAGCGACTGCGCGGCCTCCGCGTCCATCCCGGGCTCGTGGGCAAGGCGCGCGGCGAGCGCGTCCAGTTCGGCTCTGGGCGCGGCGCCGATGATCGGCAGCTCCGCCGTCCCGCTCGGGCGGTCCTTCGCGTCGTCGCCCAGCACCGCGTCGATCGCATCGCGCGCCATCAGGCGGTACGTCGTGTACTTGCCGCCGCTGATCCGGACGAGCCCGCGGTCCTCGACCGCCACCTTGTGCTCGCGCGACACCTTGACGGTCGAGCTGGCGCCCGAGGGCGCGATCAGCGGGCGCAGCCCGGCGAAGGTCCCCACGATGTCGGCGCGGGTGACGTTGGCGTCGAAGGCGCCGTTGAGCGCGGCCAGGATCTTGTCCACCTCGGCGCCGCTCGCGGACGGACGGTCAACCGGTCCCTTGAACGGCTCGTCGGTCGTGCCGATGACCCAGTGGCGCGGCCACGGGACCATGAACGCCACCTTGCCGGGCACGCGAATCGTGACCCCGGTCTTGACCGGGATCCGCTCGCGCGGGACGACGATGTGGGTGCCGCGCGACGGCAGGACGTTGAACGTTGCCCTCTCGCCGCCGAACGGGCGGTCGGGCCTGGAGCCCCAGACGCCGGTCGCGTCGAGCACGGTGGTGGCCCGCACGTCGAACTCGGCGCCCGTGAGCTCGTCGCGGACCGTGGCGCCGGCGATTCGCTCGCCCTCGCGCAACGCATGCACCGCTCGCACGCGCGTGACGGCCAGGCCGCCCTCGCGGCGCGCGGTCCGGAGCACCGCGAGCGTGTAGCGGGCGTCGTCCTCCATGCCGTCGCTGTAGAGCATCGCGCCCTGGAGGCCGGGCCGATGCAAACCGGGCGCGACCTCGAGCGCGCCCTCGACCGAGAGGTGGTGGTGGCGGCCGCCCGATTTCGCCGACCCGAGCAGGTCGTACAGGGTGAGCCCGGCCTGGAAGAAGGAGCGGGTGATCACCGGGCGCCCGTAGAGCGGAAACAGGAACCGCTCGAGGCGGACGAGGTGCGGCGCGAGCTCGAGGAGCCGGGCCCGCTCGTGGAGCGCCTCGCGAACCAGGCCGACGTGGAACTGCTCGAGGTAGCGGAGCCCGCCGTGGATGAGCCGCGACGACCGCGATGAGGTCCCCACCGCAACGTCGTCCTGCTCGATGAGCGCGGCCCGCAGCCCGCGGCTCGCCGCGTCGAGGAGGGCGCCGCAGCCGACGATCCCGCCGCCGACGATCAGCACGTCCCACGTCTCGCGGCCCAGCTGCTCGAGGTCTGTGCCTCGCGCGGCGAGGGGCGGGCGGGAGGCGCTGGTGGCGGGCGACGGCGCTTGGGTCATGGCGGGGCCTCAGGGTTTGGGCGCGCGCAGGATGCGCCACAGGACGATCGCGGTGCCGAGGACGAGCACCCCGATCGCGAGGGGGGTGTGGACGACGACGTTCTGGACGTCAGTCGGGAGGACGTTGGTGAGGGCGTCAGCGGCCAGGACCACCGCGACGACCAGCGCCGCGACGAGCAGGACCTCGCGCAGGCCGGGCTGGCGGGACGATGCGGCGGGCAGGCGGTCAGGCATGGTCGGCGCTCAGCCCCGGTCCGCCGCGACCGGGATGCCGATCGGCGCCACGAGGACGCGCCCCGCCAGCGCACGCCCGAGCTTCGTCTGGAGGCCCAGCTTCGGCCGGTGGAAGGTGACGGTCAGGTCGGCTCGGACGACCGGGTCGGACGGCTCGCCCGACGTCAGGTCGAGCGCGGTCGGCGTGTCCACCGCGAGCACCGGCGTGCCCCCGTCGCGGGCGTGCTGGATGACCTCGACCGCGGCGCGGACCGGCTCGCGGAGGCGGCCCCGGACGCCGGTGCCCAGCAGCGCGTCCACGATGATCCCGGCCTTGTCGATGCCCTGCCCCAGGATGGCGACGTCGCGGGCGACGGGGGCGTGGATCAGGGTCACGCCCGCGAGGCCGTCCAGGCGCTTCCAGTTGCGCGCCGCATCGGGCGTGCCGGGGCGCTCGACGCCGGAGACCAGCACCGCGATCACGGGGACGCCCCAGGCGGCCAGCCGCCGCGCGGCGACGAAGCCGTCGCCGCCGTTGTTGCCCGGGCCCCCGAAGACGAGCACCGGCCGACCCTCGCGGTTGTTGTGGACGAGCAGCGCGTGGGCGGCGGCTGCCACGGCGGTCCCCGCGTGCTCCATGAGCGTCTCGCTCGCGACGCCGAGCGCCTGGGCCTTCCGGTCGGCGCCCGTCATCGACTCGGCGGAGATCGCCCCGCGCGCAGCGGTGTCGGCCCAGCGCAGCTCCAGCTCGTCGAGCGAGAGCGTGGCCAGGTCGGGGTCGTCGCCGGGGAGAGGGCGGTTCCGGGAAGGCACGCGTGAAGGGTACCGTGCCTTGTTTGCACCCACCTGTGCCGGCGGCCATCGCCGAACCCCGGCGCGGACAGGCCTCCTCGGGACATGCGTCGAACCCGGACCCTGCCGAACGACACGGCGCCGGCACCCGATCCGGTGGTCGTCCAGGAGCCCCTGTCCTCAGGAGGGCAGTCTCGCCTCCAGGCCCTCGGGCGTCTCCCTGGCCTCGAGGAGGCCCTCGCCCGCGAGCGCGAGGACCGCCTCCCGCACGGCGGCCGCAGGGTGGCTCCCGATCGCGTCGGCGTAGCCGCGCCAGGCGCCATCGACCGCCCCGCGGGCGCGATCGAGCACGCGGCCCCGGAGCCAGCGGTTGGTCGAGGGGAACGACGGGGAGGGGTCCCGCCGGGCCGGCGGCGATGGTGCGTCGGGCGTCCGCTTCCCCGCCGCGTATCGGCACCAGTCACTGGCCGGGCACTGGCCGCAGCGTGGCTCCCCCCGGGCGCAGGGGCCGGCTCCGAGGTCCATCAGCGCGTGGGTCCATGCCGCGGCCCTTCCTTCGGGCACGACGGCGTCCGCCAGCGCCTGCATGGCACCTGCCGCGAGCGGCGCGCAATCCCCGCCGGCAACCCGCCCGAGGACGCGCCGCACGTTCGTGTCCACGGCCCCCACCGGGCGCCCGAAGGCGATCGCCGCCACCGCCCGCGCGGTGTACCGCCCAACGCCCGGCAGCGCCTCGAGGGCCGCGAGGTCGTCGGGGACCTGGCCCCGATGCTGGTCGACGATCGCCCGCGCCGCGCGGTGGAGCGCCAGCGCCCGCCGGTTGTAGCCCAGGCCGGCCCAGGCTCGAAGGACGTCGCTCACGGGCGCGGCCGCGAGGTCGGCCACCGTCGGCCAGCGCGCCATGAAGGCGACCCAAGCGTCACCTGCCCGCTCTGCCTGCGTCTGCTGGGCCATGACCTCGGACACGAGCACCGCATAGGGGTCGGCGGCGGCGCGGAACGCGAGCGGCCGGCCGTTGGCGCTGTACCACGCGAGGACCGCCTCGCGGAGGGCGGGCGGGACGAGGGCGTCGGCATCGGCGGGCCTGGACACCGCGCAAGGGTATGTCGACGGGTTCGCCCGGGGGTGCGGCAGCCGCGCAGGCTCGCCGTCGAACGCTCGGCCAGTGGCGGCGGGAAGCCTGATCTTGGTCGATGCGGTACTCTTGTGACCTTCGTGCTCGATGGGCGCCCCGGTCTGCGTCCACGGTTCCCGCCGTCCGACCCCGATCCACTTGTCGCCCTGACCGGGCCCCGCACACAGGCGGGAGGGCCCCAGGAGCGCATCACCTCATGACGTTTGACAGCCTCGGGCTGGCCCCGGAGTACCTGCGCGCTGTTGCTGACGAGGGCTACACAGAGCCCACGCCCGTGCAGCGCCAGGCGATCCCACTCGTCCTCGCCGGCCGCGACCTGCTCGCCGGCGCCCAGACCGGCACCGGCAAGACCGCCGCCTTCGTGCTCCCGCTGCTCCAGCGGCTCCACGCCAGCGACCCCCAGGCCGGCTTCGCCCCGTCCGTCCACTCGAAGGCCGCGCGCCCGCATGTCCGGGCGCTCGTCCTCACCCCCACCCGCGAGCTCGCGCTCCAGGTGGAGGAGAGCTTCCGAACCTACGGCCGCCACCGGCCGATGCGGTCGGTCGCGATCTACGGCGGCGTCGGCTTCGAGCCCCAGGCCCGCGCGCTCCGCGCCGGCACGCCGATCGTGGTCGCCACGCCCGGTCGCCTGCTCGACCACGTCACGCAGCGGACGATCGACCTCTCGAGGGTCGAGGTCCTCGTGCTCGACGAGGCGGACCGCATGCTCGACATGGGCTTCATCCGGGACATCCGCCGGGTCATGGCCCTGCTCCCCGCGAAGCGCCAGAGCCTGCTGTTCTCGGCGACATTCTCCGACGACATCCGCGGGCTCGCCGAGGGCCTGCTCCTCAGCCCGGCGACCGTCGACGTCGCGCCGCGCAACACGGCAGCCGAGCTCGTGGACCAGCTGGTCATCCCGGTCGACCGCGAGCGCAAGCGCGAGCTCCTCGCGCACCTGGTGAAGTCGGGCCGCATCTCGCAGGCCCTCGTGTTCACCCGCACCAAGCACGGCGCGAACCGCCTCGCCGAACAGCTCGGCCGAGACGGGATCGGCGCCGCCGCCATCCACGGCAACAAGAGCCAGGGCCAGCGCATCCGGGCCCTCGACGACTTCAAGTCGGGGCGGGTGGGCATCCTGGTCGCGACCGACATCGCCGCCCGGGGCATCGACATCGAGGCCCTGCCCCACGTCGTCAACTTCGAGCTGCCGATGGTGGCGTCGGACTACGTGCACCGGATCGGCCGCACGGGCCGCGCGGGTGTCGGCGGCCGGGCGGTGTCGCTGGTCTGCATCGACGAGAACGAACTGCTCCGTGACATCCAGCGCCTGCTCCGGCGACCGCTGCCGTCCGAGCTCGTCGCCGGCTTCGAACCCGACCGGTCCGTCCGCGCAGAGCCCATCCGCGTGAGGTCCGGCGACCCGGGACACCGCTCAGGCGACGCGCGGCACCGCTCAGCGCCCCGCAGCGGCGCTCGCCCGGCTCCGGCGACGCATGCCAAGCCCCAGGGCGAGCGCGCCGCGCGACCCTCAGCCGGGGCGCCGATCGGCCGAGGCGAGA
>JAJXUG010000027.1 GCA_021783095.1 Chloroflexota bacterium | reverse complement strand
GCATCCGGAACACGAAGTTGCCGGGCGAGATCTCGTTGCGGAACGACTTGCCGATCTGGGCGATGCCGAACGGGATCTTCTTGCGCGAGCTCTGCTGGACGTTCTTGAAGTTGACGTAGGAGCCCTGGGCGGTCTCGGGGCGGAAGTAGACGACGTTGCCGTCGTCCTCCACCGGGCCCATGTGGCTGGTGAACATCAGGTTGAACCGGCGGGGCGCGGAGAGCACGGTCTCGTCAAAGGGACACTTGAGGCCCAGGCGCGCCGTGATCGTCTCGTCGCGCAGGTCGGTCTGGCTCAGGTCCTCGGTGCCCGGCAGCTCGTCGAGGCGGTAGCGGCGGTGGCACGTGGCGCACTCGACCAGCGGGTCGCTGAAGCTGCCCACGTGGCCCGAGGTGACCCAGACCTGGGGGTGCATCAGGATCCCGGCGTCGAGGCCCACGATGTCGTTGCGGTCCTGGACCATCGCCCGCCACCAGGCGCGCTTGACGTTGTTCTTGAGTTCCACGCCGAGGGGCCCGTAGTCCCACACCGCGTTGATGCCGCCGTAGATCTCCGACGACGGGAAGATGAACCCGCGGCGCTTGGACAGCGAGACGATGGTCTCGAGGTTGGCGACGGCGGGCGCGACGGCGCTGGGGTCGATGGCGTCGGGGGTCATGGGGGAAGCGGTCTCCGTGGGCGTCGGTCCTGGCATGGCCGAGCGCGTGATCGACGTCGATGCTAGCAGGGTCGGGGCCGCGATCCGGGCGTGCCGCGACCCCATTCCGCGGCGCCGCGTGGACCCTTCTGGCCACAGGCGTCCATCTGCGCGCGACGAATGGCCGGGATGAACCTCCAGCAGCTCGATCTGGCGTGGACCGCCGACGCCCCGGCTCGCGAACGCGCGATACTCGGCGCACCGTACCCCGCGCGCTTGGAGCCTGATCGATGACGAAGTTCGTCGGCGCCCTGGACCAGGGCACCACGAGCACCCGGTTCATGATCTTCGACCACGACGGCCGGCCCGTCGCGACCCACCAGCTCGAGCACCGCCAGATCTACCCGCGGCCGGGCTGGGTGGAGCACGACGCGGCAGAGATCCGCGACCGCGTCGGCGAGGTCATCCGGGGCGCCCTGGCCACGGCCGGCCTCGCAGCCGCCGACCTCGCGGCCATCGGCATCACGAACCAGCGCGAGACGACGGTGGCCTGGGACCGGACCACCGGCGAGCCCATCGGCAACGCCATCGTCTGGCAGGACACGCGGACGGACAAGCTGGTGGCCGAGCTCGCCCGCGACGACGGGCCGGATCGCTTCCGCTCGCGGACCGGGCTGCCGCTGGCGACCTACTTCGCCGGGCCGAAGATCCGCTGGATGCTCGACAACGTGCCGGGCGTCAGGGCGGCGCTCGACGACGGCCGGCTCCTGGTGGGCACCATCGACACGTGGTGCGTCTGGAACCTGACGGGCGGCCCGAACGGCGGCGTCCACGTCACGGACGTCACCAACGCGAGCCGGACGATGCTGATGGACCTCGCGACGCTCGCTTGGGACGACGAGCCGCTCGCGGCGATCGGCGTGCCGCGGGCGATCCTGCCCGAGATCCGCTCCTCGTCGGAGGTCTACGGGACGTGCGTCGGCGACCTCGCGGGCGTCCCCATCGCAGGCGACCTCGGCGACCAGCACGCCGCCCTGTTCGGGCAGGCCTGCTTCGACCCCGGCAACGCGAAGAACACGTACGGCACCGGCTGCTTCATGCTCCTCAACACCGGCGAGCGGATCGTGCACTCGTGGCACGGTCTGCTCACAACCGTCGGGTACCGGCTGGGCGAGGCGGCCCCCGTCTACGCGCTCGAGGGCTCCGTGGCGATCGCGGGCGCGCTCATCCAGTGGCTGCGCGACAACCTCGGGCTCATCTCGTCGGCCGCCGAGGTCGAGCCGCTCGCCCGCTCCGTCGACGACAGCGGCGGCATCGCGTTCGTGCCGGCGTTCTCGGGCCTGTACGCGCCGTACTGGCGATCCGACGCGCGAGGCGTCATCGCGGGCCTCACTCGGTACGTCAATCGCGGGCACATTGCCCGGGCCGCGCTCGAGGCCACCGCCTGGCAGTCGCGCGAGGTGTTCGACGCCATGGTGGCCGACAGCGGCGTCGCCCTGACCGAGCTCAAGGTCGACGGGGGCATGGTCGCCAACGAGCTGCTGATGCAGTTCCAGGCCGACGTGCTCGACGTGCCGGTCGTCCGCCCGAGGGTGGCCGAGACGACGGCGTTCGGCGCCGCATGCGCGGCCGGGCTGGCGGTGGGCTACTGGTCCGGGCTCGACGAGCTGCGGGCCATCTGGGCCGCCGACCGGACCTGGCGCCCCGCGATGGACGCAGGGGCCCGCGACCGCGACTACGCCCGCTGGAAGAAGGCCGTGACGCGAACGTTCGACTGGATCGACGAGTGACCCACGGGCCCGGCGTCTTGACGGTGCCGCGCGCGGCGGTCGTCGTGGGCGCCGGCGCAGTCGGATCGTTTCTGGGCGGCACGCTCGCGGCCGCCGGCTGGGACGTCACGCTGCTCGGGCGGCGGGGCCCGGGCGGCGGCTCCCCGTCACCGCTGGTCATCGAGGGGCCGAAGCGGCGCCGGACAACGGTGCAGGTGCGGCGCGTCTCCACCGTTGAAGCCGCGCCGGCCGAGCCGGACCTCCTGGTCGTCAGCGTCAAGATGTTCGACCTCGCGGGCGCCCTCGCGGCGGCCGCGCACTGGCCCAACGTGCCGCTGATGACCGTGCAGAACGGGATCGGCGCCGAGGCGGCGGCAGCTGCTGCCCGAACCTCGCCGCTCGTCGCCGCCTCGCTCACGACGGCAGTCGAGCCCGCGCCCGGCGGCGTGGCGCGGCGGCGGACTGGCGGCCTCGGCCTCGCTCCGGTCCGCGGTGACACGGCCGCGCTGCGCCATGAGCTCGCCGCCGCTTTCGCCGACGGCGGCCTGCCGACGGTCGCCCGCCCCGATGCCGCCGCGATGAAGTGGTCGAAGCTGCTCGCGAACCTCGTCGGCAACGCCACGAGCGGGCTGCTCGACATGGACGTCGGCGCCGTGTGGGCCGACCCGGCGGGGTTCGAGATCGAGCGCCGGCAGCTGGACGAGGCGCTCGCCGTGATGCGTGCCCAGGGCCTCACCGTCGTCTCGCTGCCCGGCGGCCAGGTGAGGGCACTCCTGCTCGGCCTGCGGCTGCCGCGCGTCATCGCCCGGCCGGCGCTCTCGTTCGCGCTCGGGCGAGCCCGGGGCGGCAAGGACCCGTCGCTCCGGATCCGGCTCCGGGGCGGTGCCACCGGACCCACCGAGGCGCCCTGGCTGAACGGCGCCGTGGCGGAGGCCGGCCGGCTCCTCGGGGTGCGGACGCCCGTCAACGCGAGGTTGGCGACGCTGGTCGAGGCCGTGGCCCTCGAGCCCGCCGCCGGCGATCCGTGGCGAGGCGACCCGAGCGCCCTGCTCGCGGCGTGCGACAGGCCGGAGGTGGGGACGTGACCGGCGGCGGTTGAGCGTATACTCCGGCGCCGTGGACGTCCCGACCGCCCTCCTCGATCTCGTCGCCGTCGCCGCCGCCTTCGTCATCGGCGGCATCCCGTGGAGCGTGATCATCTCGAAGATCGCCGGCGGCCCGGACCCGCGGACGGTCGGCAGCGGGCGGACCGGCGGATCGAACACGATGCGAGCCCTCGGGCCGCGCTGGGCGCTCCTCAGCGGCCTCCTCGACGCGGCGAAGGGGTCGGTCGCGGTGCTGCTGGCCTTCGTCGTCGGCGGCGGCGTGCCGCTGGCGGTGTTCACCGCGATGGCTGCGGTCGTCGGCCACAGCCGCTCGATCTTCATGGGGTTCCACGGCGGCCGCGGCGTGGCGCCGTCATGGGGCGCGCTGCTCGTCCTCCAGCCGTGGATCGCGCTCGTGATCATCCCGCTGTTCGCGGGCGTGATCCTGATCTCGCGCTACTCGTCCCTCGGCTCGCTGACCGCGACGCTCGCGGCAGGCGTGCTGCTGGCCGCCTGGACGACGCTCGCGCCGCTGAACCCCTGGATGTACGCGTACGCGGTCGGCGGCGTGGCCCTGATCTACGCCTTCCACGCGGACAACATCCAGCGCCTGCTGACCGGCAAGGAGCGCAAGATCGGGACGTCGAAGCCGGCGGGCTGACCGGACCCAGCCTCGCGCGAGCCGTCCGCCTGCCCGGCCCGGCCGCGACCAGCGCCTACGCCGGCAGCGCCTCGGCCAGCACCCGCAGCGCGTTCTCTCCCATGACCAGGCGGATCGACGCCTCGTCCAGGCCGACGCGCAGGAGCTGGTCCGTGAGGATCGCGAGGTTGGCGGCGTCGAACGGCACCTCCACGGCGCCGTCCCAGTCCGAGCCCAGGCCCACGTGCTCGGGGCCGATGCGCTCGACGGCGTAGCCGACCGAGCGGGCGATCCACTCGGGCTCCCTGCCGCCGGTCGCGACGTCCCAGAACCCGATCCCGACCACGCCCCCCGTCGCGGCGATCCCGGTGAGGTGCTCGTCGCTCAGGTTCCTGCTGTTGTCGCAGACGCCCTTGACGCCCGTGTGCGAGGCGACGACGGGGCGCGTGGCCATCGACAGCGCGTCATCGATCGTCGCGGCCGACGCGTGGGCGAGGTCCAGGACCATGCCGCGCGCCTCCATCCGGCTGATCATCTCGCGGCCCTTCGCGGTGAGGCCCCCCTGCTCCATCCCGTGCGCCGACCCGCCGAAGGCGGTGTCGAAGAAGTGGGTCGGCGAGATCATGCGCACGCCGGCGTCGAACACCACGTCCACATTGGCCGGGTCGTCGTCGAGTGCATGGGCGCCCTCGATCGAGAGGACGGCCGCCGTGAGCGACGGCCGCTCGGCGCGCTCGGCCAGGAACGCCGCCAGGTCGCCCCGGGTGCGGATGATGCGCAGGGCGCCGTCGGAGCGCGCGGCGAACCGCTCCGCCCGGGCTGCGAAGTGGAGCGCCCGGGCCGTCAGGCTCCGCCACGTCGCCCGCGGCCAGCGCTTGGCCAACGCGAGCGCGATGACGTCGTCGGTCTCGTCGGTGTTGTGCTCGTAGTTCATGTGCTTGGGGGTCTTCGTCGGCATCGAGAAGACCTCAAGCGCCAGATTGCCGGCCTGCATCCGCGGCACGTCCACGTGCCCGACGGAGGAGCGCCTGAGCAGGTCACGCCCGAAGAGCAGCGAATCGGCGTGGAGGTCGGCGATCCGCAGCGCGGCGTGGAGCGCGAGCGCCCGCTCCGACGGTGCCGGCCAGGGGCCCGGCGTGACCGGGTTCATCCGCGCTTCGACGCGGGCGGCGTAGCGGTCCAAGAGCGGCCCGGCCGCGGCGGCCGCGCCCACGACCCCCGCCGCGGCCGCCACAGCGGCGCGCCGCCTCATGCCCCGGTCGCCCGGCCGCGCGTGGGGGTGATGCGCACGGGCACGATGTACTCGGCCAGGAACGCCTCCACCGACCCGAGGTCGCGGACCATCCACTCGCCGTACTTCGCCATGTAGGCCTCGTGCCGGTCGGGCGGTGGCGTCGCGTCGTCGATGTGCGCCATGCCCTCGACGATGACCAGGTCGCCTCCGTCGGAGTCCCCCTCGAGGTGGATCGAGACGCGCGGGTTGGCCGCGATGTTGGCGTTGCGCTTCGCCTTCTTGGAGCTGTAGACGAGGACCTCGCCAGCCTCCCAGAGGAACCAGACCGGGAACGTCTGCGGCTGTCCGTCGGGCGTCACCGAGGTGAGCCAGGCGATCTTGTCGCGCTCCAGCCGTTCAAGCGCGTGCTGGTCCTGCGCGCTCTCGGAGTCGAAGACCATCGGTTGTTCCCCTCTCGTGGCACGTGGCTGTCGGGTGCAGGTCGCCTTTTCAAGCCGGCGGAACGGCCGCCGCACGGTCGGCCGCCGGGTCTCCGGCGACGGGGCGGGCTGCCAGCCCCGGGTGCGGCGGGTGCGCGCGGACCTCGTCGAGGAAGGCGAGCGAGCGTGGGTCGCGCTCGAGCGCGATCCGCATGAAGTCCCGCATCGCCGCCTCCACCTCGCGCTCGACCTCGTCGGGCAGCCGCAGCGCGGCGATGGCCTCGATGTCGAGCCGCTGGTACGCCTTGAGCAGCTTGAGCGCCTCGAGCGACAGGCCGGCTCGGTCGGCGCCGGGGCCCGGGCAGCGACTGCAGAGCACGCCGCCCAACGGCGGCACCCAGCGGAAGGATTCGCTCGC
Organism: Chloroflexota bacterium; assembly: GCA_021783095.1. Classification (GTDB taxonomy): domain Bacteria; phylum Chloroflexota; class Limnocylindria; order Limnocylindrales; family CSP1-4; genus CAIXZV01. The sequence continues at coordinate 45,984 of JAJXUG010000027.1, read as the reverse complement.
CTCGAGCATCCGGTCGCACTCCACGCAGCGGTCCGCCTCGGGGCGCTGGCCCAGCTCGTCAGCGAGGTGCATCTCGTACCAGCGGGCGACGCGGCCGGGTGCCATGCCGGCGTCGAGCAGCTCGTACGCCCGGTGGAGCAGCGCGTACAGCGGCTCCGCGGCATGGCGCTCCTCGAGGCTCCGGTCGGCGAGCTCCGCGAGGTACCAGGCGGTGGCGGCGCTCTCGAGCGAGTCCCGGAGCCGTAGCCACGCGTGCCCGACGCGGACCTCGGTCACGACGTCGAAGGTGCGGCCGCGGGCCAGCGCGACGTTCAGCTCGGCGAACGGCTCGAGGCTCCCGCCGAGGCGCGATGCGGGTCGCCGGATCCCCTTCGCGATCGCCTTGAGCTTGCCGTGCTCGGGGGTGATCAGCGTCAGGACACGGTCGGCTTCGCCCAGGTCGAACCGGGACAGGACGATGGCATCGGTGACGTAGCGTCGCGGGGCGGGCACGCCTCGACGGTAGCACTCCGGCTCGGGCGAGGCTGCCGCGCCAGACGCTGCGCCGCGTCGCATCTGGTTGAGGCACGCGCCGCGCCCCGGGCCATCACCGTGAGTCGCGTCAGGCTCAGGCTCAGGCTCAGGCTCAGGCCGCGCCCCGGCCATCACCCTGAGTCGTGTCAGACTGATTGAGGCGCACGATGTGCTGGCGAGCCGACGCAATGGCGCCCTGCCGGACGGCGATCACGCACGACGCTCCGCGAATCGAGTCGGAGCTGACTCACGTGGCCCGCTGGCGGACGCCGTCTCCGCTCAGGCCGCGGCCGCCGTCTCGGACTCCCGCACCAGCCGAACCGCCTCGCCGACGCCGCCCGTGAACGCGTCACCATGCCCCGGCAGGACGAGCCCGGCCGGCGGAGCTGCCCTCGAGGCCATGTTCAGCACGGTCGCCGCGCTCGCCGGGCCCGACCGTGTGCTCGAGGCGTCGCGGACAATCGTCGCCTGGGCGAGCGGATTCGTGAGCATGGAACTCGCGGGCGCCTTCCGGCTGGGCGGCGACGTGGACGCTGCGTTCGAGTACGGCGTCGAGCGCATTGCGGAGGCGATTGCCTCGCCCGGGCACTCGGCTCACGCCAGCGAGCCAGTGGCCGACTGACCGTTCGCAGCCCGTCGCACGGGACTCGTGGGCGCCCGCACGGGCGCGGCTCGAACGCGATGGCCGATCAAACGTGCCTCGCGGACCGTTCCCCTCTTCCCATCCGGACGCGAACAGGCTACTTTTGGCGAACACGTTTATCGCCATCGGACGGTACACTTTTCGCCACCATGACCGTATCGACCGACCTCGACCTGACCCAGATGCTCGCCGACACCGAGGCGGAGATCCTCCGCGTCGTCGGCGAACGCGAGGGCGCCACGGCCGGCGTGTACGAGATGATCCGGTACCACCTCGGGCTCGACGGCTCGACCGGACCGCGCGGCAAGCGCATGCGCCCGCTGCTGGGCCTGCTCGCCTACACCTCGATCGCCGGCGAGCACACGGCCGCCCTGCCCGGCGCGGCCGCCGTCGAGCTGGGCCACAACTTCAGCCTCGTGCACGACGACATCGAGGACGGCGATGTCGAGCGCCGCCACCGGGCCACCCTGTGGTCGATCCACGGCGTGCCCCAGGCCATCAACACCGGCGACCTCATCTTCAGCCTGTCACGCGTGGCGCTCCACCGCCTGACCGACCTCGGCTTCAGCGACGCCAAGGTGCTGCGCCTCATGCGGCTGTACGACGAGACGTGCGTGCTGCTGTGCGAGGGCCAGTACATCGACATCGCGACGTCCGCCCAGGACGAGCCCATGACGGTGGAGCTGTACTTCGACATGATCGGCCGCAAGACCGCCGCGCTCATCGCGGCGTCGATCGAGGCCGGGGCCCTGCTGGCCACCGACGACGACGACGTGATCGCCCGGTATCGCCGCTTCGGCTGGTCGCTCGGCCTCGCGTTCCAGCTCAACGACGACCTGCTGGGCATCTGGGGCGATGAGCAGAAGACCGGCAAGGTGCCGACCGACGTGGCGCGCCACAAGAAGACGCTGCCGGTGCTGTACGCCTTCGAGCACGCGACGCCTGCCGACCGCGCGCGCCTCGCCGTCCTGCACGCCGCGCCGGAGCCGAGCGAGGCCGAGATCGCCGAGACGGTCGCGATCCTCGAGCGTGCCGGCGCCGACGCCTTCACCCGCACCGAGGCGCGCCGCCACCGCGACGCCGCCCTGGCCGAGCTCGACGGGCTCGCTGTGGTCGAGCCGGCCGCGCGCGAGAAGCTGACCGGGATCATCACGTCGGTGATCAGCGCGTAGCTTCGGCCCAAGCTGGCGCCGGTGTCGACCGTCGAGATGTCGTTGCCGAGATGTCGTTGTCGTGCGGCTCGTACGAGAACGGCATCGACGACACGGTGGACACGATCGCGTCGACGTCCCTGCACGCGGCGACCAGCGACCTGGCGTCGCGCAGATCGCCGACGATGGTGTCGACCCCGAGCGATCGCAGGCCGTCGACCTTGTCGGGCTTGGCGGTGGGGCGGATGAGCGCTCGCACGGGCATCCCGGCCGCGGTGAACTGACGGCAGGCCTCGCCACCAACGAGGCCCGTCGCGCCAACGACGAGGATCATCTCCTCCTGCTGGGCGACGCCGCGGGCCGGTCCCGCCAGTGGCTCGCCTAGCCGTCGTCCTCGTCGGAGGATTCGTCCCTCACCGGGTGCTCGCGCTCGACGATGACCTTCGCCACGCGGCGGCCGTCCGTGCTCTCGACCGTCAGGTGCAGCCCGTCCATCCGGATCTCGTCGCCCGGCTGCGGGATGCCGCCCATGCGGTGGTAGACCAGCCCGCCCACCGTGTCGTACTCGTCCTCGTCCTCGAGCTCGATCCGCAGGTCCCAGATCTCGAGCAGGTCGTCGATGGCTGCGCGCCCGTCAACCCGCGCCCGGTCCTCGTCGAGCCGCTCGACCAGCGGCTCCTCGACGTCGTACTCGTCCTGGATCTCGCCCACGATCTCCTCGAGCAGGTCCTCGATCGTGACCAGCCCGGCCGTCCCGCCGTACTCGTCGAGCACGATCGCCATGTGCACCTTGCGGCGCTGGAACTCGTGGAGGAGGTCGTCAATCGACATCGATTCGGGGACGAACACCGGCGTCCGCAGCAGCGCCCGCATCGACGGCCGCTCGGCCGTGTCGGACTTGAGGAACGGCAGCAGGTCCTTCGCGTACAGGATGCCCACGATCTCGTCCACGGTCGTCTCGTACACGGGCACGCGGGAGTGGCCGCCGTCGACGATGACCTCGATCGCGTGGTCGAAGGTGGCCAGCGCCGGCAGGGCGATCATGTCCACCCGCGGCACCATCACCTGGTGGAGGCGGCGGTCGCCGAGCTCGATGACCGCGTTGATCATCTGCTCCTCCTCGGCCTCCAGGATCCCCTGCTCGCCGCCGCGCTCGACGATCAGCCGCAGCTCCTCGGCCGTGATCTGGGCCTCGGAGTTGACGTTGGCGCCGAACGGTCGGGCCACGGCGCGGGTGACGCCGGTCAGGATGGCGACGACGGGCGCCAGCACCCGGCCGAGCAGGTCGATCGGCACCGCCAGGGTGAGCGCGAACCGCTCGGCATAGGCGAGGGCGAGCGTCTTGGGCACGAGCTCGGCGAACACGATCGTGAACAGCGCGAGCACGACGGTGACGATCACGAGGCTCAGGCCGTCTGCCGTGGACTTGTCCACGCCCGCCGTCTCCAGCGCCCCGGCCAGCTGCTGGCTCAGGCTCACGGCGGCGAAGGCCGAGGCGAGGAAGCCGATGAAGGTCAGGCCGAGCTGCGAGACCGCGAGGAAGCGGCCCGGCTCGTCGAGCAGCCGGCGCACGCGGCGGGCCCCTGGCCGGTCCTCGTCAACCAGCTGGTCCACGCGGCTGCGCCGGATCGAGACCAGCGCGATCTCTGCGGCGACGAAGAAGCCCTCGAGGATGGTGAGGACGATCAGGAGCAGGATCTCGGGGAACGGGGCATTCACCCCGCGGCGCCCTCAGGCTGGGCGGCCGGGCTCGCGTCGGCGGCGGTCCCCGGGTCTGCCGCGCTCGCGTCGGCGGCGTTCGCCGGCTGGGCCGGCGTCGGCTCGGTCGCCCGGATCTCGCGGATCCGGGCCGGGACGCCCACCGCCAGCATGCCGGCGGGCACGTCCCTGGTGACCACGGCTCCCGCGCCCGTCTTCGCCCCGTCGCCCAGCGTCACAGGCGCCCGGAGCATCGTGTCGACGCCCAGGAACACCCGCTCGCCGATCGTGGTCCGGTGCTTGCGGACGCCGTCGTAGTTCGCGGTGATCGTGCCCGCGCCCACGTTGGTGTCGGCGCCCAGCTCCGCGTCGCCCAGGTAGCTCATGTGGTGCTGGCGGACGTGCTCGCCGAGGCGGCTGTTCTTGATCTCGGCGAAGTTGCCCACCTCGGAGCGGCGGCCCACGTGGGCGCCCGGGCGCAGGTGCGACATCGGGCCCACGGTGGCCGTGTCCTCGATCGTGGACCGCTCGACGACGCTCGCCCAGACCACGCACCCCTCGCCGATCGTGGAGTCGTAGACCTGCGAGCCCGCGCCGATCCGCGTCCCCCGCCCGACGGTGGTCCTGCCGCGCAGGATCACGTTCGGCTCGAGCGTGACGTCCTCGGCGAGTTGCACCCCGTGGTCCACGTACGCGGTCGAGGGGTCCTGCATCGTGACCCCGGCCCGCATCCAGCGGTCGTTGATCTCCACCCGCATGTCCCACTCGGCATGCGCGAGCTGGGCGCGGTCGTTGATCCCCGTCAGGCGCCCGTCGTCCTCGACGTCCAGCGCCGCGACGAGCCGCCCGTCGGCGCGCGCGAGCGAGACGAGCTCGGTCACGTAGAGCTCGCCCGTGGTGGGCGACGGCTTCAGGTCCCCGATCCGTCGCCGGAGCCACGTGGCGTCCACCGCGTACAGGCCCGCATTGATCTCGCTGATGCCGAGCTCGTCCTCGGTGGCGTCCTTCTCCTCGACGATCCGCTCGACCGTGCCGCCCTCGTTGCGGACGACGCGGCCGAGGCCGGACGGGTCGATGGCGTCGACGGCGACGAGCGCCAGGGCCGCCTGGTCGAGCCGGCGCGCGTCCAGCAGCGCCGAGAGCAGCTCCGCGCGCATGAGGGGCACATCGCCGTTGAGGACGAGCACCTCGTCCACCTCGTCGGGCAGCGCGCCGAGCGCCGCGCGCACCGCGTCCCCGGTGCCGCGGGGGACCTCCTGGAGCACGGTGTCGGCCAGTCCGGCCACGGCCTCGCGCACGGCCTCCGTGGCCGGCGAGTAGACGACCAGCGGCCTCGTCCCCGTCGCGGCGGCTGTGGCCTCGATCACCCACTCGACGATGGTCCGGCCGCAGATCCGGTGGAGGACCTTGGGAGTCGTTGACTTCATCCGCGTCCCGAGGCCGGCGGCCATCACGATGGCGACGGTGCGGCGGGCGGGCGCGGAAGGGCTGGGGTCCGTCACGTGAGCGGGCGTCGCACGGGTCGCGGTTCGACGCCTGCCGGGCCGCCGGCGTCGTCGCCCAGGTGATGGTTGCTGTGTGTCATGTCGGGCCTTGGGATTCTGTGGGTGGCGGGCGGGGGGTGTCAAACGAGCGGAACGGCGCGGGCCGTGGGCGGTGGCCGCCCGTGCGGCGATCAGGCGTGGCGGGCGATCACCTCGATCTCCACGCGGCCGCCCTTCGGCAGGCCCGCGACCTGCACCGTGGAGCGGGCCGGCGGAGGGTCGGGCATGAACCGGCCGTAGATCGCGTTCACGACCGCGAAGTCGCCCATGTCGGCGAGGAAGATCGTGGTCTTGACCACGTCCTCGAAGGTGACGCCGGCCGCGTCGAGGACCGACCGAAGGTTGAGCATGGCCCGCTCGGCCTGCGCCTCGATCCCGTCGAGGAGGTCGCCGGTCGCGGGGTCGAGGCCCAGCTGGCCGCTGCAGAACACGAAGCCGTCAGTTGCGATTGCCTGGCTGTACGGGCCGATGGCGGCGGGGGCGCCGCCGGTCGAGATGGCCTCACGGGTCATGGCTGGCTCTCCGGTGCTGGGGCGGTGATCACGGTGGCCTCGATGAACGGCGGGCGCGGGCCGGGCGCGACGAGCTCGCCCGATGCGACGGCCGCACGGAGCCGGGCGGCGGCCTCGTCGGCCTCGGCACGAGAAGCATAGAGCGCCCAGTGCGTGGGACCGGAGCCCGACACGCCCACCGGGCGCGCGAGCAGCCGCAGCAGCGCGCGCTTGAAGGGCACGAGCGCGGGCTCCACCGCGGCGGCCGCCGGCGCGAGGTCGTTGGCCGCTGCCAGCACCGAGGCCCGCGTCAGGAGCATCTCCGAGTTGAGCGCCCCGCGCCGCAGCTCGTCGGCGAGGTGCGCCGAGGCGAGCCTGGCTGCGCCCCCGCCCGCGCGCGCGCCGGCGTCCCAGGCGCGGAACACCGCGGGCGTGGACAGCGCGACGGCCGGCGTGACGAGCAGGAGGCCCGGCCGGTCCGGCCAGTCCGCGGCGCCGCGGAGCCACGGCAGCGGCGTCAGGCGCTCGCCGCGCCCCTCGGCCAGCGCCGGGCCGCCGGCGAGGAAGAACGGGACGTCCGAGCCGAGCCCGGCGGCGATTGCGTGGCGGGTGGTCGCATCGAGGGTCACGCCCCACGCCTCGAGCGCGGCGTCGAGCGCCGCGGCCGCGTCCGAGGACCCGCCGCCCAGACCCGCCGCGACCGGGATCCGCTTCTCGAGGCGGACGGCCAGCGGGGGCGGCGCATCGGGCCCGAACCCGGCGTCGCGAGCCGCCTGCCGGGCGGTGCGCAGCGCTCGCAGGGCGAGGTTGTCCGCGACGGGGCCCGCGTCGAACCCCTCGACGTGGAGCGTGTCCGCGCCCCCTGGCGGGAGCGCGGCGACCGACAGCCAGTCGACAACGCCCGTCGGCACCATCACGCTGTGGAGCTCGTGGAAGCCGTCAGGCCGGACGCCGAGGACCGCCAGCGTGAGGTTCACCTTCGCGGGCGCCAGGCGCGCGACGGGCGCGAGGCGGCGGGACGGGTCCGTCGGGACGGTCATCGGCCGGCCCCCAGCGTCGACGCCGGGGTCCACGACGCGACCGCGCCGTCCGCCGGCTCGTCGAGGAACGCGACCCGACCGCGGACCTGCCGAAGCGGCAGGTACGCGGCACCGAGCGCCACAGCCGAGCCGAGGACGAGGCCGGTGATGTACGCGTACGCCGTCGGGAGGTGCAGCCATGCGGCCACGACGATCGGACCGACGAACAGGCCGAAGGCGACCACGACGTACAGCATGGCCCACACCTGCCCGACACAGCCCATCGCGCCCCCGCTCATGCGGCGAGGATCGTCCCAGGTGAAGTTGGCGCCGAGCACCCCGAAGGCCAGCAGGATTCCGGCCATGCCGCCCAGGCACAGCGCCGACGCGACCACGCTGTACACGAACTGGGCGGCCTCCATCTGGTGCACGACGGCGATGACCACGTTGAAGGCGAGGCTCAGCGCGAACACGGGCACGTATGCCACGACGAACTTGGCGGCGAGGATCTGGCCTGCGCTGATCGGCGCCGTCTTGACGAGCCAGTATGAGCGGCCCTCGCGCGACAGCCCCGTGGTGGCAAGCCTCGCCAGGAGCATCCAGCCGACGAACAGCGCCATGCCGACGCTGCTGTATGCGGTCAGCAGGCTGAGGGGGTCAGTGGGGCCGCCGGGCGGCGTGCTGGCGCCAGGTCCGGAGGCGCCTCCTTCGCCGCGGAACAGGAGGAGCGAGTAGACGACGCCGAGGATCAGCGGCGTGACGAGCTGCGAGAGGTTCCGAAGGTCGCGGCGAAGCGTCAGGGCGTCCCGCCACACCAAACCCCAGACCGGGCGCGGCATTCGACGGGCAAGCCGCGGCACCGCGTCGGCCCGTCCGGCGCCCCGTGCGGTCCGAGCCCGCCTCGGCCGCCGCTCCACGACCTGCATCCCGGCCCACCCCGTGTAGTACCAGCGCTCCGCGGTGGCGACCGCCAGCCAGAAGACCCCCAGCGCCAGCGACAGGCTCAACCCCTCCAGGGCCAGGCCCGTCAGCCAGTGGCCCTGGCCGAGCTCGACCAGACCGCGCCCGACCCAGTTGAGCGGCAGCCACAGCGTGCTCGCGCCCTCCAGCAGGCCGCTCAGCTGCGAGGCCGACGGCTTGCCCGGCTGGGCGCCCAGGGCGTTGCCGAGGTTGCCCGCCTGCGAGAGGGTCATGGCGCCGATGGCGCCCACGAAGGCGACGATCTCCGCGGCGCGGCGCGGCGGCATGACCCGGACCACCAGCATGACCAGCAGCGACGACAGGCCCGCGGCAGCCAGCGCCAGCACCGCCACGGCGACCAGCACGAGCGGGTAGTACAGCGGCTCATATCCGCCCGACAGCCCGAGGCCGAACAGCACGGGCAGCCCGAACAGCGAGTACAGGGCGGCGACCGGGACCACGACCTGGACGAGCTTCGCGACGAACACCGCCCGGATCGGCACCGGGGAGGCCAGCAGGAAGTCCATGTCGCCGGTGAGGTAGAGCGCCTGGAGGAGCCCCCCGAAGCTGGTCAGCAGCACGATGGCGAACAGGCCCGTCAGGAGCAGAACCGGGACGGCGGTCACGAGCTGGGCGGTGTCGGTCGCAAGGCGGCGCTCCAGCTCCGGGGATTGGAGGAAGCCGAGCACCAGCCAGCTCGCCACCAGCAGGCCGGCCGCGAGGACCGCGAGCACCAGCGCGAGCACGATCATGCCGAACTTCGCGCGCCCCCGCGCTCGGCGGAGTCCGTTCACGAAGATCAGCACGCGCATCCGGAGCAGCTTCCGGACGGCCGGCAGGAGCCGTCCGTCCGGCGCTCGCCGCACGGCCGACGCGGTCCCTGCGCTCATTGCAGGACGTGCGCGAGCTCGGCGACCTCAGCGCCGCCGGTCAGGCTCAGGAAGATGTCCTCGAGGCTCGCCCCGCCGGAGGCGTCACCGCCGCGCAACTCGTCCATCGTGCCCACCGCGATCAGCTCGCCGCGGTTGATGATCCCGATCCGGTCGCACATGCGCTCGGCGATCTCGAGGATGTGCGTGGACAGCATCACCGCCGATCCCCGGTCGGCCATCTGGCGGAGGATGTCCTTGATCAGGCGCGCCGACCTGGGATCGAGCCCGACCGTGGGCTCGTCGAGGACCAGCACGCGCGGGTCGTGCATCAGCGCGGCAGCCAGCGATGTCTTCTGCTGCATCCCGTGGCTGTAGGAGTCGATCGTGTCGTCGGCGGCCTCGGCCAGCTCGAACATCCGCAGCAGCTCGTCGATCCGGCGGGCTGCCTCGCCACGGTCGAGGCTGTAGAGGTCGGCCACGAACCGGAGGAGCTCGCGACCGGTCAGCTTCGCGTACAAGTTCGGGGTGTCGGGCACATAGCCGCTGACCGCCTTGGCGGCGATCGGCTCTGCCTGGACGTCGCGGCCGGCCATCCGAACCGTGCCCGACGTCGGCCGGAGCAGGCCGACGATGATCTTGATGGTCGTGGTCTTGCCCGCGCCGTTCGGCCCCAGGAAGCCGAACACCTCGCCCGCCCGGACATCGAAGCTGACGTTGTTGACGGCGACGTTCTCGCCATACCGCTTGACCAGGCTGCGGGTTTCGATCAGGGCATCGGGCAACCGGGTCTCCTCTCGCTGGGGCGCCGGCTATCGTACGCCGAGGCGGGGCGTGCCCGCGGCTGGGCGCTGGCCTGACCGTCGCACCGGGCCGATCAACGAGCGCTCGGGATGGGCCCCAGCGCCTCGGACAGCGCGATCCACTCCCCCACCGCGACGGTCTGCGGCCGCCGGTCCGGCGCGATGCCGACGGCGGTGAGCGCGGCGTCGACCTGCTCGGGCTCGATCGGGAGCTGTCGGCGCAGGACGTTGTGGAGCATCTTGCGCCGCTCGCGGAAGCCCGCCTGGACGAGACGCCACAGCTGGTCCTCGGCCTCGGCGTCGAGGCGGTCGTCAGTGGCGTACGGCTCGAGCACGAGCACCGCCGACTCGACCTTCGGCGCCGGCTCGAACGCCTCGCGGGGAACGCGGAAGGCGACGCGGGCTCGGGCGTGGTACTGGACGAAGACCGAGAGGTAGCTCATCGCGCCCGGGGCCGCCGCGATGCGCTCGGCCACCTCGCGCTGGACCATCAGGACCAGGCGCTCGGCGCGGGGCGCCCGGCCGAGGAGCCGGTGCAGGATGGGGCTCGTGATGTGGTACGGCAGGTTGGCCACGACGTCGTAGGGCGGCGGCACCAGGTTGACGAGGTCCTGGTCGAGCGCGTCGCCCTGGACCAGGCGCAGCTGCCCGGCCTCGATGGCCCCGGCGTACGCACCGGCCACGAAGGCGGCGAGGCCGCGGTCCAGCTCGACCGCCGTCACCGCCGCTCCCCCGGCGAGGAGCCCGCCCGTCAGGAAGCCGAGCCCGGGGCCGATCTCGAGCACGCCCCGACCGGGCTGCGGCGTGGCCTCGGCGAGGATCCGCTCGAGGACGTCCACGTCGGCGAGGAAGTTCTGCGAGAGGTTGTGCCGGGCGTGCAGCCCGGCGTCAGCCAGGACGCGTTGGACGTACCGCGGATCGAGGCGCAGAGCGCCGCTGCGTGCCAGGTCGTTCATCGGGCCGCGGGCCGGGCGAGGGGCAGGGAGGGGCGGGCGTCGAGGTCGAGGCCGGCGCGCACGCCCGCCGCCAGCCGTCGCGCCCCGGCCGCGCCGATCATCGCGCCGTTGTCGGTGCACAGGCCGGGCCGGGGGATGACCATCGCCAGGCCACGCGCCTCCGCCTCGCCCGAGATCCGCGCCCGGAGCGCGGCGTTCGCGGCCACGCCGCCGCCGAGCACGATGCCGCGGGCGCCGACCTCCTCGGCCGCCCGGATCGTCTTGGCCGTGAGCACGTCCACCACGCTGTCCTGGAAGCCCCAGGCCAGCTCGGCGACGACACGGTCGGGCAGGGCGCCCTCCCGCTCGTCCGCCGGCAGGCCCTCGTCCGCGCGAGCGTGCGCGACGATCCGCCGGGCGGCGGTCTTGAGCCCCGAGAACGACACGTTGAACGAGTCGCCGAGCCATGCCCGCGGGAAGACACGGTCCCGCGCGACGGCCTTCTCCGCCTCCCGGGAGATCGCCGGGCCGCCGGGATAGCCCAGGCCGAGCAGGCGGCCGACCTTGTCGAACGCCTCGCCTGCCGCGTCGTCGACCGTCCCGCCGAGGTAGCGGTAGTCGAGGTGGTCGCGCATCTCCACGAGGAACGTGTGGCCGCCCGAGACCACGAGCGCCACCAGGGGGAACGGGGGCGATTCGCGCTCCGCGTCGCCCGGGTCCAGCAGCCACCCGGCGTACACGTGCCCCTCGAGGTGGTTCACCGGCACCAGCGGCTTGCGGTGCGCCCAGGCGAGCGTCTTGGCGAAGTTGATCCCCACCAGCAGCGAGCCCGCGAGGCCCGGCCCGTAGGTCACCGCCACAGCGTCCACGTCGGCCATCGTGACGCCCGCGGTCACCAGCGCCTCGTCGAGCACCGGGACGATCCAGCGCAGGTGGGCGCGCGCCGCGACCTCGGGCACGATGCCTCCGGTCGGCGCGTGGAGCGCGACCTGGGAGGCGACGACATTGGCGTGGATGCGCCGGCCGTCCTCGACGAGCGCGATTCCGGTCTCGTCGCACGAGGACTCCACGGCGAGCAGCAGGGGCCCGGTCACTGCTTGGGGCCCTCGAGGCTGTCAGCGTCGGGTGTGGTGGACGGCGCGGGCCACGCGTCGAGCTGGGCCCGCAGCCGCGCCACCCGGGCGCGCATCGCCGGCAGCTCGAGCGGCTCGGTCGTCATGATCAGCGCGTCCTCGTTGTTGTCGGTGTAGTAGCGCGGGCGCAGGCCCACCGGCCGGAAGCCGTACTTCTCGTACAGGCGGCGAGCCGGCAGGTTCGACAGGCGCACCTCAAGGGTCGCCTCGCGCGCCCCGCGGTCATCGGCGAGGTCCAGGAGCGCGAGCAGCAGCCGCTCGCCGATCCTGCGGCGCCGGTACCGGGGGTCGACCGCGAACGTGGTGATGTGCGCCTCGTCCACCATGAGCCAGATGCCGCCGTAGGCGACGATCTCGTCGCCCATCACCGCCACCAGGTACTGGGCGAGGCGGTTGGTCTCGATCTCCTGGCGGTAGGCCTGGGCGGGCCAGGGGGTGGTGAACGAGGCGCGCTCGATGCGCTGCACGGCGGTCAGGTCCGAGACGCGCATCGGCCGCACCAGCAGGACCGGGACCGTGGTGCTCACGACCGCTCCGCCCTCGGCTGGGAACCGCTGACCTCGACGCCGGCGTCAGTCGGGGGCATGCGGACGCCGCGCGGCAGCGTGACGTACTCGGGGACCAGGGTCGCCAGGTCGTCAGCGTCGCCCGCCGCCAGCCGCCCGGCCGCGGTCGCGAGCATCGCGGCCGCCAGGCCGTCCACCGCAGCCTCGCCAAGCGCAACGGCGTCCTCGTCGGCCCGCCCGGCGAGGTCGACCGCGACGAGCCGTTCGCCCGGGCGAATGTCGGGGTCCGTGCCGCCGGGCAGGATGGCCGGTCGCTCGCCGCGACGGGTCAGCACCCGGTCGTTGGGGCCGGCGGGCTGCAGGAGGACGAGTTGCGCGGGAGCCGGAGCCGCGGCGGGAGCCGGAGCCGCGGCGGGAGCCGCGAGCGCCGCGTCGAGGAGCGCGATGCCAGACGCCACGCCCACGATCGGGACGTCCAGCGCGTGCGCCAGGCCCTTGGCCGTGGCGATCCCGACGCGGAGGCCGGTGAACGCCCCGGGCCCCGTCCCGACGGCGATGGCGCCAAGCTCTGCGGTGGCGATGCCCCGGTCCGCCAACAGGCCGTCGATCCTCGCGAGCAGCTCCTCGCCGTGGCGATAGCCGGCCAGCCAGCCGCGCTGCTCGACCAGCGCGCCATCGGGCCCGCCGAGCGCGATGACCGCGCGTGTGGTCGCCGTGTCGATCAGCAGGATCGGGCCGCCGGCGGTCATGCCGCAGCCTCGAGGTAGCGCAGGTAGTCAGGCGCGGCGGCGCGGAGCGTGATCCGGCGCTCGTCGTCGCCGACCCCGTCGATGAAGACGTCCAGACGCGCGGCGGGGAGCGCCTCGCCCAGCCGCTCGGCCCACTCGACCAGGGCCACGCCCTCGGACTGGCGCTCATCGAGCAGCCCGCCCGCGAGGGCGTCGGCGGCGTCTGCGATCCGGTACAGGTCGAGGTGGAACATCGGCAGGCGGCCGGCGTACTCGGTCATGAGGACGAAGGTCGGCGACGAGACCACGTCGTCGATGCCCAGCCCGACGGCGAAGCCCTTCGCGAACTGCGTCTTGCCCGCGCCGAGGTCGCCCACCAGGCACAGCAGGTCGCCCGGCCGCGCGGTGGCGGCCAGTCGCGAGGCGAGGTCACGGGTTTCGGCGGCATCACGCGTCACGACGACGCGCTCGCCGGTCGCGAGGTCGGGCATCAGGCCCGAGGGTAGCCGAAGCCGTCGCGCGGTGCGGGGGCGTCGGCCGCGCTGGAGGCGCCCGTGCCGCAGCGCCCCGCTGGGCGGAGTTCTCGGCCGGTCAGCCCAGCCGCTCGAGGTCGGCCAGCGGGATGTCCATTGGCGCCTCGCCGTCGAGGTCGACCCGGGCCGCCTCGAGGTGCACGCCGCCCGCGAAGCGCCGCAGGCCCACGAGCTCGCGCAGGCGACCCTCCGCGCCCAGGTTCGGGCCACTCCGCACGCGGACCCAGTCGGGCGGGACGTCAGGCAGGTCCACCCCGGCAGCGTCGAACACCAGCGCCGGCGGATCGACCAGCAGCGCCACCTCGTGCCCCGCCAGTCGCTCGAGGAGCGCCGCCACGGGGGTCGCGATGGGCCGTTTCAGGGCTCCGTCCAGCGCCAGGACGCCGAAGGGCTCGGGCATGTGGAGCGCGGCCCGCTGCCGGCGCTCGGATGCCTGGAAGTCGCGCAGGTCCTTGCCGGCGACCGACGCCGCCACGATGCCCCGCACGCCCATCGCACGCGCCCGGGTGAGCGCCTCGGCGTCGATCCGCGCGCCGACGACCAGGATGCTTCCCGTCCTCCCCACGTCGATGCCGCCGGGCCGCAGGTCGCCGAACGGGTCGGTCGCGAGCTCGAGGCGTCCCCGGGCCGAGGCGCCGGCCGCGAACGCGCCTCGGATCGCGAGCCCCTCGACGCGGAGCCGGATCATCGCTCCGAGACGAACCTCCACCACGATCCCGCCGACCGACGACGCCGTCTGGGCTCGATGCTCGCCAGTGACCAGGCGCCATCGGCCGCTCTTGCCCGGGACGGGCGCCAAGAGCTCGCCGTCGCCGGGATGGTCGGCGTGGCGCCGTCGGCCCGGGGCGGGTGCCCAGCGGCTGCCAGCGGACGGCCTGTCGCCATCGGGGGTCCGCACGTCCACCTCGGCGACCCGTCGGTCGCGCACGTGCTCGAGCAGCAGGTCGCCGGGCACGACCTCCGTCCCCGGCTCGACGAGGGGTCGATCGCCCGGCGGCAGCGGGACGCTCATCTCGAGCCCGGCCTCGACGAGGCGTCGGAGCGGGACCTCGTCGAGCCACGCCATCGTGTCCGCGATGCCGGGCACGGCGCCCAGCCCCGTCACTGGGCGGGCCCGGCGCCCGGCCCGAGCCTCGTCACGGTTCCGCGAGCGGTCAGGGTCCCGTCCCCGTCCGCGGTTCCATGCCCGGTCACTGGTCGAACCCCGGCCAGACCGCACCCTGCCAGGACGCCAGGAGCTCCCGGCGCGGCTCCAGACGGTCCGGCAGGCGAAGGGGTGCGTCGCGCAGGTCGACCACCAGCCCGCCGAGGCCTCCGGTCACCACCAGCGCGATGTGCCGCGCCCTCACGCCGATGTCGACGACCTCGCGGAACCGCAGCTCGACCGTCGCGTGTTCGCCGGGCGGCACGTCCACCAGGTCGACGCCGCCTGGCACGAGGTCGACGTCGAGCGGGCCGCCGGTGCCGTGAACCGTCAGCTGGCCCGCCGCCCGCGCGCCGCGCAGGCCCGCGGCCAGCACGATCGTCCCGAGCGGGACCAGCATGTCGTCACGCAGGTCAGCGAGGAGCCTGGCGCGCTCGTCCTCGTCCTCGATGGTGCCGATGGGCGCGAGGACGCGGGCGTGGTCCATCCCCACGGCCCGGGCGCCAGGCCGCCTCGCCACGTCGGCCAGGGCAAGGACGGCCGCCGTGGCGGGCCCGGCCAGCCACGCGCCCCCGGTGACGAGCACGAGGTCGGGCGCCGGCATCGCGTCGAAGGCTGGCGTGGCCTCCAGCAGCCGCGCCGCCGCCGCACGGACCGACGCGAGGCGGACGATCGCGCCGTCACCCGCAGCATCGGCCCACGGCGCGGTGGCCATCTCGCGCAGGCGGTCCTGGAGGCGGAGGCGGTCGAGGGCGACGGGCAGCCAGCCGATGACGGCGTCCAGGTCGGCCTCCGTGAACGGCTTGGGCAGGAGCGCTGCACGCGGGACGAGGGCCGTGCGCACCGCGGTCTCGACGCCAGGCTGCCATGCGGCGACCGTGCGCGAGCCGCCGGACTGGCCGATCTCGAGCACCTCCACGCGGCGGCGGAGCACGCGCGCCAGCGATGCCGTGGCCGCGGCGATCGCCCGACGGGCATCATCGCGGCCGCCGCGGAGGCCGTCGAGGAGCGCACGCAGCGGCTCACCACCGTCGTCCAGCGGCGACGGGGCGAGGACGGTGGGCCCGGGCCGATCTGGACGGAACAGCTGCTCGGTCCTGGCCCCGGGCGACGCCAATCCGCCCGCCAGCACGGTGACGAGGTCCGGCCGGCGCTCGGTGGTGGCGGCGACGAGCGTGCCGAGTTCGGCGATGAGGTTCCGTTCGTCCGCCCCGGGGGGATCGGACGCCCCCGCGAGGATCGCGTCGACATGCCGGTCCGCGAGCGACGTGGCCACCTTGAGGATCTCCGAGCCCTCGATGACCACGGGCCGGACGTGCCAGCCGGCAGTCGCCGCAAGGGCGGCGAGCGGCTTCACGACACGCTCGGTCGCGGCCACGACCGCGAGCTCCGGGGGCATGGTGGTCGCGCACTCGAGACGAGGCAGGTCGGCTGCGCACCCGGGGTGCTCCAGCCCGATAGACTCGAGGAGGGAGGGGTCGGCGGCCATCGCCCGCCTGCGCACGCGCTCCAGGAGCGCCGACTCGGGGACGCCGACCGGGCCCGCGGTGGCGCCCAGCAGCCGATGCCGACCCCCCGCCCATCCGATCAGGGCGACGGCCGTCGTGGCGGTCCCCCGGTCGATCGTGGCGAAGGCACGCGTCGGATTGCTCACCGACCCGATGCTAGCAGCGACCGCACGATCGGACCGGCCCGATGCCCCGAAGCGCCCGCGCCGCTCCGCCAGGCCGGCCCAGCCCGCAAGGCGGAGCCGAGGAGCGGAGCGAGCGCGCCAGGAGGGCGCGTGAGCGAGCACCGCAGGCGACAACGCGGCGGATGGGCCGGATCAGCCGGCCGCCAGCAGGCTAGGCGTCCCAGCCGTCGGGCTCGTCAAGGTCCTCGAGCCGGTCGATGAGCGCCTCGATCCCGATGTCGTCGCGCAGCAGCTCGCTCGCCGACGGCGTCTGGCCCCCGAAGAGCTCGCCCAGCACGGGGTCGAAGAACAGCATCGCCGGGGCACCCAGCGGGCGGTACGGTCGGCTCGCCTCGAGGAAGTGGACGGCGGGTCCGGTCAGGCCGCGGATGCGGATCTCGCGCGCGACGGCCTCGACCAGCGCCTCCCGGCGCTCATCGATGGGCTCGGGGAGGAAGCTCACGCCGGCTCCCCCTGCGCCGGCTCCAGCAGCGATCGCGTGGGGCTGGGCTCGGAGTCGCTCAGCGCCCGGGCGAAGGCCTCGTACGCGGCGGCCCCGCGCAGCGCGAACACGACGTGCTCCACGCTGGAGGGCTCGACAAGCTCGTCGCGGATCGCCACGACTGCGGTCCGGGCGGCCTCGTCGAGCGGGAACCCGCCGATCCCGGTGCCCAGGGCGGGGAACGCGATGCTGGTCAGCGACAGCTCGCGGGCGCGGCGCATCGCGGCTCGAGCCGCAGCGTCGATGGCCGCCGCGCTCGTGCGCCGGTCGCGCTCGAGGGAGACGGCGTGGATCACGACTCGCGCGGCGAGGCGGCCGGCGGGGGTCACGATGGCGTCGCCGAGATTGGCCGGGCCCTGGCGGACCGCCGCGAACTCGATGGCGTCGCCGCCAGCGCGCTTGATCTCGCCGGCCACCCCCGTGCTCATCCACAGGGAGGTGGCGGCGGGGCTCACGATGGCGTCGACCTCCAGGTCGCAGATGTCGCCGTTCCAGAGCTCGATCCTGGCCAACCGGGTCTCCCGTCCACGAGGGTTCGCGTCTCGACGGCGGAACCGGCGGCATGGTACACCCGGGCCAGTCGCCGGGACATCCCGGTCATGACCTCATAGCTGATCGTCCTGCCTGCCGCCGCGAGATCATGGGCGGTGATCCGCTCCCCGCCCTGGGCGCCCAGCAGCACGAATTCGTCGCGTTCTGTCACCGGCGGACCCGGCACCTCGGTCACGTCGGCCATCACCGCGTCCATCGCCACGCGACCCACCAGCGGCACGCGGACGCCCCGCACCAGCGCCGACGTCTGGTCCGAGAAGGCGCGCCGCCAGCCGTCGCCGTAGCCCACCGGCAGCGTGGCGATGCGGCTCGGTCGCTGCGTGATGAAGGTCGGCCCGTACGAGACGCCGTGGCCCTCCGGGAGCTCGAGCACCCTGACGGGGCGGGCGTGGAGGGCCATCACCGGCCGAAGCGCACCGGCGGCGGCGGCCGTCGACGAAGGCGGCACGAGCGCGTCCGGGACGAGGCCGTAGATCGAGAGCCCCGTCCGCACCGCGTCCCAGCGCGGCACCGCATCGCCGAGCAACCCGCCGCTGCCGGCGAGGTGTCGCCGCACCGCGAGTGCCGGGTCCGGTCCCCAGGCGACGGCCTCCGCGAACGGCGCCATCGCCGAGGCGAACCTGCGGCCCTGCTCCACGGTGAGCTCGTTGTCGTCGGCGGCCGCGAGGTGCGTCCACACCCCGCCCAGCCGGACCCCCGGCGTGGCCCGCGCCGCGTCCACCGCCGATGCCGCATCCGCGGGCAGCACGCCCCCGCGCCCGAGCCCCGTCTCGACCTCCACGTGGACCTCGAGCGCCGCGGCACCCGTGCCCGCTGCGGCCCGGGCCGACGCGAGGGCCTCTGACGCCGACTCGCCCGCCCCCAGGGCCACCGCGATCCGCAGCCGCGCCGCCTCGCCCAGCCAGGCCGCAGGCACCGGGTAGAGCACGAGCAGCGGCAGCGTCACGCCGGCGTCGCGCAGCTCGATCGCCTCATCGAGGGTGGCGACGGACAGTCCGTCGGCGCCCGCCGCCTCGAGCGCCCGCGCGACGGGCACAGCGCCGTGGCCGTAGGCATCGGCCTTGACGACCGGCTCCACGCGGACGCCCGCGCCCGCGGCTCCGCGGAGCGTCGCGAGGTTGGCGCGCAGAGCGTCGAGGTCCACCTCGAGCCACGCCATCCGCGCCAGCGCCGGCAGCCCGGCGTCGCGGAGGCGCTGCTCGATGGGGACGCGCCTGTCCGGCGGGGACGGGGTCACGAGGTCTCGTTGTCGAGCGGTCACGGGCGGCGCGCTAGTTGGCCGACTCTGGCCCGGCAGCCGCGCCGCCGCCCGCCCCGGCCTGCGTGTGGCGTACGCCGAACCCGAGGCGCCGGCCGCCACGAAGCCGGTCCGCGAGGCCCGCGAGGCGCTTGCGGACGAGGGGCAGCGCGTCGGGCAGGTCGCCCGCGAGCAGGCCCGCGTCGCCCAGCCGCTCGCGGACGAGCTCGCCCGCCAGCCCGTGGACGTACACCCCGAGCCGCGCGGCGTCGAACGGGGCGAGACCCTGGGCGAGCAGCGCGCCGATCGTCCCCGCGAGGACGTCGCCGGTCCCGCCTGTCGCCATGGCGGGGTTCTCGAACGGGGCCATCGCCGTGGCACCGTCGGGCGCCGCGATCACGGTGTTCGCCCCCTTGAGGACCACGACCTGCCGCCACTCGACCGCCGCAGCCGATGCCGCGCGCACCCGCGCTCCGTCGTCGCCGTTGAGGTCGCCGTCCTCGGCCGGGTCGTGGCCGCTGCCGGCGCGGAGGCGCGCGAACTCGCCCGCGTGCGGGGTCAGGACGCAGGCGCGCGTCACGTTCGTCCACCACTCCCCAACCGAGGCGAGGGTCCGCAGCGCCTCGGCGTCCAGCACCGCGGGCGGGTTGACGCCCTCCTCGGGCGAGGTCAGGAGCAGCCGCAGCAGATCGGCAGCGGCCAGCGAGGGACGCAGGCCGGGCCCGATCACCAGCGCGTCGTGCTCGTTGTCGAGGATCTTGGCCAGCGCGGGCTCGGGGTCGACCTCCTCCACGTCGTCCTCGGGCAGGGCCATGGTGGTGGCCTCGACGACCTTCGAGGCGAACAGCGGCTGGAGCGATTCAGGCACGGCCAGCGTGACGAGCCCCGCACCGGCGCGCCCGGACGCCCGGCACACGAGCAGCGCCGCCCCCGCGAAGTCGATCGAGCCCGCGATCACCAGCAGCTTGCCGAAGGTGCCCTTGTGGCCGCGCTTGCTGCGCTCGGGGAGCAGCCGCGCCATGGACTCGTCGTCGAGCCGCGTCGTGCCCTCCGGCGCCGGACTGCCGTCGGCGTCACGCCGCCCGAACCCGACCGCCCGGTCAGACATCAGCCGCCTCCTCCTCGTCGACCACGCCCACCATGGGAGAGCCCGCGCCCGCGCGCAGGTTCGCCTGGTGGAGCGCGCCAAGCCGCTCCATCCGGGCGAGCAGCTTGCGCTCCCGCTCGTCGATGCGCTCATCGATGTCGAGCGG
This sequence comes from Chloroflexota bacterium, assembly GCA_021783095.1. Taxonomy (GTDB): domain Bacteria; phylum Chloroflexota; class Limnocylindria; order Limnocylindrales; family CSP1-4; genus CAIXZV01. The sequence goes on along the minus strand of JAJXUG010000027.1, from coordinate 26,098 downwards.
GAACACGTACCGCCCGCCCGCGGTGCGGACGCCGAACGCGATCGCGACCGCGTAGTCCGACTCGTGCGTGATCGAGAGCGCGATCCGTCCCATCCCCAGCTGCTCGGCCCGCTGCGCTGCGCGGCCGTGGAGGCGCACGGCCGGCTGCCCCGTCGGCAGGCGCTGGACCTCGATGTCGCGCCAGCCGATGCCCCGGACGCCGAGCCCCAGCACCTTGGACACCGCCTCCTTGGCGGCCCACCGGCCTGCAAAGGTCTCGGCCCGGCCGCGGACGTACTTGCGCTCGTGGTCGGTCAGGACGCGGCGGCTGAACCGCTCGCCGAACTTGTCCAGCGCCGCGCGGATCCGCTCGACCTTGACGATGTCGATGCCCAGCTCCGTGGTCCCATCGGGGACCAGGCCAGGGGGAAGGCTCGGGTCCCCGCCCTTGCCGGTGCCTGGCATCGGCCTATTCCACCGTCACCGACTTGGCGAGGTTCCGCGGCTGGTCGACATCGTTGCCGCGGGCGACCGCCGTGTGGTAGGCGAACAGCTGGAGCGGGATCACCGCCAGGACCGGGCTCAGGGCCTCGTGCGTCGCCGGGACCCAGACGACGTCATCGGCGATGCGGCTGATGCCGTCGTCGCCCTCGGTGGCCACGGCGATCACCTTGGCGTCGCGCGCGCGGCCCTCCATCACGTTGCTGATCAGCTTGTCGTAGACGCGCGACCTGGTGGCGACCGCCACGAGCGGGCACTCGGCGTCGAGCAGGCTGATGGGCCCGTGCTTGAGCTCCCCCGCGGCGTAGCCCTCCGCGTGGATGTAGCTGACCTCCTTGAGCTTGAGCGCCCCCTCCAGCGCGCTCGGGAGCGTGTAGCCGCGACCGATGAACATGAAGCCCCGGGCGCCGAGGTAGCGATCCGCCATGGCGGGCACGTCCTTCGCCAGCTCAAGCGCTCGGGCGGCCGCCTCGGGGAGCGCCCGGAGCGCCTGCCCGAGCTCGAGCTCCTGCTCCAGCCCCATCGAGCCGCGCACCTTGGCGATCGCCGCCGCCAGCACGATCAAGGTGGTCACCTGGGTCACGAACGTCTTCGACGCCGCGACCGCGATCTCCGGGCCGGCCTGGAGGAACATCACCGCGTGCGCCTCGCGCGTGATCGCCGAGCCGACGGTGTTGGTCACCGCCACGATCGGGCAGCCCTGCTCCCGCGCCCAGCGGGTGGGGGCGATGGTGTCGGCCGTCTCGCCCGACTGCGTGACCGCGATGACGAGCGTGTTCTCGTCGAGGGGCGGCGGCGAGTAGCGGAACTCCGAGCCGACCGTGACGCGCGCGGGCAGGCCCGTCCAGTCCTGGAGCGCCGCGGCGCCGACGAGCGCGGCATACGACGCTGTCCCGCAGGCGACGAGCTCGACGCGCGTCACGCGGCGGAAGGCGTCGGTCAGCGACGCCACCTCGGGCGCGTGAATGCGGCCGGACTTGCCCACGCGGCCCGCCAGCGACTGGCGGAGCGCCTCGGGCTGCTCGTGGATCTCCTTGAGCATGAAGTGGTCGTAGCCGCCCTTCTCGGCAGCCTCGGGCGACCAGTGCACCAGGGTCTCGGCGCGTTCCCGCGCGACCCCGTGCACGTCGGTGATGGTCGCGCCCCAGGGGCGCAGGTCCACCACGTCGCCCTCCTCGAGGAACACGACGCGCCGGGTGTGGGCGAGGATCGCCGCGACGTCGCTGGCGAGGAAGGCCTCGCCCTCGCCGAGCCCCACGACGAGCGGCACGTTCTCGCGGGCGCCGACGAGCCGGTCGGTCTCGCCGCGGTGCATGACGGCGACCGCGTACGCGCCCTCGCACTGGCGCAGGGCGGCCCGGACGGCGTCGGCGAGGTCGCCCGCGTACGCCTCCTCGATGAGGTGCGCGATGGCCTCGGTGTCGGTCTCGGACGCGAGCGTGTGGCCACGCGCCTCGAGGCCGTCGCGCAGCTCGCGGAAGTTCTCGATGATCCCGTTGTGGATCACCGTGATCTCGCCGGTGCAGTCCTGGTGCGGGTGGGCGTTGAGGTCATTCGGCCGACCGTGCGTGGCCCAGCGCGTGTGGGCGAGGCCGATGGCGGCGTGGGGGGTCCGGTCTGCGATTGCCGTCTGGAGGTTGGCGAGCTTGCCCGCCTTCTTCTCGACGAACAGGGCACCCTCATCGTCCACGAGCGCGATCCCCGCGGAGTCATAGCCGCGGTACTCAAGGCGCCGGAGCCCCTCGATCAGGATGGGGCCCGCCTCACGGGGACCGGTGTAGCCGACGATTCCGCACATGCCGCGTTGGGACTCCTTCCGGGTCGGCCGCGGCGCGCCGCGGCCGGCCTAGTGTAGACGCTCCCCCGCGAGGGCAGCGATGGCGTCGGCCACCTCGGTGACCGTCGCCGCGTCGTCGCCCTCGACCATCACCCGGAGGACGGGCTCGGTGCCCGACGGACGCACGAGGATGCGGCCGTGGGGCGCGAGACGGGCCTCGGCGTCGGCGATCGCCCTGCCCAGGACCTCGTCGGCGTCCCACTGGTCGCGGTGTCGGACCCGGATGGCGCGCTGCTGCTGGGGCAGGAGCGGGATCTGCGTGGCGAGCTCGTCGAGGCCCGCGCCGGCGATGGTCATGACCCGCAGGAGCTCGGTCGCGGTGACGATGCCGTCGCCGGTGGTGGCGTGCTCGCGGATGATGACGTGGCCGCTCTTCTCCCCGCCCAGGCCGGCGCCTGACACCAGCATCGCCGCCATGATGTGCTTGTCGCCCACCGGCGTGCGCACGAGACGGCCGCCGGCGTTCTCGATCGCGTGCTGGAGGCCGCCGTTCGAGAGCACCGAGACCACCAGGCTCTGGCGGTCCAGCACGCCGCGCGCCAGCCGCTCGAGCGCGAGGATGCCGAGCACCTGGTCGCCGTCCACGAGCCGCCCGGACGAATCGACCGCGACACACCGGTCGGCATCGCCGTCGAGTGCGAAGCCCACATCGGCGCCGTGGTCGCGGACCGCCTGCATGAGCGATTCGGGCGCCGTCGCCCCGCAGCCGCGGTTGATGTTGTCGCCGTCGGGCTGGTCGTGGATCACCGTGACGCGGGCGCCCGTCGCGCGCAGGATCGCTGGGGCCACGGAGTGCGCCGCGCCGTTGGCCGTGTCGAGCACGACGTGGAGGCCCGTGGCGTAGACCGCGGCCGCGAGGGCCGTGCGATGCGCGATGTACTGGCCGAGCAGCGCCGACGCGTGCACGCTCCGGCCCAGCAGGCTCGGCTGCACGCCCGGCAGCTCGTCCGCCCGCAGGATCAGCGCCTCGAGGTCATCCTCGAGGTCATCGTCGAGCTTGAGGCCGTCGGGGTCGAGCACCTTGAGCCCGTTGTCCTCGGCCGGGTTGTGCGAGGCCGAGACCATGATCCCCGCCGCGAACTCGCCGTTGCCCGCGAGGAACGCGAGGGCTGGCGTTGGGACCACGCCCACGCTGTGGACGTCGACGCCCATGCTGGTGGCGCCCGCGGTGATCGCGGCAACGAACATGTCGCCCGAGCGCCGGGTGTCCTGGCCCACCACCAGCGAACCACCGACGCCGACGACGCGGTGGGCGGTGGCGCGGCCGAGGGCGGTGGCAAGCGACGGGCGCAGGTCAACGTTGGCAGCGCCGCGGATGCCGTCGGTGCCGAACAGGCGGGTCATGGAGATCCTCGTGCGGGATGGTGGGCGGGGTTCGTGGATGGGGCGGCGCCAGGGGCGAGCCGCGCGCGGGGTCAGCTGGGTGAGGGGCTCGGCGATTGGGCCGGCGCCTGCGACGGCGGGATCCCGCTCGGCAGGGTGGATGGCGGGGAGACGACCGTCACGGTGACGGTCTGCGGGTTGATGCTCACCACCGTCACCGCGGACGGCAGCGAGGGAGCGACCGTGAGCTGGTGCCTGCCGGGCGTCAGGCCCGACACATCGATGCTGACGGTGATCGGGGCCGAGCCGAGCCGATCGAGGTCCGCCGACGAGCCGTACACGGTGAGCAGCACGCTCTGGATCGAGACCGCGTACTCGTAGTTCGGGTCGCCGCCGTCGAGCCGCAGGCCGGCCTGGTACGTGCGGGTCTCGGTCACGGCCTGGATCTGGACGGTGACACTGACCGTGCCCACCTCCACCGGTGTCACGCCGGCGGGGAGCGCCAGGGACACCTTCTGGACCACGTCGCGCGTCGCTCCGTCCACGGAGATCGGCGCCGTGTCGGCGGTGGGCAGCGAGACCAGCTGGTCCGCATCGCCCTCGAGCGTGACCGTGAGGGGCGACACCTCGACGCTCGCGACGCGGAAACCGGGTGCCGGGGTGCCGGTGATCACCGCGTTGACGGGGACGGTGCGCGACTGCTGATTGGTGATCAGCGGGATCGTCACGTGGATCGTGCGCGGGATCAGCACCACCCCCGTCACGGGGGCGCCCGACGCGTCAACGGCGGTGCCCTGCACCTCGCGGTCGAAGTCGATCGCCGAGTCCAGCTGCACGTCCACTTGCACCCCCACGACCTTCCGCACGGCCGTCGACGGGCCGCGCACGGTCACCTGCTGCGGCGAGAAGACGGTCTGCCCGGCGGCGGTGCCGGCCGGGGCGGGGCCGCGGGTCACCGTCACCGGGACCTGCGCCTCGACCTCCTGGTCGAGCGTGACCAAGATGTTCCTCGGACGGAAATCGAGGATCCTGACCCGGGGGTCCTTGGCGATGACCGACACCGGGACGCTCGACGGGCCGCCGGTGGGCTGGAGGGTGGAGAGGTCCACGGTGACGATGAAGTCGTCGGCCGTCAGGCGGCCGAGGTCGGCAGGCGCGAGGTAGCGGACCTCGTCGATCGGCCGCAGCGGGTAGTTGGTGATGACCGTGCCGGCAGGCGTGTTGACGGGCACGACCGCGATCGGCCCGGGGAACGTTGCGCTGTCCTGGGTCGCCACGAGGCCGACGTAGAGCAGCGTGGCCAGCACGATGGCCGCGACCTTGAGGGGCCAGTTGTGGACGAAGACGCCGACGACACGGCGCCCGAAGCGGCGGACGTTCATGGCGCCGGCACCCTGTTCGAGGCGGCCGCCGAGGCATCGCCTGCGCCATGGTCCCCGGCATCGGGAATGGGGTCGGCCGACAGCGAGCCATCGGCCCCGGCCTCGCCCTGCACCTGGGACGCGAGCGGGTCGTCCGCGGCTTCGCCAGCCGGGGCCTCGCCGAGCGGCGGCGGCTCGGGGCGGCCCGAAGGGCGTCGGCTGATGCGCAGCCGCCTCGCCGGCCGCCGCGGCGTCCCCGATCCAAGTCCCCTCCCCAATCCCAGGCCGCCCGGCATGTCGGGCGACTCGAGCAGGCCCACCAGCGCGCGCTCCAGCAGCACCTCGGTGGGCACCCGGACGATGCGTGCGCGCTCGACGACACTCATCTGGCCGCTCTCCTCGGAGACCACGACCGCCACGGCGTCGGTGTCCTCCGTGATGCCCAGGGCGGCGCGATGCCGCGTCCCGAAGCGCTCGGAAAGGCGCATCTCGGTCAGCGGCAGCAGCGAGGCTGCGGCGAGAACGCTCTCGCCCCGGATGATCACGGCGCCATCGTGGAGCGCGGTGCCGCGCATGAAGATCGTCAGGAGCAGCTCCGACGTGAGGTCGGCGTGGAGCATCACGCCGGTCTCGGCCGTATCCTCGAGGCCCGTCTCGCGCTCGATCACGATCAGCGCCCCATAGCCCTCCGCCGAGAGCGCAGCCGCCGCCCGGGCGACCATGGTCGCGACGTGCTCCACCCGCCGGTGCGACGAGGCGGGCACGAGCCAGCCGAACGTCCCCACCCGGCCGATCCGCTCGAGTGCCCGCCGGAGCTCGGGCTGGAACACGACGACGAGTGCGAACACGCCCACGAATGCGCCCGCCTGGAGGATCTGGGTGAACAGCCGCAGCTCGAGGAACTGGGCCAGCGCATAGATCCCCAGCAGCACCGAGACGCCGATCACCAGCGTCACCGCCCGGGTGCCCCGGATCAGGCTGAACAGCCAGTAGATGAACAGGGCAGTGATGCCGACGTCCAGCAGGACGTTGGGCGTGACCTGCTGGAGCAGCGATTGGAGGAACGGGAGCATCTTCGGGCGAGTCTACACCGGCGTCCGGGCCGTCTCCCGGGCTCAGGCGCGGGTGGCGAGCAGGCCCGCGATCTCCGCCACGGTCCCTTCGTCCCCGTCGAGGCGGGCGATCCTCTCGAGCAGCTCGAGCTTCTCGGTGGCCAGCAGGTCCCAGCCCCGCTGCGTGTAGAGCTCAACGAGGGCGAGGTGCAGGGCGACGCTGTCCGGGTCAAGCGAGAGCGCCGTGTAGCAGGCGTCGAGGGCGGCTTCGATCCGACCATCGCGGGCGTGCAGCGCGGCGAGGTCGAGCATCGCCTCGAGCGCGCGCTCAGGCGCGCCGGCATCGGTGGCGGCCTCGACGCTCGCCGACAGGTCGGCCACCGTCACGCCAGCGGAGATGACGCGGGGGGCGCGCCGCGCGAGTCTGGGCTCCGGCTCGGCGGTTGCGTCTCCGGCCGCCTCGGCCGCGGTCGCCGCCGAGGCAACCACGGGTTCGTCTTGCGACGCGATCTCGTCCTGCCCGGCCGGGGCCGCGAGGTCGCGATCCGCCCACTCGGGGGTCGGGGCAGTCGGGCCGCCCTCCGCCGTCTCGGATGTCGCGGCGTCCTCCGTGGGCTCGTCTGCCGCGGCTCCGGGACCACCGGCCGCCTCGGAAATGCCCGACGCCTGGTCGCCGCTGGTGGCGGGCACCCCGTGCGCATGCGATCCCCCCTCAAACGCCCGGTGGGGGGCTCTCGGACGCGGAACCGCAGATCCCTCCAGGACCAGGAGGGCGTGCTCGAGCGCCGTCCGTCCGGGTTCGTCGGGCTCGCTGGCGCGCAGGCGCGAGATCAACCGCTCGAGGGTCCGCCGGCGCTCGCGGCCCTCGGCCATCTCGAGCCCGCGCCTCGCAGCGTCCACCGCGTCGGCGAGCCGCCCAGTCCCCGCCTGGGCTTCGGCCAGGGCATCGAAGGCATCGGCTGCATCGCCCCGGCGGTCCAGCGCGGCCAGCGCCTGCGCCCGGCCCAGAAGGGCCGCCTCATCGCGAGGCGCCATCGCGAGCGCGACCTCGTAGTGACGGAGGGCCTCGGCTGGGCGCTTGCGCCGCAGGAGCGCATTGCCCGCGGACGAATGCGGGGTGGACCGCTCGGGGGCGATGCGCGCGGCCTCCGCGTAGGCCAGCAGCGCGTCCTCGACCCGGCCGCGCAGCGACGCGACGTGGCCGCGCTTGAGGGCGTCCTTGTAGTGCTCGTACAGGGCCTCGCTGCTCATCGCATCCCTCTGTCGGTCACGGCGTGCGGCTCAGCTCGCCAGCAGCTCGACGAGGAGCGCCTTCTGGGCGTGCAGGCGGTTCTCCGACTGCTCGAAGACGACACTCCTCGGGCCGTCCATCACGTCCGAGGTGATCTCCTCGCCTCGATGCGCCGGAAGGCAGTGCATCACCACAGCCTCAGGCGATGCGGCCAGCAGGGTGGCGTTGACCTGGAAGCGGGCGAACGCGTCGCGCCGCTCTTCCGCCTCGGCCTCCTGCCCCATCGACGTCCACGCGTCGGTGTAGACCGCATCGGCGCCCTCGACGGCCTCGCGGGGATCCTGCGTGAACGCGAGCGAGCCCCCGCTCGACGCCGCCAGCTCACGCGCCCGCTCCACGATCCGGCCGCTCGGGCCGTAGCCCAGGGGGTGGGCCAGCCGCACGTGCATGCCCAGCGTGGCCCCCATGAGGGCGAGCGAGTGGTACACGTTGTTGCCGTCGCCGATGAAGGCGAGCGTCCGCCCGCTCAGGTCGCCGAAGCGCTCGTGGAGCGTGAACAGGTCCGCCAGCGCCTGGCACGGGTGCTCTCGGATCGTCAGGCCGTTGATCACCGGGATCGACGCGCGTGCCGCCAGCTCCGCCACGACCTCGTGGGGGCCGGTGCGCGCCATGATCGCGTCCACGAAGCGCTCGAGGTTGCGCGCGACGTCGCTCACCGTCTCGCGCCCGCCCAGCACGACCTTCTCCTCGAGGTACAGCGCGTGCCCGCCGAGCTGGGTCATCCCGGCCTCGAACGTGACCCGCGTGCGCAGGCTCGGCTTCTGGAACAGCATGGCCAGTGTCCGCCGCTCGAGCGGCGGATTGGCATGGCGGCGCTCCGTGCGGAACTCGGCCTTGAGCTCGGCCGCACGGGCGAACAGACGCGCGATGTCCGGGGCCGAGAGGTCGGCCGCCGAGATGAGGTCGCGTCCAGCGAGCGGCGAGTTCGTCATGGCGCCACCCTACCGCCTTCGCGCCGCTCGCGAAATGCCGAAGCGCGCCCGTGGCGCCTGGCCGCGCCACGTGCTCCATCCGGCGCGTTGCGCTCGTCCCCCCTCCCACGACCCGCTGCAAGACCCGGCGAGTCGCGACTCCCGCCCCGACGAGCCCCCCACCGGGCGAGCCCCCACCCTGCGAGCCCCCACCCTGCGAGCCCCCACGCTGCGAGCCCCCACCCTGCGAGCCCCCACCCTGCGAGTCGGGACAGACTCACCAGCGGCCATTGCCCGCGTGTCCGGGAGCGCGAACCCCGGGTTTGACGTCCCGCCCGTGCGGGGCGCCGCCCGAATTGAGTCCAACGCGACTCGAGGTACCGCACCCAGCCACGTTGACCACTCTCCGTCCGCCAAGTCGCCGTTGAGCGCCGCCCGGATCGCGAGCTGCAGGCTTCGGTGCTCGCTCGGGTTGAACTTGGGGCACCGTCCCAATCGCAGAACCACACCGGCAGCCGCCGAACTTCGTTGGGCTCCGACGCATATCGAGGGAAGACATGCGCGTGGAGTCCCGGCTCCGTGTTCCCGAGGATTTCGTCGTTGACGCGCGACGCTCCCGTGGCGGGCAGGATCGCGTCGCCGAGCCTGCCCATGTCGCGCAGAAACGCCGCCCTCGCCTCAGGGTCCAGGTCGTTGAGGCTGGGGGCGACCGGGTCGGCCAGGAGCACGCAGTATGGCTCAGACGGAGAAGTGCCCGTCCCGGCGAACCGGGACGGGCACTTCGTGGTGGCGAATGGACTGAGGCTAGCGCTTGGTGTACTGGGGGGCCTTGCGGGCACGCTTGAGGCCGTACTTCTTGCGCTCCTTCATCCGCGGATCGCGGGTGAGGAGGCCAGCCTGGCGAAGCGGCAGCCGGAACGACTCGGGGTCGGACTGGAGCAGCGCGCGGGCCACGCCGTGGCGGATCGCGCCGGCCTGACCGGTGACGCCGCCGCCCTCGACCTTGATCGAGACGTTGTAGCGGCCCTCAGTCCCGGTCACCCGGAACGGCAGGAACAGCTGGGACTCGGCCAGCACGCCACCGAAGTGCTCTTCGGGCGTGCGGCCGTTGATCACCATGGACCCCTCACCGGGGATGAGGCGGACCCGGGCAACCGCGGTCTTGCGGCGGCCGGTGCCCCAATAGAACGCAGGCGTCGACATCAGGGCTCCTCGTCAGGCGAGCGGCTCGGGCTTCTGGGCCTGGTGCGGGTGGTCAGAACCCGCATAGACCTTCAGCTTCCGAAGCATCTGGGCACCAAGGCGGTTGTGCGGGAGCATCCCCTTGACGGCGCGGCGGATGGGCTCCTCCGGCCGACGGGCAAGCAGGTGACCGAGCGTCTCCTCCTTGAAGCCCTGGGGGTAGCCGCTGTGGCGGAAGTAGATCTTGGACGTCAGCTTGTCGCTGGTCACCGTGATCTTGCCCGCGTTCAGGACGATGACGTGGTCGCCCGTGTCCATGTGCGGGGCGTACCCGGGCTTGTTCTTGCCCTCCAGGACGCGCGCGATCCGCGTCGCGAGGCGGCCGAGCGTCTCGTCCGTCGCGTCGACGACGTACCAGCGTCGCTCGATCTCGCTCTCTCGAGGCGTATAGGTCTTCGCGCTCATTCCTCGTCTTCCTTGTCGTCCATCGGCCGCCGCCCCAAGGCGACGTGCCTGAGGCAGAGCCCCTTTGCGGGGGCGGCTGCCCCGTTGAGGGCCGGCTCCCTGGCGATCATCGCCGCCGCGAGCCCCGCTTCGTCCATCTTGCCGTGACCGACCTCCAGCAGGGCGGCGACCATTCGCCGCACCTGCCCCCGGAGGAAGGCCTGCGCCCGGACGTCGATCGTCACCAGGCGGCCCTCCCTCCGGACCCGCACCGCGCTTACGGTGCGGACCGGGGACCGGTCGTCCACGCCCCCGAACGACGAGAGGTCGTGTCGGCCCACGAAGACCAACCCGGCGCTCGCCATCGCGGCGACGTCCAGCGGGGCCCGCACCCCGAGCGCGGTCCGCTCGCGGAGTGGGCTGCGCGGCCCGTTCCAAACGGTGTAGCGGTACTCCCGATACCGCGCCGCATAGCGTGGGTGGAACCCGTCTGGGGCCCGCCGGAGGTCGCGGATCGCGACATCCCGCGGGAGCAGGGCGTTCACCGCCCGCTGGAGCTCCCGACCCGGCACGCTGCCGGTGTAGGTGAAGCCAATCACCTGCCCGGTGGCGTGGACCCCGGCGTCCGTGCGCCCCGCCCCGTCGACCACGACCCGCTCGCCTCGGTTGAGGCGGGCCAGCGCGGCCTCGAGCTCTCCCTGGACCGTCCGGGCGTTCAGTTGGAGCTGAAACCCGGCGAAGTCCGTTCCGTCGTATTCACACCGGGCGCGGTAGCGCACGGCCGAGTCCTCTCGAACTCGTGGGCCGGACCGTCTCAGACCAGTTCGATCTGGACGATCTCGGCGGCGTCACCCTTGCGCATGCCGATGTGCACAAGCCGGGTGTACCCGGAGGTGCGATCGGCGTACTTGGGGGCGATCACGTCGAACAGCTTGGTCACGACGAGCGGCTCGTTCGGGAACTCCGAGACGACCGTCCGGCGGGCGGCCAGGTCACCGCGCTTGGCGAGCGTGATCATGCGCTCGACTCGGCCCTGGATCTCCTTGCCCTTGGCCTCGGTGGTCTGCACCCGCTCGTAGCGGAGGACCGAGACCGTCAGGTTCTTGTACAGCGCGAGGCGCGGACCCTGCTTGCGCGAGAGCTTGCGCCCGTCGACTCGGTGGGACGACATGGCTCAGGCCTCCTCGTCGGCGTCGAAGACCTCGTCGCCGTCCTCATCGAAGGCGCCGTCCGACTCGCTCTCCGGGAGGATGAAGCCGCGCATTCGCAGGCGCTCCTTCATCTCGTCCAGCGACTTCTTGCCGAAGTTGCGCATGCGGAGGAGATCGTCGTCCTTGAGCTGCAGCAGCTGGCCGACCTTCACGATGTTGTTGCGCTTCAGCGAGTTGTAGGCCCGCATCGGCAGGTCGAGCTCCTCGATCGGCATGTCGAGCATGTTCGAGGGGAGCTGGGGAACGCCGGGGGTCACGCGGTCTGCGGGGGCCGCCTGGACGCCGACGGTCACGAACGGCTGGAACTGGCGGACGAGGATGTCGGCGGAGCGCGAGAGCGCCTCCTCCGGCGTGATCGTGCCGTCGGTCTCGATCTCGATCGTGAGCTTGTCGAAGTTGGTCATCTGGCCAACGCGGGTGCTCTCCACCCAGTAGTTGACCTTGCGGACCGGGGTGAAGATCGCGTCGACCGCGATCACGCCGATGGGCAGCGCCTCGGAACGCTCGGCGGCCAGGTAGCCGACGCCGCGCTCGACGGTGAGGTCCATCTCGATCGTCGTGTCGTCCGAGTCGATGGTCATGAGGACCAGCTCGGGGTTGACGATCTCCACGTCTGCGGACTCGGCGATGTCCGCCGCGACCACGGGGCCGGCGCCGCTCTTGAGCAGGCGCAGCTGGACCGGGTGCGCGGCGAAGCTCTTGAGGCGGAGCTTCTTGACGTTCAAGACGATCTGGGTGACGTCTTCCTTGACGCCGGGGATCGTCGAGAACTCCTGGTACACGTCGCGGATCTGGATGGAGGTCACCGCCGCCCCTTCGAGGGACGACAGGAGCACCCGCCGGAGCGCGTTGCCCAGCGTGACGCCGTAGCCCGCCTGGAGCGGACCGGCCTCGTACTTGGCATACGTGCCGGCTTCCGCGATGGGCTCGATCTGCGGGGTCTCGAGTTCAATCATGGAGGGCGGCTACCTCGAGTAGTACTCGACCACGAGCTGCTCGTTGAACTCGGGCGGCATCTGGTCGCGGCGCGGGAGCGCAATGACGGACCCGGCGAACTTCGCCGCGTCGAGGCTCAGCCAATCCGGCGCCTGGTGCGACCGAAGGGTTTCCTTGACTGTCTTGAACAGCTCGCGCTCGCGGTGGGACTCGCGAACCTCGACCCTGTCGCCCACCTTGAGCCGGTAGGACGGGATGTTGGTCGGCGTGCCGTTCACGGCGAAGTGGCCGTGGGCGACCATCTGGCGAGCGGCAGCGCGCGAGGGCGCGAAGCCGAGACGGAACACGACGTTGTCGAGGCGTAGCTCAAGCGAGCGGAGCAGCGCCTCGCCAGTCACGCCGGAGTGGTGCGTGGCCTCGATGAAGTAGTTGCGGAACTGCTTCTCGAGGACGCCATAGACGCGGCGGACCTTCTGCTTCTCGCGCAGCTGGAGCCCGTAGTCGCCCACCTTGCGACGGCGGACGCCGTGCTGGCCGGGAGGCGTGGGACGGCGCTCGAACGAGCACTTCTTGGTGTAGCAGCGGCCACCCTTGAGGAACAGCTTGAGTCCCTCTCGGCGGCACAGCCGACAAACGGCATCTGTGTAACGGGCCATGACCTACCTGGGCTCAGACGCGGCGCCGCTTGGGCGGGCGGCATCCGTTGTGAGGGATGGGCGTGACGTCGGTGATGGCGCTCACCTCGAGGCCGGCGGCCTGGAGTGAGCGGATCGCCTGCTCGCGACCGGCGCCGGGGCCCTTCACGTAGACCTCGACCTGGCGCATGCCGTGCTCCATGGCGCGGCGAGCGGCCCCGTCAGCGGCAAGCGCGGCGGCATAGGGCGTGCTCTTCCGGGAGCCCTTGAACCCGGCGATGCCAGCAGAACCCCACGAGATGACCGCACCGGTCTGATCGGTGATCGTCACGATCGTGTTGTTGAAGCTCGCCAGGATGTGGACGTGTCCCTGGGGGACGTTCTTTCGCTCCCGGCGCCGCTGCTTGACGGCGCGCTTTCGATCGGCCATGCCTTAGCGGTTCCTCGTCACTTCGTCGTCTTCTTCCGGGCGCCGACCGTCTTCTTCGGTCCGCGGCGCGCGCGGGCGTTCGTCTTGGTGCGCTGCCCGCGCACGGGGAGGTTGCGGCGATGCCGGAGGCCTCGGTACGAGCCGATCTCGATGAGGCGCTTGATGTTCAGCGCCACCTCGCGGCGAAGGTCGCCCTCGACCTTGAACGAGCGGTCGATGACCTCGCGGAGCCGGTTGACCTGGTCATCCGTGAGGTCCCGAACGCGCGTGTCCGGGTTGATGCTGGTCTGCTTGAGGATCCGCTGGCTCGTGCTCAGGCCGATCCCGTAGATGTAGGTGAGGGCCACCTCGACGCGCTTCTCGCGCGGGATGTCGATGCCCGCAATTCGTGCCATTCGCGTCAGCCCTGCCGCTGCTTGTGCTTGGGATTCGCGCAGATCACCATCACGGTGCCGTGGCGCCGGATGATCTTGCAGTTGTCGCAACGCGTCTTGACTGACGCTCTGACCTTCACCAGGATCCTCGATTACTTCAGTCGGTAGGTGATCCGACCCCGGGTGAGGTCGTACGGGGAGAGCTCTACGCGGACCCGGTCACCTGGCAGGATCCGGATGAAGTTCATCCGGAGCTTGCCGCTAATGTGCGCGAGGACGCGATGGCCGTTCTCGAGCTCCACCGCGAACATGGTGTTCGGCAGTGGTTCCAGCACGGTTCCTTCGACTTCGATCGCGTCCTTCTTCGCCAAGCTAGCTCCCGTGTCCTATTCAGCACGAGTGCCGGCCCAACCGGGCCGACACACGAACGGTGAGGATATCAAACCCACCACGATCCGACAACACCGGCACTAGACCTTCGTCAAGATCTCGGGGCCGTCGGCCGTGATGGTGATGGTGTGCTCGAAGTGGGCCGCCAGCGAGTGGTCCGCGGTCACCACCGTCCAGCCGTCCTTCAGCGTCCGGGTCTTCTCGCCGCCGGTCATGAACATGGGCTCGATGGCGAGGCAGATGCCCGGCTCGAGCCGAACCCGCGCATCCGGGTAGTCGGTCTCGAAGTTGAGCACCGACGGGTCCTCGTGCATCAGCTGGCCGATGCCGTGCCCGCCGTAGCCGCGGACGATCCCGAGGCCGGCCTCCGAGCCGATCGCCTCGACCGCCGCGCCGATGTCGCCCACCCGGTTGCCCGGCTGGGACGCCGCGATCCCGGCCATCAGCGCGAGCCGCGTGGTGTCCACCAGGGTGATCGCCGCGGGGGTGCCGGACTCCCGGCCGCCGCAGATGAACGTGCGCGCGCCGTCGCCGTTCCACCCGTCGTAGATCGCCCCGACGTCCACCGACACCACGGCGCCGCGCTTGATCTCGCGATTGCCGGGGATGCCGTGCACGATCTCGTGGTCGATCGAGATGCAGGTGGTGGCCTTGTACGCATGCGGGTGCGAGGCGTCGTAGCGCCGTCCCCCGAGGTAGCCGAGGAACGACGGGATCCCGCCCGCCGCGCGGATGTGGCGCTCGGCCATGCGGTCGATCTCCGCCGTCGAGATGCCCGGGACGAGGGCCTCCTCGACGAGGGCGAGGACCTCGGCCACGATGCGACCCGCAGACCGCATCTTGGCGATCTCCGCGGCGGACTTGCGGGTGATCTCCATCAGCCGGCTGCGGCGACGCCGGCCTCGGCGAGCGCAGCGTCGATGGCGCCGGCAACCGCCTCGATGGACTGGAGCCCGTCCACGGTCCGCAGCACGCCCGACGTGCGGTAGTGCTCGATGACCTGGCCGAGCGCGCCGAGCTGCTGGTCCATGCGCGCCCGGATCGTCGCGGGCTGGTCGTCGGCGCGCTGGTACAGCTCGGACCCGTCGATGTCGCAGACGCCAGGCGTCCGGGGCGGGCTGGACACCTCGTGGTACGGGTGGCCGGCCCCCCGGCAGACCCAGCGGCCGGACATGCGGCGGATGAGCTCGTCGGCGGGGACGTCGACGAGGACGGCCGCCGCGACGCTCGTGTCCCGGGCGGCCAGCGCCGTGTCGAGCGCCGCCGCCTGCACCGCCGTCCGCGGAAACCCGTCGAGGATCACGCCGTCACCGGCATCGGGCCGGGCGAGGCGCTCGAGCAGGAGCCTGATGGTGATCTCGTCCGGGACGAGCTGCCCCGCGTCCATGTAGCGACGCGCCTCAAGCCCCAGTGCCGTCCCGTCGCGCACCGCGGCGCGGAACAGGTCGCCGGTCGCCACGACCGGGATCCCGAGGCGCGCCGCGAGCAAGGGAGCCTGGGTGCCCTTCCCTGCGCCTGGGGCGCCGAGGAGGACGACCACCTTCACCGGATAAAGCCCTCGTATTGGCGAATGAGGAGCTGGGCCTCGAGCTGCTTCATCGTCTCGACGACGACGGAGACCACGATCAGGATGCCCGTGCCACCCAGCGCCAGGTTCTGGAATGACGGCTGGATCAGGGAGATGAACGGCGGGGCGGCCGCGACGATGCCCAGGAAGAGGGCGCCGGCGACGGTGATCCGCGTCACGATCCGAGCCAGGTAGTCCTGCGTGGGACGCCCCGGCCGGATGCCGGGAATGAAGCCGCCGTTCTTGCGCAGCTCCTCAGCGGTCTCGTCCGGTTTGAACGTGAACGCCGTGTAGAAGTACGTGAAGCCGACGGTCAGCAGGAAGTAGAGGGCGACGTACACCCAGGACCCGCGGGACAGCCACGACACGACCCCCTTTGCGAGGTCCCCGAACAGGCCCGGCGAGTTCACGAAGTAGTTCGCGATCTGGACCGGGAACAGCAGGATGCTCACCGCGAAGATGATCGGGATGACGCCGGCCTGGTTGACGCGCAGGGGCAGGAACGTCTGGCCCCCCTGGTACATGCGCCGGCCCCGCACGCGCGATGCGTATTGGATGGGGATCCGCCGCTGGCCCTCCTGGATGTAGATGATCACCGCGATCGCAGCGACCGCCATGATCCCGAGCAGGATGAACTGCGTGATGTCGAAGCTCTGGAGGAAGGTGCCCAGCGAGCCGGGCACGCGGCTCACGATGCCCGCGAAGATGATGAACGAGACGCCGTTGCCGATCCCCTTCTCGGTGATCAGCTCCCCCAGCCACATGAGGGCGACCGAGCCCGCGGTGAGGGTGATGATCTGGGTCGCTGTCTCCCAGCTGCCCAGGTCGAACGGTGTCTTGAGCGCGCCCTGTGAGCTGCTGTTGAGCAGCGCGAGGAAGCCGTACGCCTGCAGGAGCGACATCGGCACCGACAGGTAGCGGGTGTACTGGTTGATCTTCGTCCGGCCGTATTCGCCCTCGCGCTGCAGGGCCTGCAGCGAGGGGACCACGCCGGTCATCAACTGCATGATGATCGACGCGTTGATGTACGGGTTCACGCCGAGGGCCACGACCGAGAAGTTGGTCAGGCCGCCGCCAGAGAACAGGTCCAGCAGGCCGAAGATCGCGTTGTTGTTGAGGAAGTTGCCGAGCTGGGTCTTGTCGACGCCGGGCACGGGGACGTGCGCCAGCAGCCGGAAGACCAGGAGGGTCCCGGCGACGAACAGGATCCGGCGCCGGAGGTCCGGCGCCCGGAACGCGTTGAGCAGTCCCTCGAACACGGGGTGCTAGCCGTTGTCGACAGCGGGCTCGACGCCGAGGGCGACGAGCGGCTCGGTGGGGATCTCGATGACCTGGGCGGTGCCGCCCGCGGCCTCGATCTTCTCGCGCGCCGACTTGGTGAAGCCGTCAGCCAGCACGAACAGCTTGGCCGAGACTTCGCCGTGGCCGAGGATCTTGAGCGGAAGGCGGTCCCGGCGAACGAGGCCGGCCTCCTTGAGGGTGTCGGCGTTGACGGTGATCGGCGCCTTGCCCTCGGCCGACAGCCTGCCCGCCTCGACGGCGGCGCTGATCGCGCCGACGTTCACGACCTCGTACTCGATGTCGTTGATGTTGCGGAAGCCGCGGAGCTTGGGGATCCGGATGTGGATCGGGGTCTGTCCACCCTCGAACCAGGCCGGGATCGAGGCGCCGGCGCGCGCGCGCTGGCCCTTCGTGCCTCGGCCGGCGGTCTTGCCCTTGCCGGCCGCGATGCCGCGCCCGACTCGGGTCTTCTTGGTGACCGACCCGGGGGCGGGGTGCAGGTCGTGGGGCTTCATCTACTTGGCCTCCGGGGTCGTCTCGGCGCCCTCGGGCAGCTCCTCGACGGTCACGAGGAAGCGGACCTGGCGGCACATGCCACGGACGGCGTCGTTGTCCGGGAGGACCGACGAGCTGCCGATGCCGTGCAGGCCCAGGGCCCGGATCGTCGCGCGATTGCGGGCGATGTGGCTGATGGTGCTCTTGGTCTGGGTGACGCGGAGCTTACCGGGCATCGGCCGCCTCCTGGCGAACCGCCGCCGCGGCCTGGCCGGGGACGACCAGGCGGAGCTTCACGCCACGCTGGCGCTCGAGCTCCTCGACGGAGCGCAGGCTCCGCAGGGCGTTGAGGGTCGCGCGGGTCACGTTCACCGGGTTGGTGGAGCCGTGGACCTTGGCGAGGATGTCGCGGACGCCCGCGGCCTCGACGACAGCGCGGACCGCGCCGCCGGCGATGACGCCGGTTCCCTTCGAAGCCGGCTTGAGCATCACGCGCGCGGCGCAGTACTCCTCGCGGACCTCGTACGGGATCGTCGTCCCGACCATCGGGATCTTGACGATGTGCTTCTTCGCGTCCTCGACGCCCTTGCGGATGGACTCGGGCACGTCGCCGGCCTTGCCCAGGCCGACGCCCACGTGGCCGTTGCCGTCGCCCACGACGATGACCGCCGAGAAGCTGAAGCGCCGGCCGCCCTTGTGCACCTTGGCGACGCGGTTGATCTGGACGACGCGCTCCTCGAGCGCGAGCTTGTTGGGATCGATGCGAGCCACAGGCAGTCCTCTTTAGAAGTCGAGGCCGGCTTCGCGCGCCGCCTCGGCGAGCGAGCGAACCCGCCCGTGGTACTGGAAGCCCGCCCGATCGAACACCACCTTGTCCACGCCGGCCGCCTTGGCCCGCTCGGCGACCAGCTTGCCGACGCGCTTGGCGTCGTCACTCTTGGTCCCCTCAGCGGAGCGCAGCGTGGAATCCAGCGAGGACGCGGCGGCAAGCGTCTTGCCGCTGGTGTCGTCGATGACCTGGGCGTAGATGTGGTTGAGGCTGCGGAACACCGCGAGGCGCGGCCGCTCCGGGGTGCCGGCGAGGCGGAGGCGGATGCGCTCGTGGCGCTTGACGCGCTGCGCCGAGCGACTGTCGGTCTGGGTCGTCATGGCTTACTTCTTCCCGCCGATCTTGCCGGCCTTGCCGGCCTTGCGGCGAACCTTCTCCCCAGCGTAGCGGACGCCCTTGCCCTTGTAGGGCTCCGGCTTGCGGGTGGCTCGGATCTTGGCGGCCATCTGGCCGACGAGCTCCTTGTCGATCCCGACGACCGCGAGCTTGAGTGGCGTGTCCAGCACGAAGCTGATCCCCTCGGGCGCCACGATCTCGACCGGGTGGCTGTAGCCGAGCGCAAGCTGGAGGTTGTTCCCCACCTTCTGCGCGCGGTAGCCGACGCCGACGATCTCGAGGCCCTTGCGGTACCCGGTGGTGACGCCCACGACCATATTGTTGACGAGCGTGCGCGTCAGGCCGTGGAGAGACTTGTCGATCTTGTTCTCGGTCGGTCGGGACACGACGATCACGTCCCCTTCGCGCTCGAGCGCCATGCGCGGCGGAAGGTCGCGCGTCAGCGTGCCCTTGGGGCCGGTGACGGTGATGGTGTGGCCGACGAGCGTCACGTCGACGCCGGTCGGAACCTGGATGGGAAGGCGGCCAATTCGGGACATCGCGCTACCAGACGTAGGCGAGGATCTCGCCACCCAGCTCGGCCTGGCGGGCCTGCGTGCCGGTCATGATCCCCTTGGACGTGCTGACGATCACGACGCCCAGGCCGCCGAGCACCCGCGGGATGTCCGTCTTGCGCGCATACACGCGCAGGCCGGGCTTGCTGATCCGCTTGAGGCCCGAGACGACCGGCACCTTGCCGTCGACATACTTGAGATCCAGGCGCAGCAGCGCTGCGGGACCGTCGCGCTCCTCGCGGACGTCGGCGATGAAGCCCTCCTCCTTGAGGATTCGGGCGATCTCGCGCTTGGTCCGCGAGGCGGGGACGATCACCTCGGTGTGCCTTGCCCGGGACGCGTTGCGGACACGGGTGAGCATGTCCGCGATCGGGTCGGAGACGTTCATCTTCTTACCAGCTCGACTTCGTGACGCCGGGCAGCTCGCCCACGAGCGCTCGCTCGCGGAAGCAGATACGGCAGAGCGCGAAGCGGCGCATGTACGCCCGCGGCCGACCGCACACGTAGCAGCGGTGGTACGCCTGCACCGGGTGCTTGGGCTCGCGATTCGCCTTCGCGATCATCGACTTCTTGGCCATCTGGACTCCTCCCCGCGCCCTAGCCGGCGAAGGGCATGCCGAGGAGTTCAAGCAGCTTCTTGCTCTCCTCGTCGGTCTTCGCCGTCGTCACGATGCTGATCTCCAGCCCGCGGAGACGGTCCACCTTGTCGTAGTCGATCTCGGGGAAGGCGAGCTGCTCGCGAAGCCCCAGCGAGTAGTTGCCCCGCCCATCGAACGACTTGCCCGGCACGCCCCGGAAGTCCCGGATGCGCGGGAGCGCAATCCGGGTGAGGCGCTCCATGAAGTCCCACATTCTCTCGCCGCGAAGGGTGACCTTCACGCCGATGGGGTTCCCCGTGCGGACGCGGAACTGGGCGATCGAGCGCTTGGCCCGGGTGACGATCGGCTTCTGGCCGGTGATGGCCGAGATGTCGCCGACCGCCGCATCGACGGCCTTCGCGTTCTGGAGGGCCTCGCCCAGGCCGACGTTGACGACGATCTTCTCGAGGCGCGGCACCTGGTTCGGGTTGCTGTACCCGAACTGCTTCTGCATTGCAGGCACGGCCTCGTTCTGGTAGCGGTCCCGAAGCTGCCCGCTCACGCCTTCACCTCCAGGGGCTCGCCGCAGTGGCGGCAGGTTCGCACCCGGGAGCCGTTGTCGAGCGTGCGGTGGCCGATGCGGGTGGGCCGCTCGCAGTGGCCGCAGACCACCATGACCCTGCTGACCGGGATGGGCATCGCGCGGTCGAGGATGCCGCCCGGATCGACGCTCGGCACGCCGCCACCGATCGTGCTGCCCGTGTTCCGCTGGCGCGGCTTGGTGTGCTTGCGGGCGATGTTGAGACCCTCGACGACCACCGCGACGCCGCCGCGAAGCGAGGTCCGACGGTAGCCGGAGCGGAGGGCGGACGGCGAGGGGTCCTGGCGGATCACCTGGTCCACCTTGCCGCGCTTGCCGGCGTCCTTGCCCGACAGCACGACGACGGTGTCGCCCTTGCGGATCTCGGGCACCTTGGTCTGGTGCTCGATGGACCGTGTCGCGGCCATCAGAGCACCTCCGGGGCGAGGGAGACGATCTTCATGTAGTTGCGGTCCCGCAGTTCACGCGCCACCGGGCCGAAGATCCTGGTGCCGCGCGGATTGCCCTGGTTGTTGATGAGCACGGCCGCGTTCTCGTCGAAGCGGATGTAGCTCCCGTCGGGGCGGCCGAACTCCTTGGACGTTCGGACGATCACGGCGCGGACGACGTCGCCCTTCTTGACCGGCGCGTTCGGGATCGCGGACTTGACGCTCGCGATGATCACGTCGCCGATGCCGGCGCTGGTCTTCCGCGAGCGGCCCATGATCCGAATGCACTCGATCGTGCGGGCGCCGGTGTTGTCGGCGACGCGCAGCCGGGTTGCGACCTGGATCACGCCTGCCCCTCCTCACCCTCGGCATGCCTGCCGGGGTGGGCGGCGCCGTGGATCGCCTCGGTGGTCTCGGCGTCCTCGGCCGGGATCGTCTCGGCGGCACGCTCCTCGCCTGCGCGCGAGAGCACGGAGACGAGGCGCCAGCGCTTGGTCGCGGACAGCGGCCGCGACTCCTCGATGAGGACGGTGTCGCCGATCTTGGCCTCGTTCTGCTCGTCGTGAGCGGCGAACTTGGTCGAGGCCTTCATGACGCGCTTGTAGAGCGGGTGGCGCGTCAGGCGCTCGACGGACACGACGATCGTCTTGTCCATCTTGTCGCTGACGACGCGCCCGACTTTCGTCTTGCGCTGGCCCTTCACGGGGTTGGTGGCTCCTGCGGTGGTCATCCCGACGCTCCTACTCCGCCCCGCGCGTCGGCGCTGTGGCACGCTCGCGCTGGACGGTGAGGATCCGGGCGATCGTTCGCCGAGTCGCCGGGATCTGGCTGTAATCCTTCAGCTGGCGGGTCGAAAGGGCGAAGCGCGCCTGCCACAGGTCCTGCTTCGCTTCCTTCAGCCGGTCGTCCAGCTCTCGATCCGTGAGCTTCCGGATCTCACCGATCTCCATCGGTGACCTCCTTCGCAACGTCGCGGACGACGACCTTGGTCGCCACCGGGAGCTTGTGGGCCGCGAGGCGCATGGCCTCGACGGCCGCCTCGCGCTCGACGCCGGCCATCTCGAACAGGATCCGGCCGGGGCGGACCACCGCGACCCAGTGGTCGGGTGCACCCTTGCCGGAGCCCATCCGGGTCTCAGCAGGCTTCTTGGTGGCGGGCTTGTCCGGGAAGACCCGGATCCAGATCTTGCCGCCTCGCTTGACCGAGCGGGTCATGGCGCGGCGGGCGGCCTCGATCTGGCGGGCGGTGATCCACGCCGGCTCGAGGGTCGCCAGGCCGTACTCGCCGAAGGCGACGGTCGCGCCGCCCTTGGTGGACCCGGACATTCGGCCGCGCATCACCTTGCGGTGCTTGACGCGCCGGGGCATCAGCATGGCTCAGCCCCCCTGCGCGGCAGCGGCCGCAGCACTGGCGGTGGCGGCGGCAGCCTCGCGGCGCCGACGCTCGACCGGAATCTCGCCCTTGTAGATCCAGACCTTGACGCCGATGCGCCCGTAGGTCGTGTGGGCGTGGACCTGACCGTAGCTGATGTCGGCGCGCAGGGTGCCGAGCGGGATGCGACCCTCGCGGTCCCACTCGCGCCGGCCCATCTCCGAGCCGCCGAGGCGGCCGGCGAGCGCGATCTTGACGCCCTTGGCGCCGGCCTTCATCGACCGCTGCACCGACTGCTTCATCGCCTTCTTGTAGGCGACGCGGCGGGTCAGCTGCTGCGCGATGTTGAGCGCCACGAGGTACGCGTCGAGCTCGGGCTGGCGGATCTCCTTGATCTCCAGCTTGACCTTCCGCTTGGTCAGCTCGCCGATCTCCTTGCGCAGGACCTCGACGTTCTGGCCGCCGCGGCCGATCACGATTCCGGGCTTCGCCGTGTGGATCGCGACCGTCACGTGGTTGATGCCGCGCTCGATCTCGACGCCGCTCACGCTGGCGTTCGCAAGGCGCCGGTCAAGGAGCTTGCGGATCGAGATGTCCTCCTTGAGGAGGTCGGTGTAGTCCTTGTCGGCGTACCACTTGGCCGTCCACGTGCGGGTGTAGCCCAGGCGGTAGCCATACGGATGGACTTTGTGTCCCATGCCTAGGCCTCCCGGTCGGCGACGACGACCGTGATGTGCGTCATGGGCTTGTGGATCGGGAACGCCCGACCCTGGGCCCGTGGGCGCCACCGCTTGATCGTCGGGCCCTCGTTCGCAATCGCGTCGGCGACGATCAGCTCGTCGGCCGACAGCGACAGGTTGTTCTCGGCGTTGGCCGTCGCGCTCTTGAGAACGCGCGCGACGTCCTTCGCAGCAGCCTGCGGCATGAACCGCAGGAGTGCGGCGGCCTCCTCCACCGGCTTGCCCTTGATCGCCTCGGTGACGAGGCGGGCCTTCCTGGTGGAGCCCCGCAGGTACTTGGCGGTCGCGGAAACGCGCATCGTGCTCGCCCCCTTACCGCAGTCCGCCGGCCCGGTCGGCGGTCTTGCCGTGCCCGCGATACGTGCGGGTGGGCGCGAACTCGCCGAGTCGGTGGCCGACCATGTTCTCGGTGACGTACACCGGCACGTGCTTCTTGCCGTTGTAGACGGCAATCGTGTGGCCGATGAAGTCGGGGAAGATCACGGACGCGCGCGACCAGGTCTTGAGGACCTTCCGCTCGCTCCGCTTGTTCATGTCCTGGACCCGGGCGAGAAGCCGGGGCTGGACGAACGGTCCCTTCTTGACCGATCGCGACATCTCTGGCTCCTCTTACGACTTGCGATGTCGGCTGCGGACGATGAGGCGACTGGTCGCCTTGCCGCGCCGAGTGCGGTACCCCATCGCCGGCTTGCCCCAGGGGGTCTTGGGGGGCATGCCCGTGGGGCTCTTGCCCTCGCCACCACCGTGGGGGTGGTCGCGCGGGGTCATCGCCACGCCGCGGACCTCCGGACGCAGGCCCATGTGGCGGGCGCGCCCGGCCTTGCCGAGGCTCTGGTTCTCATGGTCGAGGTTGCTGACCTGGCCGATCGTCGCGATGCACTTGAGCGGGACGCGGCGCATCTCGCCCGAGGGCATGCGCAGGGTGGCGAAGTCGCCCTCCTTGGCCAGGAGCTGGGCCGAGGTGCCGGCGGACCGGACCATCTGGCCGCCCTTCCCCGCGACGAGCTCGACGTTGTGGACGGTGGTGCCGAGCGGGACGTTGGCCAACGGCAGGGCGTTGCCCAGGCGCGCCTCGGCGTCGGGCCCCGACACGACGGTGTCACCCACCTTGAGCCCGTGCGGGAGGAGCATGTAGCGCTTCTCGCCGTCGCGGTAGTGGAGCAGGCCGATCCGCGCGGAGCGGTTCGGGTCGTACTCGATCGTCGCGAGGCGGGCGGGCACGCCGAACTTGTCGCGCTTGAAGTCGATCCGGCGGTAGTGGGTCTTCTCGCCGCCGCCGCGATGGCGCACGGTCATCCGGCCCTGGTTGTTCCGCCCGTCGATCCGCTTCTGCGGCTCGAGCAGCGGCTTGTGGGGCTGATCGGTGGTGATCTCCTCGAACGTCGAGCGAGTCATCCACCGGCGGCCGGCCGAGGTTGCCTTGTAGCTTCGGAGCGGCATTGCTACACCCCCTCGAAGAATTCGATCTTCTGGCCGGGGGCGAGCGTCACGATGGCCTTCCGCCAGGCGGATGTGTGCCCGGTGACGCGGCCGCGCTTGGTCCCGCGGCGCTTCTCCTTGGCCTTCGAGGACAGGACGTTCACGGCCACGACCGTGACCTTCTCCTTCTTGTAGAGCTCCTCGATGGCGGCCTTGATCTGGATCTTGTTCGCGTCCTGGTGGACGGCGAACGTGTACTTCCCTCGTCCGGACTCGTCGATCGACTTCTCCGAGATCACGGGGCGCAGGATGATGTCGGCGGCGGTCAGCGCGCTCACGCGTACACCTCCTCGATGCGGGCGAGGGCCGGCTGCTCGATCAGCACGGCGTCCGCGTTGAGCAGGTCCACCACGTTGAGCGAGTCGGCGAGGATGATCGTGACCGACGGCAGGTTCGCAGCCGACCGCAGCAGCGGCTCGTCCTTGGCGGGCGCCACGACGAGGACGCGACGGCCATGGCCGTCGCCCGCGCCGAGCGCCTCGAGGACCCCGACGAAGGCCTTGGTCTTGGGCTCATCCGCCATGCCGAAGGCGTCGACCACGCGGATCGCGTCATCGATGAACTTGGCCGACAGCGCCGAGCGGAGCGCCAGGCGGCGCATCTTCTTGGGCAGCTTCTGGTCGTACGAGCGCGGGTGCGGGCCGAACACGACGCCGCCGCCCTTGTAGTGCGGAGCGGTGCGCGAGCCCTGGCGAGCGCGGCCGGTGCCCTTCTGGCGGTACGGCTTCTTGCCGCCGCCCCGGACCTCGCCGCGGGTCTTGGTGTCGCTGGTGCCGAGCCGACGCCCGGCGAGCTGGGCGACAACCGCCTGGTGGAGCACGGCCTCGTTGACGGGCGCTGCGAACAGCGCGTCGGCGAGGTCGACGCTGCCGACGGTCGCGCCGGTTCGGTCGAAGAGGGTGGTCTGCGGCATCGGTCAGGCCTTCCGGACGAAGGTGAGCGCACCCGGGGCGCCCGGCACCGATCCCTTGACCAGGATCAGGTTCCGGTCGGCGTCCACGCGGACCACGCGCAGCTTCTTCATCGTGACCCGCTCGCTGCCCATGTGGCCGCCCATGCGGAGGCCCTTGTACACGCGACCGGGCGTGGTGCCGGGGCCGATGGAGCCCGGCTTGCGGTAGTTGTCGGAACCGTGGGTCTTCGGGCCGCGCGAGAAGTTGTGGCGCTTCACGGTGCCCGCGAAGCCCTGCCCCTTCGACACGCCCGTGACGTCCACCAGCTCGCCCTCGGCGAAGATGTCCGCCACGGTCAGCTGCTGGCCCACGGTGTAGCCGTCCACGTTCTCCAGCCGGAACTCGCGGATGTTGCGCACCCGCGGCAGGTCGCGGAGCTGGCCGGCGAGCGGCTTGGTCAGCTTCCGGCGCTCGCCCGCCCCGATCTGCACGGCGGTGTAGCCGTCGCGGTCGGGGGTGCGAAGCCGGGTCACGGTATTGGGCGTCACTTCCACCACCGAGACGGCGACCATCGTGCCGTCGGGCTGGAAGATCTGCGTCATGCCGACCTTGCGGCCGATCAGGCCAATCGTGTGCTGGCTCATCACATCTTGATCTCGATGTCGACACCCGCCGCAAGCGAGAGCCGCATCAGGGCGTCCACCGTCTTCGACGAAGGGTCCAGGATGTCGATGAGCCGCTTGTGGGTGCGGATCTCGAACTGCTCCCGGGAGTCCTTGTCGATGAACGGAGAACGCAGCACGGTGAACTTCTCGATCCGGGTCGGCAGCGGAACCGGGCCGACGACGTCCGCGCCGGTTCGCTGGGCCGTCTCGACGATCTGGGCTGCCGACTGATCGAGCAGCCGGTGGTCGTAGGCCTTGAGGCGGATTCGAATCCGCTGCTTCGCCATCGTTGGGTCCTTACGCGATGATGGTGGTGATCGCGCCGGCGCCGACCGTTCGGCCGCCCTCGCGGATGGCGAACCGCTGGCCGACCTCGAGGGCGATGGGCCCGATCAGCTCGACGGTCATGTCCACGTTGTCGCC
>JAJXUG010000026.1 GCA_021783095.1 Chloroflexota bacterium | reverse complement strand
GAGCGGGGACGTCCCGGCCTTCGGGCCCGGCCGCGAACCGGGCGTCGCGTGACGCCTGGCGGGCGAGGCGGGCCGGGGGCTCGGCCGGCGCTGGGGGCTCGGCCGGCGCTAATGGTGCGAAGCCAGGCCCGGCGGGCGCTGACGGCGCACACGGCCCGGACCGACGAAAGGCAAGCGCCAACGAATCGAAGGCGGGTTCCGGCGCGAAGGCCGGGTCGCGCTCGAAAGCCGCCTCCGGCGCGAAGACGGGGCCGAACCCGCGAGCCGGCGGCCGCCCTCGGACCGCGGAGCGCCGGACGGCGCGCCCGGGCTCAACCACGTACGACGAGGCCACCCAGCAACTCGACCCTTCGTGGGAGGGCGGCGCCTGGTACGGGGCCTCGTCGGGGAGCTACTGGACGCTCAATCCGCGGGAGTACGCCGACCCCCGCAAGCACGGGCCCGAATACCAGGAGCGGGCGAAGCGGGCCGCCCAACTGGAGGCGGCGCGACGGGCCGGAACGCCGCTGCCACCCGAGCCTCCGCTCCACGAGCCGCCGCCTGCGCCTTGGGCGCGGCCGTCCGCTTCGCCCCCTCCGGACCCGCTGCAGCGATACCGCCGCGCCGCCCGGCGCCCGAGCACCCCGGACGGGCCGTAGACTCCGGGGATGCAGCGCCGCCACGATCCCGCCGACATCTCCGCCGCGGCGCAGGAGTACCTGCTCGCGCTGCGCGTGATGGGCTCCGACGGGCGCACCGCCACCAGCGCCCAGCTCGGCCGGCACGTCGGCGTGAGCACCCAGGCGGCGTCCGAGATGTGCCGGCGCCTGGCCAGCGACGGGCTGCTCGAGCCGTCTACCGGCCGCGGCCTGGTCCTCACGAGCGCCGGTCGCGCGGCAGCCGACGCCATCTTCCGGCGCCACGCGCTGCTCGAGTGGCTCCTCACCTCGGTCGTCGGCCTGTCGTGGGCGGAGAGCGACGCCGAGGCGGCCCGGCTCCAGGGCGCGCTCTCGCCGCGCGTGGAGGCTCGCCTCGACGAGCTGCTGGGGCATCCCGAGACCTGCCCCCACGGGAACCCGATCGACCAGGAGACTGCCCGCCGGCGACCCGAGGGCCTGCCGCTGTCGGCGATGGAGTCCGGGTCGCGGGCCACGGTCCTGCGGATCACCGAGGAGGCCGAGGACGATGCCGGCCTGCTCTCCTACCTCGAGGCGCGAGCGCTCACGCCAGGCGCCCACATCACGATCCTCGCTCGCTCTGAGTCGCTCGACTCCCTCACGCTCGACGGCCCGCGCGGGCGCGCGACGCTGGGGCTGCGCCCCGCCGCGCTGATCCGGGTGGTGCCCGGCGAGGCGGACCCGGCGCTGTTCCACGTGGTGCCGGCGCCGCTCGGGTAGTGCCCAGCCGGCAATGGGCCGGTCCTGCATTGGCCTGACATGCCATGGATTCGACGCGCCGCCGTCAGTTCTCGGCCCGTGGTGCCAGCAATCGACCGGATGCAGCGTTGCGAAGGGCGCCACCGCGTCGGATCGCGGCATGCCATGCCATGAAGCGACGGCTCGGGCGCGAAACCATGGCATGCGGTGCCAATCGGCGCCAGCAGGGGAGTCGCACTGGTCCGGCGCCGTGGGACCCATACAATCGGTAGATGCCCTCCGACATTCGCGTCCGGATCGCGCCCAGCCCGACCGGCCCCCTCCACATCGGCACGGCGCGCACAGCGCTGT
Organism: Chloroflexota bacterium; assembly: GCA_021783095.1. Taxonomy (GTDB): domain Bacteria; phylum Chloroflexota; class Limnocylindria; order Limnocylindrales; family CSP1-4; genus CAIXZV01. The sequence continues at coordinate 51,800 of JAJXUG010000026.1, read as the reverse complement.
TCAACTACCTGTTCGCGAGGCGCGTCGGGGGCACGTTCATCCTCCGGCTCGAGGACACCGACGTCGCGCGCAGCACCGCCGCCTTCGAGAGGGACATCCTCGACGGGCTCCACTGGCTGGGCATCACCTGGGACGAGGGCCCGGGCGTTGCGGGCCTCGAGGAGGCGGGGCCGTACGCGCCGTACCGCCAGATGCTGCGGCTGGACTCGTACGCCGCGGCCGCCGAGAGGCTGCTCGCCGACGACGCCGCCTACCGCTGCTACTGCACCGCCGAGGAGCTCGACGCCGACCGCCGCGAGCGCGAGGCCGCCAAGCTGCCGCCGGCCTACAGCGGCCGGTGCGCGAACCTGACGCCCGGCGAGCGCGCGGCCCGCGAGGCCGAGGGGCGCACGGCCGCCGTCCGGTTCCGCGTTCGGAAGGGCGTCGTGGGCTGGAACGACCTGGTCCGCGACCGGGTCGAGATCGACACCGCGAACCTGGGCGGCGACTTCGTCATCGTCCGCGGCGACGGCACCCCGCTCTACCACTTCACGGTGGTCGTCGACGACGCGGCGATGCAGATCAGCCACGTCATCCGGGGTGAGGAGCACGTCAGCAACACGCCCAAGCACATCCTGCTGTTCGAGGCGCTCGGCTACGAGGTCCCGGTCTTCGCCCACCTGCCGCTCATCCTCAACCCCGACGGCTCGAAGATGAGCAAGCGCAAGAGCCAGACCGCGGTGGCCGACTACATCGCCCAGGGGTTCACGCGCGAGGCGCTCGTCAACTACTTCGCCTTCCTCGGCTGGTCGCCCGGGACCGAGGAGGACGTGATGGACCTCGCGACGCTCGAGCAGCGGTTCGAGCTCGACAAGGTGCAGAAGGGCGGCGCCCGCTTCGACCGCGAGCGCCTGGAGTGGCTCAACGGCCAGTGGATCCGGCGGCTGGCCGACGACGACCTGGTCGCGCGCCTGCTGCCGTTCACCGAGGCCGCCGCCGCCGCGGGCGTGATCGACCGGGCCCCCGCCGAGGACGAGCTGACCGCGCTGCTGCCGATGGTCCGCGAGCGGCTGTCGACACTGGCGTCGATCACCGACGTCGTGGGCTTCCTGTGGCGTGGGCTCACGCCCGATCCCGCGACGCTGGTGCCGAAGCGCTGGGACGCCGCGACCGCGCTGACCGGCCTCACGGCCGCGCGCGACGTGCTGGCTGCGCACGACCCCGTCACCTGGGAGGCCGACGAGCTCGAGCCGCCGCTCCGGGCGCTGGTCGAGGCGCGCGGCTGGAAGGCTGGCGACCTGTTCATGGCGGTGCGCATGGCGGTCACCGGCCAGGCGGCGACGCCGCCGCTGTTCGACGTGCTCGTCGCGCTGGGCCGGGAGCGCGCCCTCGCCCGCCTGGACGCGGCGATCGCCGCCCTCGCTGCGGCGGCCTAGGAGCCTCGACGGTGGCCCGCGGAGCCCGCAACCTCCCGTCGAGCGTTGACCTCCCATGAACCAGCCGTTAACACACCCGCTCGACGATGGCGGCCACATGGCACGGACGATCCTCGTCGTCGATGACGAGGCAACGCTGCGGGAGACGCTGGTCGAAGCCCTTGAACTCGAGGGGTACCGAGCCATTCCCGCGGGCGACGGGCGCGAGGCCCTCGCCAAGTTCCGGACCGAGCACCCCGACCTCGTCCTGCTCGACCTCATGCTCCCCGAACTCTCCGGTGTCGAGGTCTGCCGAATCCTCCGCGCCGAGTCGGCCGTCCCGATCGTGATGCTGACCGCGCGCGACAGCGAGGTCGACAAGGTGGTCGGCCTGGAGCTGGGTGCGGACGACTACGTCACCAAGCCGTTCTCGCTGCGCGAGCTGACCGCGCGGATCCGGGGCATCTTCCGGCGGGCCGAGCGGATCGCGGCGTCGTCGGCCCTGGACGCCGCCGTCGGCACCGCGGTGCCGACGCCCGTCAGCGTCGGCCGGGTGCAGGTGGACCTCGCCGGCCACCGGCTCCTGCGCGAGGGCAAGCCCGTGCCGGTCAAGCCCAAGGCGTTCGAGCTGCTGGCGTTCCTGCTCCGCAACCCGGGCCAGGTGTTCACGCGCGACCAGCTGCTCGAGCACGTCTGGGGCTACGACTACGCGGGCGAGACTCGCACGGTCGACGTCCACGTCCACTGGCTCCGCGTGGAGGTCGAGGAGGATCCAGCGGTGCCGGCGCTCCTCCAGACGGTCCGCGGCGTGGGGTACGTGCTCCGCCGCGACTGAGCTGTTGGCTCCACGGGTCGTGACGGGGTGCGCGAGTCACGACAGACTCGCCGCGCGAGTCACGACTGTCGGGGCGCGCGAGTCACGTCAGACTCGCCGCGCGAGTCACGACTGTCGGGGCGCGCGAGTCACGTCAGACTCGCCGCGCGAAGGTCGCCGCACGGCCGACCCGCCAGGCCGGCCCCCAAATCGGGGAGCCCTGCGCGCTCCGGCGGCTGGCGAGTCTGACCCGACTCAGCCGGGGCAACCCGCGCCTCCGCGCCACACGGCACCCGTCGCGGGCGCCCGGCCGCGCTTCGTGGGACGATCCGCGCCATGACCAGCACGACCGAAGGCCGCCCGGCCGAGACCCAGGCCTACATCGAGCGCGTGGGCTACCGCGAGCCCGCCATCCTCGCCAGGCTGCGCGCCGAGACCGCGACCCACCCCCAGGCCGGCATGCAGATCGCGCCCGAGCAGGGCGCGCTCCTGACGCTGCTCACCGAGCTGGTGGGCGCACGCCGCTGCCTCGAGATCGGCACGTTCACCGGGTACTCGTCGCTGGCGGTGGCGCTCGCGCTGCCGCCCGACGGCGTGCTGCTGTGCTGCGACGTCTCGGACGAGTACACGCGGACCGCGCGCCGCTACTGGGCAGACGCCGGTGTCGCGGACCGCATCGAGCTGCGCCTCGGGCCGGCGGTGGAGACGCTCGACGCGCTGCTCGAGGCGGGCGCCGAGGACACGTTCGACCTCGCGTTCATCGACGCCGACAAGCCCGGGTACCCCGACTACTGGGAGCGCTGCCTGCGGCTCGTGCGCCGCGGCGGGCTGATCGTCCTGGACAACATGCTGTTCCACGGGCGTGGCGTGAGCCCCGCGCCGGGCGACGAGAGCGGGAGCGCGATCCACGCGATGAACGACGCCATCGCGGCCGATGAGCGGGTCAGCTACGTGCTGCTCGGCATCGCCGACGGGATGACGGTCGCCCGCCGGCGCTAGAAGGGGCGACGGGGGGACGATCGGGTCCCGCGTCCCCGGGAGCGGTCGTCAGGCCTTGGCCAGGATCCGCTCGATCACCTCGCCCGCGTCCTCGCCCGCGTCGATCGCCTCCTCGAGGATCGAGTAGATGTCGCGGAACTTGATCACCTCGAGCGGGTCCAGGCCGCCCTTGAACAGCCGCCCGATCGCGCTCCGCGACACCTGGTCGGCCTTGTGCTCCAGCTCGTGGACGGTGGCCAGGTGCGCGGCCATGTCCTTGCCCGACTCGAGCTTCCGGAGCGCGTCGAGCAGCTGCGACGCCTGTGCGGTCAGGATGCCGACCATCTCGCGGCACTCGTCGGTGGGCTGCGCCACCCCGTAGATCTGGAACGTCTCGGCGGCCGCCTGGATGTTGTCCACCACGTCGTCGAGGTGCGTCGTCAGCTCGTGGATGTCCTCGCGGTCGAACGGCGTGGTGAACGATCGCTCGAGGCGGGCCAGCAGCTCGGTGTCGATCTGGTCGCCGCGCTTCTCGAGCGCCTGGATCTCGGCGATCCGCTCGTCGAGCCGGTCGTACGAGACCACGAGGTCCTCGAGCTGGCGGGCGGCGGCGAGCAGGTTCTCGCCGTCCTCGATGAACAGGCCGAAGAACTTCTCGTCGTGGGGGATCAGGCGGACCATCGGTGGCCTCCGGCTTCGGGCGAACGGCGGGTTGGAGTCGGGGAGGGGAGCGCGCTCATCTGATCCCTGCCGAGGTGAGGACGATCCAGGCGAGAGCGCCGACCGAGGCTGACGCCGGGATCGTCAGGACCCAGGCGACGAGGATGCGGCGGGCGACGCCCCAGCGGACCCCGCGGACGCCCTTGCTGGACCCGACGCCCATGATCGCGCTGGAGATGACGTGCGTGGTCGAGACCGGCATCCCGAAGTGCGCGGCGCCCAGGATCACCGAGGCGGCGGTCGCCTCGGCGGCGAACCCGTGGATCGGCTCCAGCTCGACGACTCGGTGGCCCATGGTGTGCATGATCCGCCAGCCGCCCGTGGCGGTACCGAGCGACATCGCCGTCGCCGCGATGATGATGACCCAGACCGGCACGTCGTTGGTGGGCAGGACCCCGGCCGAGAACAGCGCCAGCGTGATGATGCCCATCGTCTTCTGCGCGTCGTTGCTGCCGTGGGCGAACGCCATGTAGGCGGCGGAGAAGACCTGGAGCCTCCGGAAGCGGGTCGCCATGGGCCTGCGGCGGGCGTGGCGGAAGATCCACAGCAGCGCGACCATCAGCACGAACGCGCCGATGAAGCCGATGATCGGCGAGGTGACCAGCGGGAAGATCACCTTGCTGATGATCCCGTCCCACTTGAAGGCGCCCGTCCCGACGGCGATGGCCGTGGCGCCCAGCAGGCCGCCGATCAGGGCGTGGCTCGAGGAGCTCGGCAGGCCGAGCCACCACGTGACGAGGTTCCAGGCGATCGCGCCCAGGAGCGCCGCCGCGACGATCACGGAGGTGGTCGTGCGGTCGTCGACCAGGCCCGCGCCGATCGTCTTCGCGACCGCGGTTCCCGCGAAGGCGCCGAAGAAGTTGAAGAACGTCGCCATCAGGAGCGCGTACTCGGGGCGGAGGGCGCGCGTGGCCACGGAGGTCGCGATGGCATTCGCGGTGTCATGGAAGCCGTTGATGTAGTCGAAGACCACCGCCAGCGCGATCACGGCGACCAGCATCAGCGTGACGTGTTCGATGGCTTGGGCACCTCAGGGCACGCGTGACGGGCGGACGCAGCGCGAGCATACGGGCGCGGCCGATCGTGCGGACGTTAACGCTGTGTCAACTTCGCGGCGTGGGGCCGACGTGCCTACCACGTCCGGAGGTCTCCCCCAGATGCCCGTGGTGCGGCCCCTCTGTGGCGAGGTTCCGTCAGCCGCTCTCGCGGTGGACGTCTGGTGGCGGATCCACCCGATCAGGACTTCTTCGGATAGCGGCCGCCCGGTGGGCATCTGGCGATTCGCGAACGCCACTCGTGCGGAACAGCGCCGCAGCCTACCGCGGCGCTGCCGCAGCCCTGCCGATACGGCTCGCACCACGGCATTTGCAGGAGATCCGACGTCAAAGCCTTACCGTTGGGCGTTCGGCGTCGACGGGCAGCCGCTCTGGATCGACACGCCCTGGGCGATGCTGTTCGGATCGGTGCCACTGAGCGCGCTGGACGCCCTGCCGTAGGCGCGTGTGAAGCGCCACGATCGCCAATTCCGAGGTGCGGGCTGATTTGGCGGTCTCGGCCGCGCCGGCGGCGTTCCAGCGGTGGCGCTCCCGGAGCGCCAAAACGAGCCGCCCGAGGCCCGAGGGGGTGCGATTGGCGCCGGGGGCGCGCCATTGCGGGTGTGGTGGTGCTCGGACAGCGCCAGAAGCGGCCGACTGAGCGTGCACGTGTGTGATTCTGGCGCTCCCGGGGCGCCACCCGGCGCACCACCTGGATCACCGGAGCGCCACGAACCGGGTTCCAGGCGTTCTGAGGACCGCCCGGTTGCGGGCAGTCGGCGGCCCATGTGACGCCCGGGCGCGTGCGCCCGGTATCCTTCGCCAATGCGCCTGTCACACCTGTTCTTCACCACGCTCCGCGACGACCCCGCCGACGCGGAGATGCCGAGCCACCGGCTGCTGCTGCGGGCGGGCTACGTGCGCCAGCTGGGCGCCGGCATCTACTCGCTGCTGCCGCTCGGGTTCCGCGTGAGCAAGCGGGTGGAGCAGGTGATCCGCGAGGAGCTCAACGCCATCGGCGGCCAGGAGATGGAGATGCCGGTGGTCCACCCGGCCGACCTCTGGCGCGAGAGTGGTCGCTACTACAAGATCGGCCCCGAGATGGCGCGGTTCAAGGATCGCGCCGACCGCGACATGGTGCTCGCTATGACGCACGAGGAGGTCGTGGCCGACCTGCTGCGCGACATCGTGCGCAGCTACCGCCAGCTGCCGTTCATCATCTACCACTTCCAGACCAAGTTCCGCGACGAGCCCCGGGCGCGCGGCGGCCTCATCCGCGTGCGCGAGTTCGTGATGAAGGACTCGTACAGCTGCGACCGCGACGAGGCGGGCCTCGACACCGCCTACTGGGCGCACCATCGCGCGTACACCCGCATCTTCGAGCGCCTCGGCCTCAAGGCCATCCCCGTCAGCTCCGACGTGGGCATGATGGGTGGCTCGCTCGCGCACGAGTTCATGTTCCTCCACCCGGCGGGCGAGGACGTGCTGGTGCTCTGCGAGAAGTGCGACTACGCGGCGAACCGCCAGATCGCGCCGCTGACCGTGGCCGCGCCCGCGGCAGAGGAGCTCCTCGCGATCGAGGAGGTCCACACCCCCGACACCACCACGATCGACGCGCTCGCCCAGTTCCTGGGCATCCCCGCCTCGAAGACCGCCAAGGCCGTGTTCCTGGTCACCGGAGACGGGCGCTTCGTGGTCGCGATCGTCCGGGGCGACTTCGAGCTCAACGAGACCAAGCTCACCAACGCCATCAAGGCGACCGGCGGCATGCGCCCCGCGCAGCTCGACGAGATCCTCGCCCGCGGCATGCAGGCAGGCTACGGCTCGCCCATCGGCGCACGCGACTCGGTCGTCGTCGTCGACAGCCTGGTCGCCACGTCGCCCAACCTGGTCGCCGGCGCGAACAAGCCGGGCTACCACCTGAAGAACACGAACGTCGGGCGCGACTACACCCCCGATGTGGTGGCCGACATCGCCAACGTCCGCGAGGGCGACCCCTGCCCCAACTGCGGCGCACCGGTCATCCTGCGCAACGGCATCGAGATCGGGAACATCTTCAAGCTCGGCACCGACTTCACCGTGCCGCTGGGCGCCGAGTACCTGGGCGAGGACGGCGAGCGCCACCCGATCGTCATGGGCTCCTACGGCATCGGCCTGGGGCGCAACGTCGCCTGCGTGGTCGAGGCGCACCACGACGAGAAGGGCATCGTCTGGCCGGCCGAGGTGGCGCCGTACCCCGCGCACCTGGTGGCGATCGGCGCGAACAAGGACCCGCATGTCACCGAGGTGGCGGAGCAGCTGTACGCGGCCGCCGCGGCCTGTGGCGACGCCAGCCAGGTCCTGTACGACGACCGCAACGAGTCGCCGGGCGTCAAGTTCACCGACGCCGAGCTCCTGGGCATGCCGTGGATCCTCACGGTGAGCCCGCGCTCGCTGGCAGGGGGCGGCGTCGAGGTGACGGAGCGCGCCACCGGGGCGCGGTCAGTGCAGTCGATCGAGCGGGTCACCGCGTTCCTGGAGGGTCGGGCGCCCACGCCGGCCTGATCGTCGGCGGCGAGGGCGCCTGTCTCGGCCGGTCCCGCGCCCGCCCTCGACCCGCGGCGTCGCCCGGAGCCCGTGCCCGCCCCGCTCGTCCCCGACGACGACCTCTACGCGAGGCTCGAGCTCGGGCCTGACGCCTCCCCGGAGGCGGTCGAGCTCGCCTGGCGCGCGCTCCTGCGGAGGCACCACCCCGACGTAGCGGGCGACGGTGCCGAGGCGCTGGAGCTCGCGAAGCGGATCAACGTCGCCCACGACTGGCTGTCCGACGCCGACCTCCGCGCGCGCTACGACGCGGACCGGGCGGGAGTGCCGGCGGCGGTCGCGGCGCGGGGCGCGTCCGGCGGTCGGGCGCGCGGCCGTCCCGGGCCGGTGGTCGACGCGCCCTGGCGGCGGGCATGGGCGCCCGTCCGTCGCCGCCGTCCGACCGGTCCCCGCCGGACCGACCTCGTGTCGGGCCCGCCCGCCGAGCGGCTGGCACGGTTCCTCGCCCGCGTGGAGCGCCTGACGCCCGACGAGCTGGACCGCCTCGCCGCCGCCGAGCCCCCGCCCATCGCGTTCCTCGCCACGGTCCGCCGGTTCCTGGCGCCCGACGCGCGGGAGGCCTTCGCCGCCTGCGAGACGGCGCTGGGAGCCCGCGTTGCCCACGAGCGCTGGGCCGAGACGGGCGTCCGCGAGGGGCTCCTCGCAGCGGCGGCCGAGGTGGTGCTGGCGCCGTTCCTCGACGACATGCTCGCCGAGCCGTTCCGGGGCCGGTCACGCGAGCGGCTGCTGCGCGCCTGGGACGCTTCCGTGGACCAGCCGCGCTTCGGCCCCAACGGGTCGTCGGTCGAGGCGGTCATCGAGCGGGTCCGTGCCTGGGGCCCGGCCGACGTGGCTTCGTTCCTCCGCGCGTCGACGGGCGTGGACGCCTCGGAGCGGCCGTGGCCAGCCCCGCTCGACCGCGACGAGGACGAGGCCCTCCGGATCTCGGCCGACCTCGCCGCGCACGACGTTGAGGCCGCGATGCCCGTGGTCGGCATGGCGGCGAGCCCCGCGACGCGCGCCCGCCGCCTTGGCGCCCGACTCGGCTACGCGACGGCGCTCCGCCACGCCTACGCGCCGGGGGAGTACGCGCGGATCGCCGGCGGCTGCGACGCGGTCGGAGCACCGGCCGCGTCGAGCGAGGGTCCGGAGGTCCGCCGCGCGCGCTAGTGGGATGATCGGGTCCGATCCCGCCCAAGACGGAGGCATCCCACCGTGAACCTCGAGACCAACAAGGCCATCGTCCGCCAGTTCATCGAGCGCATCTTCGGCGCTGGCGACTTCGCCGCCGTCGACGAGCTCATCGCGCCCGACGCGACCTTCCACACGTACCGCTTCGGCGACGACCCGCGGGCCGGCATGCGCTCGGCGATCGAGCGGGTCTCGGCCGGCCTCTCGGACGGCGCGTTCAAGATCCACCGCCTGGTCGCCGAGGACGATTTCGTCTGCGCGCACGTCACCTCCGTCGGGACGCAGACGGGCACGCTCATGGGCATGCCCCCGACCGGCCGCCGCTACGAGATCGAGGAGCTCCACCTGTTCCGGATCCGCGATGGCAAGGTGACCGAGCACTGGCACCAGTACGACCAGATGGGGATGATGCGCCAGCTCGGCGTCGGGCAGGAGAGGTAGCGCGGCGCAGCTGGGCCGGCCGCGAACACGCGGTTGTCCCGCCTGTGCCATCCTCGATGCCGATGGATCCCGCCGACCCCTTGCCCGACCCGCTCAGCGACCTGTTGCCCGTCGGCGTCGTCCGGTTCGACGCCGACCGCCGCGTCGTGGAGGCCAACGCCCGCGCCCACGCGCTGCTCGACGCGGCGCCCGGCCGCCTGCTCGGCCGCACGGTGATGGAGACGTTCCTCGACCTGCGGGTCGAGCGGTTCCTCAATGAGGGCGCCGGCAGCACGGAGGTCCGCCTCGGGACGGGCGAGCCGAGGACGATCGTCATCCGTGCGGCTCACACGAGCGGCGACGGCCTGGTGGTCGTCCTCGAGGACGTGTCCGAGCTACGGCGCCTGCGCCAGATCCGCACCGAGTTCATCGACAACCTGAGCCACGAGCTGCGCACGCCCATCAGCACGATCACGCTGCTCGCCGAGACGGCTGCCCGCGAGGCGGCCGCCGTCGAGGTGCCGGAGCGCCTCCGCGATCGCATCGCCAAGATCGAGGTCGAGACCGGGCACCTCGCCCAGATGGTCGCCGAGATCCTCGACCTCGCCCGGATCGAGGGTGGCAGCTCGATCGTCCCGGAGGACGACGTTGACCTCGCGCGGCTGGCCGAGGCGTCGGCCGAGCGGCTGCGCCTGTTCGCGGAGCGGGGCGGGGTGCGCATTGGCGTCGAGGCGGACCCGGCCACGCCCATCGTCCGGGGCGAGGAGCAGCGCATCGGCCAAGTGCTCGTCAACCTGGTCCACAACGCGGTCAAGTTCAGCCCCGACGGCGGCGAGGTGACGATCCGCGTCCGGCGGGCCGGCGACGGGGCGAGGGTCGAGGTCGTCGACCGCGGGATCGGCATTGCCCGAGCAGACCGCGCCCGCGTCTTCGAGCGGTTCTACAAGGCGGATCGCGCCCGCGTGCGGGGCGGCGGGACGGGCCTGGGCCTCGCCATCTCGCGCCACATCGTGGCGGCCCACGGTGGCACCATCGGCGTCGAATCCGAGGAGGGCCGCGGCTCGACGTTCTGGTTCGTCCTGCCGGCGCGGCCGCCGGGCACCGTGTCCCCGGCTCCGGACGACCAGGCCGGAGCCGACGGAGCCGGAGCCGCCGAGACCCATCGCCCCGCAGTCCCCCCCGCTCCCGCACCCTGACCGAAGGAAGGAACCCAGCCCGCGTGGACCGCCTGCTCGTCGCCACCCTCAACATCCGCAACCTCGCCGACCGCTGGAACGAGCGCCTGCCGCTGCTGCTCGCCGACATGGCCGCGCTCCAGCCCGACGTCATGGGCCTCCAGGAGGTCGTCTACCCGCTGCAGCAGGACCGACTCCTGGGCGCTGCGGGCGAGGCCCACTACGCGGCCGTCCGCGGCTGGGCCGGCCGGCCCGAGTACGGCAACAGCCTGCTCGTGAAAGCGCCGCTGGCGCACGAGCGGCTCGAGCGGCTCGACCTCGGCCTGACGCGCTCGGCGCACCGGGTCCTGGTGTCGCTGCCGGGCGGCGGCCGCCTCGTGTTCGCGGTGACCCACCTGCACCACCCGCCCGAGGCGCACGCGGAGCGGCTCGCCCAGGTCGAGCAGCTGCTCGCCTGGCTCGAGGGCGCGCCCGAGCACGACGCGATGGCCGTCGTCGGCGACTTCAACGCGGACCCGCGCGAGGCTGCGTACGCGCGGATGGGCGCGGCCGGCTTCCGCTCCGCGCTCCTTGCGGCCAACGGCGCGGAGCCGACCGTGACGTGGCCATCGGGGCTCCAGGCGCCCGCGATGGACACCGATGGCGAGCCCGACTGCCTCGACTACATCTGGCTGCGCGGCTCCATCGAGGTCGAGGAGGCGCGCGTCGTGTTCGATCGCCCCGCAGTCGATGACCCGACGCTCTACCCCTCGGACCACTTCGGCCTGGCGGCGCGGATCCGCGTGGGGGGTGCCTCGTGAGCGCGCGTCGCTCGCTTCGGCTGGCACATCGGGGGGACTGGCGCGTCGCGCCCGAGAACACGCTGGCCGCCATGGCGGCGGCGATCCGCGTGCCTGCCTGCGACGGCGTCGAGTTCGACGTCCAGCTCTCGCGCGACGGCGTGCCGGTGATCCTCCACGACGAGACGCTGGCCCGGGTCCAGCACCGCCCGGAGCGGGTGGACGCGCTCGATGCTGCCGAGTTGGCGACCGCGGGGGTGCCGGCCCTCGCCGAGGCGCTGGCGATGCTGGGGCCGGACCCGTTCCTGGACATCGAGCTCAAGGGCGACGACCACGGCGACGCGACGGCTGCCGTGCTCCGGGCGGCGCGGGGCGATCACGGCTCGCGGTCCGTGCTGAGCTCGTTCGACCCGCCGAGCCTCGCCGCCATGGCCGATCGCCTGCCGGGCTGGACCCTGTGGCTCAACGCCGAGGACCTTGCGCCGGCCTCGCTCTCGCTCGCGCTGGGGCTGGGCTGTCGCGGGATCTCCGTGCTGTGGGGCGCCATCACGCCGGCGTCGATGCGCAGCGCCCGTGACGCCGGGCTCGAGATCGCCGCCTGGACTGTGCGCCGCCGGTCGACTTTCGACCGCCTCGAGCGGCTGGGCGTGGTGGCGTGCTGCGTGGAGGCGGCTGCGCTCGACGGCTGATCGGGGTCCTCGGCCCCACACCGGTCTCGAGCGCGGCGACCTCCTCATCGCCGCCAGGCGGCGCTACGAGCGTGGGACCTCGCGATGGCGGTCTTGAGCGGGCGGCGCCGGGCCGACGAGCGTCAGGCGCCCGCGGCTGTTCTGCCTCCCACCGACGAGGCGACGAGCGCGGGGGCGCTCTCCCCATAGATCAACGTCGTCGGCAGGACCAGCGTGCGGACAGGCGCGGGCGTCTCCCCGGCACCGCCCTCGAAGCCGGTCACGAGCTCGCGGACCGCGGCTCGGCCCATCTCGGTCAGCGGCTGCACCACGGTCGTCAGCGACGGCGTGAAGTGGGCCGCCTCCCGGAGACCGTCGAATCCCACGATCGCGAGGTCATCCGGGATGCGGATCCCGCGCCGGTGGGCGACCTGGATCGCGCCGAGCGCCATGAGGTCGCTGGCGGCGAACAGCCCGTCGATCTCGGGCGCCTCGTCGAGGATCGCCTCGAGGGCCGTCACGCCGCTGCCCGCGAACCAGTCGCCAGTCGCCACAGGCCCGGCCGGCAGCCCGGCGTCGGCCAGCGCCGCCCGCCAGCCATCGCGCCGGTCCCGCGCCTCGCGCCAGTCCAGCGGCCCGGCGAGGTGCGCGATCCTGCGGCGTCCGAGCGTCACGAGGTGCTCGGTAGCCAATCGGCCGGCGGCGATGTTGTCGATGCCGATCGTGGTGAAATCGGGCGAGGGGTCCGACTTGAGGAACACGATCTGCGGACGGGCCGCCGGCAGCTGCTCCTGGACGTGGCGCACGTTGGACACCATCTGCGGCCCGGCGAAGATGATCCCCTCGACGCGGTGCTCGAGCAGCAGCTCGATGACCGGGACGATGTCCGGCGCATCGAAGCCCGCGAGCTCCTTGAGGATGATTGAATAGCCGGAGGCCTCCGCCTCATCGGCGATACCGGTGACCGTCTGGCCGACGCCGAGGTACTCGAGCCCTGACGCGATCACGCCCAGCATCCGCGACCGGCGGTTGACCAGGCTCCGCGCGACCGCATTGGGCCGGAAGCCGTGCTCCTCGATCGCCGCCTCGACCAGCTGCCGGGTGGCGGGGGACACGTCCGGGCGCTTGTTGAGGACCCGCGACACCGTCTGGACGGAGACGCCGGTCATCGCGGCGATCTCCTTGATCGTGACCCGATGGAGGGGCGGCACCTAGGCTGCTCCTAGCGCTCGAGGCTGTTGCGAGGTTGCCGGAGTAGTGTACCGTGAACGCTAACGGGAACGATAACGGTCGAAGCGCGGCGCGAGGGATTGCGCCGGGTCGCCACAACCATAGCGATCTGAGGGAGGCAGCGTGAGCCGGTACGCGATCGGCGTGGACTACGGTTCCGAATCGGGCCGCGCCGTGGTCGTGGACATCGCGGATGGGCGCATCGTCGCGTCGGCGGTGTACCCGTACAGCAACGGCGTGATCGACGAGCGGCTGCCGCTCGCGGGCCAGGACCTGCCGCTCCCGCCCGACTGGGCGCTCCAGGACCCCGAGGACTACCTGCGGGTGCTCCAGACCGCCGTGCCGGCGGCACTGGCCGAATCGGGTGTCGACCCGGCAGACGTCATCGGCCTCGGCATCGACTTCACCGCCTGCACGATGCTCCCCACGCGTGCGGACGGCACGCCGCTCTGTCTCCTCCCGGAGCTGCGCGCCGAGCCGCACGCGTGGGTCAAGCTGTGGAAGCACCACGCGGCCCAGCCCGAGGCGGACCGGATCAACGAGACCGCGCGGGCGATGGGGGAGGGCTGGCTGGACCGCTACGGCGGCAAGATCAGCTCGGAGTGGTTCTTCAGCAAGGCGCTCCAGATCCTCGACGAGGCGCCCGACGTCTACGCCCGGGCCGACCGGCTCATCGAGGCCGGCGACTGGCTCGTCTGGCGGCTGACGGGCGTCGAGACGCGCAACCCCACGACCGCGGGCTACAAGGCCATCTGGAGCCGTCGCGACGGCTTCCCGAGCCAAGCGTTCTTCGAGGCGCTCGACCCGCGTTTCGCCGATGTCGTGGACGCCAAGATGTCGCGCGAGATCGCCCGCACCGGCGATCGCGCCGGCGGCCTCACGGCCGAAGCCGCGGCGTGGACGGGCCTGCGGCCGGGGACGGCGGTCGCCGTCGCCAACGTCGATGCGCACGTGGCGGTTCCCGCCGCGACCGTCATCGAGTCGGGCCGCATGGTCGCGATCATGGGCACCAGCACCTGCCACATGGTCCTCGCCCCGGACGAGCACGTCGTGCCCGGCATGTGCGGGTACGTCGAGGACGGGATCCTGCCCGGCTTCTTCGGCTACGAGGCGGGCCAGAGCTGCGTCGGCGACCACTTCGCCTGGCTCGTGGAGCACGCGGTCCCGGAGCGCTACTTCGCCGCGGCGCGGGAGCGCGGCATCGACATCCACACGCTGCTCCAGGAGGAGGCCGCGAGGCTCGCGCCGGGCGAGAGCGGGCTGCTCGCGCTCGACTGGTGGAACGGCAACCGCAGCGTGCTCGTGGACGCCGAGCTCGGCGGGCTGCTCGTGGGCGCCACGCTCGCGACCACCGCGCCCGAGATCTACCGCGCCCTGGTCGAGGCCACCGCGTTCGGGACCCGGGTGATCATCGACGACCTCGCCGCGAACGGCGTGCCGGTCAGCGAGGTGGTCGCCGCGGGCGGGCTGCCCCAGAAGTCGCCGTTCATCATGCAGGTCTACGCCGACGTCACCGGCAAGACGTTCCGGATCCCCGAGACGGACCAGGTGCCCGCCCTGGGCGCCGCGATGTTCGGCGCCGTGGCGGCCGGCCCCGAGGCGGGCGGCTTCGCATCCATCGAGGCCGCGGCGGCCGCCATGGCCCGCCTGTCCGAGGTGGCCTACGAGCCCAACCCCGCCCACCGCGAGGTGTACGACGCGCTCCACGCCGAGTACCTCGCGCTGCACGACTACTTCGGCCGCGGCGGCAACGACGTGATGAAGCGGCTCCGTGGCCTGCGCGCGCGGGCCAAGGCAGGCGTCCGCTGATGCTCCTCGCCGCGCTGCGCGAGCAGCTCGTGGAGCTCCACGACGAGCTGCCGCGCAACAACCTCGTCGCCTGGACCGGCGGCAACGTCTCGGCGCGCGACCCCGGGACCGGGCTCGTCGCGATCAAGCCCTCGGGCGTCCGGTACGGCGAGCTCACCGCCGAGTCCATGGTGGTCGTCGACCTCGACGGGAACGTGGTGGAGGGCCGGCAGGCGCCGTCCTCGGACACCGCGAGCCACCTGTACGTGTACCGCCACCGCCCCGACGTCAACGGGGTGGTCCACACGCACTCGCGCTACGCCACCGCGTTCGCCGCCGTCGGCCGGTCCATCCCGGTGTACCTGACCGCCCAGGCCGACGAGTTCGGCTGCCCCATCCCGTGCGCCGGGTTTGCCCTCATCGGCGACGACTCGATCGGGCGGCTGATCGTGGACGCCATCGGCCCCTCGACTGCCGTGCTGCTCAAGAACCACGGCGTGTTCACCATCGGCGCGAGCGCCAAGGCCGCCGTCAAGTCGGCGGTCATGGTCGAGGACATCGCGGCGACCGTGTTCCTGGCCCTCCAGCTGGGCCAGCCCGACGAGATCCCGCCCGACATGGTCGCGAGGCTCCACGACCGCTACCTGAACGTCTACGGCCAGCGCCCCGCGCCGGCCCGCTGAGGAGGATTCGATGCTCGACCTCGCCGCGTACGAGGTTTGGTTCGTCACCGGCAGCCAGCACCTCTACGGCCCCGAGGTGCTCGACACGGTGGCGCGGCACAGCCAGGCCATCGCGACGGCGCTCGACGACGCGCCGGCGATCCCGGTGCGCGTGGTGTTCAAGCCGGTCCTGACCGGCGCCGACGGCATCCGCCGCCTGGTCGCCGAGGCCAACCTCGACCCGGCCTGCGTCGGCCTCATCACCTGGATGCACACCTTCAGCCCGGCCAAGATGTGGATCGCCGGGCTCGAGGCGCTCCAGAAGCCCTTCCTCCACCTGCACACGCAGTTCAACCGCGAGATCCCCTGGGCCGACATCGACATGGACTTCATGAACCTGAACCAGGCCGCCCACGGCGACCGCGAGTTCGGGTTCCTGGCCGCCCGGCTGCGCATCGAGCGCAAGGTGGTCGTGGGCCACTGGGGCGAGGCGTCGGTCCAGGCGCAGATCGGGACCTGGACCCGGGCGGCGTCCGCGCGGGCCGACTGGCAGAGCGGCAGGATCGCCCGCTTCGGCGACAACATGCGCGAGGTCGCGGTCACCGAGGGCGACAAGGTCGAGGCGCAGCGCAAGTTCGGCTTCGCGATCAACACCTGGGGCGTGGGCGACCTGGCCGCCGCGATCGACGCGACGTCCGATGCGGATGTCGATGCGCTGGTCGCGCGGTACCTCGACGAGTACGAGGTCGTGGCCGAGCTGCAGCCCGGGGGTGACCGCGCGGACAGCCTGCGCTACGGCGCCCGCCAGGAGGTCGCGCTGCGCGGGTTCCTCGAGGCGGGCGGGTTCACCGCCTTCACCGACACGTTCGAGGACCTCCACGGGCTGCGGCAGCTGCCCGGGCTCGCCGTCCAGCGCCTGATGGCCGACGGCTACGGCTTCGGCGGCGAGGGCGACTGGAAGACCGCGGCCATGGTCCGGGCCATGAAGGTGATGTCGGCCGGGCTGCCCGGCGGGACCTCGTTCATGGAGGACTACACGTACCACCTGTCCGGCGGCAGCGACGACGTGATCCTCGGCGCCCACATGCTCGAGGTCTGCCCGTCGATCAGCCGCGAGCGGCCGCGCCTGGAGATCCATCCGCTGGGCATCGGCGGCAAGGAGGACCCGGTCCGGCTGGTGTTCACCGCCCACACCGGGACCGCGGTCGCCGCCTGCGTCACGGACATGGGCCAGCGCTTCCGCATGGTGGCCGCGGTGGTCGACGTCGTGGCGCCCGAGCACGACCTGCCAAAGCTGCCGGTCGCGCGCGCCGTCTGGCGGCCGCGGCCCGACCTGCGCACGGGCGCCGCCGCCTGGATCCACGCCGGCGGATCCCACCACACGAGCCTCGCCTTCGACGTGACGCCGGAGCACCTGCGCGACTTCGCCTCGATGACGGGGACGGAGCTGCTGGTCATCGACGAGCACACGACGCTCGACGCGTTCCGCGACCAGCTGCGCTGGAGCGACCTCTACTGGTCGCTGGGGCGGGGCCTGTAGGCGCTCGCGTGCCACCCGGGCCTCCATGCGGTCGGTGTCGGGAGGGATGCGAAAAGACCCTTGACGGGTGCAGATGGGGCACCCTAGGATTGCGGCCGTTATCGTTCACGGGAACGATAACGGCACCAGATGGCCGGAGTGAGCGGACGGGCAATTCGACCCCGACCGCGCTCCTGAGGGGCGCGCGGCATGCCGCGACGAGCCGGTCCGTGCCAAGCAGAAGGCGGCCAAGGGTGCCGTCGCAGGAGGAGAGCAGGACACCGATGAAGAAGTTCCTGAGCGTGGCCATCCTGGCCGGTGCTCTCGTTGCGGCTTGTGGTGGCGGCGCTGCCTCGACCGCGCCGTCGCAGGCTGCTGCCTCGCAGGCCGCCGCCTCGGTGGACCCCGCCTCGCAGGCCGCCGCTTCCGCCGTCGCCTCGCAGGCCACCGCCGGGGGCCTCATCGGCATCGCGATGCCAACCAAGTCCTCCGCCCGCTGGATCGCCGACGGGGACAACCTCGTGGCCAGCCTCAAGGGCATGGGCTACGACACCGATCTGCAGTTCGCCGAGGACGACATCCCGACCCAGGTGTCGCAGATCGAGAACATGATCACCAAGGGCGCCAAGGTGCTCGTGATCGCCGCCATCGACGGCACCACGCTCACCGACACCCTGCAGAAGGCCGCCGACGGGGGCATCAAGGTCCTCGCCTACGACCGCCTGATCCGCAACAGCAAGAACGTGGACTACTACACGACGTTCGACAACTTCAAGGTCGGCGTCCTCCAGGCCACCTCGATCGTCCAGTCCCTGGGCCTCGACGCGGGCAAGACCGGCCCCTTCAACCTCGAGCTGTTCGCGGGCTCCCCGGACGACAACAACGCCGGGTTCTTCTTCAACGGCGCCATGTCCATCCTGCAGCCCTACATCGACAAGGGCGTCCTCGTCGTCCAGAGCAAGCAGACCAAGTTCCCGGAGCAGATCGGCACGCTCCGCTGGGACGGCGCCACGGCGCAGGCCCGCATGGACAACATCCTGTCCACGTTCTACTCGGACAAGAGGGTCGACGCCGTCCTGTCGCCGTACGACGGCATCAGCCGCGGCATCATCGCCTCGCTCAAGGCCGTCGGCTACTACTCGGCCGACAAGCCCGGCCCCGTGGTCTCCGGCCAGGACGCCGAGCTCCCGTCCGTCAAGTCGATCCTCGCGGGCGAGCAGACCAGCACCGTGTTCAAGGACACCCGCCTGCTGGCCAAGTCCGCCGCCACGATGGTTGACCAGATGCTCAAGGGCGGCACGGTCGACGTCAACGACACCAAGACGTACGACAACGGCGTCAAGGTCGTCCCCTCGCACCTCCTCGACATGGTCCTCGTCACCAAGGACAACGTCCAGAAGGAGCTGGTCGACAGCGGCTACTACACCGCTGACCAGCTGAAGTAGGCTTAGTCGATCAAGCGCGGGTGTGCGGCGGTCAAGCCCCGCACACCCGCTTCTCATATCAGGAGGCTTGCAGTTGGAGGCGGCGGGTCGAGTGAGCGACGTCCTGCTCGAGATGCGGAGCATCACGAAGGAGTTTCCGGGCGTCCGGGCCCTCAAGGACGTCAGCTTCTCCGTCCGCCCCGGCGAGATCCACGCGCTGGTCGGCGAGAACGGCGCCGGGAAGTCGACGCTGATGAAGGTCGTCAGCGGCGTCTACCCGCACGGCACCTACGAGGGCCAGTTCTTCTACAAGGGCGAGGAGTGCCGCTTCGCCGGGGTGCGCGAGAGCGAGCGCAAGGGCATCGTCATCATCCACCAGGAGCTGGCGCTCATCCCGCACCTCTCGATCACCGAGAACATCTTCCTCGCCAACGAGCAGACGACCCGGGGCGTCATCAACTGGGGCCTGTCCCATTCCAAGGCGAAGGCGCTGCTGGACAAGGTGGGCCTCGACGAGACCCCCGACACCAAGATCAGCCGGCTGGGCGTCGGCAAGCAGCAGCTGGTCGAGATCGCCAAGGCGCTGTCCAAGAACGTCGAGCTCCTGATCCTCGACGAGCCCACCTCGTCGCTGAACGAGAACGACTCACAGAAGCTGCTGCAGCTGCTCCGCGAGTTCCGGGCCCAGGGCATCGCCTGCGTGCTGATCTCCCACAAGCTCAAGGAGGTCGAGTCCGTCGCGGACACGATCACCATCCTCCGCGACGGCGCGGTCATCGAGTCGCTTGACGCCCAGAGCGAGCACGTGACCGAGGACCGGATCATCCGGGGCATGGTCGGCCGGGACATGACCCACCGGTTCCCGCCGCGCGAGGCGAAGATCGGCGACATCGCCTTCGAGGTCCGCAACTGGAAGGTCGCGCACCCGGTCTACGAGGACCGGATGGTCATCAACGACGTCAGCCTCAACGTCCGCAAGGGCGAGGTCGTGGGCATCGCGGGCCTGATGGGCGCCGGGCGGACCGAGTTCGCGATGAGCGTCTTCGGGCGGTCCTGGGGCCGGTTCGTCGGCGGCCAGGTGCTCAAGGACGGCGTCGAGGTGGACGTCAGCACGATCCCCAGGGCGGTCGCCCACGGGATCGCGTACGCCACCGAGGACCGCAAGACCTACGGGCTGGTCCTGATGAGCGACGTGAAGACGAACATCACGCTGGCCAACCTCGGGGGTGTGTCGCATTCGGGGGTCCTGGTCGGGCCCAAGGAGATCCGCGTCGCCAACGAGTTCCGCGACGCGCTCGCGATCAAGACGCCGAGCGTCAAGCAGGCCGCGATGAACCTGTCGGGCGGCAACCAGCAGAAGGTCGTCCTGGCCAAGTGGCTGTTCGCGGACCCGGATGTGCTGATCCTCGACGAGCCCACCCGCGGCATCGACGTGGGGGCCAAGTACGAGATCTACACGATCATCAACCGCCTGGCGGCCGAGGGGAAGGCCGTGATCATCATCTCGTCCGAGCTGCCCGAGGTCCTGGGCGTCTCGGACCGCATCTACGTCATGGCCGCGGGCCGCATCGCCGCCGAGATGTCGGCGGCCGAGGCGAGCCAGGAGGCGATCATGAAGGCCATCATGCGGCTCGCCCGCGCAGGAGCTGAGGAAGTCGTGCTGTGAGCGTTCCCGTCGAAGCAACCCCCATTCCGACGGTGGCGCCCGAGGAGCCGGCCGTGGCCCGCGGGATCGTCAAGACGCTCCGCTCGGGCGTCGGCCAGGGCGGCATGCTGCTCGCCCTGCTCCTGGGCGTCCTCTTCTTCCAGATCACGACGGGCGGCATCATGCTCCGCTCGCTCAACGTGACCAACGTCTTCCTCCAGAACGGCTACATCCTCGTGATGGCCCTGGGGATGCTGCTGATCATCGTCATCGGCCACATCGACCTCTCGGTGGGCTCGGTCGCCGGCTTTTTGGGCGCCGTTGTCGCCGTGCTCATCGTGGGCGTCGACGTGCCCGGACTCGGCCACATCCAGACCGACCCCATCCTGGCGGTCCTGATCACGCTCATCGCCGGCGGCCTGATCGGCGGCTTCCAGGGCTGGTGGGTCGCGTACCTGCGGGTCCCGTCGTTCATCGTGACCCTGGCCGGCATGCTCCTGTTCCGGGGCGCCACGCTGTTCATGCTCGGCGGCCAGCCGGTGGGCCCCTTCCCCGAGAGCTTCCGCGCGATCTCGGCCGGCTTCATCCCCGAGGCGATCGGCAGCATCCCGGATCCGTTCGGGCCCAAGGACATCGTCCTCGCCAATTTGACGAACCTCCCGGTGTTCGGCGACCTCAAGCTGGTCCTCCCGCTCGGGGGCGACTCGCTCCAGCTGACCACGCTGGTCCTCGGCGCCCTGCTCTGCGCGTTCATCGTGTTCCTCGGCTGGCGGTCGCGCCGGGAGCAGGTCAAGTACGGCTTCCGGGTCCCCTCCGTGCGCCAGTTCTGGATCCGCAACGCCCTCGTCATCCTCGGCATCATGTTCATCGCCTACCGGCTGGCGGGCTACAAGGGCCTGCCGATCGTGGCGCTGGTGGCGTTCCTGCTGATCGGCCTGTACATGTTCGTGACGATGCGGACGGTCATCGGGCGCCGGATCTACGCCGTCGGCGGCAACTCCAAGGCGGCGATGCTGTCGGGCGTGAACTCGAAGCTGATGGTCTTCCTCTCGTTCGTCAACATGGGCGTGCTCGCCGCGCTCGGCGGCATCATCATTGCCGCCCGCCTCAACTCGGCCACCCCCAAGGCAGGCTATGGCTTCGAGCTCTCGGTCATCGCCGCGACGTTCGTCGGCGGCGCGTCGGCCTACGGAGGTGTCGGCACCGTGGCGGGCACCGTCATCGGCGCCCTGTTCTTCGGCCTGCTGAACATCGGCATGGGCATCATGAGCATCCAGATCGACTACCAGTTCATGGTCCAGGCCCTGGTGCTGCTCGTCGCGGTGTACTTTGACGTGCGGGGCAAGAGCCGCGACGCGTGACGACGAGGCAAGGGGGGCTGATGACCTCCATCGAGGGCTACGGCTCCACGCCGCCCGAGCCGGGCGAGACCGTGCTGGACCTGCATGCGGGCGACGTGCGCGTCGTCGTCCGGCCGGCGCACGGGGGCCGGATCGGGCAGGTGAGCGTCGGCGGGCGCGAGCTGCTGGTCGGCGGGCACCCGATGGGGCCCGTCTACTGGGGCGCCTACCCGATGGCGCCCTGGGCCGGCCGGATCCGCAACGGGCGGTTCTCGTTCGCCGGGGCCGCCCACCAGCTGCCGCTCGCGGCGCCGCCCCACGCGCTCCACGGCGTCGTGTTCGACCGGCCGTGGCGCGTGGACGGGCCGGACGCCATCTCGATCGACCTCGACGAGCGCTGGCCGTTCCGCGGGCGCGTCTCGCAGCGGCTCGCCGTGCGCGAGGACGGGCTCGACGTGGAGATGACGCTCGAGGCGGACGAGCCGATGCCGGTGGCCATGGGCTGGCACCCCTGGTTCCGACGCGCGCTGGAGCCCGGCAGCGAGCCCGCCGCCCTCTCGTTCGACGCGGCCGAGATGCTGGTCCGGGACGGGGAGGGGATCCCGACCGGTGAGCGCGTGGCGCCGCCGGAAGGGCCCTGGGACGACTGCTTCACGGGGCTCCGTTCAGACCCGGTCCTGGCCTGGCCCGGCCTGGCGCTGACGCTGTCCTCGACGTGCGACTGGTGGGTGGTCTACAACCAGCCCGCCCACGCGATCTGCGTGGAGCCCCAGTCGGGCCCGCCGGACGCGGCGAACGCAGACCCCGACGTGGTGACGCCCGACGCTCCGATGACGCACACGATGTCCTGGCGCTGGGAGCGGACCTAGCAGGGTCCCCTCAGCCCGGCACGAGCTCCGGCGGCAGCAGATAGCGGAGCGTGCCCTTGCCGGCGGCCACGTCGTCGCCGGGGAAGTCGATCCGGGCCAGCGACGCCTTGCGCATCGGGATCGCGGAGGTGCCGATCAGGCTGCCCAGGAGCTCCGAGAAGTCGGGGTCGTGGCCCACCAGGCACGGCCGGTATGCGGGGCCCGCGTCGTCCAGGATCGCATTGAGCATCTCGGGCTCGAGCGGCCCGCCGAGCCGGTCGTCGACGACCACCTTGACGCGGTTGCGCATCGCCTTGGCGACGATCTCGGCGGTCTGGGTCGAGCGGACCTTGGGCGAGGTGATGAACAGGTCCGGCGGCTCGTCGATCACCGCGAGCAGGCCCCCGAGGTCCTTCGCCTGGCGACGGCCCTTCTCGGACAGCGGCCGCGCGGCGTCGTCGCCGTCCCACTTGGCGGGGTCCCCGGCGTGCCCGTGTCGGAGCAGGTGGAGCGCGATCATCGGTCCTCCCAGGGCGGCGGCATCCTCGCATGCGCCTCGGCCAAAGTGTAGGCCCCGGCTAGGGGTTGAGGTCCTCCACCTCGCCGGAGGCAAGGAACACGATGTCCTCAGCGATGTTGGTCACGCGGTCGCCGATCCGCTCGAGGTAGTGGGCCGCGAACAGGATCCGCGTGCAGGGGTCCACGTTGGCCGGGTCGGCGCGCATCAGGTCCAGGCAGTCGGCGAAGATCGCGTGGTACAGGTCGTCGATGTCGTCATCGAGCCTGGCGACCTCGCGGGCGCGCGTGTCGTCGACGTCCACCAGGGCCCGGACGATGCCGCGCACCTGGTCGGCCACGCGCTGTCCCAGGTCGGGCAGCTTGACGTAGTCCTTGATCGGGGCGAAGGGCGCCAGCTTGCGCGACTGCTTGGCCACCGAGCCCGCGTGGTCGCCCATGCGCTCGAGCTCGTAGCTGACGTGGTCGAGCGTGAGGAGATAGCGCAGGTCCCGCGCCACGGGGGCCTGGGTCGCGATGACAGCGGCGATCATGGCGGTCGCCTTGCGCTGGACCTCGTTGATCAGCCGGTCGTCGATGATCACCTTGAGCGCGGCGTCCGCATCGTGGGTGACCAGGGCGTCGATCGCGGCGCGGATCTGGGCCTCCACGAGCGAGCCCATGCGCAGGATGTTGTCCTTGACCTCGGCCACCTCGTGGTCGTAGGTGCTGCGCGTCGGGTGCGAGAACACCACGGGCTCGCGATGCTCGCGTGCGGCGGAGGTCGTCTCCTCGGTCATGCTCGGTCTCCTCGTCTCAGCCGAAGCGGCCGGACACGTAGTCCTCGGTCAGCTGGTGGGCGGGGTTGGTGAAGATCCTCTGGGTGTCGTCCAGCTCCACAAGGTACCCGGCGCGGTCCTCGCCGAGCGTGAAGAACGCGGTGCAGTCGCTCACCCGGGCGGCCTGCTGCATGTTGTGGGTGACGATCACGATCGTGTAGTCGACCTTGAGCTGGGCGATCAGCTCCTCGATCTTGAGGGTCGCGATCGGGTCGAGCGCCGAGCAGGGCTCGTCCATCAGGATGACCTCGGGGTCGGTCGCGAGCGTGCGCGCGATGCACAGGCGCTGCTGCTGGCCGCCCGAAAGCGCCAGGCCGCTCTTGCGGAGGTCGTCCTTGACCTCGTCCCAGAGGGCGGCGTGGCGGAGGGAGCGCTCCACGACCTCGTTGAGCCTGGCCCTGTCCTTCTGGCCGAAGCGGCGCGGGCCGTAGGCCACGTTCTCGTAGATGGACATCGGGAACGGGTTCGGCCGCTGGAAGACCAGGCCCACCTTGCGGCGGACCTCCACCGGGAGCACGCCCGACGCGTACATGTCCTGGCCGTCGAGCTCGATCGTGCCCTGGACCGCGGCGTCCGGGATCAGGTCGTTCATGCGGTCGAAGCAGCGCAGGACCGTGCTCTTGCCGCACCCTGACGGCCCGATGAACGCCATGACCGAGTGCTCCTGCACGTCGAGGGTCACGTCGCGGACGGCGACCCGGGCGCCGTAGCTGATCTTCACGTCCCGCGCCCGCAGCTTGATCGGGGCGTGCGGGTCGATGCCGGTCAGCGCCGGCTGGAGCGACGGCAGGACCGGCAGCGGGGCGGCGGGCTTCACGGTCACCGGCGCGATGGTGGTGGTCACGGGGCTGGCTCCCTGCTTGCTGTCCATGCTAGAGGCCGCTGACACGCCGCTGGAGCGCACGGCCCAGCCAGCGGGAGGCGAGGTTGAACACGAGGACCATGACGACCAGCACCATCGCGCTCATGTCGGCAACCTGCTGGACGTAGTTGCCGAGGCCCTCGGAGTTCGACTTCCAGATGAACACCGAGAGCGTTGTCGCGGGCCGGAGCGGACTCCACGGCGACTGCGGGTCGAAGAGGTTGAGATTGGCGAAGTTGTAGTGCGTCGGCGTGGCGAGGCCGGCCGTGAACAGGAGCGCCGCGGCCTCGCCGAACACGCGCCCGGCCGTGAGCACGATCCCCGTCACGATCCCCGGGATGGCCACGGGCAGCACCGCGTGCCGGATCGTCTGCCACTTGGTGGCGCCGAGCGCCAGGCTCGCGGCGCGCTCATCGGCGGGCACCGCGCGGATCGCCTGCTCGGAGAGCCGGAGCAGCAGCGGCAGGTTGAACACCATGAGCGTCAGCGCGCCGCCCAGCGCGCTGAAGCCCCAGTGCGTGGCCGAGACGAAGAGCGCGAAGCCGAACAGGCCCACGACGATCGAGGGGACCGACGAGATCAGCTCCTGCGAGAAGCGGATGACGTTGGTCAGCCGGCCCTCGCCGGCGTACTCGGCCATGTAGATGCCGCCGAGGATCCCCAGCGGGGTCGAGAACAGCATCGTGAGCGCGAGCATGTAGATCGAGTTCCACAGGATCGGGCCAACGCCGCCGATCTCCGTGTCGCTCGGGTCGCTGAACAGGAACGCGAGCGAGAACGTCGGCAGCGACGCGAGCACGAAGTGGGCGATGATGGCGACCAAAACGGCCACCACGAACAGCGCCACCGCCCACAGCGTGGCGGTGGCCAGCCGGTCCGCGAGCAGGATCCGCTTCATGCCGCGATCCGGCGCCCGGCCAGCCGCCGGACGATGACCACGAAGGTGAACGAGATCACCAGCAGGACGAGGCCCATCGTCCAGAGCGCCTGGTTCCACGGCTCGCCGGCCACCGTGTTGCCCATGTCCAGCGTGATCTGGCTGGTGAGGGTGGTCATCGGGGCGGTGAGGCCGGTGGGCATGACGGGCCGGTTGCCGATCACCATCTGGACCGCGAGCGCCTCGCCGGCGGCCCGCATCATCCCCATCACGACCGCGGTGGCGATGCCCGTGGCGGCGGCCGGCAGGACGACGTGGCGGATCGCCTGCCAGCGCGTGGTGCCCAGCGCCATCGAGGCGGCGCGCATGTCGCGCGGGACGACGAGGAACGCGTCATAGCTGATGCTCGTGATGGTCGGCAGGATCATGAGGGCGAGCACCAGCGAGCCTGCGAACCAGGAGAAGCCGAGCGTGAACCCGAGGCCCTGGAGGTTCGTGCGCAGGTAGGGGACGAGGAGCGTCAGGCCGAGCCATCCGTAGACGACGCTCGGGATGCCGACGAAGACCTCCATCGCGGGCTGGGTGATCCGGCGCGCCCACGTCGGCGCCACCTCGGCCATGAACAGCGCGAGCCCGACGGAGAGGGGCGTGGCGATGACCGCGGCCACCGCCATGACGCCGAGGGTCCCAGCGATGAACGGCAGCAGGCCGAAGCTCGTCGGGCCGCTGCCGGCGTCGGGCTGCCACGTCGGCGAGAAGATCTCCGCCACCGGCACGCCTGAGGCCACGAACAGCTGGACGCCGTTCCAGGTGATGAACACCAGCAGCAGCAGCACGATGGCCACGATCACGCCTGCCGCCAGGAGCGTGATCCGGCGGGGCAGGTCGAGCCGGGCACGAAGGCCCAGCTCGGTGGTCGCGAGGCTGGCGGCGGGGGATGTCAAGGTTGCGTGCGCTCCGGACTCTGGCTGGAGCTGGCGGTTGCGGGAGCGGCGGCGGGCGCCGAGGAGGAGTCCGGCGCCCGCCGCCGAGGGATCACTGGGCGGGGGCGTAGAAGAGGCTGGGGATCAGCGTCTTCTGGATGGGGTCGGACATCATGTAGTCGAGGAACGACTTGGTCAGGCCGTCGGGCTGGCCCTTGCTGTACATGTGGCCGAAGGCCTGGAGCTTGTAGGTCCCGTCGAGCATGGTGGCCACCGACCCCTGGACCCCGTCGAGGCCGACAGCGGTGACCTTGTCCTTGTTGGCCTGGTAGTAGGCGAACCCGATGACGCTCGTCGAGCCGGGCGTCGTGCCGACGGCGGTCGTGACCGCCCCGTTCGAGTCTTCGGTCAGGGCCTGGCCGGAGGCCTCGTTGGCGCCCTTGAGGACGACCGACTTGAAGGTGGCGCGGGTGCCGGAGGAGGCGGGGCGCAGGATCAGGACGATGGCCTGGTCCGGCCCGCCGACGGCCTTCCAGTTGGTGATCGTGCCGGTCCAGATGCCGGTCGCCTGCTGGGTGGTCAGGCTGGTGACGCCGGTGACGTCGTTGTTGACCACCATGACCCAGCCCTGGCGGACGATGACGTGGTCGACGAGCTGGCTGGCCTCGTCAGGCTTGAGCTTGGACTCGGCGGTCACGTCGGACTCGCCGATCTGCACGGCGCCCTGGAGGACCTGCGTGAGGCCGGTGCCGGAGCCGCCGCCCTGGACGCTGATCGTGGACTTGGGGCACGCGGCGGTGTAGGCCTTGCCCGCGGCGTCGACGAGCGGCTGGAGGGCCGTCGAGCCCGACGTGGTGATGCTGCCGTCAACGCAGGCGCTCGGGCCCGCGACGCCGGACGCTGCAGCGCCGGTCGATGCGCCGGCGGCCGCGGACGATCCGGCGGCGGACGGCGAGGTCGCGGCAGTTCCACCGCCGCAAGCGGCGACGAACGCGGTCGCGGCGAGGGCCAGGGCGCCGAGGCGCTTGGCCGATGAGGTCATCAACGTTGTCCCTCCTGCGGGGCCGGCAGGCGCCGAGCCCTCGGGTCTTGGTGTCGTTCTCCATGCGGAACGATCTGGGTCGCGGGTCAACGGTCCGTGAGCCGTCGGTTAAGTGGTCGTTAACGCCGGACCGGATCCAGCCGGTGGCCGACGCCCCGGACGATCACGAAGGTCGCGGGCTGGTCGGGATCGGGCTCGATCTTCGAGCGCAGCCAGCGGACGTGGACGTCCACGGTCCGTCCCGCTCCGCGCCGGCTTCCCCACACGCGGTCGAGCAGCTCGGCCCGGGTGTAGGCACGGCCCGGGTGAGCGACACGTCAACGGAGGCACCTCCCGCTCCGCTGACCGCCCGCCCGGGAAATGCGAGCTCGCCTCGCCCGATCGGGCGACCTGCGGCAGACTCTCCTTTCAGGCATTCGCGAGGCGGCCGCCGACGCAGCATGGGCAAGGAGCGTTCGATGACGGGCTCGGACGAGCGCGAGGGAGGGGTTCCCGCCGACACGACCGGAACGAACCCGGAACCGAGCAAGGAGCAGCGCAAGGCGGCGAAGCGCGCGGCCAAGGGCCTCAAGAAGCAGGCCAGGGCCGTGCAGCGGGTTGCCAAGCAGGCGAGGAAGGCGGCCAGGGCCGAGGCTGCGGCGAGCGCAAAGGCGGCACGCGCGGCGGCCAAGGCCGAGGCGAAGTCGGCCAAGGCGGACGCGAAGGCCCGCAAGTCCGCCAAGGCGCAGGCGAAGGCAGGCAAGAAGACGGCGAAAGGCGCACGCCGGGCGACGAGCTCCGACGATGCCGCCCCGCCCGCCATCTCGGCTGCAAGGGCGGTGCTCGAGGAGGCGGCCGGCCTGATGCGCCACGCGGACGCCGGTCCGTCCGACGGCACGTCAGTCGCCCCTCAGGCGCCCGAGGCCGCCCCCGAGGCGGAGCCCGAGGCCGAGACCGAGGCGGAGCCCGAAGCCGCGACCGAGCTCGCAGGAGAACCCGCAGCGCAGGCGGAGCCCGAAGCTGCGCCGGATGCCAAAGGCGGACCCGCTGCGCAGGCGGAGCCCGAAGCTGCGCCGGATGCCGAAGGCGGACCCGCACCCCAGGCGGAGCCCGAAGCCGAGACCGAGGCCGCAGTAGGACCCGCGGCGGCACGAGGGACGTTGGCGGAGACCGGGGCGTACGGGGCCGAAGCCGCGCCGGAGGCACAGCCAGCGGAACCGGAAGCCCCGCGCGAGTCTGGGACGGAACCAACGCCCGAGGCAGACGTGGAGCCAGCGCTTCTCCCCCGGATCTCAGCTGGCGAGGTTCCCGCTCCCGTCGGCCTGCTCGCCGAGGCGTTCGAGCCACAAGCTGGCGCGGCCCAGGTCGTGGCCCACCCCGGCTCGCAGGTGGCGGCCTCGATCGACGTGGGTGCGACCAGCGTCCACCTCCTCGTCGGCGCCATTGACGGCCATCGTGTGGCCCCGCTGCTCGACGAGTCCGAGTTCCTTGGCCTCGGCGATCGCGTGGCGGCCGAGGGCTACCTCGGCGATGCGCTGCGCGCCCCCCTCGTCGCCGTCCTGGGGCGGTACGCGACGAGGGCTCGTGAGCTCGGCGCCACCACGATCACCATCGTCGGGACAGATCCGCTCCGCCGGGCCGCCGACGGCCCCGCCGTCGTTCGCGAGGTCGAGGGTCGGATCGGCGTCCCGCTCCACGTCCTCGACCACGCCGAGGAGGGCCTGCTGACGCTCATCGGCGCGACGGGCGGCAGCCCCGTCAGCGGGGAGCTGCTCCTGGTCGACATCGGCGGGGGCAGCTCGGAGTTCGTCGCCGTCGGTCTCGACGGCCTTGCCCACGCCGTGGGGCTGCCGCTGGGCGCCGCCCGGCTCACGCGCGAGCTCGTCCGGTCCGACCCGCCGTCGCTGGCCGAGATCGAGGCGCTCCGCCGCGAGGTCGCGAGGGTGATCGGCGATGCGCCCGAGGCCAGCCCGGCCGAGATCGTGGCCGTCGGGGGCACCGCCTCGAATCTGCTCCGCCTCCTGCCGGCGACGGCCGTGGACCGCTCGCTGACCCGTCGGCGGATCGCGGTGGCGCTCGCCATGCTGACCGTCGAGCGCAGCGGCGAGGCCGCCACCCGGCACCTCATCCGGCCGGAGCGGGCACGGATCCTGCCCGCGGGCGCGATCATCGTGGACGCCGTCCTCGAGCGCTATCGGGCCGATCGCCTGCGGGTGTCCGAGGCGGGCATCCGCGAAGGGGCGATCCTGGCCCCCTACCGCGGGGGATCCGCGTGGCGCGACCGCCTCGCGCTGCTGGCGCTCGGCTGGACGGAGGCGCACGGATCCGAGTAGGGCTCCGATTGGGCGGCCGACTGGACCGCCGGGCTACAGCCCCGCGACCAGGCGGCCGAGGGCGCGCCGGAAGGCGAGGCTCGACACGCCGCGCCACGTCGTCCCGACGGTCCGGCGCAGCCGCGCCAGCTCGCGCTCGCGGTCCACGAGGTAGCGCCCGATCGCGGCGCTCCCCATCTCGTCGAGGTCGCCCGCGTGCTCCACGAGGAACGTGCGGGCCAGCCCGGCGGCGACGTCGGCGTCGTGGAGCCAGCCGAGGTGGTCCTGGAGCGCCACCACCTTCTCGATGACCGGCCCGGCGTCGGCGCCCAGCGCCTCGCGCACGAACTCGAGCGTGTAGCGCAGCCATTTCGCGGCGATCCGGAGATCGTGGAGGGTGTTGACGTCGGCCCAGCGCATCACGGGCTCGTAGGCGCGGACGACCTCGTACGCGGCCCAGATGCGCGACGGCATCGCGTCGCGGACGCGGTGGGGCTCGGTCGGGCCCACCGGCCGAGATCCCGCGCCCTCGGCCTGCACGAACGCGGCGTACTCCTCGGTCCACTTCGCGTACCGCTTCGAGTCGAGCTCGTGGACCAGCAGCACGCGGGCCGCCTCGCGTCGGGTTCGCCAGGTGGTGATGAGCGGCTCGAACGCGGCGGCCTCCTTGGCGCTCTGGCCCGTCTGGTAGGCCTCGGCCGCCTCGATCAGGACGTCGAGGTCGCGCACCGCCCCGAGGTCGGCAGCCACGTCGCGCAGCCGCTGGCGGTGGCGCCGCGTCCGCCGCTCGTCGAAGGCCGGGCCGAAGACCCGCCATGCGGCCCGCTGGCGGCGGGTCGCCACGCGCATGGCGTGGAGATCCTCGGCCTCGCGGCCCTCGCGGGTCCCGGCCTCGCGGGCGAACATGCGCGCGAGGTGGAAGCGCAGGACCTTTCGCCCGGCCTCCGCGAGGTGGTCGTCGGCCAGCACGCCGGGCGTCTTGCCCGCGGTGAGACGGGGCGCCGGGCGCTCGTCGCCGGCCGGCTGCAGCGCCTTGTCGCGCTCGGGCACCGTCACAGTGACCGCCGCAGGCGCAGCGCTGCCGACCATGGCCGGCGGCTCCTCGCGATGGACCGCGGCCAGCGCCCGCTCCAGCTTGGAGGTCTGCGCCGGGACCAGTTCCTCGATCTCGGACAGCAGGTCGACCAGCGGCTCCAGCGCCGCCTCGCCGCCCTCGCGCAGCTCCAGCTCGAGCTCGGCGAAGCGCTCGACGACCCGGCCCGCGGCCATCACCGAGACGTCGTCGACCGACACCTCGACAACCGCGCCGTCGCGCCCGTAGTCGCGCTTGCGCCGCGTCTGGCGGATCTGGGCGGTCTCGCCCAGCGCCTCGTCGCCCGCCAGGCGGACGACGGCGTCCCTCGCGTCCGAGGCTGGCCACGATGCGGCGGGCTGGCCCTCGACGGCCGGTCCCTCGAGCTCCTCGCGCCGGTGGACCACGCCACCGTCGTCCACGCGCCGCAGGCCCTTGAGCGTGATCACCGTGCCGCCGTCGCCGCTCCGGAGGCGGCCCGCGTACCCCGCCTGCGCCAGCGCCCCGTCGGCGGTGTCGACGTAGCGGTCCTCGATCTCCGCCGTCCGCGCCGGCCCGAGCGCCCTGAACCCGCCCAGCTCGTCGCCGGCGATGAGCCGCTCGCCCGTCGCCGCGTCCGTCATGCGGAACTTGAGCTCCACCTCCATCGGGGGCTCCGCCTCGGTCTGGGTCATGCCCTGGGGTCCATGGAGCCCGTCTTGACCTGCGGCCGCATCGGCTCGACGGCCTGGGCTGCCGCGACCGCGGCGTCCTCCTTGAGGACGGCAAACGTGTCCACCGTTCCCTCCCGGGACTCGATGACCTCCGTGCGCAGCCATTGGCCGTCGGCCTGGAGCTGCCATGATCGGCGGTCGTCGTTGAGCATGACCTCGATGATCCGCGCCAGCCTCGCCTGGAGCCCGTGGTCCTCGACCGGCGTGACCACCTCGACGCGCCGGTCGAGGTTCCGCTCCATCAGGTCGGCAGAGCCGATGTACCACTCCGGCCGGCCGGCGCCGGCGAACATCCAGATCCGCGAGTGCTCGAGGAACTCGCCGATGATCGACCGCACGCGGATCCGGTCCGAGACCCCGGGGATCCCCGGCAGCAGGCTGCAGCCGCCGCGGACGATGAGATCGACGTGGACGCCTGCCCGGGACGCCTCGTACAGGGCCTCGACGACCTGTGTGTCGACCAGGGAGTTGACCTTGAGCACGATCCGCGCGGGGTGGCCGGCCTTCGCGTACGCGATCTCGCGCTCCACGAGCTCGAGGAACCGCGTGCGCAGCGTGATCGGCGCGACCAAGAGCCGGCGGAAGACGCGCTGGCGGGAGAGGCCGGTGAGCGTGTTGAACAGGTCCGTGACGTCAGCCCCGAGCTCTTCGCGGCACGAGAGGAGGCCCAGGTCCACGTACAGCCGGGCGGTCCTGCTGTTGTAGTTGCCGGTGCCGATGTGGACGTAGCGCCGGAGGCCCGAGCCCTCGCGCCGGACGACCAGCAGGACCTTGCTGTGGGTCTTGAGGCCGAGGACGCCGTACACGACGTGGGCGCCGGCCTGCTCGAGCTTGCGGGCCCAGATGATGTTGTTCGCCTCGTCGAACCGCGCCTTGATCTCGACCAGGACCACAACCTGCTTGCCGCGCCCGGCCGCGTCGATCAGCGCCTGGACGGTGGGGGAGTCGCCCGACGTGCGGTAGAGCGTCTGCTTGATCGTGAGGACGTCGGGATCGTTCGCCGCCTGGATGAGGAACCGCTCCACCGTGGCCGTGAAGGACTCGTACGGGTGGTGGACCAGGATGTCGCCGGCCCGGATCTGGGCGAACACGTCGGCGGGCTCGTCCTCGTCGGGCGGCTGGAGGCGGGCGGGGACCACCGGCGCGTATGGCGGCGCCTTGAGGTCGGGCCGGTCGAGGTCGACGAGCTGCCACAGCGCGGTGAGGTCCAGCATCCCCGCGACGTCGAAGCAGTCCTCGTCGCGGACGCCGATCCCCTTCACGAGGATCTGGCGCGTCGATTCGGGCATCGAGCGCTCGACCTCGAGCCGGACCGCCTCGCCGAAGCGCCGGCGGCGGACCTCCTCCTCGATGGCGAGCAGCAGGTCGTCCGCCTCGTCCTCCTCGACCGTGATGTCCGCGTCGCGCGTGACCCGGAACAGGTGGGTCTCCATGATCTCCATGCCCCGGAACAGCTCGTCGAGGTTTGCCTCGATGACCTGGTCGAGGAGCACGAACTTGTCGCGCTCGACCGCGAACAGGCGGGGCAGGCTGGGCGGGATCTTGACCCGGGCGAAGCGGATCTCGCCGGTGTCCGGGTCGCGCAGGCCGGCGGCGATCGAGAGCGAGAGCGTGCTGATGTACGGGAACGGGTGGCCCGGGTCCACCGCGAGCGGGGTGAGCACCGGGAAGATCTCGTCGTGGAATCGGCGCCGGAGGTTCTCGTGGTGCTCGGGGACCTCGTCGTAGTCCACAATGGCCACGCCCTCGGCAGCGAGCGCTGCCTGGATCGAAGCCCAGATGGACGCGTGCTCGGTGATCAGCGTGCGGACCCGGTCCCGGATAGCGTCGAGCTGCTGGAATGGGGTCAGCCCGTCCGACGAAACCGCGGTCGCGCCGGCGCGGACCTGGCGCCGGAGGCCGGACACGCGGACCTGGAAGAACTCGTCGAGGTTGCTCGCGAAGATGGCCAGGAACTTCACGCGCTCCAGCAGCGGGTTGCGCGCGTCGCGCGCCTCGTGGAGCACGCGGGCGTTGAACTCGAGCCACGACAGCTCGCGGTTGAGGATCGGCGCCCGATGGTCACGCCCGACACGGCGCCGGCCGCGGCCGACGCGGGGTCCGGGTGCGGGGCGTACTGCGGCCATGGTCCTCTCGGTCGGCGACGGGGACACGACCAGTCGGCGCACAGCACAGCGCCCTTCCGGTTCCCGGTCGGGGCCGGAGCATACCACGCGCGGGCGTGAATCCCGGCCGATGGGAGGCCGCGCCTGGGCCCTCCGGAACCTCGTCCGCACGCTTCGCGTCCGGCCCGCATCCGGAGCGAGAAGGGGGTCCGC
Source organism: Chloroflexota bacterium (assembly GCA_021783095.1). Classification (GTDB taxonomy): domain Bacteria; phylum Chloroflexota; class Limnocylindria; order Limnocylindrales; family CSP1-4; genus CAIXZV01. Next base: position 18,177 of record JAJXUG010000026.1, on the reverse strand, counting down.
TTGAGCCGTCTGCGGCAGCTGCTGGGCGTGGGGACGCTGTTCGCACTGATGCTCGCAGGCTGCGCCGCGCCGCCCAGCCAGCAGCCGGCGAGCAGCCCGGCTGAGGCGACCCGCACGCCCGGCCCGGCGTCTGAGCCGTCGCCGCTCCAGGCGCCGCCGGCCAGCCCCTCCGCGCTGCCGCCCGCGGGCGCCCGCGTCCGCGTCCTGCTCGAGGGCAGGCCCGGCTGCGACAGCCAGTTCGTGTGCACGGCCCGACTCAGCGTGCTGCCCGACGGGACCGACCTCGCCGCCAAGCCGGGCTGGGAGCCGGCGAGCACGGACCCGACGTGGCAGACGGTGGGCGACATGGTCCTGGGAGCACCCCCCGACGGCGACCTGCCGCTGGTCGCGGCGGGGGCGCACCTGGTCGTGTGGTCGGTGTCCACCCAGATCATGGCGACCGACGGGCCTGCCACGCCGGGGGTGCTCGCGTCGCGCTGCACCTCGCGCGTGGTGGTGGCGCCCGCGGCGACGCTCCTGATCGTGCGGGTGGTGTTCGGGACCGCCTCGGCCCTGTCGCCGGGCTCGGCCAGGTGCACGATCCGCGCCACGGCGTCCACGGCCGCCCTCCCGCCAACCGCCGCTCCCGTCACCGGCACGGTCAGCGCCCCCGCCGCTTTGCTCCCGTCGGCCTGGAGGAAGGTGGCGGCGCCCGACCTGCGCGCCCTTGGTGCCGTGCGCTGGAGGATCGCCCTCGGGGTGGCCCCGGACGGCGCATTCATCGCGATCCTGAGCTCCCAGGAGGAGCAGTCCGCCATTGTGCTGCGGTCGGTGGACGGCGAGTCCTGGACGGTGGTCGGCCCGCTCCCCGACAGCCGAGGCGCCTGGGTCATGTCGATCGCGGGCAATGAGAGCGCGATCGTGGCCGCCGGCGGCGCCCCCGCCCCGAAGCGGCCCGGCATCTGGTCGTCCCCCGACGGCATCTCCTGGACGCGCCTGCCCGCGTCGGGCGCCGATGGGCTGCTCGACGCGAGCCCCGTGGCCGCGAATTCGGCTGGGTTCGTGGCCGTGGGGGACGGCATCGGCGTGACGCCGTGGGTCAGCTCGGATCCGGCGCACGCGTGGCAGCACGTCGGGTCACGCGTCGCGAGTCAGGACGCGGGCGTCATCGGCGTGGCGCCCAGCGGCACGGGCTTCGTCGCGGTGGGCTGGTCCAACCCGCACCCGACGCCGGAGGCAAGCGCGCAGACCGCCGACGCCGGGGCCTGGCTGTCGGAGGACGGCCGAACCTGGACCCCCTCCGCCGTCACTGGCGGTGCCGGGGTCGCCCTGTGGAGCGTCGCGGCGCAGGGCTCGCGGCTGGTGGCGCTGGGGGACCAGCCGTCGTCGCAGGGCGCCCTCGTGTTCGTCTCGAGCGACGGCGGCAGGACGTGGGCTCCTGCCACAGGCCCGACGCCGGACAGCGGCTGCTGCGCGGTCACGGCCGTCGCCGATGGGTACCTCGCCACCACCTACACGGTCTGGGCCTCGCGCGATGGAACGTCGTGGGACGACTCGGCGTGGACGGCAGCGGCCGGTGTCCCGTCCGTCGACAGCCGGATGGTCCGGGTTGCAGTGAGCGGCGGACGCGTCGTCGCGGCCCTGACGACCTCGAGCGCCGCGCCCTCGTTCTGGATCGGCTCAGGGCCGTAGCCGCGCCGTGAGCGGCCGCCGCGGGTGGCGGGCTCGCAGGGGCGGCGGGACGCGCGCAGGCGGCTGGCTCGCCCTCAGCGCTCGGGCACGTACCTCCGGTCCCCGGTGGCCGGGTCCACCCAGACGCGCATCGGCACGCCCGTCGTCGGATCGAGGAACCGCTCCTCGGTGGGCCGGAAGCGGCCGTCGGGCCGCCCGGTCTCGCCGCCACCCGGGCCGTGGCTCTCGCCGGACAGCTCGGCGTGGAGCGATCGATAGCGGGTCCGCTCGAGCGCGACGGCGGCGACGAGGACCGCGCCCGGGATGAACATGGTCAGCGCGCCGAACAGGTCGCCGCCGGACAGGGGGGTCGCCGCGATGGCGATCCCCCCGAGCATCATCAGGGCGCCCAGCCCGCCGATCAGCCAGCGGGCGAGCGCGACACCCACGGCTACTCGCCCGGCTGCGGCGCTCCTGCGTCAGGAGCGATCACCACGGCCGTTCCGTAGGCCACGATCTCGGACATCGTCCCGGCCAGCTCGGACGAGTCGAAGCGCATCGAGATCACCGCGTTGCCGCCCACCATGGTCGCGTTCTGGACCATCCGGTCGATCGCCTGCCGGCGCGTGTCCTCGAGCAGGCTCGTGTACTCGTGGATCTCGCCGCCCGCGATCGACCGCAGGCCGGCCATGAGGTTGCCGCCCAGGCCCCGGCTCCGGACCACCAGCCCGAACACCTGGCCCTTCGTCTCCGTCACGCGGTAGCCCGCCACGAACGGTGCGGTCGAGATGATCATCCCTTCCCTCCATGCCAGTGGCGATCGCCGGCCGATGCGGACGGCTGACCCCCGTCGTCTGCCTGGCGCCGTGCGCGATCGGCCGCGCACGCATCGCACGGGCACTGCTCCCGCAGGAGCATGAACGAGTGGAACCCCGAGTCATGGCCGTCGCCCCAGGTGGGCTGCACGGCGTAGTTGCCGACGAGCACGAGGCCGACGAGCTTCGTCTGGTCCGCTGTCAGCGTGGGGTTGCTGTCGAGCCAGCCCGGCAGCCCCGCCTCGCCCCGGCAGTACGCGCACGGACACAGCCAGCGAAGCGTCGTCGCGTCATAGGTCGTCTGGTGGCCGTCCGCCCACTCGAGGCGAACGGTCCCGGCGGCGCGGTCCGCGTCGATGCGCAAGGGGCGGGCCCGGGCGTCGTCCTGCATGCGTCGATCCTACTCCGGCCCGGTGCCCGGCCCCGCCCCCGGCCCGACCTCACCGCCCAGCAGGCGGGCGACGATCGCGAAGCCCTCGGGCGACCCCCTCCAGCGGGCGCGCAGCTCGGGCAGGCCAACCCGCCGGCGGACGAACCGCAGCGCCGCCACCGCCACCACGATGTCGTCGATGGGCCCGAGGCCCGGGATGAACTCGGGGATCAGGTCGATGGGCGAGACGATCCACGCGATGAGCCCGACCAGCACGATCCGGACGTCGAGCGGGACCGCCGGGTCGGTCACGAGCGAGCGCAGGAGCCGCACCAGGTCCGGGATGGTCGCGACGAGCGCCCGCGTGGGCACGCCTTTCGGCCGGGCCAGCCAGAAGACCACGAGCAGCGCCACCCACAGGGCCGCGATCGCGGCCACGACGGCGAGCAGGACATCGAGGGACATGACCCGATCGTGCCACAGGCGCGGGCCTCCGGTGCCGGTATGCTCGGGGCGATGGCGCTCGTGGTCGATCACCTCACCAAACGCTTCGGGGCCGTCGTCGCCCTCGACGAGCTGACGTTCGAGGTCGCCCCCGGCCAGGTGTTCGGCTTCCTGGGCGCCAACGGCGCGGGCAAGACCACGACGATGCGGATCACGCTGGGGGTGCTGGAGGCCGACAGCGGCACCGTGACTTGGCGCGGCACGGAGAGCCACCGCCTGCCCCGATCAACCTTCGGGTACCTGCCCGAGGAGCGCGGCCTCTACCCGCGGATGCGCGTCCTCGACCAGCTCGCGTTCTTCGCGGGTCTCCACGGCGTGGCGCCGGACCGCGCCCGTCGCGAGGCGAGGTCCTGGCTCCACCGGTTCCGCGCGGACGACCTCGCGGACCGCCGCGCCGAGCAGCTCTCCAAGGGCAACCAGCAGAAGGTCCAGTTCGTCGCGGCCGTCCTCCACGAGCCCGAGGTGCTCATGATGGACGAGCCCTTCACGGGCCTTGACCCGGTCAACGTGGCGCTCCTGCGCGAGGCGTTCCTCGAGCTGCGCGACCGCGGCCGCACCGTGGTCTTCTCGACCCACCAGATGGAGGTCGCCGAGGCCCTGTGCGAGTCCGTCGCGATCGTGGACCGCGGGCGGATGGTCGTCGGCGGCGCACTGCGGGACGTTCGGCGCTCGACCGGGCGGCGGATGGTGCGGATCTCCGTCGAGGGCGACCACCGGCTGCCCTGGCTCGATGCCGTGCCTGGTGCGCGGGTCGTCCAGGCCGGGATGGACCGCACGATGATCGAACTGGAGCCCGGGCTCGAACCCGACGCCGTCCTCGCGGCCGCCGTCGGCGCGGGCGCGCGCGTGACCCATTTCGAGATCGCGGACCCGTCGCTCGAGCAGGTGTTCATCGACCATGTCGGGCGGTCCGTGGATGAGGATGTGCACCTCGCACCGGTCGCCGAGGGCGCGGCGTGAGCATGGAGCGCCGCCGGGCCAACGTGTGGCTCGTCGCCCGTCGAGAGTTCAGCGAGCGGGTCCGGTCGCGGGCGTTCGTCTTCTCGACGATCCTGCTGGCGGGCATGGCCGTGGTGGTCGCGCTCATCCCGCTGGGCGTCCGCCTGGCCGACAAGGCGACGGTCTCCCGGGTGGCCGTGACCTCCGCGGAGCCGGGGCTCGCCGCTCAGGCCATGGGCACGATGAACTCGTTCCTCAACACGAGCGCCGAGCCGGGCGCCAGCGCCACGGCGAACAAGGTGTTCGACTTCGTCGCGTACGCCGATGAGGGCGCGGCGGCCCAGGCGGTGCGCGACGGACAGCTTGTCGCCTCGATCTCGATCCAGCGCGGCGACGACGGCGGGCTGCGCTTCACGGTGTTCAACATCGGCGGCCTGGCCGCGGACCGGGCGCAGCTGCTCCAGGTGGGTGCGTTCGCCGTGGGCATCCTCGACTGGACACGGTCGAATCCGGGCGCCACGCGCCCGTTCGTGACGCCGGCCTTCAGCGTGGTCGACGCGGGCGATGCGGCTGCCGCCGGGCCCGGCCAGGCCTTCGACCCGGCCGACTACGCCAGCCGCCGGATCGTGGGCATCGTGTTCGTGGTCCTCTCGTTCCTGACCCTCGTGTTCTACGGGCTGTGGGTGGCGTCGGGCGTTGTGGCGGAGAAGTCGAGCCGGGTGATGGAGCTGCTGATCTCGGCGGCCACGGCCCAGCAGCTCGTGGTCGGCAAGATCCTGGGGATCGGCCTCGCCGGGCTTGCGCAGGTCAGCCTGGTGCTGCTCCCGTCCGTGGTCGCGCTGTTCGCGTCGGGGAGCATCGGTGACGCGCTCCTGGGCCCGGACTCGGGCACCGGGGCGTCGCTGTCGTCGCTGTCGCCGGGGCTCCTCGCCGCGTTCCTCGTGTACTTCGTGCTCGGGTTCGGGCTGTACGCCGCGCTGTATGCGGCGGCAGGGTCGCTGCTGTCGCGCGAGGAGGACCTCCAGACGGTGGCGCTGCCGCTGTCGATCCCCGCGGTGGCGGGATACCTGCCCGCGGTGCTCGCGCTGTCGGGGAGCACGTCCTGGCTGGTCCGCGTGGCGTCCTACGTCCCGCTCTGGAGCCCGTTCGCGATGATGGCCCGCCTGGCCGTGGGTCGGGTGGCGCCCTGGGAGGTCGCGCTGTCGGTGGGGCTGCTGCTGGTCACCGTGCCGCTCGTGACGCTGCTCGCGATCCGGGTCTACCGCGCCGGCGTGGTGATGTACGGGCAGCCGCCCTCGCCGCGGACGTTCTGGCGGGCGATCCGAGGCGGGTAGGCCCGGCGTCCCCGCTCCGCGCCGGGGATGCCCGGCGTCCCCGCGCGAGGTAGGGCCGGCGTCCGCGCGCCGGGCAGGGCTGGCGCTCTCGCTCCGCGATTTCCGGCAGATAGTCAAGGCACGACTACGCTTTGGCGTCCCGAGCCTCATGGGGGCACCGGATCGCCGAAACGGGCCGGAATCCGCGCCAGGCAGTCGCCAGCGTGCCTCGTTGGCAGTTCTCTCGGGCTCCATGCCGATGCTCGCCCAGACTGCAGTCGTGCTTTGACTAGCTGGCGGAATTCGACGGGCGCGATTCCAGACCCGGAGGCGCCGCGACGGCCGGTCAGCCCCCGTCGAGGTCCAGCGGAAGCCGGCGCAGCACCGTGAGCACCGGCGGGCCTGCACGGCGTCCGGGCTCGGGCTCGGGTGGCTCGGCGGCGTCGTCCGGCCCGGACACGTCCGCCGCCCGCACGACGATCGAGCGCCAGAGGCGGCTCCGGACGCCCGGCAGGTAGGGGCTGGTGCGGCTCCGCGCGAGCACCCCGGCGATGCCCTGGCTCGCGACGGCGGCGTAGAGCGCCCGGCCCTCGCCCGCGACCACGGGCACCACGACGCCGGCGTCGCCGTCGGCCATGATCTTGCGCAGCAGCGCCCGGCGCGCCTCGAGCGGCTTGCCCAGGAGCCACGAGCCGTCGTGGTGGAGCAGGTCGAACGCGAGCAGCGACACCGTCCGCACAGGTTCGCCCCCGAGCCTCGCGCGAAGCGCCGCCGTGTCCGCCCGGCCGCGCCCGTCCACGGCCACGAGTTCGCCGTCGATCACCGCTGACCGGGCGTCCACCAGCGCCCGCATCCCGCCCAGCTCCGGGAGCCGGTCCGCGACGTCCGTGCTCGAGCTGTCAACGACCCGCAGCCCGCCGCTCGGCTGGAGGAACACGAGGACGCGCAGGCCGCCCCACGTCGGCTCGAACAGGTGGTCCGCCGAATCGAACGGGTCTCGACGCGGCACGGGCCACATCGGCGCGACGCCGCTCGCGCGGGGCAGTGCGGGATCGAACCCGAGGGTGAGCTGGTCGGCCATCGCGAGTGATGGTAGTCGGGCCGGTGCCGAGCGACCTCGGCCCGCCGGCCTGGTCAGAAGTGGCCTCCCATGCCATGGATTCGCGGGGGACCGGTCGAATCGTGGCACGCGATGCCACGAGGTGACGTGATCCGGACCGTCGGGCGGGTCGAACCGGTCGAATCACGGCACCGGGGGCCACGATTCGACGCCGGGGCCGGAATCCATGGCACGCGGTGCCAATCGCTGCGCGGTAGGAGCCAGCAGATGTTGCGCCGCGGGAGCGGGCGGGCGGCGGGACCCGGCTGTCGAGCCCCCGAGCAGCTCCGAGCGCGGGCTAGACTGGCCCCGGTTCCCACCCGCAAGCCCCGACGACGAACCTTCCTGCGCGCACCCGGAGGACCCCGTGCCCCGACCCGCCCATCCCGACGACGTGTACCGCCTCCAGACCCCGACTGACCCGAACCTCTCGCCCGACGGCGGGACGGTCGCCTTCACGGTCCGCCGGTCGGCGGTGGGTCGCGACGGCTACCGCGCCTCGATCTGGGCAGCGCCACTCGATGGCAGCGCGCCGGCGCGTCGACTCACGTACGGCCCCCGCACGGACGCTCACCCCAGGTTCTCGCCCGACGGCCGGACGCTCGCGTTCCTCTCGGACCGGCGGCTCAAAGTGGAGGAGGAGCCCGAGCTCGAGGACGCCAAGGATCGCCAGGACGGCACGCAGGTCTACCTGCTGCCGCTCGACGGCGGCGAGGCGCGGCGCCTGACGGACCTGCCCCACGGCGTCGAGGGCTTCGAGTGGTCGCCCGACGGGACGACGCTCGCGGTGCTGACGTCGTCGCTCCGCGCCAGCCGCCAGCTCGACACGCGTCGGCGCGGCCGGCCAGCCCCGCCCAAGCCGGGCCAGACGCCGCTCTCCGACTACCGCTACATCGACAAGCTGGGCTACCAGTTCAACGGGATCGGGTTCATCGACGACAAGGATGCCCACCTCTGGTTCGTGGACGCAGCCACCGGCGAGGCGCGCCAGCTGATCGCCGGGCCGACGCCCGAGAGCGACATCGCCTGGTCGCCCGACGGCACCCGCATCGCCTTCGCCGCCAACCGCCACCCGCTGGCGGACATCTTCGCGAGGAGCTCGGTCTTGGCGGTCGACTTGGCCAGCGGCGCGGTCACGACCGTCGCGGGCGGCGCCGACGCGGCGTTCCAGAAGCCGTGCTGGACACGCGACGGCGCCGCGATCCTGGCGCTCGGCGATCGCTCGCCGAGATCGGAGTACCGGACGGGCATCTGGCGGTTTCCGGCAGACGGCACAGATGCGGCGGGCGGCGTGGACCTGCTGGCGGGCAGCGGGCTCAAGCCCGACGCCGGGATGAACAGCGACGTGGCGAGCGGCGAGCCTGCCCACCTCTGGCCGACCGCCGACGGGACGGCCGTCCTGTTCACGGCGCCTGTCGACGGCAGCTACGAGCTGTGGCTGGTGTCGCTGGGGAGCGGCGGGGCGCCCGAGCGCCTGACGACGGGCCACCACTACCTGTCCGGTTGGGGCGCCGCGACGGTCGACGGCCGGGACGTGGTGTCGGGGATCGTGTCCGGCCCGACCGCCCTGCCCGACGTCCACGCGCTCGACGCCGGCTCAGGCCACGAGCGGCGCCTGCGGCGTCTGACGGCGCTCAATGCGGAGCTGGCAGCCGAGATCGCCTGGGTCGAGCCGCAGGAGCGCCGCTGGACGAGCGGCGGCAGCGAGATCCAGGGCTGGCTGTACCCGGCAGGTGAGGGCGCGCAGCCGCTTGCCCTGGAGATCCACGGAGGCCCGCACACGCTGTACGGCTGGAGCCCGACGCTGGAGTGGCAGGTCCTCGCGGGCGCCGGCATATCCGTGCTGGCCTCGAACCCCCGCGGCTCGGAGGGCTACGGCGAGGCGTTCAACCGCGGCAACCTGGGCGACTGGGGCGATGGGCCGATGGCCGACGTCCTGGCCGGCGTGGACCAGGCTGTCACCGACGGCCTCGCCGACCCCGAGCGGCTGGGCGTGACCGGCGGCTCGTACGGCGGCTACCTGACGAACTGGATCGTGGGCCGGACGCAGCGGTTCCGCGCTGCCGTGACCTGCCGATCGGTCGCGGACATGTCGATGCTGTTCCTGACGGGCGACATCTCGAACGCCGAGTGGGCCCAGGTCGAGTTCGGCCGGCTGCCCTGGCAGGACCCGGCCTACTTCTGGTCGATCTCGCCCCTGTCGCTCGCCGCCAACGTGCGGACCCCGCTGCTGATCCAGCACGCGGAGCGCGACATCCGCTGCACGGTGGGCCAGGCGGAGGCGCTGTTCACCGTGCTCCGGACGCTCCGCCGCCCGGTGCGCTTCATGCGCGTGCCCGAGGAGAACCACGAGCTGACGAGGTCGGGGACGCCATTCCGCCGTGCGGAGAACCTGGTCCAGGTTCGCGACTGGTTCGTCCACTACCTCGTCAAGGGCGAGCGCCGGCTCCCTGCCGCCCCGAGGAACCGAGCGGGGCGGTAGCAGAGCTCGGGACCGCGCCCGACAGGATTCGCCACGAGCGGCCGGGCACGCTCCGCGCGTATCCTCGCGCCCATGGGCGTTGGTGGGCTCCCGTTCCTGCGCGTCGCGGGGTCGCACCGGGAGGTCGGCCGACAGCTCGGCGCGGCTACGGCAGACACGATCCGGGCTGCCGTGGACTTCGGGGGCCAGCTGCCGCCCGGGCGGACGTCCGTGGCCCAGCTCGCCCTGGCGGCTGCCCACCGCGACGCCACCCTTCTTGCGACTCCATGGCTGGTGGACGAGATCGACGGCGCGGCCGAAGGGGCGGGAGTGGACCCGGTGGCGTTGTTCGCCGCCTCGGTGGAGGAGATCTGGCCGTCGGTGCCGTCGCGAGCTGGCCCGGGAGCCGAGGCGGCGCGGCCGTCCTTCGGCCATGGGCGCTGCGCGGACCTGGTCGCCGCCCCGCCCGCGACCGCCGACGGCCACGTCTGGGTGGCCCACAACAACGACCTCTCGCCCTCGTCCGAGGGGCGGGTGGTCGCAGTCGAGTGGCGCGTGCCTGGCGAGCCGGTCGTGTTCTCGCTGGGCGTCGGCCCGTGGATCTCGGTGGGCTGGAACTCGGCCGGACTGTCGCTGACCGGCAACGAGCTCTCGCCCAACGACGACCGGATCGGCGTGCCGCGCCTGCTCATGGTCCGCGAGCAGCTGACCGCGAGGACGCTGGACGAGGCCGTGGCGATGGCCCTCCGCCCTGACCGGGCGTCCTCGTACAACACCGTGTTCGCCCACCGCGACGGGCGCGTCGTCGACGTGGAGGGCTCGGCAACCGACGCCGAGCTCACGACCCCGAGTGCCGCGGGCACGCTCGCCCACACGAACCACTACACCTGCGAGCGGATGCTCCGCTATGAGGGTGATGCCGCGTACGCGCACAAGTCGGCGGTTCGGCTCGCCCGGGCGCTCGAGCTGCTCGACGGGCCAGCCGCCGAGGGCCCCACACCCGGCTCGGTCACCGGCGAGACGCTCCTCGCCGCGCTCTCCGACCACGCGACCACGCCCTCGATCTGCCGCCACGACGACGGCGTCGAGACGTCCGTCACGTGCTTCTGGTGCGTCGCCGACGTCACCGCCGGCGTCATCCGCTACGGGCGGGGCAACCCGTGTCGCGGCAGCCGTGCCGAGTACCGCTTCCCCCGTTCCTCGACCGAGGCCGAGCGTCCCGATCCGCCGGTCCCCCGCCGGCTGAGTCGCGTCGGCTGAGTCGCGTCAGGTTCAGGAGCGCCTCCCGCGCGCACGGGCCACGACCCGGACCCCCGGCCCGGGCCGGCGCCCGCGCACGCCGCCGCCCGCGGCGAGTCCAGCACGACTCAAGCGGGCGGCGATCGGCGGGGGTCCCGGGCGGCGACCGGCGGGCGACTTCAGGGACGGGACGCTAGCCGACGTCGGCGAGCCACGCGTCGATGGCGGCGCGGAATGCGACCGGCGCCTCGTACTGGGGCAGGTGGGCTGCGCCCGGGAACTCGACCAGCCTGGCGCCGGGGATCGCCGCCGCGAGCGAGCGATTCCAGACCGGGCCGCAGAGCCAGTCGTGCTCGCCAACGATGACGATGGTGGGGCAGCGGATCTCCGCGAACAGGGGCCGGTAGTCCATCGCCTCGCGCCAGCCCGACCACGCCTCGCCCGCGTCGACGTTGATCCGCAGCTCGCGCCGGAGGCGCTCGATGTGCGCGGCCGAGACGGGATCCTCGGGCGAGGCGAAGTAGAACGGCATGAACGCCCGCATCGCGGCCACGCTCTCGAGCTCGGTGCGATGGGGCGTCGCCAGTTCCCGCTGCCAGCCGGCCCAGCCGTCCGCGAACCAGGGGCGGTCGCGGAGCCGGTCGAGCGCCCGTCGCTGCTCGTCCTCGGCGGCTGCGGCGTCCACCGAGCCTGCGCCGGCATACCCGTCCACCACGATCAGCCGCCGGACGCCCTCGGGGTGGAGCGCCGCCCAGGCGGGGGCGACCAGGCCGCCCCACGAATGGCCCATCACCGTGACCGGGCCGAGCCCGATCCCGACCCGGAACGCCTCGAGGAACCCGACGAACGCCTCGAGGCCGTAGCCTGCCGACGTGGCGGGCGGCGACGACCGGCCGTTGCCCGGGCCGTTGACGAGGTGGCAGCGGAACCGGTCGAGGACCGGGACGACGTCGGCGCGGGCGAGGTGGGCGCCGAGGCTCGGGCCGCCCTCCACCCAGACCAGTGGCTCCTCGCCGCTGCCGATGCCCTCCCACTCGACGGTCCGCCCGTCCGCGAGTCGCGTGGTGTTCGCGAGCTCGATGTCCAGCAGTGGCAGCTCGGCCCAGTCCATGGCATTCCCCTCCAGTCGAGGGGCCGATGGTGGCGCGGCCGACAGCCCGCGCATAGGGCCGAACGGCGATGCGAGCGTCTCAGTCCGCGGGCAGGTGCCGCTCGATCCCCTCGAGGCGGGTCGTCCCCGGTACCGTGCGCGTGAGGAAGTCGAGCACGATCGCGGCCTGGCGCAGCTTCTCGTCCGTGTCGAACGAGGAGTGCCCCGTGGAGTACGTGTAGACCTCGGGCGCCGCGCCCCGCTCGCGCATCCGGCCCACGTAGTTCCAGACTTGGCGAATGGGGCAGCGCGAGTCGTTCTCGCCCGCGAGGATCAGCAGCGGCGCGCGAACGGCGTCGACGTAGGTGATCGGGTTGCGCTCCCGGAACAGCTCCGGCGCCGTGGCGGGGTCGCCGCCGAACAGTGCGCGGTCCAGGGCCTGCAGCGAGGGCGCCTCATCCTCGAACGCGGCCACGTAGTCAGCCACCGGGACGCCCGCCACCAGCGAGGTCCAGCGATCCGGGTGCCGCCCGGCGCCCAGGAGCGTCACGTAGCCGCCCCAGGACCAGCCGGCGAGGACCGCCCGCGCCGGGTCGGCGAGCCCGCGGTCCACCAGGTCGTCGAGCCCGGCCAGCACGTCCTCGAGCTCGAGGAACCCGACATTGCCGATCAGCGCGTCTCGCCACGCCGGCCCGAACCCCTCCGAGCCGCGGTAGTTGACCATCGCGACGAGGAAGCCCGCATCGACGTGCGAGAGGATGTCCGGGCCCCAGTGGTCCCGGTCGTACATGTGGGGACCGCCGTGGACTCGCATGATCACCGGGTGGGGGCCGTCGCCGGCCGGGCGGACGATGAAGCCGTGCACCTGCTGGCCGTGGGGATTGGCGAAGAGCCAGCTCTCGAATCTTCGGCCTGCAGGCGCGCGCGGGCCGTCGGGCTCCAGCAGCGGGGCATCCTGCCCGATCGCCCGCAGCTGCCCCGGGTGCTCGCCGTTCTGGACGCGGTACCAGACCTCGCCGTCAGGGCGTACCGCCGCCGCGGTGATCGAGCCCGGCTCCGACTCGAGCATCGTGGTCGCGCCGGACGCGACGTCGTGGCGGTGCAGCCGATGCCGGCCCTCGACCAGCTGGAGCAGCAGCACCGCCGACCCGTCGGGCCACCACCCGGCGATCTCCACATCGCCGGAGAGTTCGACGGGGAGGTCCGCGACGACGCCCGTCCGGACGTCCCAGAGCGCCGGCCGTCGCTCGCCGCTCCGCTCGTGGGCGATCGCGACGCGCGGGTCGCCCGCCACCGGCGAGAAGCCGTGGCTGCTGATGCCGATGCCGTCCCAGCGGAGGTCGGCGACGGTCGCGCCGTTGCCAGCATCGATCGCCCGCAGCGCCGTGTGGTGGACGTCGCCGTCCTCCGCGTGCTCGAACACCACCATCGACTCGTCCGCCGCCAGCGCCGCCGCGTCGTCCACGCCCAGGCCCAGCATCTCCGGATGCGCGTGGATGCAGCGCGCGTCGGCGCCGCCCTCCGAGACCCAGATCGAGAAGCGCTCGGCCGTGCTGATCGCCGCCACCGTCCGCTGTCGACCGATGGCAAGCCCCTCGTCCCAGCCCTCGGGCACGCCCTTCATCAGCGGCTCCGGGGCGGCGCCCGCGTCGAACGGGGCCACCACCCAGTTCCCCGATTCCGCGCCCGTGGCGTCGTGGAACCAGACGATCCCACTGCCGTCACGGGTCGGCCGGCCGCCGAGCACGCCAACCGGGTCGTGGGTGACCTGCCGACGACGGCCGGTGTGGCGGTCCCACGCGAAGAGCTGGTAGGACCCGCTCTCCGTGGACGCGATCGCCAGCCGGTCGGGGGCGTCGGGGGACCAGGCGGGGTAGGACAGGATCGGCGCGCGGAAGCGGGCCTCCCAGGTGGGCAGGTCAGGCATTGCGCGCAGGGTAACCGAGGCGACTCACGCGCCGCTTATCCGCTCCGCAGGCGCCGCCGCGCCCGCACGACCCAGCGCGAGGTCCATCGCCCACCGAGCGCTCGATGTGAGCGGCAGCGAGGCCCACACGCAGGCCGCCGGGCGCACGCGCTGGACCACCCCGTCGGGGCCGATGAATCGCCGGATCCCGGTGAGCAGCGTGCTGTCGCTCATGCGGCAATCTTGCACGTCCAGCCGTGGCCGCGCAGGCGGCCGACGACAGGGCGGGGACGCCGAGCGGAGCCCGGGACGATGATGCCGGAGCCGGCGCCCGACCCGCCCTACGCGGTGACCTCGGCCAGCCTCACCGGCCGGTTCTCGCGCCACGATCGCGTGCACGCGACCGCCAACCGCAGCGTCTCGAGCGCGTCCTCCGGGCCCGGGAGCGGCGCGCGCCCGGCGGCGAGGTCCGCGAAGAACGCCTGGAGCTCGCGCTGGTAGGCGGTGTCGAAGCGGTCGAAGAAGTCGGCGTAGAGGTCGTGCTGGAGGTTGACGCCGCTCGTCATGGTCGCCGGCGTCTTGCGGTCGGCGTCGATCGTGACCTTGTTCTTGGAGCCGCACACCTCGGCCCGGATGTCGTAGCCCCACGTCGAGTGCCGAGCCGTCTCGATCACGCCCATCGCCCCGTTCTGGAAGCGGAGCATGATCGCCGCGGTGTCCCAGTCGTCCGCCTGCGTGAAGCGGTCGTCGAACAGCGTGGCCGCCCAGGCGTGGACCTCGTCGACCTCGCCCACGAGGAAGCGCGCGAGGTCGAGGTCGTGGACCGACATGTCCAGGAACGAGCCGCCCGCGTGGAGCAGGAACTCGAGCGGCGGCGGATTGACGTCCCGCGAGTAGGCGTGGAACTGCTCGATCCGCCCCAGCTCGCCCGCGTCGATGAGCGCCTTCGCCCGCGCGTAGCCGGGGTCGTAGCGGCGCATGAACCCCACCGCGACCGGGATCCCGGTCGCGCGCCACAGGTCGACGATCCGCTGCGTGTCGGCCAGCTCCTGCGCGATCGGCTTCTCGGTCCAGACCGCCTTGCCGGCCCGCAGCGCCTCCTCGATGAGCGAGGCGTGGGTCGAGGTGGGCGTGACGATGACCACCGCCTCGACCTCGGCGTCGTGGACGGCCTCAACCGGGTCGAGCGTCCAGCGCCGGGCGTGCGCGACCTCCATGCCGCGGCGGGCCGAGGCCTCGAGCGGGTCGGCCACCACGACCACGTCCGCGTTGTCGATCCCCGCCAGCGTGCGCATGTGCGTCTGCGCCATCCGGCCCGCACCCAGCACGGCCACGCCGATGCGCCTGGGGTCCCTGAGCGCGAAACCGGTCATCTGCTCACTCCCGTCGTGGTCCGCCCAGCGCCTCGCCCCGGGCAATCGATTACACGCGATTGTAGTCAGCGGCAGGCCGGGGCGTCAGACCGTCGCCGCCGGAGTCGGGCCGGGCCATCGCGGGTGCCATAATGGCCGGGTGAGCACCGATCGATCCGCCGCGCCCTCCGGCGGGCGCTCGCCCGTCGGGCTGTGAGGCTGGCGTGATCGTCGTTGCGGGGGACGCCCTGGTCGACCTCATCGTGCGGGCCGACGGGTCCATCACCGCCGTGCCCGGCGGCGGGCCGTACAACAGTGCCAGGGCGGTCGGCCGCCTCGGGATGCCCGTGTCCTGGATCGGCGGGCTGTCGTCGGACCGGTTCGGGCGCGACCTGGAGGCGGGGCTCACGGGCGCGGGCGTGGACCTCGCCATGGCCCAGCGCACGGAGCTCCCCACGACGCTCGCCCTGGCGGAGATCGGCGCGGATGGGGCGGCGTCGTACCGCTTCTACACCGACGCGACGTCGGCGCCCGCCGTGCTGCCGGAACCGCTGGCCGCCGGGCTGCCAGTCGACACCGACGCCGTCCTGACCGGTACGCTGGGCTTCGTCCTCGAGCCGATGGCGACCACGCTCGAGGGGATGGTCGCGGCGCTGTCGCCGGACGTGCTGCTGATGATCGACCCGAACTGCCGGCCCTCGATCACCCGCGACCCCGACGCCTTCCGCGCCCGGCTCACGCGGGTGCTGGCGCGCACGGACGTCGTGAAGGTCAGCACCGAGGACCTCGAGTTCCTGCTCCCCGGCGCCTCGGTCAATGCCGCTGTCGCATGGGTCCAGGCAATCGGTCCCCGCGTCGTGCTCGTGACCGACGGCGCCGCTCCCGTGCGCGTGGTGGTCGACGGGGTCGAGCACGCGGTCGCCGCGCCGCAGGTCGAGGTCGTCGACACGATCGGGGCGGGGGACACGTTCGGCGGGGCGTTCCTCGCGTGCCTCGTCCAGGGTGGCGGTCGGCGGCATTCCGCCGGCGACCCCGACGCGGTCGTGCGCGCCGCCCGGTTCGCGGTCCGAGCCTCCGCGTTCGTCTGCCAGCGGGCAGGCGCCAACCCGCCGACCCTCGCCGAGCTGGGGGGCTGGCCGCCGGCCTGACCCCCAGCGCCTCGCGGGCGAGGAAGCCCCGCCTGCGCGCCGTCATTGAGTCAGCTTGGACTCGCCTGGACGCTCGCGCCGCACGCGAGCCGGCCGACAACCTCGTCGGGCGCCGGCAGCCACGCTCGCGAGGCGCCCAGGCGAGTCCTTCCTGACTCACCCGCGGATCGGCCCGCACGCCGCGAGCGCTACAGGCCGGTCAGCCCATCCGATCGGGCTCGGACGGACTGCGTCCGGGACCCATGGCAGGGCGACCGTGGACGGGCGGGCGTATAATCCGACCGACAGTCGGTCTGCTAATGAGAGACCCATGGCGCGCACCCGCAACCCCACCACCCACGCCGTTCGCCGGGACGAGATCCTCGACGTGGCGGAGCGGCTCATCCGCACCCGCGGCTACGAGGCCATGAGCATCCAGAGCGTCCAAGACGAGCTCGGCTGCTCGCGGGGCGCGCTCTACCACTACTTCGGGTCGAAGGAGGCCATCCTCGGCGCGGTGATCGAGCGGATGACGGCGAGCGGGATGGCGATACTGGAGCCCATCGCGAACGACCCGCAGTTGTGCGCTGTCGAGAAGCTCCAGACCCTGTTCGCCGCGGCCGGCAACTGGAAGGCGCAGCGGAGTGACCTCCTCCTGCCCCTCATTCGCTCCTGGTACGCGCCCGGCAACGACGTCGCGCGCGTCCGGTCGGAGGCCGCGGCCTTCGAGCAGTTCAGCCCGGTCGTGGCCGGGATCCTGCGCCAGGGCGTGGCGGAGGGGTCGATGAACCCCTCATCCGCGGATCACGCCGCCGTCATCCTCACCGCGCTCCTCGCGGGCTCGACGGATGCCATCCGCCGCCTGCTGCTTGACCGGCTCGACGGCCGCGTCCCCAATGAGGAGGTCGAGCGCTTCATTCATGCCTACGACGAGGCGATCGAGCGGATCCTCGGCCTTGTTCCGGGCTCGTTCACGCTCATCGACCCCGATTCACTGCGCACCTGGTTCGCCTGAGGTAGGAGTGCCCATGCCCCCCGTCATCACGCTCGAGAAGCTCACCAAGTCCTACGGCAAGAGCCGCGGGATCATCGAGGTGGACCTCGAGGTCCAGCAGGGTGAGGTCTTCGGCTTCCTGGGCCCCAACGGGGCGGGGAAGACCACGACTATTCGCACGATGCTGGACCTCATCCGGCCCACCAGCGGCCGCGCGCTCGTGTTCGGCATTGAGTCCACGGCCGACCCGGTGGCGATCCACAAGCGGATCGGCTACATCCCCGGCGAGTTCGCCCTCTACGACCGCCTGACCGGCCGGCAGACGCTGGAGTACTTCGCGAACCTCCGCGGTGGCGTCGACTCGGCCTACCAGGCGTCGCTGATCGACCGCTTCGAGCTAGAGCCGGGCAAGCGGTTCAAGGAGTACAGCAAGGGCAACAAGCAGAAGGTCGGCGTGATCGCCGCACTCCAGCACAAGCCCGAGCTCCTCGTCCTCGACGAGCCGACGTCAGGCCTCGACCCGCTGGTCCAGGCGACGTTCTTCTCGACGCTCCGCGAGCATGTCGCGGCGGGCGCCTCGGTCTTCCTCAGCTCGCACATCCTGTCCGAGGTCGAGAAGAGCTGCGAGCGGGTGGCGATCATCCGCGACGGCCGGATCGTCAAGCTCGGCACGGTCGACAGCCTCCGCGACCTGGCCCACCACCAGGTGGAGCTGCGGTTCGCCGGCCCGGTCCCCTCGGACACGTTCGCGCACCTGCCGGGCGTGAGCGACGTCTCGGCCGAGGACCACACGCTGCGGATGCGCGTCTCCGGCCCGATCACGCCCGTCGTACGCGCAGCCGCCCAGTTCGAGTTGCTCGACTTCGTCTCCCGCGAGCCCTCGCTCGAGGAGACGTTCCTTGCGCAGTACGGCCGCGAGGCCGTCGAGGCAGGACCCGATGTCCGCTAACGCAGGCGCGCCGCGCCTCCCCGCGGCGACCCCATTCCGGCCGATCCCGCTGCACAAGCGGCTCTACGGTTTCGGCAGCATCTACGGCAAGACGATCCGCGACTCCCGGCTGTCGTTCATCATCGCGGCCGGCCTGCTCGGCGGGATGGCCCTCGTCATGGGCGCCGCGGTGTCGACCATCTTCCCGAGTGAAGCCGCGCGGCACGCGCTGGACAGCCTGTTCGGCGGCATCCCGCCCGAGATGCTGCGGCTGTTCGCGAACGTCGACCGCATGGGGGAGAAGGTCGGCACGCTGGGCGGCTACATCACGTTCAAGTACGGCCTCATCTTCGCGATGGGCGTCGCGCTGTGGTCGATCTTCGCGCTGTC
>JAJXUG010000072.1 GCA_021783095.1 Chloroflexota bacterium | reverse complement strand
TTGTCCCGCCAGGGGCATCGCTGGGTAGCTATGTTCGGTTGGGATAAGCGCTGAAAGCATCTAAGTGCGAAGCTCGCCTCGAGATTAGGTTCCCCACCGGGTTAACCGGGTAAGACCGCAGAGAGACCATCTGCTCGATAGGCGGCATGTGGAAGCCCCGTGAGGGGTGAAGCTGAGCCGTACTAATGGTCGAGGGCTTGACCTCTATTCCTAGCACCTGACCAGGGGTCAGCGTGCCATGGGAGATCAGGGTCTCCATCACGCGAAAGTGATCCTTTCGATGGCGCCCGCGTCGGGCACGACGCCGGCAGCTGCCGTCATCTACCAGATGCATGAATCCCGGTGACTCTAGCGGAGAGGCCACACCCGTTCCCATCCCGAACACGGCAGTTAAGCTCTCCAGCGCCGAAGATACTGAGAGGGCAGCCTTTCGGGAAAATAGGTCGTCGCCGGGATTTTGCTTTAAGCCGTGGTTCCCGGGGTGCGCGCGGGGTGGGCGATCGGCCGGACTGCCCGACGCGGTATCCTCGCCGGACATGAGCGCCCTCGCAGCCGGTCCCGCGGACCCGCAACGAACCCGGCCGTCGCGGAACAGCGCGCGGCCAGGGGTATCGCCCCAGCGCAGCCTTGAGGTCTGCCCGCTGCTGCGCTCCCGCGACGCATCCTGGTCAAGCGTCTACGCGTCGCGGGACCTCCGGTGCTGGGCGGTGAGCCCCCCTGCGCTGCCCACCCCTGCGAAGCAGCGGCAGTTGTGCGTGACCGCGCTGCACGGGACCTGCGCCACCTATCAGGCGGCCGCCGACGCCGATCCTGTGCTTCTTCCGGGCCCGGATGGGGGCGGTTCGCTCCTGTGGCCGGCGGCCACTCCGGTCCCGGTGGCCCTCGAATCCGCTCATGGCCGCGCGGGCGTCGTCAGCCCGCACCGGGCCGGCGGACAGGCTCTGCTCGTGGCGCTGATGCTCGTCGCGTTCGTCGTGCTGGCCATCGCCAGGAACGGCGGACCGCTGGCTGGCAACAGTGCCAACGGAACATCGGCACCCGCCAATTCCGAGGCTGCGTCTGCCGTGGTCGGGGCCTCGGCCACGGCGCTCCCGACGCCGGTCCCCTCCGTCGAGGCGACGCCCTCATCGCCTCCGTCGGCCTCGGCCTCCGCGCCCGGCCCGACGCCGTCGCCGTCCGCGTCGCCGCGCACCTACAAGGTCCGCTCCGGCGACACGCTCGCGGCGATCGCCGCCAAGTTCCACACCACGGTCACGGCAATCGTGGCCGCGAACAAGATCACGGACCCGCGGACGATCCACCCGGGGCAGGTGCTCGTCATCCCCTAGCGCCATGCGCGACCCCGCGCCGGGCCGGCGGCAGCGTGGCGGGGCTGGTCAGCGCTGGCATGTCCGGCAGTACCCGGTGGGGAAGCCGCCCGCGGAAACCTGGGTCAGCCTGCCGCCGCACCGCGGGCACGGGCCGTCACCCTTGCCGTGGACCGAGAGGTGGTCGCGCACCTGCTTCTCGAATGTCGGCGGGACGCGCTCCCGGAGCAGCGCGATCGACGCGGTGAGCGTGTGGCGCATCGCTCCGTAGAGCGCGTCGACCTCGTCTGCGGCGAGGGTCGAGCGCTTCCGGAACGGCGCCAGGCGGGCGGCGAACAGGATCTCGTCCGAGTACGCGTTGCCGATCCCGGCCACGAACGCCTGGTTGCGGAGCAGGTTCTTGAGCTCGCCCGGATGCTTCCGTATCCGGTCGCGCCACACCGACTGGGACAGCGCCGGGTCGAGCGCGTCGGGACCCTGCTCGCCCGGCCCTCGACCGGGCACCGGGCGCTCGACGCCAGCGGGCAGCAGGTACACCTTGCCCATCTGGGTCGGGTCGCGGTAGCGGAGGAACGGCTCGGCGCCATCGGAGGGGATCCAGCTCGCCCCGGCGGTCCAGGCGGCGGCGTCGGCGGGCGGGCCGCCCTCGCGCGACCCCAGGCGCAGCTCCACCGCCACGCCCGACGGTGCCTTCTCTCCGCGCCCTGCGAGCTGGAACCGGCCGGTGAGCATCGGGTTGACGGTGATCCGGTCTGGGGTGAGCTCGAGTTCGAGGAACTTGCCCGCGCGCGCGATGCGCACGAGGCGCTGGCCGACGAGCGCCGCGAGCTCGGCTGGTGTGCCGCGCACCGACAGGGGCATCGCTGCGCGCGCCTCGATCACCGGTCGCCCGGCGAGGGCCGCGTGGAGCGCATCGGCGACGACGTCGAGGTCGGGCAGTTCCGGCACGGGCGGCGATTGTACCCGCGGAACCGGGGTGCTAGACTCGGCGAGCCCATCGGGCACGCACAGTTGAAGAGCATCGCCCCTAGTCGTCCTACGGAGGAGCGGACCGCCGGCCAAACCGATCCACGATCCATCTCCTGCAGCAGACGGCCCCGGGTGCGACTCGGCGGCCGTTCGTGATTCCCTAGGGCTAATCCAACCAAGGAGACTGGATCACCTTGACCGAAGAGCAGCAGGGCGGGACCGCGCCGGAGCCGGAGGCGGTCGCCTCCGTCGAGACCCCGGTGCCCGAAGAGACCGTCGCGACCGCGGTCGCTGACGAGCCCGCCATCACCGAGACCACCGTCGCGCCGACGGCCCCCACGGACGACGAGGCCGCCGACGCGCCGCCCGCCGCCGAGGAGGAGGACGAGGCGCCCGTCGTCATGCCCGCTCGCCCGGCCGGCCCCGAGCCGACCACGATGGAGGAGCTGCTCGCTGAGCAGAACGCCGACATCAAGAGCTTCAAGCACGGCGATGTCGTGGAGGGCACGGTTGTCCGGATCGACAAGGACGAGATCCTGGTCGACATTGGTGCCAAGTCCGAGGGAGTGGTCAGCAACCGCGAGCTCTTCGGGCGTCATGCCGAGAGCGCGCCGCAGCTCGCCATCGGTGACGTCGTCCTCGTGTACGTGCTCCAGCCGGAATCGCCCGAGGGCCACGTGGTCCTCTCGCTCCGCCGCGCGGGCCTCGAGCGCAAGTGGCGCGCGATGCAGGAGCAGTTCGAGGCCGGGATCATCATCGACGCCCCGGTCATCGACCACAACAAGGGCGGCCTGATCGTCGACTGCGGGATCCGCGGCTTCGTGCCGATCAGCCAGATCGTGGACTTCCCGCGCCGGCCCCAGAACGAGCAGCCGCGCGACGCCGCGCAGGAGATCGCCGAGAAGCTCCAGCCCTACATCGGGCGCAAGCTCCGGCTCAAGATCCTCGAGGTCAACCGCAAGGCCAACCGCCTCATCCTGTCGGAGAAGGTCGCGCTCTACGAGGAGCGCCGCGAGAAGCGCGACGAGCTGTTCAGCAGCCTCCAGGTCGGCCAGAAGGTCACCGGCAACGTCCGCTCGATCGCCCCGTTCGGCATCTTCATCGACCTGGGCGGCATCGACGGCCTCGTCCACAAGAGCGAGCTCTCGTGGAACAAGGTCAACAACCCCGAGGCCGGCTACAGGGTCGGTGACGAGGTCGAGGCCGAGGTCATCGACATCAACCACGAGCGCGGCAGGATCAGCCTCTCGATCCGCCGCCTCCAGCCCGACCCGTGGGAGTCGACCGTCGCTGACTTCAAGGTCGGCGACGTCATCGACGGGACCGTCACGAAGCTCGTCAACTTCGGCGCCTTCGTGCGGGTCCGCGAGGGCCTCGAGGGCCTGATCCACATCAGCGAGCTGAGCCACCAGCGCGTTGCCCATCCGGGCGACGTGGTCCACGAGGGCCAGGTGCTCAAGCTCAAGATCATCAGCCTCGACTCCGAGCGCCACCGCCTGGGTCTCAGCCTCAAGCAGGCCGAGGAGCCGCCGGCTCGACCGGCGCCCGAGCCCGGCACCACGCCGACGCCGTCGGTCGCCCCCACGGGCGAGCGGCGCGAGCGCCGTGAGCGCCGTGAGCGCCCGGAGCGCGGCTACTCGCCGTCGGACGCCCTGTCCGAGCCGGAAGGCGGCATCGACACGACCCTGGCCGGGGCCTTCGCCCAGGTCCGGGCCCAGCTCGCCGCTGCCGAGGCTGCCCAGAAGGCCCCCGAGCCGGCTGCGGCCGCACCGAGCGAGGCCGCGCCGGACCCGGCCAAGGCCGCTGAGGTCGAGGCCGTGCCCGAGCCCTCGCCGGAGCCGGAGCCCGCACCCGAACCGGAGCCGTCCGAGCCCGCCGAGCCTGTCGAGGCCGAGGCTGAGAAGGCCTCCGAGCCTGTCGAGGCCGAGGCCGCCCCCGAGGAGACCAGCCCGGAGCCCGCGGAGGCCTGAGCCCCTGCCGGGAACGCCCGGCACCCGAACTGAACGACACACGAGGCCCGCCGGCCCCCGGCGGGCCCTTTCGATTCGCGCGAACCGGCACGGCGCCCCGGCGCGTCAATCTCCTGGCCGGGGGGGGCGCCTCAGCGCTGTGCCGGGACGGGGGTGCTAGCATGGCCTTCAGGTCGGCGTCCCCGCACCGACGCTAGAGCAAGGCACCGCGTATGGACCGCTTCGACAAGTTCACCGACCGCGCGCGCAAGGTCCTGACGCTTGCCCAGGACGAGGCGCAGCGCTTCAACCACAACTACATCGGCACGGAGCACCTGCTGCTCGGCCTCGTCCGCGAGGGCGAGGGCGTGGCTGCGCGCGTGCTCGAGAACATGAACGTCGAACTGCCGAAGGTGCGGACGGCAGTCGAGTTCATCATCGGCCGGGGCGACCGCCCCGTGGTCGGGGAGGTGGGTCTCACCCCGCGAGCGAAGCGCGTGATCGAGCTTGCGATCGACGAAGCGCGCCGGCTGGGGCACAACTACATCGGGACGGAGCACCTCCTGCTCGGGCTGGTGCGCGAGGGCGAGGGCATCGCCGCCGGCGTCCTCGAGAGCCTCGGCGTGAACCTCGACAAGGTCCGCCACGAGGTGATCCGCGTCCTGTCGCAGAGCTCCTCCACCGGGCCCACGCCGGAGGCCAAGCGCGCCAGCAAGACCCCCACGGTTGACGCCCTCGGCATCAACCTGACGGAGGCCGCGCGCGCAGACAAGCTCGACCCGGTCATCGGCCGTGAGAAGGAGATCGAGCGGGTCATCCAGATCCTGGGCCGCAAGACCAAGAACAACCCCGCGCTGATCGGCGAGCCGGGTGTCGGCAAGACGGCGATCGCCGAGGGGCTGGCCCACCGCATCGTGTCGGGCGACGTTCCCGACATCCTGCTCAACAAGCGGGTCCTGACCCTGGACATCGGCTCGCTCGTCGCCGGCACGAAATACCGCGGCGAGTTCGAGGAGCGGCTCAAGAAGATCATCGAGGAGCTGCGCAACACCAACGACGCGATCCTGTTCATCGACGAGCTCCACACGCTCGTCGGTGCTGGCGCGGCCGAGGGCGCGATCGACGCGGCCAACATCCTCAAGCCGCCGCTGTCACGCGGCGAGCTCCAGTGCATCGGCGCCACCACGCTCGACGAGTACCGCAAGTACATCGAGAAGGACGCGGCGCTTGAGCGGCGCTTCCAGCCGGTCATGGTGGAGGAGCCCACGCTCGAGCAGACCATCGAGATCCTCAAGGGCATCCGCGAGCGCTACGAGCAGCACCACAAGGTCACGATCACCGACGCGGCCGTCCAGGCCGCCGCGGACCTCTCGATCCGCTACATCACCGACCGCCACCTGCCCGACAAGGCGATCGACCTCATCGACGAGGCCTCCAGCCGGGTCCGGCTCCGCCACTCGTCCGCGCCGCCCGAGCTCCGGGCAGCCCAGAAGGACCTGGACCGGATCACCAAGGAGAAGGACGCGGCGATCAGCGCCCAGGAGTACGAGCAGGCGGCGATGCTGCGCGAGCGGGAGGCCGCCAGCCGCGAGAACGTGGACGGCCTGCGCGCCACCTGGCAGCAGACCCAGTCGGGCGAGCCGCCGAAGGTGGACGACGAGGAGATCGCCCAGGTCGTGGCGATGTGGACCGGCATCCCGGTCACCCGCATCGCGCAGGAGGAGTCCGAGCGCCTGCTCAAGATGGAGGAGGTGCTCCACCACCGCCTGATCGGCCAGGAGGAGGCGATCGAGACCGTCTCCCGCGCCGTCCGTCGCGCTCGCGCCGGCCTCAAGGACCCCAAGCGCCCGATCGGCTCGTTCGTCTTCCTGGGGCCGACGGGCGTCGGCAAGACGGAGCTCGCCAAGGCACTCGCCGAGTTCATGTTCGGCTCCGAGGACACGCTCATCAAGATCGACATGAGCGAGTTCATGGAGCGCCACAACGTGAGCCGCCTCGTCGGCGCGCCGCCAGGCTACGTCGGGTTCGATGAGGGCGGCCAGCTGACCGAGGCCGTCCGCCGCAAGAGCTACGCGGTGATCCTGCTCGACGAGATCGAGAAGGCCCACGCCGAGGTGTTCAACATCCTGCTCCAGATCCTGGAGGACGGGCACCTCTCCGACGCAAAGGGGCGCCGCGTGGACTTCCGCAACACGATCATCATCATGACCTCGAACCTCGGCGCGGCGAAGATCCAGACCAACTCCTCGCTCGGCTTCCGCCAGCAGGGCGACACGGTCGAGACTCGCGCCGCGGCCTCGTACGACCTCATGAAGGCGAAGGTCCAGGCGGAGCTCAAGCAGAACTTCCGCCCGGAGTTCCTCAACCGGATCGACGCGACGGTGGTGTTCAGGAGCCTGACGATCGAGGAGATCGCCCAGATCGTGGACCTCATGCTCAAGCGGGTTCGGGACCAGCTCAAGGCGCAGGGCATGGCGCTCGAGGTCTCGCAGGCCGCCAAGGAGCACGTGATCAAGCTGGGCTACGACCAGGCCTACGGCGCCCGGCCGCTGCGCCGGACGATCCAGAACCTGATCGAGGACCCGCTGGCCGAGCACCTGCTGCTGGGCCGCTACCACGAGGGTGACATCGTCCAGGTGGATCTTGACCCCGACGCCAAGGGCCTCGTGATCAAGGCCGTCGAGACGAAGACACCGGTCGAAGCCTGACGACGGCGCGGAGCTGCCCGTGGCCCGCGTCCAGAGCCGGTACGTCTGCCAGTCCTGCGGCGCGTCGGTCCTCCGCTGGGAGGGCCAGTGCCATGCGTGCGGCGAGTGGAACACGCTCGTCGAGACCGTTGTCCGGGAGCCCCACCCCCGCCCGCCTGCGGCCGTGTCCGCCGGGGCCGGCGCGCCCCCCACCCCGCTCTCGCACGCCGGCGAGACGGCCCCGATCCGGACGCCCGTCGGCATCGGCGAACTGGACCGCGTGCTGGGCGGCGGGCTCGTGGCCGGGTCGGTCGTCCTGGTGGGCGGCGAGCCTGGCATCGGCAAGTCAACGCTGCTGCTCCAAGTCGCGGCCGGGATCGCGGATGGCGCTGGCGTCCTGTACGCCACGGGCGAGGAGTCGCCAGGACAGGTGCGCCTGCGCGCCCAGCGCCTGGGGCTGACGACCGGCCGCGTGGGCGATGCCATCCGCGTGGTGGCCGAGACCGGCGTGGGGCGGATCGCCGACCTGGCGCGCCAGGAGCGGCCGGGGCTCCTGGTCGTGGACTCGGTCCAGACCGTCGCCTCCGAGGACCTCGACGGGCCGCCCGGGAGCGTGGGCCAGGTCCGCGAGGTCGCGCTGCGGCTGATGGAGCTGGCCAAGGGCGACGGAATCCCGGTGGTGCTGGTGGGGCACGTGACCAAGGACGGCACGCTGGCGGGTCCCAAGACACTCGAGCACCTCGTCGACGTCGTGCTGTCCATCGAGGGCGACCGGAGCGGCGCGCTGCGGCTCCTGCGCGCGGCGAAGAACCGCTTCGGCTCCACCGAGGAGGTGGGCGTGTTCGAGATGGGCGAGCGTGGCCTCGCCGAGGTGCCGGACCCCGCCCGCGCCTTCCTGGGCGAGCACGACGGCCCCGCGCCAGGCTCCGTCCCGGCGCCCGTGCTCGAGGGGACCAGGCCCCTGCTGGTCGAGGTGCAGGCGCTCGTCGCCCCGACCGGCGCCCCATCGCCGCGTCGCACGGCCTCGGGCGTGGACCCCAATCGCCTGGCGCTGCTCGTGGCGGTCCTCGGGCGGCGGGCTGGAATCGGCCTGGCCGGGCACGACGTCTACGCCAACCTCGCGGGCGGGTTGTCGGTGGACGAGCCCGGGCTCGACCTGCCGCTCGCCCTCGCCCTCGCCTCGTCGTTCCGCGATCGGCCGCTCGTGCCCGGGACGGTGGCCATTGGCGAGGTAGGCCTGCTCGGCGAGCTGCGGTCGGTCAGCGGGCTCGAGCGGCGCCTCCGGGAGGCCGCCCGCCTCGGCTTCACGCGGGCTGTCGTGCCGCGCGCCGGCGGGCGGGTGCCGAGCAGCGTGGACGGACTCGAGGTGGTGGCCACCGGGTCGGTGGCGGACGCCATCCGCGCGGCCCTGGCCGAGGCTCCCGTGGGCTCGGCGCGAGGGCGCTGACGCTGGTGCTGCCGCGGGTCGTCGCAGACCAGCGCCCACCCGTTGGCCCCGTCGCCAGGACCGCGCTCCAGAGGCCACCGTGACGGCTCCGGAAGGGACGTTCAGTTCGTGCGCCCGCGCTCGCGGGCGTGCTAGGCTCGCGCTCCCGCCGTCGACTCCGCGGCGGCTCGTCCGTCGATCGAGGTCCGCGTGATCCGCATCATCCGAGTCCTTGGCGCTGCGCTCGGGGCCCTGATCGGCCTCGTGCTGGTTGCCAGCTCGGCCGAGTTCCGAGACGCGCCCTACGGCGGCTTCATCGTGGCCGCCTGGACCATCGCCTGGCTGGTGGTGGGCTTCGGCGTCCTGCCGTACCTGACCATTGTCCCGGCCGCCTGGCTGGTGGCCCATGTTGAGGAGCTGTCCACCGCGGAGTTCGTCGCGGCGGTCCTGGGCCTGTTCATCGGCCTGCTCCTTGGCCTGCTGCTCAGCCTGCCGCTCGCGCAGCTCTCCGGTCCCCTCGGGACGTGGCTGCCGCTGGGCATCAGCCTGTTCATGGGGCTGGGCATGATGGGCCTGACCGTGGCCAAGCGGTTCGACCTGATCGCCGCGGCCGAGGGCGCGGGCCTGGTCCGGCGACCCAGGGTCGAGACCGTGCCGAGCGAGGGCGAGCCGCGCATCGTGGTCGACACCAGCGTGCTTATCGACGGGCGCATCGCCGAGATCGTGGAGTCGGGGTTCATCTACGGAACGCTGATCGTCCCGCGCTTCGTGCTCGAGGAGCTCCAGCACATCGCCGACAGCTCCGACACGCTGCGCCGCAACCGCGGCCGCCGGGGGCTCGAGATCCTGTCCCGCATGCAGCGCGAGGCCCGCACGCCCGTGGAGATCGTCGCCGACGAGACGCCTGGCGTGACCGAGGTCGACGCGCGACTGGTGGAGCTGGCGAAGCGGCGGAGCCGCGTGGTGCTCACCAACGACTTCAACCTCAACCGCGTGGCCGAGCTCCAGGGCGTGCGCGTGATGAACATCAACTCGCTGGCCAACGCGGTGAAGCCCGCGGTCCTGCCCGGGGAGGAGCTCCACGTGCGGGTGATCCAGGAGGGCAAGGAGCCTGGCCAGGGGGTGGGCTTCCTCGACGACGGGACGATGGTGGTGGTGGAGGGCGGCGCCCGGCTGATCGACGTCGACGTGGACGTGAACGTCACCCGCGTCCTGCAGACCGTCGCGGGGCGGATGATCTTCGCCCAGCCGCGCCTCTCCTGACGTGGCGCCCGGATCGGGGCGTCCCATCGCGGACGCCGTGGTGGTGGCGGCCGGCGCCTCGCGCCGGATGGACGGCGTGGACAAGATGCTGGCGCCCGTCGGCGGCCGGCCGCTGCTCGCGTGGTCCATCGAGGCGATCGCCGCCTCGCCCGATGTCGACCGCCTGGTGGTGGTCACCGCGCCCGACCGGGTCGCGGCCGTCGCCGCAGCGGACTGGCTGCCCCGACGCGTGACCTCGGTGGTCGCCGGGGGCGCGAGCCGCCCCGAGTCGGTCGCCAATGGGGTGCGCGAGCTGGCCCGCCTCGACCCCGAGGGCGGCCGTCGCCCGGTGCTCGTCCATGACGGCGCCCGACCGCTCGTCTCCTCGGCGCTCGTGTCGGCCGTCGCCGACGCCACCGCCCGTGCCGGGGCCGCCATTCCGGTCCTCCCCGTCGCCGAGACGATCAAGCGGGTGGGGGAGGGCCTGGTCCTGGACACCGTGGACCGGTCGGTCCTCGCCGCCGCCCAGACGCCGCAGGGCGCGCGACGCGATCTGCTGCTCGAGGCGTGGACGCGGTTCCCGCCCGGCGGCGCCCGCCAGTTCACCGACGAGGCCGCGCTGCTCGAGGCCTGTACCATTCCCGTTCATGCGATCCCCGGCGAGCCAGCCAACCTCAAGGTGACCCTGCCCGACGACCTGCGCCGCGTCCAGGCGGCGCTGGCCCCCGCGCCCGTGCGCGTCGGGTTCGGCCACGACAGCCACCCCTTCGGCCCCGCCGACGGCCTCCGTCTGGGCGGCGTCGAGATCCCGGGCGCCCCCCGTCTCCACGGCCATTCCGACGGCGACGTGGCGCTCCACGCGACCGCGGACGCGCTCCTCGGGGCGGCCGGCCTCGGCGACCTCGGTCGCCTGTTCCCGGCCGATGCCCGCACGCCCCGCGGGATCGCGAGCGAGACGCTCCTGCGCGAAGTCGTCGCGCGCCTCGCCGGCGCAGGGCTCCGGCCCGCGTCGGTCGACCTCGTCATCATCGGCGCGCGTCCCCGGCTCGGCGGCCGTCTGGACGCCATGCGCGCCGCCATCGCCGGCCTGCTGGGGCTCCCAGCGGCCGCCGTCAACGTGAAGGCCTCGACGGGGAACCTGGCCGGCGACGAGGGCGCCGGCCGGTCCATCTCCGCCCGGGCAGTCGCCACCGTCGAGGGAACCGCATGACCGTCCGTCTTGGAGACACGCTGACCGGCGAAGTCCGGCCCCTGGAGCCGCTCGAGCCCGGCCACGTGCGCGTGTACTCCTGCGGCCCCACGGTCTACGGCCCCGCGCATGTCGGGAACTTCCGCGCGTTCACCTTCGATGACCTGCTGGTCCGGTACCTGCGCTTCCGGGGCTTCCGGGTGACGTGGGTCATGAACGTGACCGACGTCGACGACAAGATCATCAAGGCGGCGGCGGCCGAGGGCGTGGGGATCGAGGAGATCTCGGCGCGCTACTCGAAGGTGTTCCTGGACGATCTGGCGACGCTCGGCATCCGCCAGCCCGACGTCCTGCCCCGGGCGACCGAGAACATCCCGCAGATGGTCGCGCTGATCCAGACCCTGCTCGAGGGTGGCCACGCGTACCGCACCGACGACGGCTCGGTGTTCTTCCGGATCGCGAGCTGGCCGGACTACGGGCAGCTGGCGAGGCTCGAGCGGGTCGACGCGAATGAGATGCGGGTGGGCGAGCGCGTCGAGGCGGACGAGTACGGCAAGGACGACGTGCGCGACTTCGCGCTCTGGAAGGGGCCGAAGCCGGGCGAGCCGAGCTGGGACACGGCGATCGGGCCCGGGCGGCCGGGGTGGCACATCGAGTGCTCGGCCATGAGCATGCGCTACCTGGGCGAGAGCTTCGACATCCACACTGGCGGGGTCGACCTGATCTTCCCGCACCACACCGACGAGATCGCCCAGAGCGAGGCGGCCACGGGGCAGCGGTTCGTCCGCCACTGGCTCCACAACGCGTTCCTGCAGATGGGCGGCCAGAAGATGGCCAAGTCCACCGGCAACATCGAGCGCGTGCCCGAGATCGTGGCCCGCGGCGTTCCGGCCCGTGCCCTCCGGCTGGCGCTGATCTCCGCCCACTACCGGACCGCGCTGTCCTTCAGCGAGGAGTCCCTGGATGCCGCGACGGCCGCGGTCGAGCGGCTGGATGCGATCGTGGCAGCGCTCGCCGCCTACCAGTCGGACGCTGCTGGCGACGACCCGACGGTCGGGGCGCTGCTTGACGGGGCGCGCGAGGCGTTCGTCGCGGCGATGGACGACGACCTCAACATCTCGCCGGCCCTTGCCGCGGTGTTCGACCTGGTGCGCGAGCTCAACAGGCGGATCGCCGCGCGCTCCATGTCCACGGCCGACGCGGGGAGGGCGCTCCAGGCGCTCCGCGACCTCGACGAGGTCCTGGGCCTGCTGCCGCCCGCCGACGACGCCCTAACGCCGGAGCTGCAGGCGCTGCTCGACGCTCGGGCGGCCGCGCGCGCCGCGAAGCAATGGGCCGAATCCGACCGCCTGCGGGACGCGCTGGCCGAGCGGGGGATCGCGGTCGAGGACACGCGCGACGGGCAGCGCTGGCGCCGTCAGGTGGCGAGTCGTGTCTGACGGGCCTCGCGACGACGACCGCCGCCCCGGACAGGGCGGACAGCGAGGCCGGTCCTCGGGCCGACCTGGCGGGCATGGTGCGCCTCGACCGTTCGGGCGACCCTCCACGCCGCGCCCGGGCAGCCGACCCCCGGGCTTCAGCGGACCGCCGCGGCCCCGCTCAGGACCGGAGGGGCGCCCCGCCGGCGGCCCCCGGCCGTGGGAGGACCAGCCCGACCGATCGTCCGGGCCGCGCCCCTGGGAGGGCGGATCGCACCGCCCGTCCGGCCCCCGCCCGTCTGGCGGCCCCCGGCCGTGGGACGACCAGCCGAACCGGTCGTCCGGGCCGCGCCCCTGGGAGGGCGGATCGCACCGCCCGTCCGGCCCCCGCCCGTCTGGCGGCACTCGGCCGGGCCAGGGTCCCCGCCACCCGGAAGAGCCGCGGCGAGATGCGGCCGGGCCGCGACCTTGGGAGCGTGAGGGGGCCAACGGCGACGCCGGCCGCCGGCCGCCCACTGGCCGGCCCGACAGCGGCTCGAGGCCCTGGGAGTCCTCTCGCCCCCGGCGGGGCCCCGAGGACCGACCGCACGACCGGCCCGAGCGCCTCGAGCGCGAGGACCGGTCAACCAGCGGCGAGCGGCCCCCGCACCAGGAGCAGCCGGTGCACGGCGAGGGGTTCGAGCAGGTCGACCGATCGGCTCGCGGGGAGCGCCGGGCCCACGAGCCCCGAGCTTGGGACGAGGAGCATCCGCGGAGCGAGCGCCCGTGGGACGAGGACCGGCCCCGCGGGCCGCGGCCGCCAAGCCGCGCCCCGTTCCGAGGCCCCCGCCCGGGTGGGGCTCGCCCGTTCGACCGGGCGAACGTCGATCGCCGCGGCCAGCGGCCCTACGTTCCGCTCCGCCCGGCCGTTGCCGCCGACCCGTCGCTCGCCCTGGCCCCCGACGAGGAGCTGGTTGCCGGCCGACGCCCCGTGGAGGAGGCGTTCGTCGCCCGTCGCGAGGCCAAGCGGCTGTACGTCGTCCCGCAGCGCCGCCAGGCGCTGGAGAAGCTGGTGCTCCACGCCACGAGCCTGCGCATCCCCGTCGTCGAGGTCGAGGGAGGCACCCTGACCGCCGTTGCCGGCTTCGACGGCCACCAGGGGATCGCCCTGATCGTCGCGCCTCGCCGCTGGGCCTCGCCTGAGGACATCCTTGCCGTCGCGGGCTCGCGCCACGAGCCGCCGCTCGTGCTCGTGCTGGATTCGCTCGAGGACCCCCAGAACGTCGGCACGCTGCTGCGCACAGCCGAGGCGTCGGGCGTGCACGGGGCCGTGTTCCCCACGCGCCACCAGGCGCCGCTCAGCCCGGCCGCCGTCAAGGCGTCTGCGGGCGCCGTGGAGCACCTCGCGCTCGCCCCCGTGGACGACCTGCCGGGGACGCTCGCCGACCTCCACGCCCGCGGCCTTCGAATTGTCGGTGCCGATGGCGAGGCCCTCCTCACCGCGCGCGACGCCGACCTGCGCGGCCCGATCGCCATCGTGGTGGGCAGCGAGGGCCAGGGCCTCGGGCCGGCGATCCGCCGCCGCTGCGACCTCGTCGTGCGGATCCCGATGCACGGGCGGATCGAGTCGCTCAATGCGGCCGTCGCGGGCTCGATCCTGCTCTACGAGGCCGCTGCCCAGCGCCGCCTTCCCGATCCGGGGCCGGGCAGGGCCGAGGCCCACGTGGACGCCGCGCCGGGAGCCACCGCGCCTGAGCGCGGCGCCGCTCCCACAGCCGACGCCGCACCCGAGCCCGCTGCCGCGCCCGAGCCCGTCGCCGCGCCCGAGCCCGACGCCGGCCACGCGCCCGCCGAATCCCCCGACCTGGCATCCGGGTCGCCGGCATCAGACGCCCGGCCGGACGCGCCCGACCACG
>JAJXUG010000071.1 GCA_021783095.1 Chloroflexota bacterium | reverse complement strand
CCAGCAGCCGGCTCGGCGGGACCGTGGCCAGCAGGATCTCCATGATCCGGGTGGCCTTCTCCTCGACCACGCCCTGGGCGACCATGCCCCCGTACAGGCCGAGGGAGATGTACAGCAGGATGGCGACACCAAGCCCGACGACCCGGTCCTGCGTGGTCACGGTCTTCGGCTGGAGGGCATCGACCGGGACCTCCAACCCGCTGGTCACCGTCGCCAGGACCCCCGGGGGGATGCCGAGGGCCGTGAACCGCGCGGACATCACCGCCCGCTGCAGCGCGGCCTGCACCGCCGCGGGGGCCGACTGCTCCACCACCGCGGTCGGCGCGGTCGCGGGGCCGGTCACCAGGACGTCGAGCGTGCCGGCGGACACCAGGGCCCTGCCCGCGGCGTCGTCGGTCACGGTGCTGATCGAGACTGGCTGCCCGGCCGTCGCCAGCGCGGCGCTGAACTCCGGCTCGAGCGCCTGCGACCCGCCGGTGAACCCCACGCTGACCGTCGTGGTCAGCCCGCCGAGGCGGGCGTACCCGAAGATGCCGATGACCACGAGGGCGACCATCACGGCGGTCCCGCCGAGGAAGACCCGGGAGCGCAGGCGGACGAGCATCTCGCGCCGCGCCACCAGGAGCACGACCGGCCATGTCGTCACGGGAGGCACCCCGCCGCGCCGGCCGCGACCAGCGTGCTCAGCGGGCAGACGGCGGCGCGCGGGTAGTAGGGGCCCATGACCGTCTCGGTGGCCGCCGGGTCGTTTGTCTGGGTCACGCGCCCGGGCGAGTAGCCGAAGCTCGGGTTCGCCAGCATGTCGCGGAGGGCGAGGATGTGGGTCGTGGCCGGTTGGGCCGCGGAGAACGGCAGGAACGTGGCGTCCGCGACGCCCTCGATCGTGGCCCGCTGCGCCTCGGTCCCCAGCACGATGGCGTAGCCGCCGGCCGCGTCGAGCTTGACCTCGTCATCGGCGCGACAGCCGGTGTCCACCCCGCCGGAGGGCGCGAGGTTCATCACCGTCGGCAGCGCCCCGGTCTCGATCGCCATGCACATCGACCAGTAGCGGACGTCCTCGCCAGCCGCGGGCCAGGGCGACGGGTGGTCGCCCGTGGCGTGCGTCAGCCCCCTGGCCCGGATCACCACCACGTCTCCCGGCCCGGGCGGCGTGAGGTAGGCGAGGACGTACGGCGTGTCGGTGTTCGGCCCCAGCGTCCCGATGGCCGCCTTGAAGAACTGGAGCTGGCCCACGGGCTGCGTCGAGGCCGATGGGCTCGGCGTCGGCAGGGCGGTCGGCGCGGGCGACGAGGGAGGTCGCGGGGCGTTGAGGGGCGAGTAGAAGCTCGCGCACGGCTCGATCGTCTGGCTGCTGCCCCCTTGCTCCAGTCGCATCGTCGGCAGCGCGACCCGCGAGAAGTCGCCCCCGGCCGGGAGGTACACGCGGTACACGAGGAGCCCCTGCCCGCTCGTGGTTCCCGAGGGGGCGATCGGGAGCGTGTTCCCCTGGCCGGGCGCGACGTCCTCGCGGAGCGTCACCGTGTAGTGCCCGCCCGGCGCTGCCTGCTGCTGCCAGGGATTCACGCTGCCCGGGTCCGGGGCGATCTGGTAGTCGGTCAGCGCGGACCCCACGCCGTTGCGCGTGAACGGGCTGGCATACGGCTGCGTGTAGACCTGCAGCGAGGCGTAGCGCGCGTCGGGGAAGGTTCCGGACAGCACGATCTGCAGACCCGGCGTGATCGGGAAGGAATCGATCCAGACCTGCTCCGCGGCGTCCAGGATCAGGGTGTTCGCCGTGGACAGGTTGAACGCCTCCGGCCAGGCGCACGCCGGTGCCCCGGCCAGCCCGGAGCCCCCCGCCGATGCGGACGTGCCGGGAGATGCCGTCGCCGTGGGCGCGCACGCTGCGACGAGCGCGAGGACGGCGAGCCCGAGTGCCGCGTGTCGCGTGCAGGTCACGTCCATCAGGCCCTCAGGACCAGGGCGATGAAGGCCGTGACCGCGAGCACAGCGTATCCGGCCACCGCCACCCAGTTGCCCCAGGGGCGGCGGTGGTTCACCCGGCCGGCCACGATGAGGATCACAGCGACGATGACCGGCAGGATCAGGATCGGGTCACGCATGGCTCGACACCTCCGGCGGCTGGCTCTCCCCGACGACGTCGCGGAACACCTCGACGAGGCTCGCCTCCGCGCGCCGGAACTCCTGCACGGGCCCTGTCTCCAGGGCAGCTCGCAGGATCGCCTGGTCGTCGGCCCCGTCGGCCAGCTCGAGCAGGGTGCGGCCCCCGTCGACGCGCACCACCCCCACGCCCGCCAAGCCGTCCAGCCAGTCTGCTGGCGCGCTCGGCGCATCGACCCACAGCCTCCTCGGGCCCTCGCGGCGCAGATCCTCGACCGTCCCGCAGGCGACCAGGTGGCCGTGGTCGACGATCCCGACCCGGTCGCAGATCCGCTCGACGAGGTCGAGCTCGTGACTGGAGAAGACGACCGCGACGCCCGCATCGGCGCGCTCGCGCAGCACGCCGGTCATGACGTCGAGGGCCACAGGGTCGAGCCCCGAGAACGGCTCGTCGAGCACGAGGATCTCGGGCGCGCTGACCAGCGCCGCGGCGAGCTGCATCCGCTGCTGGTTGCCGTGGCTCAGCGCCTGGAGCTCGTCATCGCGGCGATCCGCCAGGCCGAACCGCTCGAGCCACGCGATGCCCGCCCGCCGCGCGTCGGCGCCGGTCATGCCGTGGAGCTCGCCGAGGTACACGAGCTGCTCCCCGAGGCGCATCTTCGGGTAGAGGCCCCGCTCCTCGGGCATGTACCCGATCCGGCGGCGAGCCGCGAAGTCGAGCGGGACGCCGTCCCAGCGGACCTCCCCCGCGTCCGGGCTCAGCACGCCCAGCACGATCCGCATCGTCGTCGTCTTGCCCGCGCCGTTGCGGCCGACGAAGCCGAACAGCTCGCCGGCGCGCACGTCGAAGGTGAGGCTCTCGAGGGCCGCGAGGTCGCCGTAGCGCTTCGAGACGCCCTCGATCTCAAGGGCTCGAGCGTTGCCGTTCACGTTGCCACCGTTGTCGGCGGGGGAGGCTCGTTGATCGCCGTCTGCCGCGTGGGCTGCCGACCGTGCGTCGTGAACGATACGCCACGCCCACTCGGGAATCCTGAGACTCCCTCCCCCACGCTCGTGGCGCCCGGGCCGCCGCGAAGTCGCGACCCGGCACTGCGCCGGACCCGGCCCGAATCGAGGTCTCGGCAGCAGCCCGGTGCCCTGTTGGCGGTGCCGTGGCCGAATTCGGCGGGTGGATGGCGCCCGCGCGAAAGGCGCGTGTTGTGACGATTGAGAATCGGCAATCTCCCGGGGGAGCCGCGCCCCGCCCGGGTAGCATCCGGCGGTCGCCCCGACCCACGGGGCTGAGACCGGAGTCCCCCACATGCCGCTGCTGGCCATCACCCTGTTCGGAACCACGGTCTCGGGCAGGGAACTCGCGATCGCCGCCGTGGTGGTGGTCGTCATCATCATCGCCGCCTTGGCTGCGCAGCGGAGGCGCCGGGGCTGACGCGGAGGACCACCGACGACAAGGGGGTCGGCAGTGCCGCGATGCGCCTGCCCGACCCGATGCGCCAGGGCTCAGCAAGGTCCCGAAGGTCATGCTGCTGTTCTGGGTCGTGAAGCTGCCTGAGCCGAACCGCCACCTCCGCTCGGCAGATCCCGCCAGACTTGCCTCGGCCGTGTAGCGGTTCACTGGAAGCCTGCCGTGCGTGCGCGGGACTTGCCATCACGGCACGTGCGGGCCGCGCCGCGCCGCGTCCGCGCGGACTCGACATCAGGGCGCGCGAGCGCTGCCCCGGGCAGCGCCGCGGGGCTGCTCTCCACGGGTGGATTCCGAGCAGGCGGAGCAGAATGCCCCCAACCGCGTCGAACCGGACTGCGGCTCGCGCGGCGACTCCGACCCAGACGTGCAGCCGTTCGAAGACGGCCTCAACCGCCGTTGCGACGCTGCTCCTCCTGCATCCGGCACACCTGCGGAGGTTCGACCGTGACTGAACAGCCTGTCCCCGCTGCCCTCGTCGTCAACGGCGTGGAGCGGCCCCTGGCACCGGGGCTCGACCGCTCGCTGCTGATCGCGCTGCGCGAGGAGCTCGGCCTCACCGGGGCCAAGCCCGGCTGCGGCGAGGGCGAGTGCGGCGCCTGCACGGTGTTGCTCGGGGGCGAGCCGGTGACGGCCTGCCAGGTGCGCCTCTCGGAGGTCGCCGGTCGGCCGGTCCGGACTGTCGAGGGGCTCGCCGCCGCAACGCTGCACCCGGTCCAGCAGGCGTTCCTCGAGACCGGGGCATTCCAGTGCGGATACTGCACGGCGGGCATGATCGTGCGCACCGTCGCCCTGCTCGAGCACGACGCCGACCCCGATGACGCCCAGGTGAAGGCGGGGCTCCATCCCAACGCCTGCCGCTGCGGCACCTACCCGCGGATCCTGCGCGCTGTGCGCCTCGCCGCCGATCTCGCCCGCCCCGAGGCCCAGGACGCCACGCCGAACGCCGGCCAGGGGCCTTCGCCGGCGGCGGTCGTCGACGGGCGCGCCACCGACCGCTGGGCGCCGCGCCGACCATGGGACCTGACGCCGCCCGACGAGCGCGACTGGTTCGCCGTCCTGCCGCCGGGGCTGGTCGCGGTCCACGAGCCCGAGCCCCCAAGGGAAGGCTGGACGACGAGCTCCGGCGCCTGGCTCCATGTGGGCGCGGACGGGCTGGTGACCGCGTTCACCGGCAAGGTGGACGTTGGCCAGGACAACCGGACGGCCCTGTCGGTGATCGTCGCCGACGAGCTGCGCGTGCCGCTGGCCGCGGTGCGACTCGTCATGGGTGACACGGACCTCTGCCCGCACGATCGGGGCACCTTCGGCAGCCGGTCGATGCGCGATGCGGGCCCACACCTGCGCCGGGCCGCCGCCGGCGCTCGGAGCGCGCTCGTACGGCTCGCCGCTGCCCGCTTCGGCGCGGATCCCATCTCGCTCGTGGCGTTGGACGGGGCGGTCCGGGATGCGGCGGGCGACCGTGCCGCGGTGTACGGCGACCTCGTCCGGGGCCTCCGGCGGGTGGAACAGGTCGCCGCGGGTGACGATGCCCTCGGCGGCGAGACCGCCACGCTCGCAGAGCATTCCGCAGGGCGCGTGACCGGTCCCGCGATCGTGACGGGCGCACAGCGCTACCCGTCCGACCTGGTCGTCCCGGGCATGCTGCACGGGCGCGTGCTCCACCCGCCCGTCCCGGGCGCCGCCCTGCGCCGGGTCGACACCGCGGCCGCCGAGGCCGTCCCGGGCGTGACGGTCGTAAGCGAGGACGGGCTCGTGGGCGTCGCGGCGGCCAACCCGTTCCTCGCGGGGCGCGCGCTCGCCCTCGTCGTGGCCGAGTGGGACCGCCCCGCGCTGCCGTCGGGCGATGGGCTGGAGGCCTGGCTCCGCGAGCACCCGATCGAGGATGGGGTGACCTGGGGCGGAAACTTCCCCCGGGACGCCGGCGACGTCGAGGCCAGCCTGGAGGTCGCGCCGGCGTACCTCGCCGCGACCTACACGACGGCGTACATCGCCCACGTCTCGCTCGAGACCAGCGTCGCCCTCGCCTCGTGGGGCGATGACGGCCGGCTCACCGTCTGGACGGGCAACCAGGTGCCGTTCGGCGTCCGGGCGGAGGTGGCCGAGGCCCTGGGCGAGCCCGAGGAGCGCGTGCGGGTCATCGCGCCCGACGCGGGCGGCGGGTTCGGCGGCAAGCAGGACGGAAACCTGGCTGTCGAGGCGGCACGCCTCGCGAGGGCCGCCGGCCGGCCGGTCAAGGTGCGCAGGACGCGACCCGAGGAGTTCACCGAGGGGTACCTGCGCCCGGCTGCCGTGATCGACGTCCGTGCCGGCGCAGACGGCGGAGTCCTCACAGCCTGGGACATGCGGAACACCAACTCCGGGACGTTTGGGCTGGTGGGGCCGTATCGCGTCCCGTCCCAGCACCTGGACTTCCAGCCGACCGATTCCCCGCTCCGCCAGGGCTCGTACCGAGGGCTGGCGGCGACCGCCAACCACTTCGCCCGCGAATCGGCCATGGACGAGCTCGCGGCCATGATGGGCGCCGACGCGGTCCAGCTCAGGCTGGAGCACCTGACCGACGAGCGCCTGGCCGAGGTGCTCCGCGCCGCCGCCGAGCGGATCGGCTGGGGCCAGCCGCGCGCGGCCGGACAGGGCGTCGGCATCGCCTGCGGGGTGGAGAAGGAGGCCCGTGTCGCGACGGCCGTGGAGGTCCGCATCGCCGGGGACCGCCGTCTGGAGCTCGAGCGGATCGTGACCGTCCTCGACTGCGGCGCGATCATCAACCGGGACGGCCTGGAGAACCAGGTCGAGGGCGCCGTGGTCATGGGCCTCGGCGCCGCGCTGTTCGAGGCGATCCGGTTCGACGCCGGTGTCATCGGCAACGCCTCGTTCGCCGACTACCGCGTGCCGCGGATCGACGACGTGCCGCCCGTGGAGGTGATCCTCCTCGACCATCCCGAGATCGCCCCGGCCGGGGCGGGCGAGACGCCGATCATCGCGATCGCGCCCGCGCTCGCCAACGCCATCTTCGCCGCCTCCGGCGTGCGCCTGCGGTCCCTGCCGCTCGTGCCCGACGGCATCGTGGCGGTCTGATGCCGGGCGAGGGACCGGCGGGTGGCCGGCGAGTCGGGCCCCGCGCCACCGCCAAGGAGGTGCAATGGATCGCCGTCGCCGGCTGAGCGGGTGGGGGCGGACCAGCCCGAGCGTCGCCACGGTCCATGCGGCCGGCGATGACGCCGATCTCCGCGGACTCCTCGCCCGCGTCGGCCCGCGAGGCATCCTCGCCCGGGGGCTCGGGCGCAGCTACGGCGACGCCGCGCAGAACGGCGGCGGGCTGGTCGTGGACATGACCGCCCGCCAGCGCGTGCTGTCGGTCGATGCCGATGCGGCGCTGGTGAGCGTCGAGGCCGGTGTCAGCCTCGACCAGCTGATGCGGCTCCTCCTCCCCCGCGGGCTGTCCGTGCCGGTCTCGCCGGGCACGCGCCAGGTGACGGTCGGCGGGGCGATCGCCGCCGACATCCACGGCAAGAACCATCACGTGGACGGCAGCTTCGGCCAGCACGTCACCGCGCTCGACCTGCTGGTCGCGGACGGCACCATCCGCACGCTCACCCCGGATTCCGCGGAGTCCCCGCTGTTCTGGGCTACGGTCGGGGGCATGGGCCTGACCGGCCTCGTCGTGCGGGCGACCCTGAGGATGAAGCGCGTCGAGACGGCGTACTGCGCCGTGGACACCGAGCGGTGCGCCGACCTCGACGATCTCATGGGCCGCATGGCGGAGGGCGACCACCGCTACACCTACTCCGTGGCCTGGATCGACTGCCTCGCCCGCGGCCGCTCGCTGGGGCGCTCGGTCCTGACCCGAGGACAGCCGGCCACCCTCGAGCAGCTGCCCCCGACGCTGCGGACCCGGGCCCTGGACTTCAGCCCGAGGCAGCTCCTGGTCGCGCCGCCGGGCATCCCGAGCGGCCTGCTGAACCGCCTGACCGTCCGCGCCTTCAACGAGGCCTGGTTCCGCAAGGCGCCGCAGGAGCGCCGCGGCGAGGTCCAGGGCATCGCGTCGTTCTTCCACCCGCTCGACGCGGTCGCCCGCTGGAATCGCATCTACGGGCCCCGGGGCTTCCTGCAGTATCAGGTCCTCGTGCCGTTCGAAGCGGAGGACACGCTCCGCCGCTGCCTCGGGATGCTGAGCGACGCTGGCCAGGCCTCGTTCCTCGCGGTCCTCAAGCGGTTCGGGCCCGCCAACCCCGGCTACCTGTCCTTCCCGGCACCGGGCTGGACCCTCGCGCTGGACGTGCCGATCGGAGCGCCAGGCCTGGGCGCGCTGCTCGACCGCATCGACGAGGAGGTGCTCGCCGCCGGCGGCCGCGGGTACCTCGCCAAGGACTCGCGGCTCGGGGCGTCGGCAGTCGCGCGCATGTACCCTCGGCTCGAGGAGTGGCGGGCGGTCCGGAGGACGGTTGATCCGGACGGGGTCTTCGTGTCGGACTTGGCCAGGAGGCTCGGGCTGTGAAGGACGCCCTCGGCAACGTGCAGCGGATCCTCGTCCTGGGCGGGACCTCCGAGATCGCGCTGGCGACCGTCCGGGCGCTGGCCCGGCAGCGCCCCGGAGTCCAGGTCGTGCTCGCCGCCCGCCGCAGCGACCGCCGTGCCACCGCCTCCGCCTCGCTGGCCGCCCTCGGGATCGAGGTCGCCGAGGTGGACTTCGAGGCCACCGATCGCGCCTCGTACGAGCGCGCGATCGGCTTTGTGTTCGACGCGGGCGGCGACGTCGACGTGGTCCTCGTCGCGTTCGGCCTGCTGGGGGACCAGGAGCGGGCGTGGCAGGACCTCGATGCGGCGCTGGAGCTGGCCCAGGTCGGCTATGCGGCCGCGGTCGGCTGCGGTGTGCTGGTCGCCGGGCGGCTGCGCGCCCAGGGCCACGGCGCGATCGTCGTCATGTCGTCCGTGGCGGGCCAAAGGCCCCGCAGGTCCAACTTCGTCTACGGCTCAACCAAGGCGGGGCTGGATGCCTTCTACACCGGGCTGGGCGTCGCGCTCGCGGAGGACGGCGTGCAGGTCGTGGTCGTCCGGCCGGGCTTCGTGCGGAGCCGGATGACCGCCGGCCTCAAGGCGCCGCCGTTCGCCCTGACGCCCGATCAGGTCGCCGGCCTGATCACAGCGGGCCTGCGCTCCGGGCGGGGCACGGTCTGGGCGCCGCCCGCGATGCGGTGGGTGATGCTCGTCCTGCGGGTCCTGCCCGGCCCGTTGTTCCGGCGCCTGCGGATCTAGCCTTCCGCCGAGGACCCGGACCAGGCGGCAGTCACAGGTACACCGAGCCCAGGAAGCACGCCAGCCAGGCGATCAGGAGAAGGTGCATCGCGCGGTCGTGGAGGAAGATCTCCTCGGGCTCACCCGCGCCGCCCGCATCGACCTTCACGGCGTACCACAGCACGGCCATCGTGAACGGGAGGATCGAGACGATCGCCCAGCCGGTCAGCGCGGCCTGGCCTCCCACCGCAGCCCACAGCGCGTAGGTTGTCACCAGGACGGCCGCCGACAGCGTCCACACGAATCGGAGGCAGGACGACGAGTACCTGCCGAGGACGGGACGGATCGCCGCCGTCGTGTCCTCGGCCAGCACCAGCTCAGAGGAGCGCTTCCCGGCCACCACGAACAGGGACCCGAAGCCGACCGCGGCGACGAACCACGTCGTCAGCCCGACCCCGGCCGCCGCTCCTCCAGCGACTGCCCGGAGCAGGAAACCGGACGCGACGCTGAAGAGCTCGACCAGCGGCAGGCGCTTCAGGCCTGCGCAGTACAAGAGTTGGACGGACTCGTACAGCGCCACGACGGCGAGCAGCTGCCACGGGCGGAGCGCCGCCACGACCAGACCCCCCGCCAGGAGGACGGCGGCGGCGAGCAGCGCCTCGCGTGCTGGCAGCTCGCCGCTCGCGACGGGGCGGTGCCGCTTGCTGGGATGGGCGCGGTCTGCGTCGACGTCCACGATGTCGTTGACCAGGTAGACGCCGGACGACGCGAGGATGAAGGCGAGGACCGTCACGCCCGTCGCCAGCGCCGCCTGGGGCTGGAGCACGACTCCGGCGGCGGTGGGGGCCGCCAGGACCAGGATGTTCTTCGGCCACTGGCGCGGGCGCATCCCCCGCACCAGAGCCTGGGCCGACGTCACCGGCGGGCCGGCGTCCGGGCCCCGGCCAAGCGACCCACAACGCCGCCCAGGACGGCGCCGGCCAGGACGTCGCTCGGGTAGTGCAGCCCGACAATCACGCGGCTGGCCATCATCAGCGGGACTGGGACGAGCGGGAACCGGTGGCCGAGCAACCTCGAGTAGGCCACGCCCGCCGCCGCCGTCGAGGCCGCGTGCGAGGACGGGAATCCCCATGGGCTGGGCGCGTCGAGGCGGACCAAGATGCGCGGGTCGCTCGGCCGGGGGCGGCGCGCCAGCCGCTTGAGCACCACGCTCAGCGCGTGGGCGCCCGCGACCGCACCGGCCGCGCGCAGCCACGAGCGGCGCCGTCCCGCGTCGAGCGCCGCTCCCGCCAGCCCGAACCCGATCCAGCACAGCGCGTGCTCGCCCGCGTGGCTCAGGAGCAGCGCGCCGCGCCATGCCAGCGGCGTGGCAGTCATGGCCTGGATCCGCAGGACGGCGGAGACCTCAGCATCGGTGATGCCCGCGCGGAGGGAGTCGCGGCGGCGGGTCACGCCACGCCCCGCCGCGGCCTTGGGACGCGCCTCCACTCCGACGCCTTTCCCGGCCGCGGTCCGCGGCTCACGAGCGCGCCTGCACCGCGACGAAGTCCCGCGACGACGGGTAGAGGTAGCGCTCGGGACTGGGGATGGTGTCGTTCGTGAGCATGTGGGGCACGGCCACCCCGTGCTTCGGGTGGGTGTAGGTCATGAGGCTGGTCCACGACGGGTTCTGGTCCAGCTCCATCGCGCGCACAGCGCCTGCCGCCTTCATCATCCGGGCGAGCGAGCCCATGGTCAGGGCCGGACCGATCACGAACACCAGCGAGCCGTCGGCGCGGATGCCGATCGCGGTGCGCCAGAGGAAGAACCCCGTGGTCCAGGTGTTCCCCCAGACGGGCGTCGTCAGGCTGT
Organism: Chloroflexota bacterium; assembly: GCA_021783095.1. Classification (GTDB taxonomy): domain Bacteria; phylum Chloroflexota; class Limnocylindria; order Limnocylindrales; family CSP1-4; genus CAIXZV01. Next base: position 3,513 of record JAJXUG010000071.1, on the reverse strand, counting down.
CAACGAGTGGCGACACCTTGCCCTGGTCCACGAGCAGGACGAGGTTCTGGCGGACGGCCGCCACGTCCGGGCCGGGCGCCGCGATGCCCCATTTGACGATGTTGACGGTGCCGTCCTTGTAGAACACTGCCGACGCTGCGCCCTCGCGCAGCGGTGCCGCGGTCTTGCCGTCCGCCCAGTAGCCGCCATTGGCGTCGGTGAGCCGGAAGCCCGAGTTGAACGTCGCCAGCAGCGAGTCCCGCTGCGAGGTCGGCACGTCGAATGCCTGGGACCAGCCCGAGCCGCCGGGCACGAGGTAGCCGGGGTGCAGGATCAGCTTGGCCAGGTTCTGGTCGATCCACATCACCGTGTCCAGGTAGCTGGTGTGCTGCGCGTCCGGCCGCAGGTACGCGACGCGGAGGACCGGCTGGCCCTGGAGCGTGGCCAGCGTCTTCCAGACCCCCTCGCCCGGCAGCGGAGGGTTGACCAGGGGCGTGATGGGGCTGGGAGCGGGGAAGGGGGTCGCCGTTGGGCTGGGGCTGGGCGAGGGGCTGGGGCTCTGCGTCGCCTGGGCAGATGGCGCGTCCGACGGCGGGGCGCTCGCCGCGCCGTCCGGCGGCAGCTCCCCCGCAATGGGCGAGACATCGGGCACCCCACCCTGGACTGTCCCGCCGATCTGCGGCTGGTTCAGCGCGTACTGGGCGTGCTCGAGCGTGTCGACAATCCAGCCAAGGTAGTTCGTCCGGGCCCACTCGGCCAGCCGGGCGTCGACGGCGTCGGTGCCGGGGGCCGTGAGCGCGCCGCCGACCGACCAGACCAGCCAGACCAGGAAGACCGCGGCACCAACCGCGGCCGCGCGCGGCCATCGCCGACGTCGACGATGCGGCGCGGCATCGCGGGGTTCAGGTTTGCCCTCCGACGCTTCGTCTGAGTGCTCGGTCTGATCCATGCCTCAATCCAGCGATGGGCGCGGGGATGATACCAAGGACTCCGATTCCCGCCACCCGACCTGATCAACGACGCGTACCGCTCGACTCCAGCGGGCTCTACTTCGCCAACCATGACGAGTTCGCCGCCCTCCAGGACCTGGAGCAGCAGGCGATCACGACGACGCTGGCGGATCACCAGCTGCCGTCCACGGACGCGGCCGCCGTCCAGAGCTGCCGGCCCAGTTCCGCCGTGGGTCCTGCGCGCTGGCCACCCGGGCGGCACTCCGGATACGCGAAATGCGTGCCGGGCAGAGGGCAATGACTGCTCGCTTCGCGGCTTCACCACGACCGTGCCCACCATCACCCAGTGGTTCGGGAAGCCATACGACGGCGACTTCGTCTGCCCCTGAGGGCACGGCCGGGACGTCGTTGCGGAGGCGCCCAGTCCGCGCGGTGGGGCCGGAACGATCCGGACTCCGGACTCCGGGCTCAGGCGTCGCCGGCCCGGCGAAGGCGCTCCAGCTCGCGTCGGAGGCGCTTGCTGGGGCGGCCCTCCCCGCGGATCAGCGTGATCTCCGGCCCGGCCTCCCGCACGACCGGCGGGCTGTGGTCCACGTAGCAGATCGCGGCGACGGGGGCCCCGACCCGCGACTCGATCGGCCGCACGACCTCGACCACGCGCTCACGGTCCGCGATGAGGCCCTCCACCCGATCGCCCGCGCGAACTCTCGTCGAGGGCCTCGCCGGCGATCCGTTCACGCGGACGTGGCCGCCCTCGCACAGCCGCGTCGCGAGCGCGCGGGTCTTCACCAGGCGCACCGCGCACAGCCAGCGGTCGATGCGCGTCTCGTCGGTCGCCCTGGGATCGGTCACGCGCTCTAGGATCGCACGCGCGCGCGGCGGTTGCGCCCCCGAACCCGAGGCGCGCGCGAACGCCTCGCGATACTCCTCGCGCAGCCGGGACGCGAGGACCTCGAGCTGGGCCAACTCGGCTGTCCCGGGCGTCGCATCTGCCGGGCGACGCGCAGCTTCGCGCCACTCCGCAAGGATCGCCGCCATCGGGCTCGGGACGTCGTTGATGCGGGCCGCGCCCTCACCGGGGCCGACACCCTCCCGCGCGAGCGCCGACTGACGACGGCTCCCGCTCAGGATGCGAGCGGCGATGACCTCGACCTGCGCCGCGCGGTCAACTGCCTCATCACGATCGGCGCCCGTCGGCGGGCCTCGCTGGTCGTCGCACCGCCATTGACGCCGTCGCACGGCGGCGCTGTCCGGGGACCGTCCCTGGGCGCCTCGCGAACGGCCCCGTCGAGCAGCGAATGGAGGTCCCCGATGCCCCGCGGCTCCGACATCGACGGGACAGCACCACCAGGGGAGAGCGCGCAGGCGGTACTGGCTGGGCCCGCTGTGGTGCCGGAGTCCTGCCTCGACGGGGGAGACAGCCACGCCCGGGAGAGCAACGATGGTGTCCCGCTCCTGAAGAGGCCCGCCGGCTGCCGTCCGGGGCCGCCGCCGCGCACCGCCCGCTGAGTCATGCCGGACTCGCCGCGGGCGGCGGCGTGCGCGGGCGCCGGCCCGGGCCGGGGGTCCGCGACGTGGCCCGTGCGCGCGGGAGGCGCTCCTGACCCTGACGCGACTCAGCCGGCGTGGGACGGACCGGCGGATCGGGACGCTAGAGCGACAGCCTGGCGTCCGTCCAGGCCCCGTTCGCGCGGCTCGACGCGACGGCTGCCTCGACGAACCTGACCCCGGCGGCGCCGTCGCGCGCGTTGGGGAACTGCAGCGCCAGCGGGTCGGGATCCCGGCCCGACCGCCGCGCCGCGATCGCCTCGGCGGCGTCCGAGTAGATGTTGGCGAAGGCCTCGTGGAAGCCCTCGGGGTGCCCGGCGACGATCCGGCAGGCCCGGGCTGCCGCGGGCAGCGACCCGGGGCCGTTGGGCGTGTAGACGCGGGCGGGCCCCCGGAGCGGCTTGAGGGTGAGCCGGGTCGGCCGCTCCTGGTGCCACTCGAGGCTGCCCTTCGTGCCGGACACCCGGATCCCGAGGCTGTTCTCCACCCCGGCGGCGGTCTGGGTGACCCAGAAGGTGCCGCGCGCCCCGCCCTCGAAGCGGAGCATGGCGGCGCCGTAGTCGTCGACGGGCCGCGTCGGGACCACGTGCCCGATCTCGGCGGCGACCTCGGCGACCTCGAGGCCGGTCACGAACCGGACCAGGTTGTGGGCGTGCGTGCCGATGTCGCCCATCACCAGCGACGGCCCGCCCCGCACCGGGTCGTAGCGCCAGGGCAGCCGGGCGGCCGGGTCCGGGTCGGTCTCGTCGGCCTTTCCCCCCTGGACGTACTCGACCTGGACGAGCCTTATGTCGCCGACCTGCCCGTCCTCGACCAGCGCGCGGGCCTGGCGCACCATCGGGTAGCCCGTGTAGTTGTGGGTGAGGCAGAACACCAGCCCCGTGGCCGCGACCTTGGCCACGATGTCGAGCGCCTCGTCGAGGGTGTTGGTCATGGGCTTGTCGCAGATGACGTCGAACCCGCGGTCCAGGGCGGACAGGGCGTAGCGGTGGTGGCTGTCGTTGGGGGTCATGATCGCGACGACCTCGGCGCCGTC
>JAJXUG010000117.1 GCA_021783095.1 Chloroflexota bacterium | reverse complement strand
GCAACGCGGCGCCGTGCGATCCTAGGGCGCGTGACCGATCCCGGCGCTCCCGACGAGACCCGCGTGGACCGCTGGCTGTGCGCGGTGCGCCTGGTGAAGACCCGCCCGCTCGCGACGCAGCTGTGCGAGGGCGGCCACGTCCTCGTGAACGGGCTGCCGGCCAAGCCCTCGACGAGGGTCCGCGCGGGCGACCGGGTGGAGGCCCGCATCGCGGACCGCGAGCGCGTGGTCGAGGTGGTGCGGCCGATCGAGTCCCGCGTGGGGGCCCCCGCCGCGACGACCTGTTTCGTGGACCACAGCCCGCCGGTCGTGGCGCGGGCCGCGCCGGAGATCCAGGTCGTGCGCGGGGAGGGCCGTCCCGGCAAGCGGCTCCGCCGGGAGCTCGACCGCCTGCGCCGCCGCGCTGGCGCCTGAGCGCGACGGGCGCGAGCGCCCTGCGGGTCCCCGCGGGCGAGCGGGGAGTATCGTCAGGGATGCGATTCCGCAGCCCCTCGCGGCCACCGGCGACCCCTGGGCGTGCTGCGTCCACAGCGAGGGCGAGATGCACGGCGACGCGCGGGCCCTGGAGATCGACGGCGTCTCGAAGCGCTACGGCGACCTCGTGGCGCTCGAGAGCCTCGCGTTCGACGTGCGCGCCGGCGAGCTGTTCGGCTTCGTGGGCCGCAACGGGGCGGGCAAGACGACCACGATGCGGATCGTGCTCGGGGTCCTGAGCGCGGACGCGGGCGAGGTCCGCTGGGGCGGCGCCCCGCTCGACGCCGCCAGCCGCCGGCGCATCGGGTACATGCCCGAGGAGCGCGGCCTGTACCCCAAGATGCGCCTGCTCGAGCAGCTGGTCTACCTCGGGGAGCTCCACGGCACGGCCGGCGCCGACGCGCGGCGAGCGGCCGCGGACTGGCTCGAGCGGTTCGGCCTCGCGGACCGCCGCTACGACGAGCTCCAGGCCCTGAGCCACGGCAACCAGCAGCGCATGCAGCTCGCCGCGGCCCTCGTCTGCGCGCCCGAGGTCCTGGTGCTCGACGAGCCGTTCTCGGGGCTCGACCCGGTGGCCCTCGACGTGATGACGGGCGTGCTGCGCGAGCGCGCCGACGCGGGCGTCGCGGTCGTCTTCTCGAGCCATGAGCTGGACCTCGTCGAGCGGATCTGCGACCGGGTCGGGATCATCGACCACGGCCGTCTCGTCGCCTGCGGCACGGTGGGCGAGCTGCGGCGGGAGGGCCCCAGGAGGCTGTGGGTCGACGTGCCCGACGCTCCGCAGGGCTGGTTCGAGCACCTGCCGGGCGTCTCCGCGGTGCGCGTGGACGGCACCCGCGTCATGCTCGAGCTGGGCGACGGGACGGACGACCAGGCGGTCCTGCGAACGGCCCTGGCGACCGGCCCGGTGCGGGAGTTCCGGCGCGCGGAGGCCAGCCTCGTCGAGGTGTTCCGCGATGTCGTGGGGGACAGCCAGGCAGCGGTGGTGCCGAGCAATGCGTGACCCGATCCTGGTCCTGCCGGTCATCGTCGCCGTGATCCTCATCGTGGCCGGCCGGGTGAACCGCCGCCGCCCCTGGGGCAACTGGGTCGCGGTGGCCGGCTACGCGGTGCTCGCGGTCACGGCCTTCTTCGCGCTGGTCCTGAGGGCCTGATGGACGCGACCCGCACGCGGCACACGGCACTCGGGCTCGCGGTCCTCGCGCTCGTCGCGGCGTGCTCGCCCGCGGCGACGGTAGCTCCCGGCTCGTCCGGATCGGCGGCGGGCCCCGGGCTGGCCGGGGCGCAGGCGTGCGCCTGGCCGGAGGCGTTCAACCTGTCCACGGCGAACTCCCTGATCCTGGACGCCGCGGAGCAGGTCTGGACCGATGCCTTCCCGATCGCGCCGGGCCTGCGGATCGTCCTGTCCGGGGCCTTCCCCGACGCGCGCTACGCCTCGCTGCAGGTCTACACGCAGCCGTATGCCAGCCCGTTCACGCGCAACGGCGTGGGGTCCGGGCTGACCGACTACCAGATCGCACCGGACCCGGGCAGCGTGAATCCCTGGCAGCAGCAGGCGGCGCCGGGCGGTCGGTACACGGTGACGCTCCGCGAGGACGTCGCGCCGGGCCAAACGAACACGCTCCCGATCGCCCCCGCGGGGACCACGAGCGGGCAGGGGCTCCTCGTGTACCGCGTGTACCTCCCGGCCGGGGGCGACTTCTCGCGCGTCGCGCTGCCGTCGATGCGGCTGGAGCAGGGGGGCAGCGCGCAGACCCTCGGGCCGTGCGCGAGCTTCTACTCGCCCCTCAACGCCCCGCGGCCCTCCGTGTCGTTCGCGCCGACCGCCGTGCCGACGCCGACGCCGACGCCGGCGGCCTCGACGCAGCCCGTGGGCCAGCTCCAGTTCTTCAAGGCAACCATCGGGACGCTGGGGCCGAACACCGACACGCCGTACGTCCTCGCCTACCTCACGCCGCCCGGGCCGGGAGACGTCGTCGTGATCCGGGCCAAGGGGCTGACGCACGCCACGGGCGACCACCCGTCGCCCTGGCCCGCGGCCGGCGAGGACGTCCGCTACTGGTCGATGTGCGTGGCGCTCGCGACCGGGGTGCTGCCGACGGTGATGAACCTCGCGCCCTCCGGCGGGGTGGACACCGGCTGTCGCGCCGATGACCAGGTCAAGCTCGACGCGGCCGGCGACTACGCCATCGTGCTGGGGACCGAGGCGCAGCGGGCCACGATCGAGGGCGTCGCGGGCGCCACGTTCCTGCCGTTCTCCGCGGCCCAGCCGGCCACGACCCACATCCTCGCCCTCCGCGACATGCTGGTGGACCCGAGCTTCGCGAACTCGCCCGGGCTCGTGACCCGGGCCAACGACCCGGCGGCCACGGAGGCGGTCATGGGCCCCTACTACCCGCGCGCCGCCGTCTGCCCGCTGAGCACGCTGGTCGCGGCCGGCGCGGCGGGGTGCCTCCCGTGACGGCATGGCCGGTCGTGCTCCTGGTGGCGCGACGCGAGATGCTCGTCCGCCTGCGCTCCCGGGTCTTCCTCGGCGGGACCGCCGTGATGGTCGCCCTCGTGGTCATCGGCGTCTTCGGGTACGCCCGCCTCGGCGGCCTGACCACGACGGTCAGCGTGGGGTTCACCGGCGGGTCGCAGGCGCTCGAGCCGGAGTTCAGCGCCGCGCTGGCGACGGCGGGGCAGCCGGTCACGCTCAGCACCGTGACCGACGACGCCACGGGCAGGGCCCAGGTGTCCGCAGGCACGCTCGACGTCCTGGTGACCGGCC
>JAJXUG010000116.1 GCA_021783095.1 Chloroflexota bacterium | reverse complement strand
TCGGCACGACGATGTAGGCGGAGCACCCGTACTGGGAGCGGGAGTCGACGTGCCACTTGGTCGGGACGCCGGCGGTGATCGCGGCGTCGGACGGGCCGTAGCCGCCCTCGTCCTGGTAGGTCCGCAGCTCCTGGACCGTCGCAGCGGCGGGGGCTGCGGTGGCCGATGCCGCTGCGGCAGGCTCCGGCGTCGCCGCGACCCCACCCGCGGCCTGGGCCCCGTTGAGGGAGTCGGTCGAGGCCGGCGTGGACGCGGCAGTCGGGGCGAACCCCGAGGCCTGGGCCGCGGCCGGGGACGCCTTCGCGCCGCTGGCGTTCGAGGGGGCGGCGTTGACGGGCTTCGGCGCCACGGTGATCTGGGCCGCGTACATGCCCATCGCACAGGTGTAGCGCAGGACTCCCACCGGGAGCGCGGGGAGCCTGAAGGTGTTCGGCCCCTTCTCGAGGCGGGCGCGGATGTCCACGCCGGGGGCGAACAGGGAGGCGGCGCAGGTGCTCGTGCTCGAGGACACGATGGTCCACTCGACGGGGTAGCCGGCGTAGATCGTCACGTTGGACGGGCTGTACCCGTCGGCGTCCTGCCGGGTTGTGATGCGCTCGACGCCGTCGGCGCCGACGATGGACGGGTCGACGTTCGCCGCGACCGCCGTGCCGACGATGGACGGGAGGCTGAAGCCCGAGAGGCGCAGCCCTGCGCTGCCGTTGAGGATGGCAAAGCCGATAACAACCACGCCGACGAGGCGCAGGAGGGTGGGCTTGGCGCGCGACGGGACGACGAGGGGCAGGCCCGCTAGGGCGAGCAGGCCGGGGGCGGTGCCGATCGCGAACGCGCCCAGCAGTGCGGCAGCGTACAGCGGCGAGCCCGTCGAGAGCGCGAAGATCTGGATGGCCTGGGTGAAGCCACACGGCAGGAAGAACGTGAGGGCGCCGAGTGTCGCGGCCCGAGTGTCTGAGTAGGCCGTGGGCGCGCCGCTGTCGCCGGCGAGCCCGAGTCTGCGGCCCAGGCCCATCGGGAGCGTCGGCGACCACCCGGCGAGGCGCGGCGAGAGGCCGGTCAGCCGCGTGCCGAGCAAGAGCATCACGAGGCCAACGCCGATCATCAAGACCGCCGTGAGCTGCGGCGGCATCGCGATCGACGCGCCGAGGGCGCCGAGCAGTGCGCCGAACAGCGTGTAGCCCACGATGCGACCGCCGACGAGGACGAGCGCGGGGCGCATCTGCGCGGCCTTGCCGGTGCCCTCGGGACGGCTCGACTGGTAGGCCGCGGACATCCCGAGGACAAGGCCGCCGACGAGCGCCATGCAGGTCGACACACCCGCGGCGAGTCCAAGCAGGACGGCCACGAGGATGCCGCCCTTGCTGATGTCGCCCGCGGCGCCCGCGAGGTCGCCGAGGCCTGAGAGGTTGGCCGCGATCGCGAGGCCGAGGATGATGACGGCGCCCGCGCCCGCGGTGCCCCAGATGATCGGATCGCGGACGAGCCATGGCGTGCGGCCGATCTCGTAGCCGGCCTTGTTGATGGCCTGCTCGATCTTCGCCGCCTGGACTGGGGAGGAGCACTCCACCGTCACCTGCCCCTTCACGGCCGAGGCGCTGACATGCTCGACGCCGGGCAGGCGGCCCACGAACTTGCCGATGCGGACCTCGCAAGAACGGCAGGTCATGCCCATCACCGGGAACGTCATCGAGACCGTGCCCGCGCTCGTGACCGTGGACTTCGGCGCGGTGGGGGCGGCCCGCAGGCCCATGCGGATCTCGCGCAGCTCCACGGCTCGACGGTGCAGCCCCTCGGCCTCGTCGAGCTCGGGCTCGGCCGCACTCGGCGGGGGAACGATGGCGCGGGACGACATGCCTGCCCGGCGGCGCTCCTCAGCGGTGCGGTGGGCGTCGGTGGTGGAGGCCTCGACGCGCGCGGGGCCGGCGCTCGGAGTCTGGGCGCGGGCCCGGCTCCGGCGGCGGGACATCAGGACGCTGGCTCCTCGTTGCGGGTGGCCCGGCTCGCCGGGCGATGAGGCAAGGGTGTCCGAACATCCTCGCCAAGGCCATGGAGCCGCGAGCAAGGCTTCGTCAAGAGTTGATCAAGAGCCGCGTTTCTTAGGCTGCCCTCATGCGCCGCTCAGGCGGCGGGCTGACCCTTCGTTTTCGATCGCGTCTCGTTTCGGCACTGAAGGCAGACCCAGAGAGGACGACGTGGGCGACGACCGCCAGATCCCACTCGCCGATCATGCCCCCCAACTGGACACCTGCGCCCGAGCGCTCTGGATCTGGCCCAGGCTGGACCGGCGCAAGCTGGCGCGCACGTGCGGTGACACGGCTCGCGTGGCGCGCATCGTCGAGCGGCGAACCTCTCTGCCCCGCGAATCCATTGTCAAGATGCTGGAGGTGCGCCCCTAGCGGCGCATGAGGCGCTCGAGCAGGCCGCGGTCGAAGCCGGGAGGGAGCACCTCGAGGGCAGACAGGTCGGCCTCGTACCCGGCGGCGGCGACCGCCGCCGCGAGCGCCGCGCTCGACACCAGCGCGGGCTCGCGGCGGACTGTCGCGGTCTCGTGCCGCAGGTCGACGGACACCTTCGCGACCCCGGGCACCCTGCCGACCGTTCGCACGATCCGGTTGACGCAGGAGCCGCACGTCATCCCGCGGACCGGGAAGCGGACGAGCTCGAGCTCAGTTGCCGGCGCGCTCACATCGACACCATCAGCCCGAAGCTCATGGCGATGATCGCGAGCGCGATGCCGGCCTTGACCCAGGGCGAGTTGGCGCGGTTCCACCGGCCGATCTGGCCCAGGACGCGCTTGTTGCTGACCGCGAGGAGCATCGCCACGAGGGGCACGATGAACGCGATGTTGTACAGCGCCAGGAGCGCGAGCCCCGTGAGCCCGCCGCCCGACGCGTGCAGGACCGCGGTGATCTGGAGGTACATGGCGCCCGAGCAGGGCACGGTGCAGATGCCGACCAGGACGCCCGCGAGCAGCATGCCGCCGAGCCCGCCCCGCTCCATCGCCTTCTGCATCTTCCCGTGTGTGCCCGACGGCGCCATCATCGACGGCCCGACGCCCGGCAGGAACACGTCCTTGAGCATCCACAGCGCCATGCCCAGCGCGATGACCGAGGCGACCCGGGCCACGAGGTGGTCGCGGCCCATCCAGCCCAGGAACGACAGCAGGCCCACGCCGATGACGAAGTAGGTGACGAACACGGCGAGCACGTACAGGGAGCCGGCACCGAGCAGGCGGCGCCGCGCCTCGGCTGTCGGCGAGCCGCTCGCGGTCACCGCGTTGACCAGAGTCAGGGTGAAGGTCGCGAACAGGACGAGCAGGGCGAAGG
>JAJXUG010000002.1 GCA_021783095.1 Chloroflexota bacterium | reverse complement strand
GGCGCAAGGCGGACGCCGAGCGGCGCGCCGCCGACGAGCGGGCGAAGGCGTCGGCCGCCGAGTCGCGCAAGGCCAGGCTGGAGGCGACGCTCGCGCAGGCGAACGAGACCCTCGCCGCTGCGACAGCCGAGGAAGCGGCGGCGGTCACCGCCCGAGAGGCGGCGAGGGCGAGGAGCGATGCCGCCGAGGGCACTCGGCGCGCCGCCGCGGAGCGAGCCGCGACCGCGGGCTCCGTGCTCGCCGGGGCGCGCGGCCGCCGCGATGGGCTGGCACGGCGTCTGGCGGAGGACGAGGAGCGGGGAATCGCGCGGGCGGCGCGCAAGCTGGGCGGACGCCGCGTGGACGAGGAGCTGGGGGTGGAGCCGTCGCTGCGGCCGGCCGTCGAGGCGGCGCTCGGCGACCTCGCCCGCGCCTACGTGGTGGAGCAGAGCGCCGCGGCGCAGCTCAGGGCGGAGCGCGGCCACCTCGTGGTCCGCGAGCGGCTCGCCGCTGCCGAACGTGCCGTCCAGGGTGCCGGCAGCGGAGCGGCGGCAGAGCTCCGTCGGCTTGACGACGCGCTGTCAGCGTCCGGCGGCGGCCGGCTTGCCGATGCGCTCCGGCGGGACCCGGCGGGCGTCGTGCGGCCCCTGCTGGCACGCGTCGTGTGGGCGCCGGACTTGGCGGCCGTGCTGACCCTGCAGGCGGCGCTCCCCGCGGGCTGGCTGGCGGTGACGCGCGACGGGTCCGCGGTGGCGGACTCGTTGACCATCCGCCTCGGGCGGGGCGATTCGCCGCTGGAGCGCCGGGCCGAGCTCGAGCGACTGGAGCGCGAGCTCGAGACGCTGGCCGCCGAGGCGGCAGAAGCGGATGCGGCGAAGACGGCCGCCGAGCGCGAGGCGTCGAGCGCGCGGGCCGCGCTGGAGCAGGCGAGGGCCGCGGAGTCAGCGGCGGCGGGGCGGCGTCGTCGATCCGAAGAGCTCGAGCGGGCAGCCGGCCGTGACGCGGAGGCGGCAGCACGCGAGGCGGCGTGGCATGCGGCGCAGGCGGACCGGCTCCGGGCGGAGCTCGAGCGCGCGGACGCGGCGCTGGCCTCGCTCGAGGCGGCCCCGTCGCCGTCGGCCTCTGGGGAGGCGTCGAGCCCCGACCCGGAGGCCGTCCAGGCCTGGGAGGCACGGGTGGCGGAGCTGCGGTCCCGTCGCGACCGGCTCGCCGGCGAGGTGGCGTCACAGGAGCGGGCGCGTCGCGACGCCGAGGCTCGGCGGGCACGCGCGGATGCGGCCGTGATGATGGCCGAGGCCCGGGTGAGTTCCATCGCCCGCGACCTCGCGGCCCTCGACGAGCGGGAGCGGTCCGCATCGGCAGACCGGGACGGCCTCGAGGGCGAGCTCGCCGAGGCGACGGCCAGGGAGGCTAGCGCGCGCGAGCAGCTCGAGGAGCTGCTGGCCGACGACCGCGCAGAGCGGGCCCGGCTCGCCGAGGCGGAGCACACCGCCACGACCGCCCGCGAGCGCCTGCGCAGCGCCGATGACCGCGCCCGCGCGGCTGACGTGGCCGTGATGGAGGCACGCCTCGGCCTCGATGCGCTCCGTGAGCAGCTGCTGGTGGAGCTGGCAGGCCTCGGCCAGGTAGGACTGCGGCACCTGGCCGACAGCGCGGGGCTCGATGTGTCCGCGCTCGCGGCCGCAGTGGTGTCGGCTGGCCCCGAGCGAGCGGGCGACGATGGAGTGGCGCGCGAGGACGCCGACTGCGTGGAAGGCGGCGATGGGAGCGGCGCGACCGGCGACACCGCCGTCTTCGAGGCCGTGCTCGACGCACTGGCTCCGCGCTGGTCCGAGGCTGCGCCCGAGATCGAGGCGCCGTCGCCGGGCCGCCTTGCCGGGCTGCGGCGCCGCTTCCACGAGCTCGGCGCCGCCAACCCGTTCGCCGTGGACGAGTACCGCGCCGTTCGCGCCCGCCTCGAGTCGCTCGAGGTCCAGGACCGCGACCTGCGCGACGCGATCGCCAAGACCCGCCAGCTGATCGGCGAGCTGGACACGCTCATCGCCACCCAGTTCCGGACCACGTTCGCGGCCCTGGAGGTCGCCTTCGACCGTCGGTTCCAGCAGCTGTTCAGCGGCGGTTTCGCCAAGCTGACGCTGACCGACCCGACGGACCTCGGCGCCACCGGCATCGAGATCACGGCGAGGCCGCCGGGCAAGAAGCCGCAGGCGCTGGCGATGCTCTCGGGCGGCGAGCGCGCGCTGACCGCCGTGGCGCTGCTGTTCTCGATGCTCGAGGTTCGTCCCGCGCCGTTCTGCGTCCTCGACGAGGTGGACGCGGCGCTGGACGAGGCGAACGTCGGGCGCTTCACCGAGGCCCTGCGCGACCTCGCCAAGCACACCCAGTTCATCGTGATCACCCACAACCGCGGGACGATCGAGTCGGCGGACGCGCTCTACGGCGTGACCGTGGGCGACGATTCCGTCAGCCGCGTGATCAGCCTGCGTCTCGAGGAGGCGCAGGCCATCGCCGACCACCGCCGGGGCCCGGTCCACGCGACCCTCGTCGGCGGCGCCGGCTGATCGGGAGTCCAGACGTGCGCTTCTTCCGCCGCGGCGACCAGCCGCAACAGCCCGAGCCGGCGCCTGAGCCCGCCCAGCCCACGGACTCCACCGAAGCCGGCGATGTCATCGGCGACGAGTGGCGCACGGGCGAGGCCCAACCCGCCGACACGCTGGCGTTCGAGCCGAGCGAGCTCGAGCTGGACTTGGCCGAGGCTCCGAACGCGGTCCTGGGCAGCGACGGCGTCGTCGAGCCCGCGCCCATCATCGCGCCCGCCGAGCCCGCTCCGGCGCAGCCCCAGTGGGCATGGGGCGCCGAGTGGTCACCCGAGAAGGCCGACGCCGCGCGCCGCGAACGCGAGCACCAGCAGCTTGAGGCAGGGCTGGAGAAGACGCGCACCGGGTTCGGCGCTCGGCTCCGCAGCGCCTTCGGCGGGATCGGCACCGACGCGGACTGGGAGGTGGTCGAGGAGACGCTGATCAGCGGCGACGTCGGCGCGCACCTCTCGATGTCGATCGTCGAGCGCGCCCGCAAGCGGCGCGACCTCACCGTCGAGCAGGCGGTCCGGGCCGAGCTCGAGGCGATCCTCGCCGGTCGCGACGAGGGGCCCTGGGAGCCGACCCCCGCCGTCGCCGGCGCGCCGGCCATCGTGCTCGTCGTGGGTGTCAACGGGACCGGCAAGACCACGACCATCGGCAAGCTCGCCGCCCGCGAGAAGGCGCTGGGGCGCCGCGTCGTCCTCGCCGCTGCGGACACCTTCCGCGCCGCCGCCATCGACCAGCTGCGCATTTGGGCGCAGCGCTCGGACGCCGACATCGTCGCCCACGCCCAGAACGCCGACCCGGCCGCCGTCGTCTACGACGCGCTCGACGCCGCCATCGCCCGCCGCGCGGACGTGCTGATCGCGGACACCGCCGGACGGCTCCACACCAAGGCCAACCTGATGGACGAGCTCACCAAGATCCGCCGCGTCATCGACAAGCGCCTCCCGGGCGCGCGCGTGGAGACCCTGTTCGTCCTCGACGCCACGACCGGCCAGAACGGCCTCGCGCAGGCGATGGCCTTCCACCAGGCGGTGACCCTGTCCGGCGTCGTGCTGACCAAGCTCGATTCGACTGCCAAGGGCGGCATCGTGTTCGCGATCGAGCGCGACCTCGGCGTGCCGGTCCGGTTCGTCGGGGTGGGGGAGCAGGCCGACGACCTGCTGCCGTTCGACCCGTCCGGCTTCGTGGCCGCCCTGTTCGACTGACATACAAGGGGATTGGCGTGGCTGCATTCGGCTTGACCCTGGCGGTCATCGGGGGCGTGGTGGCGGTGTTCTCGGGCGCCACCTCGGGCAGCTGGGTGGCCATCGGGATCGGGGCCGGGATCGCGGGGCTGGCGCTCCTCATCTGGGACCAGAAGGCGGCTGGCGGCGGCGCGGGCTGAGCCCGGGCGCCGACTCCGCGAAGTCATGAACGGGTGAGTCGCCGCAGACTCAAATCGGCACTACCTGTGCGTGCCTCGCGGTGCCTTACCGGAGTTCGCCGCCTCGGCCCCGCTCGCCGACCGCCGATCCGAGTCTGACGCGACTCACCGGGGGGCGCGACTCGCGGGCACCGCGGGGCATCGGGAGCAGGCCTCCGACCCGTGCGACGATGGTCGTTCGGGAGCCCATGCCGTACACTCCCCGCCATCAGGTGTCGCCAGAACCCGCGCACCGCGCCGTCGGCCTTCGCCGCGGTCCCCCTCACCAAGCAGCCAGGGTCGCCGTCACCGCATGTTCGACAGCCTCAGCGATCGCCTCCGCAAGACCCTCGCCGGTCTGACCGGGCGTGGCCGGGTGTCCGAGGCGGACGTGGACGCGGCGATGCGCGAGGTCCGGCTGGCGCTGCTCGAGGCGGACGTCAACTTCAAGGTCGTCAAGGACTTCGTGGCGCGGGTGCGCGAGCGCGCGCTGGGCGCCGAGATCCTCGACAGCCTGACTGCCGGCCAGCAGGTGGTCAAGATCGTCAACGAGGAGTTGACCAACCTGCTCTCCGCGGGCGACCGGACGTTCCGACTCGCCGGGGATCCCGCCGTCGTCGCCCTCGTGGGCCTCCAGGGCTCGGGCAAGACGACATCGGCCGCCAAGCTCGCCAAGCACATCGTCAAGCTCGGCCGCCACCCGCTGCTGATCGCCGCGGACCCCTACCGGCCCGCCGCCGCCGACCAGCTCGAGACCCTCGGCAAGAGCCTCGGCATCGCCGTCTTCCGCTCCCCGGTCGGCACGCCCACCGTGGACATCGCGCGCGACGGCATCGCCCACGCCAAGCGCATCGGGCGCGACGTCGTGATCATCGACACGGCCGGCCGGCTCACGATCGACGACGCCCTGATGGCCGAGATCCACGCCATCGAGGCGGCCACCAAGCCCGTCGAGACGCTCCTCGTCGTGGACGCCATGACCGGCCAGGAGGCCGTCAACGTCGCCCAGGGCTTCGCCCGCGCGGTGAAGATCACGGGCCTCGTGATGACCAAGATCGACGGCGACGCCCGCGGTGGCGCGGCCCTCTCGATCGGCGCGGTCACCGGCATCCCGGTCAAGTTCCTGGGCACGGGCGAGAAGGCGGACGCCCTCGAGGTGTTCTACCCGGACCGGCTGGCGGGCCGGATCCTGGGCATGGGCGACATCCTCACGCTCGTCGAGCGCGCGCAGGAGGCCTTCGACGAGAAGCAGACCGCGAAGCTCGAGGAGAAGGTCCGCAAGGCCGCCTTCACGCTCGAGGACATGCTCGACTCGATGCAGCAGATGAAGAAGATGGGCCCGATGGGCCAGATCGTGTCGATGATCCCGGGCATGGGCGGGATGGCCAAGGACGCGCAGGCGGCAGTGGACCGCGGCGAGCTCAAGCGGACCGAGGCGATCATCCAGTCGATGACGAAGCGGGAGCGGCGAGACCCGGGGGTCCTGAATGCCTCCCGTCGGCGCCGGATCGCGAAGGGCTCTGGGACGTCCCTGCCCGAGGTGAACCGGCTGATCAAGCAGTTCGGCGAGATGCAGAAGCTGATGAAGCAGCTGCAGGGCTCCGGTGGCCGTCGCGCGGCCATGGGTCAGCTGCTCGGGCGTCGGTAGCGACGCCGGGAGGGACGAGATGGATCAGGACCCGACGCAGCCGTTCGAGCCGCCTGCTGAGCCGGTCGTGCTCGGCCAGCCGCAGCCCGCCGAAGGCGTTGCCGCGCAGCCCGCTCAAGCTGCGCCCGCCCAGCCGACGACGCCGTCCTCCGCACCTGTCGCCCAGTCGCCCTGGGCGCGACCAGTCCCGCCGGTGCCCGTCGCACCCGCGCAGTACCCGCTGCCGCCGGCCTCCCCGTGGTCGACCGCGCCGAGTCCTGCGGTCCAGCCCCCGGCGCCCCCCGTGCAGCAGCATGCGGCCCCGGGCCCGGCGCAGCCGTACGGGGCCCCCGCGCCCGTGCAGCCCTCGGTCGGCCCGGCCACGTCGTACGGCGGATCCGTCCCGCCCACCGGTCTCGACGTGTCGATCGCCCCGGTCGCGGGCCGCTCCCGCCGGCGCAACCCGCTGCGCTACGTGGTGGCGGCGCTCATCGTGGTGCTCGTCGTCGCGAGCGGCATCGGCGCCACCATGCTGCTCACGGGCTCGTCCGGGGGCTCCTCGGCACTCGCGGGCTATGCGCCCGCCGATTCGATCCTCTACGCGGAAGGCCGGCTCGACCTGCCCGGCAGCCAGCGCGCCGAGGTCGCCAAGGCCCTCTCGGCCCTCCCGGGGTTCGCGGACCAGGCCGCGCTCAACGCCAAGCTCGGCGAGGTCCTCGACCGTGTGATGAGGGCCGCCACCAGCAACAAGCACGACTACCAGACCGAGATCGCACCGTGGTTCGGCGGGCAGATCGCGGTCGCACAGGGACCGCAGGCAGGCTTGGCCGGGATGACCCCGTTCCCCGGCGTGTCGCCCGCCCCGAGCCCCACGATCAGCCCGACCGCCTCGCTGCCGGCGTGCACGGGCGGTGACACCGCCACCCCGCAGCCGTCGCTTTCGTCGGCGAGCAGCCTGGGCGCGATGTCGGTGAGCATCCGCGCACTCGTGCTCGCGGACGTGACCGACGCCGCCAAGGCCGGGGCGTGGGTCAGCAGCATCCTCGGCGACACGAGCGCCAAGACAACCGATCGAACTTGCGATGGAGTCGTGGTCCACGTCGTGCAGACGTCGAGCGGCTACGTCGCGGCGCCCGACATGGGCTGGGCGATCCTGGGCGGCAAGGTCCTCGCTGCCGGAGACCTCGATTCGATCCGCCTCGCCATCGCGACGAGGGGCACGGCCGGCCTCAGCACCGTGGCTGGCTTCCAGAAGGCCGTCGCGTCGCTCCCCGGCGACCACGTCGGCATGCTCTACGGGTTGGTCAAGGCGATGCTCAAGGCCCAACTGGACGGCCTGACGAGGGTCGCGGGTGCGGGCACGGGCGACGCCGCCGACGCCGCGGCAGCGTTCAGCGTTCTGGCCGACCTCATGCCCGAGTGGATCGCGGGCGACCTCAAGGCGTCGAACGGCAACGTCGTCCTCGACACGGTCCAGCCCAAGACGGACAACCAGAGCACGACCAACCGGACCTCGGACCTCGCCGGGCTCGCTCCCGCCAACACGATCGCCCTCTTGGACACGCACGACCTGGGCAAGATGCTCGGGTCGCTCAAGGACAAGTTGGCCGCGAACCCCAAGCTCGCGACCTATGTCAAGCAGCTCGACGACGTTCTCAACCTCGCGGGCGGCTTCTCCGGCACCATCGGCTGGATCGGCGACGCCGGGTTCGCGGTCACGCGCGACGGCTCCAAGGTCTCCGGCGGCATCCTGATCCGGCCCAACGACGCCGGCGCCGCGACGAGACTGGTGACCCAGCTCCGCGCCCTCGCGGACCTGGGCGGGGCGAGCTCCGGCCTCGCGTTCAAGGACGAGGACTACAAGGGCGTCAAGATCTCGAGCCTCGACCTCTCGGCGATGGCCCCGCTGCTCGAGTCGAGCATGGGCTCGTCGGGGATGACCATCCCGTCCAACCTCCAGTTCGCCTACGCGGTGACCGACAGGGTCGTCGTCCTGACGCTCGACCCGTCGTTCGCCAAGGCCGTGATCGACGCCTCCCAGGGCGGCGACTCGCTGGCCAAGAATGCGCGGTTCTCGTCCCTGCTCAGCCAGGCCGGGACGCAGAACGCCGGACTCGCCTGGCTCGACCTCACGGCCACCCGCGAGCTCGTGGAGGGGATCCTCCCCGCGAGCGAGCGGACCAAGTACGAGACCGACGTCCGGCCGTACCTGCTCCCGTTCGACGCCCTCCTGACCGTCAACACCGTCGACGGCGATCTGCTGCGGGGGACGATGACCCTGTCCATCAAGCACTGAAGCCCGCCCGAGGCCCAGCCGCCGGCGGGCCAGCCCAAGGTCCGCACCCCAAGAGGAGTAACGCAACCACATGTCCGTTCGCATCCGCCTCACCCGCGTTGGGGCGACCAAGCAGCCGACCTACCGCCTCGTCGTGGCCGACGCCCGCTCCGCCCGTGACGGCCGAGCGATCGACACGATCGGCCACTACAACCCGAGAACCGACCCGATCGAGCTCGTGATCGACGAGGCGAAGGCCAGGGACTGGCTGTCCAAGGGCGCGCAGCCGTCGGACACCGTCAAGCGGCTCCTGAAGCAGGCCGGCGTCACGCCGAGCCTCAAGTAGGCCCGACGATGGCCGCCGCAGAACTGGTCGAGTACGTCGCGAAGTCCCTCGTCGATGATGTCGACGCCGTGCACGTCGAGGTCGTGAACGCCGAGGACGGGACCATCATCGAGCTGCACGTGGCCGAGTCCGACATGGGCAAGGTCATCGGCCGCAACGGCAGCGTCGCCAAGGCGCTCCGCACCCTGCTCAAGGTGACGTCCGCCCGCTCGGGCGAGACGGTCAGCCTCGAGATCGTCTGAGGAGGCCTTGGCTCCCGGCACCGCGTCGCGCGGCGGCGAAACGCTGTCGCCGCGTGACGGAGAACCGTCGCGCCTCGTGGTCGCGCTGGTCCGCGGGTTCCGCGGACTGCGTGGCCATGTCCGTGTCGAACTCCTGACCGACCGCCCCGAGGACCGGTTCCCCGTGGGCGCCCAGCTGTACCTCGAGGGGACCGACGAGCGGCTGACGATCGCCGAGGCCACGCCCGTCGCCGACGGTCGGGGCTGGTGGCTGCGCTTCCGCGAGATCGGAGACCGCAACCTCGCCGAGGAGCGGCTGCGCGATCGCTACCTCGAGATCGAGCCGCCCGACGAGCCCCGCGAGGAGGGCCGCTGGCTCTGGCACGAGCTCATGGGCCTGGCCGTGACGTCCACCGCGGGCGAGGCGCTGGGCGAGATCGTCGACATCTACCGGGCTGGGGGCGCCGAGGTGTTCGTCGTCCGCGGGCCGCGCGGCGAGCTGGACGTGCCGGGCGTTCGGGGCATCGTCACCGAGCTCGCGCCCGAGCGTGGCGTCATGGTCGTCGACCTCGATTCGCTGGCCCTCGACGCGCGACCGGTCGAGGACGACGACTACGTCCGGCCGCGCGACCGGAGACCGCACAAGCAGCCCAAGCGCCGGCCCACGACGGCAACCCCGGGTCCGGCGGCATCGAGTTCTCCCGCATCGACCCCGCCGGAGCCGCGGGACCCGAACGCCGACGCCTGATGGCCCTCGAAGTCGACGTCCTGACGCTGTTCCCGCCGATGGTCGAGGGGCCCATCCGGGAGAGCATCCCGGCGCGCATCCAGGGGCAGGGCCTCGCGGTCATCCGCGTCCACGACCTGCGGCGCTGGGGCCTGGGCAAGCACCGGACGGTCGATGACTACACGTACGGCGGGGGAGCGGGCATGGTCCTGCGGGCGGACGTCGTTGCCGCGGCCCTCGCGGAGCTCCGTCGCCCCGACTCGATCGTCATCCTCCTCGATCCCGCCGGCGAGGTCTTCCGCCAGTCGGCGGCGCACGAGCTGGCCGAGGCGCCCCACCTCATCTTCCTGTGCCCGCGCTACGAGGGCGTCGACGAGCGCGTCCGTGCGATGTGCGACCGCGAGCTCTCGATCGGCGACTACGTGCTGACAGGCGGTGAGCTCGCGGCGCTCGTGGTCATCGACGCCGTGATCCGGCTCCTGCCGGGCGCGATTGACGCCGCCTCCACGGCCGAGGAGTCCTTCGCGGCCGGGCTGCTCGAGTACCCGCAGTACACGCGCCCGGCCTCGCTCGACGGGGCATCGGTGCCCCAGGTCCTGGTCTCGGGCCACCACGAGCAGGTGCGCAAGTGGCGCCTCCGGGAGTCGCTCCGTCGGACGCTCGAGCGCCGCCCGGACCTGCTCGAGGGTCGGACGCTTACCAAGGAGGAGGCGAAGCTGCTCGCCGAGGTGCGCTCCGAGGCGGCGGATCCACGAGCCGCGGTTTCGCCGCATCTCCGCTGAGCCGCGCCGCGGTTCCGCCGCTGAGTCGACGACCTCCGCAGCCGCCGAACGAGTCGATTCGTCGCCGCGCAGGCGACCGATCGACCGAGGCGCGCCAGAATCGTCGCCGCCCAGGCGAGCCGGGGGGAGCGTGGTGCCTCGAGCGCCGGGGCGGTGCCCCGACGCCTGACACGCCTGACACGAGCGCGTCGGCGTGCTATCCTCCGCCGTCGGCCTTGCCCTCCGCGGCGCGCGCCGCTCCTCGACATCCGCGAACCGCAGCCGCCGCTGCCGACGACCGAACAAGGACTGCTCACCGTGAACGTGCTCAACGAGATCGTGGCCGACCAGCTGCGGACCGACCTGCCCGTCATCACCCCTGGTGACACCGTCAAGGTGTCGGCCAAGGTCGTGGAGGGCAACCGCGAGCGCATCCAGGTCTTCGAGGGCCTCGTGATGCGCGTGCGCAACGCCGGCGTCGCATCTGCCATCACCGTCCGGCGCATCGCCTCCGGCGTCGGCGTGGAGCGCACGTTCAAGCTCCACAGCCCGCGCATCGAGAAGATCGAGGTCGTCCGCCACGGGCAGGTGCGCCGCGCGAAGCTGTACTTCCTGCGCAACCGGGTCGGCAAGGCCGCCACGACGCTCCGCGAGCGCCGCTAGGCAGCCCGCCGGGAGCACGACCCGGCGCGCCGAACCCTCGACCCCCGGTCCGTCCGGGGGTCGTTCGATTCCGAGCCGAAGGTGCCGGTGGCCCGGACCAGGGACCCTGCCGCCGCGAACGCCGCTCGGTCTGGGTTCACGGACCCGAGTGCCCGGTCGTCATGCCGCTCGAGGGGATGCGGCCTGCGCGCGTCCATCTCCGTGCGGCGACGCCGCCTGAAGGGCCACATCGGGCCATCCCTCCCTCGTGCGACCGGCACCGGTCACTGCCCCGAGGATGTGGGCGCCCCCGCCACCCGTCAAGGGCCCAGCGGCGTGGCGCGCGTGCGTCCCTGACGCTCGGACCGCGGTCATCCGGGGGGCTGACGCAACCGTGGCCTGTCAGAGCTCCACGGTCCCGCTGACGAGCGTGAGCGTGCGGCCCCCGACGAACACGTGCCCGTCCTGGGCCTGGGACACCTCGACCCGCCCTGCCCGCCCGATCGCCCCGCCTTGGCTCGCGACGTACGGCGCCTGGATCCGCCCCGTCTCGAGCAGCCAGCCGGCCACGGAAGCGTTGAGACTCCCGGTCACCGGGTCCTCGACGGTGAGCCCGTTCTGCGGGTAGAGCGCGCGCACCTCGATCGCCTCGGGCGCACCGCTCGGGTAGAACCCCACGAGGCCCACGTCGAGCGGCACCGCGCCGGGCCGCACCGCCAGCACCGCCTCGGCATCGCGCAGCAGCAGCGCCACCCAGCCGGGCCCGTTGTCGGCCCAGGCGGCGTCGACGATGTCCGACCGGTCGATCCCGAGCGACGCGGCGATGGCAAGCAGGTCCGACTCGTCGACGGGGCCGGAGCGCCGGAGCGGGGGAGCGCCGAACGCAAGCGCGTCGCCGACACGCCGGATCTGGATCAGCCCGGCTGCGCACAGCTGGACGATCCGCTGCGGGTCGCGTGGCCGCCCGCCCGCCTCCAGCCATGCGTGGCACGTGCCCAGCGTGGGGTGGCCGGCGAACGGCAGCTCGGAGTCGGGGGTGAAGATGCGGACGGCGTAGTCGGCGGCGGCGTCCTCGGTGGGCACGACGAAGGTCGTCTCGGAGAGGTTCGTCCAGCGCGCGAAGCGTTGCATCTCGGCGGGCGTGAGCCCCGAGGCGTCGAGGACCACCGCGAGCGGGTTGCCGAGGCCGGGTCCGGTGGTGAAGACGTCGACCTGTCGGAATTGACGCAGCATCCGGCGAGTGTGCCGCTGATCGGTCGGCGGCGCTACGCTAGCCGGCGATGGCCGTGATCGTCCCAACCCTGCGCTTCGAGCGCCCGCTCTGGCAGGGCGGGGCGACCCGCGTCGTCGGCGTGGACGAGGTGGGCGTGGCGCCGACGTGCGGGGCCGTGGTGGCGGCGGCCGTGATCATGCCGCCCAACTGCCATCGCATACCCGGCGTCCGCGACTCCAAGACGCTGTCCGCGGCCCAGCGCGAGCGCCTCGCGCCCATCATCCGGCGTCGAGCGGTGGCGGTGGGCGTCGGCGCGGCGTCGGTGGCCGACATCGACCGCCTGAACATCTACCACGCGACCCACCTCGCCATGCGCCGTGCGATCGCCCGCCTCGGCGGCCATGACCACGTGCTGGTGGACGGCCTGCGGATCGCCGGCTTCGAGCAGGAGGTGGGCCCCTACACGGCCATCGTGGACGGCGACGCGCTCGTCTACTCGATCTCCTGCGCGTCGGTCGTCGCCAAGACCGTCCGCGACCGGATGATGCACCGCCTCGCCCTCCGCTACCCGCAGTACGGCTGGGAGCGCAACGCCGGGTATGCCACGCTCGAGCATCGCGAGGCGATCCGGGCCCACGGGCTGACGCCGCACCACCGCAAGGGCTGGCAGGCGCTGCAGGTGCTGCTCGCGGGCGACCAGCTCTCGCTCTTCGACCAGGCAGTCGCGGAGGCCGAGGCGGTCGCGGAGGCCAAGGCGGTCGCGGAGGCCGAGGCGGTCGGGGCTGTTGAGGCGGCCGGCGAGGTCGACGACGCCGAGGCCGTCAATGCCTACGCTTCGATCGATGCCTTCGAGCCGGCCGATGCCTTCGAGCCGGCCGATGCCCTCGAGGCGATCGACGCCTTCGACGAGGACGGCCAGCTCGACGTCGAGACCGACCTCGACAGAGCCCGTGTCGGCGCCTGACGGCTAGCGCTGATCCGGCACCAGCGCCCGGACCTGCGCCCACCGGACGCGCGCTGAGGCGGCCACGCCGGCCTCGCCCGGAACGACGAGCGCCCCGGCGAGCCCAGCCTTGTGCCGCGGGTCCACGATCACGCCCACGAGCACGTAGCCGTTGACGATGCAGGTGATCGAGGGGCCGGCGGTCACGAGCGTCAGCCGGTTCGCCGCCGGGATGCCTCGAGCGTACGGCGCCTCCTCGGGGATGGGGCCGTCGGCGAGCACCCGCATCTGCCCGCCCTCGAGCGCGAACACGACCGCGCGCCCCCCGGCCGTGACGCTGAAGCCCAGGTAGTCGCGTTCGTCCGTCTGGCGGAAGAACAGCCCGCACGCCGCATCGGCGCCGCCGGTCTCGAGCTCGACGACCGCATCGATGACCACGTCGCGGAACGAGGCCGGGGTGAACGTGGCGGAGCCGACACTGCCGCGGCCGTCGGCATTGACGGCGGGCGACTCGCCGGCGGGCGAGGTCCACAGCACGGGCGGGGACCCGGTGGGCGGTGCGTCGGGCGGCGGGAACGGCATGCGGGACCTCCGGATCTTGGGGCGCCAGCCTAGGCGACTGCCACGCCGGACGGCATCGGGATGGTCCAGTCGCCGATCGCCTGGCCGAAGTGCTCATGGACGAGCGTCTCGACGCCGGGCGCGACGCCGAGGATGTCACGGGCGAGGCCGAGCGGGCTCAGGGTCATGACGTCGCCGACGATCTTGGCGAGCCCGAACGCGACCCGGATCAGCGTCATCGTCTGCGGCGTGAAGTGCGACTTGCCGAGCGGCACCGAGTAGCTGATCCCGAGGCCGCCGTAGACGCCGCCCTCCGCCTGGGCGCCCTCGAGCGCGGCCACGCTCAGGGTGGTGTCCCAGCCCCAGGCCTGGCGTTGCGAGAAGTCGGTGAAGCCGGTCGGCAGGCCGGGCCGCATCGTGAACGTGTCCGGGGCCTGGCGGTCGGGCCCCACCTGGTCTGGGCCGAAGCCACCCGCGTCGCCGGCCCGGTAGGTGTCTGCGAAGATCGTGGCCCGCTGGTCCTCGGGGCTGGCATCGTTCTCGGCCTTGCCTGCCCGGGCTGCCGCCGCGTCGCCCGCGCCGTACGCGTTGATCGAAACGCCGGGGACGAGGGGCTGCAGCCCGTCGCGGACATGCTCGGCGCGATGCTGTGCGAGGGTGGCGTTGTCCGCCTCGCGGGTCTCGCCGGGTCGGGGGTGGCTCCAGACGCGGCTCGCCTCGCCGCTGATCGAGATCTGCACCACGTTCGCGCCCTCGTGCGCGGCCGGGTAGCCGTCGACGGTCGCCGCGGCATCGGTGATCGCCTGCTGGCCGTTCGAGCTGGCGGCGAGGTCGGCGCTGCCGCGCGGGAACAGGACCTCGCCGAGGCTGATCGTGTCGTGTGCGTCCGGCCGCCCCTCGCGCAGGGTGGGCGTGTGCTCGCCCGGTTCGGTGTGCGTCGAGCCGAACGCGATCGGCAGGGGCACCGACGGCCCGAAGTCGTAGGAGCCGCCGCGGTACATCGTCCCGCCGGAGGTGAGGCCCACGCCCGCCTCGTACGCTCCGCCGATCGCGTAGCCGTAGTTGGCGTTCGAGAACATGCCCCCATAGGCATGAAGGACGTCCTTGTCCCGGTCGCCGAACGAGGCCACGGTGCCCCAGGCGAAGTTGGCCGACTCGTGCCCCGTGGCACCAAGGTCGCCGATGTTGACCTGGCCGCTCACACCGGGCGAGACGAAGAAGCCGATGTCGTTGCGCCGGTAGTCCATGACGACGTCGAGCTGCAGGGGAGTGACGCTGCCCGCGACGCCGAGGGCGCCGCCCCCGAGGTCTCCGCCGACGGAGATCCCCACGGAGAAGTGATCGCCCTCAGGATTGACCATCCCGTTGAGGAACTCGTCGGTCGCCTGGCTGGACGCCTGGCCGGCCGCTTGCGATTGCGCGGCCGCGACCTGGCCCTGCAGTTGCTGGAGCTGCGGCATGCCATTGGGGAACTCGGCCTGCGCGGTCGCGATGGCGCGATGGATCTCCGGCCCGATGAGCCCGACGACGTATCGCATCAGCGCCTGCTGGAGCGGCCCCAGCACGCGGCGCAGGACGCGGCCGAGGAGGGCCATGGCACCAGCGATCAGCCAGCTGCGGAAGGCGGCCAGCCGGGACAGCGCGGCGCGCACCAGGTTGGCGACGGAGGCGATCGCCGCCATGACGCCGTCGCGGACCCGGTTGACCAGCCCGATGATCCGCGTCGCCTGGGCAGCTACCCAGCCCTGGATCCTGGCCGACAGGCGGCCGATGAACGCGTTCACGATCCGCTCGATCGCCCGGACCGCGGCGCGCACGGCGGCCAGCAGGCGATCGACGATCCAGCTGATGGCCGCGCGGAGGACGCCCGGCAGCTCGCTCACGAGGGCCGCCGCTCGGCTCGCGAGAGACGTGATGGCGGTGGCGGCCGCGGTCACACCGGCCTGAAGTCTGGCGGCCAGGCTCGCGACGCCGCTCGCGACGCGTTGGCCCAGCGCCGCCACGCCCCCGATCAGGCGGTCAACGAGCCCGTTCGCCGCCCCAGTCAGCTGCGCGATGAGCGCCGTGACCCGGCTCGGGATGTCACCGAACAGGCGGTTCAGGAAGCCGATGACGGGTGCCAGCATGTTCGGGATGAGCGGCTCGCCGCGCAGCGCCCGGCCGACGGCCGCGGTCACGGCCGCGCGCACGGTGGCCATCACGGTCGAGACGGCGCCGAAGAGCCGGCCCACGACGCCGCGCGCCGCCGAGGTGATGCCGCTCACCACGGAGCGCACGCCCGCCAGCGCCCCGTCCTTGAGCGACCTGGCCGCTGAGAGGATCCCGTCGAGGATGCCGCGAGCGAGCGTGCGTGCGCCCTGGACCGTGCTCCGCACGGCGCCGGTGACCGTGTTTGCGACCCCGCGGGCTGCGCCGGTCACCGAGCTGGCGATCCCGCGGAAGGCGGCCTTCGCGCGGTTGACGATCGCGTCGATGATCCCGCCGTCGCCCGAATCCTGACCGGCCGACTCGACCGCCTCCGCCTGACCGCTGATCTCGCCGGCCGGCTCCTCCTCGCTCTGCGCCTCGCCCTCCTCGATGGCCGGCTCCTCGCCGGTCTCCACCTCGGGCGTCGCCTCGCCGAGCTGGTTGACCTCGCCGGCGCCCGGCGCGGCGGGCATGCTCGGGTCGGGCAGGGGCTCGCCGGATGGCGCAGGACCGTCGAGGTCGAGGCCCCCCCCGCCGCCACCTCCGCCGCCAGTGGCAGCCGGCCCCTCTTCGGTCGGGCCAGCCTTCTCGCCGCTGCCCCCGGCCTCGGACTCGTCGGCGCCTGCACCTCCTCCAGCCCGCGGACTGCGGCTCGTGTCGGGAGCGGTTGGTTCCTCCGCCGCAACAGCCTCCTTGCCGGCCGGTGCGGCTGCCCCTTCGACCGGCCCTGCAGGCCCGGGCTCATCGGGCGTTGTGGGCCCGCCTGCACCCGCGCCCGCGGCGCCAGCCGCCTCGGCGGCCCCGATCGGGCCGCCGCCGCCCGCGCCCGCCGGGGGCTCGATCGCCCCGGCTTCGCCGCCCCCGATCACAGCCGCCGCGGACTCGGACACGCCACTTGCTGACTGGCCGCCCGCGCTGACCGCCCCACCCGCTGCCTCGGCGGCACCCGCCAGCCCGAGACCGCCCAGAGCACCCGCAAGCCCGAGACCGCCCAGGGCGGCGCCCTCGGCGGCTCCGGCGCCAGCCCGAGGGGCGCTGGCCTCGTCCGCGGCCTCGATCCCGGCGGCCCCTTCGGGACCCGTCTGACCCGCGGGATCGGTCGATCCGGGGGCCCGCGAGGCACCTGCGGTGGTCTGGCCGGACATCGCGGCCTCGAGCTCCTCGCTCGCCGCCTCGGCACCCATTCCGCCGGCGCCGATGACCTCGGCGACAGCGCGGTTGCCCACCAGACGCTGCATGGCGAGGACTTGGCGCGGGCGCATCCCGGCAGTCCGGCCATGCACCGGCGGCCCGACGACCTCGCGCAACGCCGCCCGCGGGGCATGCTCCAGCCCGGGAACCGCCGTCGATCGGCGGGCAGGCGCGGCCACCCGCGCCTCGGGCTCGAGCTCGGCGCGCTCAGCCATGCCGGTGCTGCCTGCGACCATGCCGCATGAGGTCGATGGTGCGGCCTCGGCGCCGCTGGGTGGCGACGGCAACGGGAGGACGATCGCGCAGCCGTGGTTGCCCCATCGGGCATACCCCGACGTCGCCGAATTTCGTGCGAATCGGCCATGACAGGCCGTCGCGCGCTTGCCATCATGTTGCCGGCCGGGTGAGGGCGCGCGAAGCTCGTCGACGACCTCGGATCCGGCGCGCTTGGGGGGTCCAAGGTGAGGACGCAGCCCGCGGGACGGCGGCGGCGCACAACGAAGCAGCGCGTTGCATCTCTGCCTCGGCGGAGGCGGACGCGTCAGCCGGCTGCCGCCGCGCCCATGGCGGGCTCGGCGCTGCAGGGTCGTGGCGCGGCGATGACCATGGCGCCGATGGCGCCGGCCGTGATGCTCGGCGCCGCATCGTCGAGGATTGCAGAGCGGCTGGCGGCCGCGGCGATGGCGGCGCGCCGCTGGGGACCCCGCCCGGTACCCGTTGAGCCGGGCCCGGTCTGGGCGGCCAACCCCATCGCGGCTGCACCGTCGCAGGCTGCAGTCACGGCATCGGGCGCCGGAGCGGACAACCTTGGGTGCGCCGCGCCCGAGCGTCATCCATCCACGCCTGCTTCGGCGCTCAGCGTGAGTCCCGTGACGGCTGCCGCGATCGCCATTGCGGCGAGGGTCGTGGCGCCCTCCGGCGCAGGACGCAGCGCCCGCGCCCGGAGCGTCAAGAACGGGCCCCCGAAGGCGCCGCGTCGACGGATCGTGGATGCCCGCAGACCGGCGACGGGGGCCGCGCTCCCGGCGGCCGGGGCGATCGCCGTGGATGAGGCGGACTGCCTGGCGGCGACTGCGCCGCGGGTCGACCCGACCCTGGCCACGCCGATCCGGGTGGAGGCCGGCGAGGCCGGTGCGGTCCCTGCGTCAACAGCGCGTAAGCCGCAGATGATCGCCGTGGTGCAGTCTCCCGCCGTGGAGCGCGTTCGATCAACCCGCGCGCAGCAGATCGGCGACGACGGGGAGCGCCTGGCCGCCATCCGGCTCGAGGCGCTCGGCTGGCGGATCATCGCCCGGAACCTGCGGGTCTGCCGAGCCGAGGTGGACATCCTCGCCATCGACCCCTCCGACCCGCCATCGCTCGTGCTCGTCGAGGTCCGGCGGCGCAATCGGCGGGACTTCGGGCTGGCGGAGGAGACCGTAGACTTCCGGAAGCGCAACGCCATGCGCCGCGCCGCCGGCGAGCTCGCGATGCGGCCCGTCCTGCCCGACGGGCGCCGCGTCCCGGACCTGCCAGTTCGCGTGGACCTCATCGCGATCGACGCCGGGCCTGACGGCCGTCCTTCGCTCCGCCACCATCGCGGCATCGACGTCTAGGGGCGGAGCCGGCGGGCGAGGAGGGCGGCGAAGCGCCGAGGTCAGGCCGGGGTCGGCTGGGATCGAGGGACCAGAGGCCGGGGCCCCGAGGCCCCTGTGCTACACTCCCGCCCGCCGCGGCAGCGCTGCGGCGAGACCGCCATGCCCGCCCGGCAGACGCCAGGCGGAGCACACACGCGGATCCGATCCCTGACGGGACGGTGCCGACCGCAGGCCAGTCGCCCGGCGAGGCCCCCGCAGGGGATCCGCGGAGGAACGAACCGCAGGAGGTCACGCGTGCCCACTGTCTCGATGCGCCAGCTCCTTGAGGCCGGCGTCCACTTCGGACACCAGACCCGGCGCTGGAACCCGAAGATGAAGCCCTTCATCTTCGCGGAGCGCAACGGCATCCACATCATCGACCTGGCGCAGACGGTCAAGCGCCTCGACGCGGCCCTCGCCTACGTCACCGAGACCGTCGCCCGCGGCGAGAGCGTGCTCTTCGTCGGCACGAAGAAGCAGGCCCAGGAGCCGGTGATGCAGGAGGCGATCCGCGCCGGCCAGCCGTACGTCACCAAGCGCTGGCTCGGCGGCATGCTCACCAACTTCGTCACCATCAAGAAGCGCATCGGGCTGATGGACCAGCTCGAGGCCCGGCAGATGGCCGGCGACTTCGACCGGATGACGAAGAAGGAAGCGGCCAAGCACATGGAGGAGCTCGGGAAGCTCCAGGCCACGCTGGGCGGCATCCGCAAGATCAAGCGCCTTCCGGGAATCATCTTCATCGTCGACCCGCACCGAGAGCGCATCGCCGTCACCGAGGCGAACAAGCTCGAGATCCCGGTCGTGGGCACGGGCGACACCAACGTCGACCCCGACGAGCTCGACTACATCATCCCGGCCAACGACGACGCCATCCGCTCCATCCGGCTGCTCTGCCAGCTGGTCGCGGACGCGTGCATCGAGGGCCAGCGCCTGCGCGCGGCGCACGCCGCGTCGGAGCCCGAGCCCGTTGAGGCCGGTCAGATCGAGGAGCCCGAGTTCGACGAGCGCGCTGCCGCAGACCTGGTCGCTCAGCTGGCGGCCGGCGGGACGCTGTCATTCGATCCCGAGGACGACGACCTGCTGCCCGGCGCACCCGCAACACCGGCCGCACCTGCAGCTCCGGCAGCGCCCGCAGCCCCGGCCGCACCTGCCGCCTCCGCAACACCCGAAGCTTCCGCTGCTCCGGCCGCCCCGGCGGCTCCCGCGGCCCCGACCGCCCAGTAGGCGACCCGACACCGGGCGGGCCCGTCCCGTTCGCCCGGCCCCGCCGGCCCATGAGCGGCTGGCATCGATCCCGAGCCAAGCCGGCGGGTCTCGCGCCCGCCGAACACCACAGGAGCACCACCCACATGGCGATCACGGCCGAGGCCGTCAAGGAGCTTCGCGAGAAGACCGGCGCGGGCATGATGGACTGCAAGCGCGCGCTCGACGAGACTGGCGGCGACATGGACAAGGCCGTCGCGCTGCTGCGCCAGCGCGGGCTCGCCGCCGCCGCCAAGAAGTCCGGCCGCGAGGCCCGCGAGGGCCTCGTCTCGAGCTACATCCACACCGGCGGGCGCGTCGGTGTGCTGATCGAGGTCAACTGCGAGACCGACTTCGTCGCCCGCACCGACGAGTTCCAGAAGCTCGTCCGCGACCTCGCGATGCAGGTCGCCGGGCTTGCCCCCCTGTACGTGGACATCGACGGCATCCCCGCCGAAGAGCTGAGCGCCAAGAAGGCGGCGCTGCTCGCCGACCAGACTGTCCTGGGCAAGCCGGAGGCGATCCGCGAGAAGATTGTCGAGGGCCAGCTCAACAAGTGGTACAAGGAGGTCTGCCTGCTCGAGCAG
Source organism: Chloroflexota bacterium (assembly GCA_021783095.1). Classification (GTDB taxonomy): domain Bacteria; phylum Chloroflexota; class Limnocylindria; order Limnocylindrales; family CSP1-4; genus CAIXZV01. Next base: position 137,391 of record JAJXUG010000002.1, on the reverse strand, counting down.
CCCTTCCGCGACGAGGACCGGTCGGTGCGCGACCTCGTGACCCAGAAGATCTCCACGATCGGCGAGAACATCCGCGTCCGGCGGTTCGTCCGCTTCGCCCTCGGGGAGGAGATGTGACCGAAACCGGTCAGGCGGCCGGCTTGAGCGCGGGGCCCGCGACGGCCCCGGACTCCGGCCCGCTCCGCTACCGCCGGATCCTGCTCAAGCTTTCCGGCGAGGCCCTCCTCGGCGAGCGCCAGTACGGCGTGGACCCGGCGTTCTGCGCGTTCATCGCGCACCAGGTCGCGGACGTCCGGGCGATGGGCGTTCAGGTGGGCATCGTGGTGGGGGGCGGCAACATCTTCCGCGGCATGGCCGCGGCGGCCCGCGGGATGGACCGCGCGACCGGGGACTACATCGGCATGCTGGCGACCGTCATGAACGGCCTCGCCCTCCAGGACGCGATCGAGCGCGTGGGCATCCCCGTGCGCGTGATGTCGGCCATCGCGATGAATGAGGTCGCCGAGCCGTACATCCGCCGCCGCGCGGTCCGCCACCTCGAGAAGGGCCGCGTGACGATCTTCGTCGCCGGCACCGGGAACCCGTACTTCACCACCGACACGGCCGCGGCGCTGCGCGCCGTGGAGATCAACGCCGAAGTCCTGCTCAAGGCCACCAGGGTGGACGGCGTGTACGACGCGGACCCCATGAAGGTCCCCACCGCCACCCGGTATGCACGCCTGGGCTATCTCGACGTCCTGCGCGACCAGCTCAAGGTGCTCGACGCGGCAGCGGTCTCCCTGTGCCAGGAGAACGCCCTGCCAATCGTTGTCTTCGACCTCAATCAGCCGGAGAACATCACGAGGGTGGCTCGTGGCGAGCCTGTGGGAACCCTCATCACCGGCGAGACCGGAGGAGTTGCCGGATGACCAGCGAAGTCCTGACCGCGGCCGAGCACAAGATGGTCCGCGCGGTTGAGGCCATGGAGCGCGATTTCGCCGGCCTGCGGACCGGCCGCGCGTCCACGGCGCTCGTCGAGCGGATCCACGTCGAGTACTACGGCACGCCGACGCCGCTCAACCAGCTGGCCTCGATCAGCGTTCCCGAGCCGCACCAGATCGTCATCCAGCCCTGGGACCGCGGTGTCCTCGGCGCCATCGAGAAGGCGATCATGAAGTCCGACATCGGCCTCATGCCCAACGTCGACGGCACCGTGGTGCGCCTGAACATCCCGCAGCTCACCGAGGAGCGTCGCAAGGACATCGTCAAGAGCGTCCACAAGCGGATGGAAGAGGCCCGGGTGGAGATCCGCAACCTCCGCCGCGAGGCCGCGGATGCCCTCAAGAAGGAGGAGCGCGACGGCACGCTCGGCGCGGATGAGTCCCGTCGACAGCTGGAGCAGCTCCAGAAGATCACCGACCGGGTGGTCGCCGATGTCGACCACCTGGGTGGCACCAAGGAGCAGGAGGTCCTCGAGGTCTAGTGCCCCAGGCGCCGCTCGATCGCTCGATCGCCCGCCCGACTGACGCTCCGCCGCTCGCCCACAAGGCGACGGGGCCGGTCGCGGCCGCCGGCATCCCCGCCTCCGCTCCCGAGCCGCTGCTGCCCCCCGAGGAGCTGCCGCGCCACGTGGCGATCATCATGGACGGCAACCGCCGCTGGGCCCGCGCCCATGGGGTGACGGACTTCGATGGTCACGCAGCCGGGCTCGAGGCGATCCGCGGCCTCCTCCAGCACGCGGTCCGCCGCGGCGTGCCGATGCTCACGCTCTACGCCTTCAGCCGCGAGAACTGGGCCCGCTCCGACGATGAGGTCGGCGGCCTGTTCGAGCTCCTGGGACGCGCCATCGCCAACGAGACCGAGGAGCTGCGCGAGCAGGGCGTCCACGTGCAGGTGCTCGGCCGGCTCGACGAGCTGCCCGAGGACGCCCGAACGTCGATCCAGGACGCCGTCGCCCGAACCTCGGTCGGCTCGCGGCTGCACCTCAACATCGCGTGGAACTACGCCGGCCGGACCGAGCTCGTGGACGCCGTCCGGCGCATCGTGGCGTCGGGCGTGGCCCCCGAGGCGGTCGACGAGCGCACGGTCAGCGAAGCCCTGTACACCGCAAGCCTGCCGGACCCCGACCTGCTCATCCGCACCGGCGGTGAGCGGCGCGTCAGCAACTTCCTGATCTGGCAGACCGCGTACGCGGAGCTCGTGTTCTCCGACTGCCTGTGGCCCGACTTCGGCGCCGACCAGTTCGACGCCGCCCTGCTCGAGTTCGCCGGGCGCACGCGCCGCTTCGGCCGCTAGGCGCCCCGTGCTCCGAACCCGGGCCCTGTCCGCGCTGGCCCTCGTCCCGCCGCTCGTCATCGCGCTGTGGATCGGGCTGCCCGCGATCGCCGCGGTGCTGGTGCTGGTGGCGCTGCTGGGAGGGCTCGAGGTGTTCCGCCTGCTCCGGGCGGCGGGCTTCCCCTCGCTCCCGCTGTTCGGGACCGCGCTCGCGGCGGCGCTCGTGCTCGAGGCGGCCGTCGCCCCGGGCGGCGAGAAGGGCCTCCTGCTGATCGCTGTGGGCTTCGTGCTCGCCGGGATCGGCGCGTTCGGCCGGGAGGACCCCCGCGACGGGCTGGTGACCTGGGTCGCGACAGTGTTCGGCGCAGGGTACGTGGGCCTGATCGGCTTCGTCCTCCACCTCGCCGCGGCTGCGCCCGCCGTCCCCGCGGACGCCCCGCTCCACGTCCTGACCGCCGCGCAGGGGTGGATCCTGCTCCTGGTGCTCGGGGTCTGGAGCTTCGACACCGGCGCCTACATGGTCGGCCGGCAGATCGGGCGCCACAAGTTCCTCACCCACATCTCGCCCAGCAAGTCGATCGAGGGCGTGATCGGCGGCCTAGTCGCAACGTCCGTCGTCACGGCGCTGATGCTCGGCGCGCTCGGGCAGAACGCCCTGGGCGGCGTCGCGCTCGGCCCGCTGCTGGGGCTCGCCGCGCAGGCGGGCGACCTCGCCGAGTCCATGCTCAAGCGCGCGGCCGGCGCCAAGGACTCGGGCACGCTGATCCCCGGGCACGGCGGCGTCCTTGACCGCATCGACTCATTCCTGTTCGCGGGCCCCGTCGTGGCGCTGTATGTCATCGCGCTCGTCCACTGAGGTGCGGCGGCTCGGCGTCGCGCTGCTGGGCTCGACCGGGAGCATCGGCCGCCAGACCGTGGAGGTGCTGGAGGCCCACCCGGACCGGTTCCGCGTCCGCGCCGTCGCGACGGGCCGGAACGCATCGGAGCTCGAGGCGCAGGCACGCCGGCTGAGGCCGGCCGTCGTGGCGCTGGCAGTCGAGGGCGCCGCGCTCGACGTCCCGGCGGGCGTCGAGCGCTGGCATGGCGAGGATGCGCTCGAGCGGATGGCGGTCCGCGACGACGTGGACATCGTCGTCATCGCGACCGGCGGCGTGGTCTCGCTTCGGCCGGTCCTCGCTGCCCTGCGCGCGGGCAAGGTGGTGGCGACGGCCAACAAGGAGACGCTGGTCGCCGGCGGGCACCTCGTCATGGCCGAGGCGAGGGCCCGTGCCGACGAGCGCGCCGCGGTGGACGCCCGCGACCCGCTCGCCACGACGCTCGCCTGGCTCCGGCCCATCGACTCGGAGCACTCGGCCATCTGGCAGTGCCTGGTGGGGGAGCCGAGGTCCGGGATCGCGAGGCTCATCCTCACCGCGTCGGGCGGCCCGTTCCGGGACGCATCGGCCGAGGAGATCGCCGCGGCGACCCCCGAGCAGGCGCTCAGGCACCCCAACTGGTCGATGGGCGCCAAGATCACCATTGATTCTGCAACGCTCGCCAACAAGGGCCTGGAAGTCATCGAAGCCCGCTGGCTATACGATGTGGGCTACGACGCCATCGACGTCGTCGTTCACCCGCAGAGCATCGTCCACTCCGCCGTCCTGTTCATCGACGGCTCCCTGAAGGCCCAATTGGGCACCCCGGATATGCGCCTCCCGATCCAGTACGCCCTCACGCACCCTGAACGACTCCCATCGCCCACCACGCCGCCCGACCTCGTGGCGGCGGCCCGGCTGGACTTCCGCGCCCCTGACGAGACGCGCTTCCCGGCCCTGCGGATCGCCCGCGAGGCGGGTCGCCTCGGCAGCCGGGCGTCGGCCGCGCTCATCGCCGCGGACGAGGTGGCGGTCGCCCGCTTCCTCGACCGCACCCTTGACTTCAACGGCATCCCGCGACTGCTGGAGGCGGCGGTCCGGCGCTTCGGCGAGGGCGGCGACCAGACACCCGACGTGGCGGCGCTCGTCGCTCTGGACCGCGAAGTCCGCGCCGCCTACGCCACGGGCCCGGTGACCGGATGACCGGGATCGTCGACGTCCTCGAGGCGATCATCCTGTTCATCGTCGTCCTGGGCGTGGTCGTGATCTTCCACGAGGCCGGCCACTTCATCACCGCGCGCCTCTCGGGAGTCCGGGTGCTGGAGTTCGGGTTCGGCTTCCCGCCCAGGGCCAAGGTGCTCCACGAGCGTCCCGTGGACCCCGAGATCCAGGCCGGCTGGGAGCGCCGTCACGCTCAACTGCTGGCTGCTGCCGGCGGTGACGAGGCCAAGATCGCCGAGGTCGAGGCCATGCCCAGGCCCGTCGGCATGCAGTACACGCTCAACTGGCTGCCCATCGGCGGCTTCGTCAAGCTCGAGGGCGAGGACGGCGACCAGGAGCAGGACCCGCGCTCCTTCACGCGGGCGCCGCTGTGGAAGAAGCTGCTGATCCTGGTGATGGGCGTGGTGATGAACCTCATCCTCGCGTTCCTGATCTTCACGCTGATCGCGTGGCTGTTCACGCCGTTCCTCGGGGTCCGCGTCGGGGAGGTCGTGCCGGGGTCGCCCGCGCAGACCGCGGGCATCGTCCCGGGCGACGCCATCATCAGCGTCGACGGGCAGATGTACGACATCTACGCCCGGCAGAACATCGTGGACGCGCTGCGCGCGGACGCCGGCAAGACGGTGAGCGTGGGCGTGCAGCACGCCGACGGGACCCGGACCAGCGTGACCGTCACGCTCCAGTCCCAGGCCGCTGTCGACGCCAACAAGGGGGCGCTCGGGATCAAGCCCGCCGACGCCAACGCGGCCGTCGTCCTGCCCGAGACGGCCAGTCGGCCGCTGGGCGACGCGGCCTCGATCGGCTGGAGCGAGACGGGCCGGGCCTTCCGCCTGATCATCGACGGCCTGGCGCAGCTGGGCCACTCGATCGTCACCGACCCCACCACGGCGCCGCCGGTCTCCGGGCCGGTCGGCATCGCCGCCTCCCTGGGCGACACCTTCCGCAACCAGGGGCCCATCTTCACGCTGTACCTGATGGGCCTGCTGTCGGCGAACCTGGCGCTCGTCAACGTGCTGCCGTTCCCGCCGCTCGACGGCGGGCGGATGCTGGTCATCGTGCTCAAGGCGGTCCCGCGATTCGGGCGCAGGATCTCGCAGCGCGCCGAGCAGGCGACCTACGCGATCGGCTTCCTGGCGCTGTTCGGCTTCCTCATCTGGGTGACGTTCTTCGACATCGCGCGGGGGCTCGGCGGGGGCGGCACTCCGTGACCTCGCCCGAGGCGCTGCGCCCCGTGCGGCGCCCCACGGTGTCGGTCGATGTGGGCGGCGTGATCGTCGGCTCCGCGCACCCGGTCGTCGTCCAGTCGATGACCAACACCGACACCGCTGACGCGGACGCCACGGCCATCCAGGTCGCGCGCCTGGCGCATGCGGGCTCGCAGCTCGTGCGCGTGACCGTCAACACGGAGCAGGCTGCGGCCGCTGTGCCCGAGATGATGCGCAAGCTGCGCGACAACCTGGGCGTGGACGTGCCGGTCATCGGCGACTTCCACTACAACGGGCACAAGCTGCTGGTGCAGCACCCGGAGACCGCGCGGCTGCTGTCCAAGTACCGGATCAACCCCGGCAACGTGGGCGGCAAGCGCCACGACGAGAACTTCTCGACGATCGTCCGGATCGCGGTCGACAACGACAAGCCGGTCCGGATCGGCGTCAACTGGGGTTCCCTCGACCAGGACCTGCTGACCTCGATGATGGAGGCGAACGCGAAGGCCGCCGAGGCGCGCGACGCCCGCGACGTGATGGTCGACGCGATGGTCGAGTCGGCGATGCGGTCAGCCGAGCTGGCAGAGTCGGTGGGCCTGCGACACGACAAGATCATCCTCTCGGCGAAGGTGTCGGGCGTCCGCGACCTCGTGGACACGTACCATCGGCTTGCGCCGCGGTCGGACTACCCGCTGCACCTCGGGCTGACCGAGGCGGGCATGGGCATGAAGGGGATCGTGGCGTCCACCGCTGGCCTCGCGATCCTGCTCAACGAGGGGATCGGCGACACGATCCGCGTCTCGCTCACGCCCGAGCCCGGCGCCGGCCGCGAGCTCGAGGTCGAGGTTGCGCAGCAGGTGCTCCAGTCGATGGGCCTGCGCTCGTTCCTGCCGCAGGTCTCGGCCTGCCCCGGCTGCGGCCGAACCACCTCCACGTTCTTCCAGGAGATGGCGCAGGAGATCACGGGCCACCTGCGGGCCCGGATGCCCGAGTGGCGCGAGACGCACGCCGGCGTCGAGGAGCTGCGCGTCGCGGTCATGGGCTGCGTCGTCAACGGCCCCGGCGAGTCCAAGCACGCCGACATCGGGATCTCGCTGCCGGGCACCTTCGAGGCGCCCGTGGCGCCGGTGTTCGTGGACGGCAAGCTCGACCGGACGCTCCGCGGCGACCACATCGTCGCCGAGTTCATCGACCTGCTCGAGGACTACGTGGACCGGCGGTACGCAAAGGCATAGGATCGGGCGAAGGGGGGACCGCGATGCGGAGCCCTTCATCTGGCCACGGGCCGCACCTGCGGTTCAACCCACGGTGAGTCGGCGGCTGGTGCGGCCGCGCGTGGTCAGCCGGTTGCGCGGGTCCGTCGTCGGTGCATCAGCACCGCGGCAGCCGCGGCGGCGACCACGGCCAGCGCGATGACCGCCGGTATCGCGGGCCCCATCCCGGACGTCGCCTCGAGCAGCGCGGTTTGGAGTGCCACGGAGAGGTCCGCGAGGCCCAGCGCGTCGTAGATCCCCGCTGCCGGGTTGGCGCCCTCCAGGACGATGAAGACGAGCCCGAGGACGACGAACATCACGCTCGAGACCACCACCGTGATGTGCCGCTCGAGGCCGAGGATCCGGACCTCGCGCCCGCGGAGCGTCCCCCGGCGCGACGCGCCCAGCCGCTCCCAGAGCAGCGCGAGGAGGAACATCGGGAACGCCATGCCGGCGGCGTACGCGGCGAGGAGCGCGGCGCCGGACAGGGCGCCGCCCGACGACGCCGCGATCGTGAGGACGCCGCCCAGGATGGGGCCGGCGCAGAAGCCGCCCAGGCCGAACCCGAGGCCGAGCGCGTAGGTGCTCGCGGCGCGCTCCGGCGTCATGGTCGTCGCGGTGCCGCCGCCCGGGACCGGCAGCTCGAAGCCGCCCCGGACGAACTGGACGATGCCGATGACAACCAGGACCAGGCCCGCGAGCATCATCAGCGCGCCCCGCTGGGCGATCAGCACGCTTCCCAGCGCGCCAGCGCCGACCCCGAGCGGAAGCAGCAGCGTCAGCATGCCGGCGTAGAAGATCAGCGTGCGCTGCGCGAGCCGGGCGGGGGAGGGGAAGGCGTAGGCGAAGAACGCCGGCAGCAGGAGCGCCGAGCATGGCGAGAGCAGCGAGAGGACGCCTCCAACGAAGGCGACCAGCAACTCGACCATCAGGGCGCCCCGCGGCCGTCGGTCATGGGAGTCACGGGCGTCACGGGACGGCCGATGCCGAACCCGAGGAGGCCGCCGAAGGGGCTGCCGGTGCCGCCTTGGTGATGGCCGCCGTCAGCTCGTCCATCGTCTGGTAGCCCACGAGGGGCGTGCCGTTGACGGTGAAGGCGGGCGTGCCGGAGAAGGCGCCGGACGAGATTGCGGTGTCCGACCTCACCGCGGCGTTGTAGGTCCCGCTGTCCACGCAGGCGTTGTACGTGGTCGTGACCAGCCCGAGCGAGGCGCCGAGGGCCTTGAGGCGGTCCTTGGAGAACGCGCCCGTGTTCGGCGTGGCGTTCTGCGACGTGTACAGCAGGTCGTGCATCTCCCAGAACTTGCCCTGGTCGCCGGCGCAGCGGGCGGCATTCGCCGCGTCGATCGACTCCTGCCCCTCCCACGCGTCGTCGTGCCACTCGAAGCGCACCTGCCCGGTCGCGATGAACTTGGAGCGGAACGTCGCCTCGACCTCACGGGCCCAGCGCCCGCAGTAGTCGCACTGGTAGTCGGAGAACTCGGCCACCGTGACCGGTGCCGTCGCCTGGCCCTCGACCGGCCGCACGATGTTGGCGACTGGCGCAGGCGAAGCGGTGAGCCCGGAGGCGATGATCCCGCCCGCGGCGATGACAGCGACGACCAGCACCGCCGGGAACAGCCAGCGGCGCCCGAGCTGCAGGATCGTGGGCTCGGGTCCCGAGCGCGGCGCCTGGCGGCTTCGCGCGTCTTGGCGAGTCGCGGCGCGGCGCTCGGCGCGCGTGCCCTTGCCGCCGCTGCCGGGAGTGGGGGAGTGTCGGTTGGCCATCGGGTCGGGTCTCCGGAGTCTCTAGCGAAGCAGGGTGAACAGGGCAGCGCGAGCGGCAGCCACCGCCGCCTCGTCGCGCTCGTAGATCGCGAGCCGGCCGTCCTCAGCGCGGTGGGTGGCACGCACCAGGCCGGCGTCGCGGAGGCGGGCGAGGTGGTTGGACACGTTGTTCTCGCGGGCGCCGAGCGCGGTCGCGAACTCGCACACGCAGTGGGGGCCGTCCGCCAGCATCGCCAGGATGGTCGCCCGGGAGCGATCGCCCAGGAGCTGGGCGAGGCTGACGGCGTGGGCGACATCGGGCGCGACGAGGTCGCGGCGGGGTCGAGTCGGGAAGGTGACAGTCATCGGTGCCTCGCTGGCGGGATCGATCTGGCGTGCAATATCTCAGCGGTGACTGAGATATGTCAAGTGACCAATGGCCGGGCCGTCTCCGTGTCGTCACGACCTGGCCGTAAACTCGCTGCATACGGAGGTCCCCATCCATGCGCATCGCGTTCGCCCAGCCGTCCATGCCCCGCCCCTCTGACGTCCTGCCCGGGCGCGCCGAGCCCATCACCACGCCCGGCGCCCACTTCGTCAACGGGCACCCGCTCGCCGGCCCCTACCCCGATGGCCTCGAGGTCGCCGACTTCGCGATGGGTTGCTACTGGGGCGCGGAGAAGAAGTTCTGGCCGATCCACGGCGTGTGGGTGACTGCGGTCGGGTTCGAGGGCGGCTCAACGCCCAACCCCACCTACCGCGAGTCCTGCACCGGGCGCACCGGCCACACCGAGACGGTGCGCGTGGTGTTCGACCCGGCGGCCGTGACCCACGAGCGGCTGCTGCGCGTGTTCTGGGAGTCCCACGACCCCACGCAGGGCTACCGCCAGGGCAACGACCTCGGCACGCAGTACCGCTCAGCGGTGTTCGCGCACGGGCCCGCGCAGCTGGCCGCGGCCATCGCCTCGCGCGACCTCTACCAGCGCGAGCTCTCGAAGGCCGGCTACGGGCCGATCACGACCGAGATCTCCGAGGCGTCCCCGTTCTACTTCGCCGAGGCTGAGCACCAGCAATACCTCGCGAAGAACCCGAATGGCTATGACTGCCACACGGCGACCGGCGTGGCGTGCCCGATTGGGCTCGGCGTGGAGGCGTCGGCGGGCTAGGGGTCCGCTGACGGGGTCAGGGCTGCACCGATGGCGCCTGGGGCCGTCCGGAGGTCCTCGGCCCCGCAGGGTGTCCGACGGCATGGCTCGGAAACCATGGCATCGGATGCCAAGAGTGGGCGCGCCGGGGGACGGGCGCCGGCGCAGGTCAGATTCGGCCCGGCGGTGAGATGATCCGGGCATGACGCGCATCGAGTTCCTCTGGTTCGAGGGCTGCCCTGGCTACGTGCCCGCCCGAGCGCTGCTGGACGACGTGATCGCCCAGCTGGCGCCGGGCACGCCCGTCGAGTCGATCGACGCCTCGGATCCGGTGGTCGCCCAAGAGCACCACTTCCCCGGCTCGCCGACGATCCGCGTGGACGGCCGCGACATCGACCCCGACTTCCGGGACACCGGCGACTACACGCCCCGGTGCCGCCTGTACCGCACGCCGGACGGCCTGCGCGGGGTGCCCCCGCGCGCGTGGATCGAGGCTGCGCTGGGCCGGTAGGGCGCGCGAAGCGGCGCCGCCCGAAAGCGTGGCCGTCCGCCGAAGCGAGGGGCGAAGCTGATCAGGCGACGGTCAGCGTGCCCTCCATGTAGCCGCTCTTGGCTGCCATCGCCGTGCCCCAGCCGCTGGGTCCCGCGCCGCACGGGTCCATGCACCGCCAGCTGAAGGTGCCCGCGTCGCCGGTGGTGATGGTGAACGAGACCCGTGCGTGGGCCGCGATCGGGACGTTGATGCCCAGGCCCGGGACCGTGAAGGTGTGCGAGACCTTGGCCGGGTTGAGCGAGGCGAGGGTCTGGGTGGGGCCGGCCGATCCGTTGGGATCCTTCGGGTCGATGGGCGTCACGGTGAAGGTGCCCCCGACGACGCCCGCAGCGTTCGCGTACACCTCGGAGCCCTTGGGCAGCGGGGTCGCGTCGTCGAAGTTGGTGATCGTGACGACGACCGTGCTGTGGGCGGGGAGGGTGAAGTCCGAGGGCACGTACGCCGGGAACTCGGTCTTGCCGATCATGTCGCCGGTCACGATCGTGAGGTCGAGGCGCGTGGCGGACGTCGCAGCCGTCGAGGTCGACGCCGTGGTCCCGGAGGCGTCCCGCGTGAGCGAGGCAGGATGGACGGCGGCTGCCTGGGCGGTCATGATCCCGCCCGCCTGCGCCTGCGCGGCCGGTGCCGGTGTGGCCGGGACGGCGGGCGGGAAGGACCACGACGGCGCATCGGTCGAGGCGCAGCCGGCGAGCGAGAACGCGGCCGCCCCGAGCAGCAGCGCGATGGCGGTTGGGCGGGACGTGAAGCGGGTCACGGGGGTCACTCCGGGGCGGTGGCCGCCGAGCAGGCGGCAGGGCTGGACCCGCGGACGGGGACGCTCACGGGCATCTGGATTGGCATGGCACCAGCATCGGACCATCCCGAGCCCCGCACCATCGGCTCGCCGCCCGGTTCTCGTGTAGGGCGGGCAACCCATCCTGCATGGGGTGTGCAGGGGATCACCGGGGTGCCGATCGGCCCGCCCGAGGGGGGTCCACCGGCACGGCTCGGCCGCCCTACAGCTCGATGAGCCCCTTCGTGATCGCGTACTTCATGAGGGCCGCCTTCGAGTGGAGGTCGAGCTTGGTCATGATGTGGTCGCGGTGCGACTGGACGGTGTGCGGACTGAGCACGAGCTCTGCGGCGATCTCCGCTGTGGTCCGCCCCTGCGCGATCAGGAGGAGGATCTCCCGCTCCCGCTCCGTGAGCCCGTCAGACGAGGCGTCGGGGTCGGCATCGCGCGAGCGACGCAGGTAGTCGCCCACGAGCGCCTTGGCGACGGCCGGCGAGAGGTAGACCTCGCCGCGGTGGGCGCTCCGCAGGGCCGCCAGGAGGTCGTTGACGTCGGCGCCCTTGAGCACATAGCCCGACGCCCCGGCCCGCAGGGCCTGGTACAGGTAGTCCTCGCGGTCGTGGATCGTCAGGAACAGCACGGCCACGTCGGGGCGGCGGCCCTTGATCTCCTTGGCCGCGGCGAGGCCGCTGATGCCCGGCATGCTGACGTCCATCAGGACGACGTCGGGATTGAGCTCGGCCGCGAGCGCGATCCCGTCCTGGCCGTTGCCCGCCTGGCCGACCACCTCGATGTCAGGCTGGCTCTCGAGCAGCCCGACGATCCCCTGGCGGATCAGGGTGTGGTCGTCGACGACCACCACGCGCATGCGCGCCATTCAGGCGGCCTCCTCGATCGGCGCGATGACGCAGATCGTCGTTCCGTGGCCCGGGGTCGAGGTGATCTCGAGCCGGCCGTTGAGGAGCCTGACCCGCTCCTGGATGCCCACCAGCCCCACGCTCGCCTCGTCTGCTCCTCCGCGGCCCAGCGCGTCTGCGACCTCGAATCCGCGCCCGTCGTCGCTGACGCTCACGGTTGCCGTCGCGTCGTCGACGCGCAGGGCGATCGTCGCATGGTGGGCTCGCGCATGCTTCGCCACATTGGTCATCGCCTCCTGGGCGATCCGGAACAGCGCGGTCTCCATGTGGTCCGGCAGACGGGACGCGGGCGCGTCTGCCTCGATGACCACCTCAACCCCGGCCTCGGCGAGCGTGCTCTCCGCGTACCAGCGGATCGCGGGCAGCAGGCCCATGTCGTCGAGCACCGCCGGGCGCAGCCCCACGATCAGGCGGCGCGTCTCCGCGAGCAGGCGGGCGGCGATCGCGCGCGCCTCGTTGACCCGCTCGAGCGTCTGGGGCGGTGCGCCGGCGAGGGCGTCGCGTGCCCGGTCGAGCGAAATGGCGAGCGCCGCCAGGGTCTGCGCGGTCTCGTCGTGGAGCTCGCGGGCGAGGCGCCGCCGCTCCTCCTCCTGCGCGGTGATCGTCTGGTGCAGGAGCTGGCCGAGGCGACTCGTGCGCTCGGCGACCCGCAGCTCGAGCTCGCGATTCGTCCGCTCCGCCTGCTCGGTCGCTGCACGGAGCCGCTGGCGCATGGCCTCGAGGCTCTCGGCGAGCCGTCCGATCTCGTCCTGAGCGGCGACCTCGATGGGGCTCGCCAGATCGCCGCCGGCCATCCGCTCGGCCGCGAGGGTCAGCTGCTGGGTCGGCCGGACCACTCGGCGCGTCGTGACCCAGGCGACCGCCAGGACTGCCAGGAACCCGACGCCCGTGGCGATCAGCAGCTCGTTGCGCAGCTGGATCGGGAGCGCGAGCGCGACGTCCACCGGCTGCTCGAGCACGAGGTAGAACGGCGTGCCGGCGACTGGGACGACGGCCATCACATGGGCGGCGAACGTGTCGTTCGGGCCGGGCTCGTGAAGCCGCGCCGCCGCGCCGCCGCTGGCCATCAGCGGCTGGATGACCGGGAAGTGCTTGCTGGGCTGGCCCGGCTGCTCGTCCGAGCCCATGCCCAGGATGGCGATGCCCGCGGGGTCGACGACCTCGAGGTGGTAGCCGGCCGCGCCTGCCACCCCGCCGCCAGCGCCGGCGTTCGGGCTTCCGTACCACGCGGGCACGAAGTCGGTCTTGGCGTTGTTCGACACGGTGGTCATGATGGCGACAGGGGCGACCAGGTCGTCGGCCGCGCCCAGGCGCACCGCGATCGAGGCGAACGGGATGGATCCCGGGATGGGGCCGACCGCCTCGGCGACGGCATATGGTCCTCGGAGGCTCTTGGCCTGCATCCCGAGCCGGGTGAGCGCCGTGGCGCTGGACGACGCGTCGAGCCGCGGCAGGCCCGCCTGGTCGACGAGCGCGCCGCCAGGATCGAGGATCTCCACGCCGCTGACGCTGAAGAAGTCCTGGGGGTCCGGCCGGTCGAGGTGGGCGAGGAGGTCCGCAGCGGCGCCGGGGGCCGCGGGACTGGCCGTGACGGTGTTCTCCTGGGCGGTCTCGAGCGCGTCTGCGGCGAGCCGGGCGAAGTCGCGGTCCAGGATGCCGGCGGTCGTGTATGCGGTCGTGAGCCGCTCCTGGTACACGAGGTCCGTCGCGCGCGAGATCGCGCTCAGGTCGAGGATCAGGAGCGCGCCGAACATGAGCGCGAGCCCCACGACGACGTAGAGCATGATCCGCCGCTGCAGGCCGGTCCGAGCGATTCGTCTGGCGATCGTGGGGCGCACGTCGACCCGTCCATTCCATGACCCGAGGGGCCCCGGGCGCCGCACGATACTCCAAGTGGCGGCGCAGTCAGTGGCGACGAGTCGACACGGGGCCGCGCCAAGGCCGGGTCTGCGGCAGCGCAGGCGTCCTCGACTGCCGCCGCCAGCCTCGCCATGCTCTCGAGATACGCGGTCCGCTGGTCGGGCCGGAGGTCCGAGAGCCGGGTGGCGGCTGGATCGTCGGACAGCACAGGACGCAAGCAGCCCGGGAGCCACTGCACGTCGCCGATGACCGCGAAGGCCGAGGGCCGGGCCAGCACGGTCGGGTTCTCGCCCCTGAGGGCAGAGCCGATGCCGTCGCTTCTCCAGCCGGCCTTGCCGAGCATGGTGCCGCACGTTCACCCGACCTGGTCGCCGGGAGCGCGAACCAGACGTCGGCGTCGTCGCCGAGTCATCTGAGCGGTGCCGACAGCGGCCCGCAGGGCAGGATGCCCCCGGTCCCGAGAAGTGCACCATGCGCGCTACAATTGGGGCCTCGCGAGGGGCGCGAATCAAGGATCTTCCCCATACGGACCGGCCATCGGCACGGACCGCGGTCAGGCTCGCCTCGATGGCAGTCCACGCCCCCGGGTGTATACTTCCGCCCAACATTGCGGGCCGCCTCCAGACGTGGGTGACCAACCCACGTTTCTTTGTGTCGAGGAGGTCCCGCCGCCATCTAGCATTCTTGAGGAGGCGCCAAGTGAGTCGCGACTTCGTCGGTGCGCTCCTCCAGCTCAACGCCGAGAAGCAGGTGTCCCGGGACGCGCTCGTGCATGCGCTCGAGGACGGCATCCAGCAGGCCTACCGTCGCGTCGCCGGCGAGGAGGACATCTTCGTCCGCGTCGAGGCGGAGAGCGGCCGGATCGACGTGTTCCGCGGTCGACACGTTGTTGACGACGTCGAGAACCCCGACCTCGAGATCAGCGTCGAGGAGGCGCGCAAGACCAAGCCCGACGCCCGCGCCGGGGAGGTGGTGCTGACCGAGCAGCTCGATGGGGAGCACTTCGGCCGCATCGGCGCCCAGACCGCCAAGCAGATCATCCTCCAGCGCATCCGCGAGGTCGAGCGCGACCAGGTCTTCGACCAGTTCGCGAGCCGCGAGGGCGAGCTCATCACGGGCTCCGTCAGCCGCGTCGAGCCGCGCGCGATCGTGCTCGACGTGGGCAAGGGCGTCGAGGCCATCCTCGCCACGAGCGAGCAGAGCCCGCTCGAGCACTACCGCATCGGCCAGCCGGTCAAGGCGTTCGTGCTCGAGGTCAAGCGCTCCGCCCGCGGGCCGCAGATCATGGTCTCGCGGACCCACAAGGGCTTCCTGCGCCGCCTGTTCGAGCTCGAGGTGCCGGAGATCCACAACGGGACGGTCGAGATCAAGCAGATCGCCCGTGAAGCGGGCAGCCGCAGCAAGGTCGCGGTGGCGTCGCGGCAGGACGGGCTGGACCCGGTCGGCGCCACGGTGGGCCAGCGCGGCGCGCGGGTCCAGGCCGTGGTCGCGGAGCTCGCCGGCGAGAAGATCGACGTGGTCCCGTGGAGCGAGGACGCGAGCGTCTTCGTGGCGAACGCGCTGTCGCCCGCCCAGGTGATCAGCGTGACGACCGACGAGGAGCACCGCGTCGCGAGCGTGACCGTCCCGGAGCGGATGCTCTCGCTCGCGATCGGCCGCGAGGGGCAGAACGCCCGGCTCGCGGCGCGGCTCACCGGCTGGCGCATCGACATCCGGAGCGACGTGGCCGCCGCCGAAGCGGCCCGGGTGGCGAAAGCCGCGGCCGAGGCGCCGGTCCAGGCCGAAGCCGGGCCCGATGAGATCCCCGACGAAGCGCCGCCCGCGGAGGTCCCGGCTCCGATCGAGGCGCCCGCGCCCGTCGAACAGCCGGAGGAGGCACCGGCGCCGGCCGGCGAACCCGCGACCGTCGAGGAGCCCGCGGCCGAGCGCCCCGCCAAGCCCGCCCCGAAGTCCCGCAGGAAGGCCTCCGGGGAGGTGTCGTCGTAGGCGCGGCAGTGGCCGGTGGATCCCGGCCCTCCCAGCAGCGCAAGCTCCCCACGCGGAGCTGCGTTGCCTGCCGCACCCCGCGCCCCAAGCGCGAACTCATTCGCGTCGTCCGCCGGCCGGACGGTTCCGTGGCCCTCGACGAGTCGGGCCGCCAGCCCGGCCGGGGCGCCTACCTCTGCCGGGACGCCGCCTGCTTCAGCCTGGCGGGCCGCCGCCGAGCCCTCGCCCACGCGCTCGGGACGACCATCCCGGCGGACGTCGACCAACTGATCGCTGCGGGCCCCGATGGCCTCGCCGCAACTGTCAACGAAACCCCGCGGGCCGACGGCTCGCAGCCCGACACCCTGCACGACACGATTTCTGAAGGAGGAGCCCATGGCCAGGAGTAGGAGCGGCACGCGCGGCCGTCGCGGCCCTCGCAAGCCCCCGCGTCGCACCGGCGCTTCTGTCGCGGGCGGCGTCGCCACGGTCGACGCGAGCGAGCGCGGCGCGATCGAGCTGCCGGCGACGATCACCGTCAAGGAGCTCGCCGAGCTGCTCGTCGTGAGCCCCGCGGACATCATCCGCGAGCTCATCAAGAGCGGCATCTTCGCGACCATCAACCAGTTGATCGACCGCGACACCGCGTCGCTCGTCGCCGAGGAGCTGGGGTTCGCGGTCGCCGAGCCGCAGGACGCCTCCGCCTCCGAGGACGAGGAGGGCGAGGGGGTCCCGGCCGAGGCCGCGAAGGAGCAGCTCTGGGACGAGAGCGGCGAGGACGAGAAGGACCTCGTGCCGCGAGCCCCCATCGTGACCGTCATGGGCCACGTCGACCACGGCAAGACGAGCCTCCTCGACGCCATCCGCTCCACCACGGTGGCGGCCGGGGAGCGTGGCGGCATCACCCAGCACATCGGCGCCTCCGAGATCACCACCAAGGACGGCAAGCGGGTCGTCTTCCTCGACACCCCGGGTCACGAGGCGTTCACCGCCATGCGCGCCCGTGGCGCGAGGGTGACCGACATCGCGGTCATCGTGGTGGCGGCGGACGACGGCGTCATGCCCCAGACGCTCGAGGCCATCAGCCACGCGAAGGCGGCGAAGGTCCCGCTCGTCATCGCGATGAACAAGATCGACAAGCCGGACGCGAATCCGGACCGGGTGAAGACCGAGCTGGCCGAGGCCGGCGTGGTCGTCGAGGACTACGGCGGCGACACGCCGCTCGTCCCGGTGTCGGCCAAGACGCGCGTGGGCCTCGAGGAGCTGCTCGAGATCATCCTGCTCGTGGCCGACCTGCTCGAGCTCAAGGCCAACCCCAAGCGCGAGGCGGTGGGCACGGTCATCGAGGCCCGGCTCGACAAAGGCCGCGGTCCGGTGGCGACCCTCATCGTCCAGACGGGCACGCTGCGGGTCGGCGATGCCGTGGTCGCGGGCAACACCTTCGGCAAGATCAAGGCGCTCGAGAACTCGGCCGGCAAGCGCATCCCGAAGGCGGGCCCCGCGTCCGCCGCCGTGGTGCTCGGCCTGTCGGACGTCCCCGAGGCCGGCGACATCCTGCGCGTCGTGCCCGACGTGATGATCGCCCGCGCCCAGGTGGAACAGCGCAAGAACGCCGCGGCTGCGCAGGCCGGGGCCGGGTCCGGAAGGGCGACGCTCGAGGACCTCTACCGCCAGATCCAGGCCGGCCAGGCCAAGGAGCTGCGGATCATCCTCAAGGCCGACGTGTCGGGCTCGCTCGGCGCCATCGACCACGCGCTCGCGCAGCTGTCCTCCGAGGAGACCAAGATCAACGTCCTCCTCGAGGCCGCCGGCGAGATCACCGACAACGACATCATGCTCGCGACCGCGAGCAACGCGATCGTCGTCGGGTTCAACACCGGCATCACCGAGACCGCCCGTCGCGCCGCCGAGGCCGAGGGCGTGGACATCCGGCGCTACGACATCATCTACAAGCTCACGGACGACATCGACGCCGCACTCAAGGGCATGCTCGAGCCGGAGATCGTGGAGGTCGTGGAGGGCCGGGCCGAGGTCCGCCAGTTGTTCAAGGTGGGCAAGACGGCCGTCATCGCGGGCTGCTACGTCACCGACGGCCGCATCGTCCGCAGCGGCTCCGCCCGCGTGTGGCGCGGCGGCAAGGTGATCGTCACCGACAAGATCGAGGGGCTGCGGCGCTTCAAGGACGACGTTCGCGAGGTGGCCCAGAACTTCGAGTGCGGCATCAGCCTCGCAGGGTTCAACGACCTCGCCGAGGGTGACGTCATCGAGTGCTTCACGCAGCAGGCGCGCAGCCGGGCCGGCCTCTGAGCCGCTCGGCCGCCGCCGGAGCCCCGCGATGAGCCAGCGCACGGATCGCGTCGACGAGCTGCTCCGCCAGGAGATCGGCGCGCTCCTCGCCAAGGAGGTGGCGGACCCCCGTATCGGGTTCGCGACCATCACCGACGTGGAGACCTCGCCGGACCTCCGGCACGCCAAGGTCTGGGTGAGCGTGATCGGCACCCAGGCTGCCCGCGACGAGACGCTGCGGGCGCTGGGCGACGCGATGCCGTTCATCCGCCACGAGCTGGGCAAGCGGCTTCGGATCCGGCGCATCCCGGACCTGCACCTGCGGCTCGACGATTCGGCCGAGCGGGGGACGCGCGTCCTCCACCTGCTCCACGAGCTCGAGATCGGCACCGATCCCGAGGCGATCGAGCCGGTGGTGGACTCGCTGCCCACGCCCGTGAAACGGCTGCCCCACGAGGGCGACGCGGACGACCCGCCCGCGCCGCCCGCGGCGGTCCCGGCCGAGGGCGCCGCTCCCCGCCACAGGGGCCCGGAGCGGCGGGGGCCCGGCGGACCGAAGGGTGGGCGGCCCAGCGGCGGGCAACCGCCGAGTGGCGGCCCCGGCCACGGTCGCCGCCCGCGGACGCGCTCGTGACAGCGGACGGCGTGAGCCTCGACGCGCTGGCAGCCACGTTCGTCCCGGAGGCGCTCGTCAAGCGGCTGCGGGGGGCGCGCTCGGTCATCGCGGTCAGCCACGAGAATCCCGACGCCGACACGATCGGTGCCGTGATCGGGCTGTGCATCCTGGTGGAGGCGATGGGCGGCCGGGCGACGGCCTTGTGCGGCGACCGCGTGCCGCCGCTCTACGCGTTCCTCGACGGCGTCGAGCGCTTCCGCCAGGACCCGGAGCCCGACGCTGCATACGACCTCATGGTCCTCGCCGACTGCGCGACCGCGGAACGCGTGGGCGAGGTGGCGGGGCGCCACCCTGAGCTGTTCGCCGGCCTGCCCCGTCTCGTCATCGACCACCACGCCAGCAACGCGGCCGTTGGCGGCGCGGACTGGGTCGACCCGGACGCGGCCGCCACGTGCGAGCTCGTGACGCTGCTCGCCGCCCGGCTGGGCGTCCCGCTGACCGTTGCCGGGGGCGGGCTCGCCGCCGCGCTGATGGCGGGCATCGTCATGGACACGGCCACGTTCGCGCACCCCAACGCCACGCCGCGGACGCTCGCCGTGTCGGCCGCGCTCGTGGCGGCTGGCGCGCCACTGTCGGACATCTCGCGACGCCTCTACCGCACCAAGCCCGACAGCCAGCTGCGGCTGTTCGGCCGAATCCTGGACCGCCTCGAAACGTCGCCCGACCGCCGCGTGATCTGGTCCACCCTCCGCGAGGGCGACCTCGCCGCCACCGGGTCGATCCCAGCGCACTCCGAGGGCCTCATCGACCTGCTCGCCCAGTCCGAGACCGCCGAGGTGGCGATGCTGCTCAAGGAGTCCGCCGACGGGACGCGGCTGTCCGTGCGCACCAAGCCCGGCGGCGTGGACGCGACGGCCCTGACCGGGGTCTGGGGCGGCGGTGGGCACACCAGGGCGGCCGGGGCGACGATCCAGCTCCCACTCGAGGATGCCGTGGCCGCTGCCCGCAGCGAGGCCGAGCGCCTCGCCGCGCAGGTGCAGCGATGAGCCGCGACCGCTCCGGCGGGCTCGACGGCGTCCTCGTCGTGGCGAAGCCGTCGGGACCCACCTCGCACGACGTGGTGGGGCTGGTGCGGCGCCTGTCGAGCACGCGGCGCGTGGGCCACGGCGGGACGCTCGACCCGTTCGCCGCCGGCGTCCTGCCGGTGTTCCTGGGGCGGGCGACGCGCCTGGTCGAGTACCACCTCAGCCACGCGAAGCGCTACACCGCGTCGATCTGCTTCGGCGAGACCTCCACCACGGACGACATCGACGGCGAGCGCGCGCCGGTGGCCGGGCCCACCGTCACGCGCGAGGCCGTGGAGGCGGGGCTGCGCGGTCTCCTTGGGCCCCAGCGCCAGGTCCCGCCCGCGTACAGCGCGGTCCAGATCGGCGGGCGGCGCGCCTACCAGATGGCCCGAGCCGGGCAGGCGGTGGAGCTGGAGCCGCGGGACGTGGTGATCCACGGCCTCGACCTGCTCGAGTGGGACGACAGCGACCCCGCCCGGCCCGTCGCCGTGGTGGACGTGCGCTGCTCGGCGGGGACCTACGTCCGCGCCCTGGCCCGGGACCTGGGCGTAGGCCTGGGCTCCGGGGCGTACCTCGGTGCCCTGGTGCGGACCGAGTCGGGCCAGTTCCGCCTCGACGACGCCATCTCGTTCGACACCCTCCGCGAGCACGCGGCGGACGGGCCCGCCGGGATCCTCAGTGTGCTGCGGCCGGTCGATGCCGGCCTCGAGGACCTGCCCCACGCCCGCATCACGGCCGACGAGGTCCGCCGCTTGGGCGAGGGCCTGCCGACGGCGCCCAAGACGCCGCTCGAGGAGCGCAGCGCTCCAATCGTGCTCGTCGTGGGCCCCGACGGCGAGGTTGCGGGCGTCTGCCGCGCCGTCGCCGGCGTGCTCCACCCCAACAAGGTGCTCGCTCCGCGGCCGGCCACGGACGGTCGGCCCGACGCGCGCCCGGACACCGCCCTTCCCGCCTGACGCATGCACGTCGCCCGCGGCCTCGACCGCCTGCCGCCCTCCGATCACCCGGTGTTCATCGTCGTGGGGGTGTTCGACGGGCTGCACCTCGGGCACCGGTACCTGCTCGCGCACCTCGTCGCGGAGGCGAGGGCGCGGGACGCGCGGCCCGTGGTCGTCACGTTCGACCACCACCCCGACGAGATCATCACCGGCTCCGCGCCGCCCCTGCTGTGCGACCCCGACGAGCGGTTCGCGCGGATGGAGGAGGCCGGTGTCGAGACGGTGGTGGTCGTTCACTTCGACCAGGCCATGCGCGAGACCGCCTACGACGACTTCGTGGCGCGGCTGGCCGCCCGGGCGCCGCTGGCCGGCTTCCTGATGACGCCCGACGCCGCGTTCGGCTTCCGCCGCCAGGGGACGCCGGAGGCGTTGGCCGAGCTCGGGCGCCAGCAGGGCTTCGAGGTGGTCGTCGTGCCGCCGTTCGAGCTCGAGGGGCGCCCGGTCCGCAGCACGGAGGTCCGCAGGGCCATCTCGAGCGGCGACCTCGGCCTCGCGTCGGCCCTGCTGGGGCGGCTGCACACGGTCGTCGGCGATGCCGGTCCCGGCGCGGACGGGGAGGGGAGCGAGCTGCGGTTCGCGCTGCCCGTGGCGCTGCCGCCCGACGGCGTGTGGGAGGCGCAGGTCGAGGCCGCGGACAGGTCGGCGGGGGCGGAGGTGGTCGCGGTGCGTGCCGGACGGGTCGTGCTCGCCCGTCGGGGCATCGTCGGCCGGACGAGGGTCTCGTTCGTGCGCCGGGCTGGCGGGGACGAGGTCGCCGCCGCCTAGTTAGTGATATCGTTCTACAAAACCGGTGGAACCGTGACGATGGCGGGAGGTGCGGCGTGGGCGAGGCGTTCTTCACGGGGGTGACGGAGCCGATCCGCTACGGCGGGCCGGACTCCACGGACCCGCTCGAGTTCAAGGTCTGGCAGCCGGAGCGGCTGGTGCTCGGCAAGCCGATGGTCGAGTGGCTTCGCCCGGGCGTGTGCGTGTGGCACTCGTTCAGCTGGGACGGCCGCGACATGTTCGGGGCCGGCACCCTCGACCGGCCGTGGCTGGGCGGCGCGGACGACATGGCCGCCTCGCGCGAGCGCCTTGCCGCCGCGTTCGAGTTCCTCGCCAAGCTGGGCGCGCCCTACTACTGCTTCCACGACCGGGACGTCGCCCCCGAGGGCTCGAGCTTCGCCGAGTTCCGCGCCAACCTGGACGCGCTCGCCGACGAGGCCGCCGGGTACCAGGAGCAGACCGGCGTGCGGCTGCTGTGGGGCACGGCCAACCTGTTCACGGACCCGCGCTACCAGGCCGGCGCCGCCACCAACCCCGACCCCGAGGTCTTCGCCTACGCCGCCGCGCAGGTCAAGCACATGCTCGAGGTGACGCAGCGCCTGGGCGGCACCAACTACGTCCTGTGGGGCGGCCGCGAGGGCTACGACACGCTGCTCAACACGGACCTGCGGCGGGAGGGCGAGCAGCTCGCCCGGTTCCTGCACCTGGTCGTGGAGCACAAGGCCAGGATCGGCTTCGGGGGCCAGCTCCTGATCGAGCCCAAGCCCATGGAGCCGACCAAGCACCAGTACGACTACGACGCCCAGTCGGTGCACGGGTTCCTCGCCCGGCACGGCCTCGACGGCGAGTACCGGCTCAACATCGAGGCGAACCACGCCACCCTCGCGGGCCACTCCTTCCACCACGAGGTGGCCTACGCCGCCGCGAACGGCATGCTGGGCTCGATCGACGCCAACCGCGGCGACCCGCAGGTGGGCTGGGACACCGACCAGTTCCCGAACTCGGTGGACGACCTGGTCATGCCGCTGTACGAGATCCTGCGGGCCGGGGGCCTGGGGCAGGGCGGCTTCAACTTCGACGCCAAGCTGCGCCGCCAGAGCACCGACCGCGACGACCTGTTCCACGCCCACGTCGGCGCCCTCGACACGCTCGCCATGGCCCTGCTCGCCGCGGCCGACCTCGTCGAGCGGGGCGACCTGGCGGCCGGCGTGGAGGCGCGCTACGCGGGCTGGGGCGGCGAGCTCGGCCGCTCGATCCTGGGAGGCGGCCTCTCGCTGGCCGACCTCGAGGCGAGGGTCGCCGCGGGCGCCATCAGCCCCGTCCGCCGCTCGGGCGGACAGGAGCGCCTCGAGAACGTCGTCAACCGGAGCGTCTGGTCCGCGGCCCGGAAGGCCTGACGCGATGGGCGTCGTCCTCGGGATCGACGTCTCCACCACCGCCACCAAGGCCGTCCTCGTCGGCGAGGACGGCCGCGTGGTCGGGATCGCCACGTCTGAGTACGGGTTCGAGGTACCGCGGCCGCTGTGGTCCGAGCAGGACCCAGAGCTGTGGTGGACAGCCGCGCAGGATGCCATTCCGCGGGCGCTGGCCGCGGCCGGGGTCGCCGGGGCCGATGTGGCAGCGGTCGGCCTCACGGGGCAGATGCACGGGCTCGTGCTCCTCGATGCGGCCGGGGCCGTCATCCGCCCGGCGATCCTGTGGAACGACCAGCGCACGGCGGCCGAGTGCGACGCCATCCGCGCTGCGCTCGGCCCGGCCCATCTGGTCGAGGTCACGGGCAACGACGCGCTGACCGGGTTCACCGCGCCCAAGCTCGCGTGGGTGCGCGCGCACGAGCCCGACAACTGGGCGCGGGCCGCCCACGTGCTGCTGCCCAAGGACTACGTGCGCCTGAAGCTGACCGGCGAGTACGCGATGGACAAGGCGGACGGCGCGGGGACGCTGCTGTTCAACCTCGCGGCGCGCAACTGGTCGGGCGAGGTGCTGGCAGCACTGGGGATCGACCCGGCCTGGATGCCGCCGACATACGAGGGGCCGGTCGTCACCGGCGTGGTGACGGAGGCTGCCGCTCTGGCGACCGGACTTCGTGCTGGGACGCCCGTGGTGGCGGGCGGCGGCGATCAGGCGGCGAACGCGGTGGGGGTGGGCGCGGTGGTGCCCGGACGCGTCGCGCTGTCCGTCGGGACGTCGGGGGTCATCTTCGCCACCACCGAGGCGCCGCTGTACGAGCCCGCGGGACGGGTCCACGCGTTCTGCCACGCCGTGCCGGGGCGCTGGCACCTCATGAGCGTGATGCTGTCGGCCGCGGGGAGCCTGCGCTGGTTCCGCGACGCGCTCGCGCCCGGCGAGGCGTTCGGCGATCTGGCGGCGAGCGCCGGCGAGGTCCCGGCGGGGAGCGGGGGAGTGCTGTTCCTGCCGTACCTCACGGGCGAGCGCAGCCCGCACCCGGACCCGCTCGCGCGGGGCGCCTTCGTCGGGCTGACGCTCGGGCATGACCGGCGGCACCTCACCCGGGCCGTGATGGAGGGCGTGGCGTTCGGGTTGCGCGACGGACTCGACCTCATGGTCGCGGCGGGCATGCCGCGGCCGTCCCAGATCCTGGGCTCCGGCGGCGGGACCGCCAGCCCGGTGTGGCGCCAGATCCTCGCCGACGTGCTGGACGCGGCCATCGCCACCCCGACGACCACCGAGGGCGCCGCGTTCGGCGCGGCCGTCCTCGCGTCGGTGGGGGCCGGCTGGTTCGCGACGGTCGAGGCCGCGACCGATGCCGTGGTGCGCGCGACGCCGGTCGCCGAGCCGGGCCCGGACGCGCCGTCCTACGCGGAGTACCACGCGCGGTACCGCGACCTGTATCCCGCGCTCGCCCCCACATTCCACCGGATGGCCGGCTGACCCAGATCGACCCAGCGCGTCACTCGGGCGGGTTGAGACGACGTTCGGCGGCTGGCCACCAGTCCAGACTCCCGGCCACACGGCGAATGGCCCGGACTGCCGGTCCAGCGCCATGCACCCGGATCGGCCGAGGTGCCGCTCCGGAGGTCGCAGGCTGGAGTGCAGGTCCAGCCTGCGTCGGGCGGAGGCCGGGAGTTCGGCCTGCGGGTCCAGTGCGGGGGAGATCCAGCTGGAGCGCGCGGCCGGCGACGGGCGGGTGAGGACGCGATCGAATCGAAGACGGGGCGGGTGGACCCTTCCCGTGACGACGCCCCGGCTCCGCGGCACGGGCCGCGCAGGTCATGCTAGCCGCGCAGCTCGATCGCGGCCCGATCCTTCTCGGTGACCTCGTCGGGCTTCTTGCCCAGGATGATCATCCCGAGCACGTCGTCGGCCGTCACGTCGTCCTTCTTGACCGTGTCCACGATCTCGCCGTGGTACATGACGCTGATCCGGTCGGACAGGTCGAACACGTCGTGGATGTCGTGGCTGATCAGGAAGATCCCGATCCCGTCCTCCTTGAGCTGCCGGACGAGGTTGCGCACCTGCGCCGTCTCCGCCGGGCCGAGCGCCGCCGTGGGCTCGTCCATGATCAGGATCCTGGCGTTGAAGTAGACGGCCCGGGCGATCGCCACGGCCTGGCGCTGGCCACCCGAGAGCGACTTCACGGGCAGCTTGAAGCGCGTGAAGTTCGGGTTGAGGCGGCCCATGATCTTGCGGGTCTCGGCCTCCATGCTGGAGTCGTCGAGGCCACCGGTGCGGCCCGTCCGCTCGCGGCCCAGGAACAGGTTCCCGGGCGCGTCGATGTTGTCGGCCAGCGCGAGCGTCTGGTAGATCGTCTCGATGTTGTAGGCCTTGGCGTCGCGGGGGCTCCTGATCGTCACCGGGTCCCCCGTGATGAGGATCTCGCCGGTGTCGGCGGGGTGGGCGCCGGACAGGACGCGCATCAGCGTCGACTTGCCCGCGCCGTTGCCGCCAACGAGGCCGACGACCTCGCCCGCGTAGAGGTCGATCGAGACGTTCTTGACGGCGTGGACGCCGCCGAACGCCACGCTGATGTTGCGCATCTCGACGAGCGTCGTCCGCTCCTCCACGGTCATGGCCGTGCCCTCCCGTCCGCTCACGAACCGTGCCTGCGATTCAGCGTATCGAAGCCGACCGCGACGATGAGCACGAGGCCCAGCACCACGTTCTGCCCGGCCGAGTTGACGTTGTTGAAGGCGAGGCCGTACTGGATCGCCTGCATCACGAAGGCGCCCACAACAGCGCCGGGGATCGTCCCGATGCCGCCTGCGAACGAGGTGCCGCCGATGACCGCGGCCGCGATCACGTACAGCTCATAGCCCGTCCCGATGTCGAGGGTTGCGCCATTGAGGCGGGCCGTGGCGATGGCGGCCGCCAGGGCGCACAGAATGCCCATCACGACGTAGGTCTTGAGGATGGTGAAGCGCGTGTTGATGCCGGCGAGCTCGGCTGCGTCCGGGTTGCCGCCGTACGCGTACACGTATCGCCCGAACCGACGCCGGGTCGCCAGCCAGGTCATCACCAGCGTGACGCCGAGCAGGAGCAGGATCGGGAACGGAATGCCCGTCGCGATCTGGAGTCCCCCGGGCGGGGGCGTGATGCCGTGGTCTGCCGCGTACTGATCGGCCAGGCCCTTGGGCCAGAAGCTCTGGTTGGCGAACCATGCGACCCCGAGCGACGCGACGCAGCCGGCCGCAACGAGCACCACCTCGGCCCACATGGGGCGGGTGGGGAACCCATAACGTCGTCGCTGTCGACGGCTGTTGTAGAGGAGCGCGACGACCGCGATGCAGCCGAGCAGCCCAAGGCCCCATGTGATCGTCTCGCCGGCAGACCCGAGAGCGCCGCCCCCGATCAGCTGGAAGGTGGGGTCGATGCCCGTCACGCCGGCGCCCTGGGACTGGAACCAGACGAGGCCGCGGATCGAGAACAGGCCGCCCAGCGTCACGATGAATGACGGCACGCCGATGTACGCGATGATGAACCCCTGGATGGCGCCGAAGAACGCGCCGATCCCGATGCCGATCGCGAGCGCGAGAACCCACTGGAAGGGCGCGTCGGGCGGGATCCCGAACACGCGCGGGAACCAGTCGGTCATGAGCAGCGCGTAGCTCATCGCGATGAGCCCCACCAGCGAGCCCACCGACAGGTCGATGTTGCGCGACACGATGACCAGGACCATGCCGGTCGCGATGATCGCGATCCCGGACGCCTGGACCCCCATCGTGATCATGTTGACCGGGCGTACGAGCTTGCCGCCGCTCCAGATGTGGAAGACGAGCAGGATCGCCGCCAGCGCGAGGAGCATGCCGAACAGGCGCAGGTCGATCTCCGTCTGCGCAAACAGGGCGCGGACCGAGGTTCGCGCAGGTGGCTCTGTCTGGGCCTGGCCGGAAACCGGCGCAGTATCCGCCTCGTTCGACACGGCGGCGTCCCTCCTTGCTCGAGTCGCTGGAAGAAGGCTGCGCCCCCGGGGGACCCGGGGGCGCAGTGTCAACTCAAGGTCGGTGCGGTCCCGCTACTTGCAGGCGGCCGGTGCCGTGGCGGCATCGACGCCCTTGCACAGGTCGGCCTTCGTGACCCACTGGCCGTCGAGCACCGTCTGGAGCTTGTCCGCGGTGATCGGGGTCGGCTGGAGGATGAACGAGCTGACGGTGTTGCCACCCGGGGTCTTGAACGGCTGGGCGGTGAGGCCGGCAACCGGGGCGACCGTCGGGTCGAGGATCCCGTCCGCGAGCTTGAGGCTGGCCATGCTGCCGCCGTTGCAAAGCGCGATGGCGGCTGCGCCAGCGGCCTTGCCGAGCTCGTTGGCGTTCTTCCAGATGTCGACGTACTGCTTGCCGAGCGCGACGTTGTTCAGGTTGGCGGTGTCGCCGTCCTGGCCGCTGAGCGGCGGGTACCCGTAGCTCTTCGCGGTGAGGGCGCCGACGACGCCGAGGGCCGTGCTGTCGTTCTCCGCCAGGATGGCGTTGATCTTGTTGCCGTCAGCGTTGGCCTTGTCGATGATGGCTTCCATGTTCGACTGGGCCGTCTCGGTCTTCCAGGCGTTCGTGAAGGTGCCGTCGGGCGGGTTGAGGATCTTGATCTTGCCGGCGGTCACCGCGTCCTTCAGGCCTGCCTGGTCCCAGCCCTGGGGCAGGAACGTGGAGGCGTTCGGGTCGCCCGGGTCGCCCTTGATCAGGACGTAGTTGCCGGTCGGGACCTTGGCCATGACGGCCGCGGCCTGATCCTTGCCCACGGCGACGTTGTCGAACGTGATGTACAGGACGCTCGGGTCCTCGATGAGGCGGTCGTAGGCGATGACCGGGATGCCGGCCTGCTTGGCCTTGGCGATCTCAGGCAGGACGGCCTTGGTGTCCTGAGCGAGCACGATCAGGACCTTGGCGCCCTTCGAGATCATCGTGTCGATGTCGGTCGCCTGCTGCTCAACGCTGAGGTTGGCGTCGGCGTCGATGTAGGTGCCGCCTGCCGCCTCGACCGTCTTCTGGATGTTGGGCTTGTCATGGGCCGCCCAGCGCGGCTGCTGGAAGTTGTTCCACGAGACGCCGACGACACAGCCGGCGCCTGCCTGGCTGGCCGCCGGCTGGCTGGCCGTCCCGCTGGCCGGGCTCGGCGACGCGCTACTCGAACACGCCGTGACGAACATGGCCGCCGCTGCCGCCAGGCCTGCAAATCTGCGTACGTTCACTCGATCCTCCTCCACGGGGCGCCCCTGCGCCCCCTGCATGATCGGGCTGCAACTGGGCAAGACTACATCGTTAGGCGTTCCCCTTTCGCACGGGCCAAGTGGCCGTCAACCACGACGATGAGGAGCCGCGGGCGCCATGGTCAGGCGCTCGCGAGCTGCGTTGAGAAGGCTGCGGACCCGAAGAAAGCCGCCGGGTCTGCGAGGAGCGGCTCGAAGGCGAGCTCCGCGGCTCCACGCGCCGGAGCCCCGACACCGAGGGTGGCGGGAACGACATGGACGCTGTCCCGTGGCGCACGGAGCGCGCGCCGGTCGAGCTCGCCCTCCATCACGGGCCGCACGGCGGCGTGGATCCGCCCGTGCATCGCGCCCAGAATCACGAGTTGGGGGTTGAGGACGTTCACGAGGCCGGCCAGGCCGATGCCCAGCCAGCGCCCGACGTGGTCGAGGGCGGCCGCCGATCTCGGGTCACCGGCCGCTGCGTCGCGCAGCACGGCCTCGACGCCCTCGCGTCCAGAATCCGGCGGCAGGCCCGCCAGCGTGAGCAGGGCACCCTCGCCCACCTCGGTCTCCCAGCAGCCGCTGGACCCGCACCGGCACGACTTCCCGCCCGGGTTCACCGGCATGTGGCCGATCTCGCCGCCGTAGCCCGCGACGCCCGTCAGGGCGTGCCCGCCGATGATGGCGCCGCCGCCCACGCCGACCTCGCCCGAGATGTAGAGGACGTCGTTGACGCCAATCGCCGCCCCGCGTCGGTGCTCCGCGAGCAGGCCCATGTCCGCGTCGTTCGCGATCGAGATGGGGACCTCGAGCGCCAGGGCCCTGGCGAGGCGGTCGCCCAGGGCCACCTCCACCCAGCCGAGGTTCGGCGCCGCCCACACGAGGCCGTCGCTGCGTCGGACCACGCCGGCGACGGCCACACCGATCCCGATGGGGGGCGCCGGCACGCGGCGGAGGAGGCTCTCCGTGAGCTCGGTGATGTCCGCCACGACGCGGTCCGGCGACAGGCTCCCGCGCGGCCGCTCGAGCCGAGATTCGGCGAGGGTCACGCCGCCGAGCCCGACGATCGCGGCCGCGATCGAGTCGACCATGATCTCGATGCCGAGCACCAGGGCCCGTCTGGGGTTCGCCCGCGCGATGGGGGAGGGCCTGCCCGGGGTGCCGAGGCGTAGCGCGGGCTCCTCGATGACCATGCCCGCGTCGACCAGCTCGCAGACGAGCGCTCGGATGGCGCTCCGGGTGAGTCCCGTGAGCGCGACCAGGTCAGAGCGAGAGAGCGGACCCCGCTCATGCAGGCCCCGAACGATCGCGCTCAGGTTCGCCCGATGGACGGTCTCGCTGCGCTGTCCGATGTCGACTCGCCCTTGGCGCAACGTTTGTGTTCCTCTCTTGCAAACTTATGGCAGACTGTCCTACACGAACCCGGCGCTGTCAAGTCGGAGGTCGACTCGGCCCCGGGGGTGTCGCCGCTCGCAGGCGGGAACCGGAGGCCGAGCGTCATGACCAGACTCCGTTGGGGCATCCTCTCGACCGCCGACATCGGCCTCACCAAGGTGATCCCGGGGATGCGCCGTGCCCAGCGCTGCGAGGTGCTCGCCATCGCCTCCCGGGACGGCGGTCGCGCCAGGGCAGCGGCCGACGCCCACGGCATCGCGCGCGCGTACGATTCCTATGAGGCGCTGCTGGCCGACCCTGACGTCGACGCCGTCTACATCCCGTTGCCGAACCACCTGCACGCCACCTGGGCGATCGCGGCCGCCCGTGCCGGCAAGCACGTCCTGTGCGAGAAGCCCCTCGCGATGACTGCGTCCGAGGCGCAGGAGATCGTCGACGCCTGCAGGGCGTCCCGTGTGCTGCTGATGGAGGCGTTCATGTATCGCCTCCACCCGTCATGGGTGGCCGCCCGCGAGCTGCTCGCGTCGGGCAGGATCGGCCGGCTGCGTTCCGTCGACAGCTGGTTCTCGTACTACAACGACGACCCGGCCAACATCCGGAACATCCGGGCGACCGGGGGCGGCGCCCTGTACGACATCGGCTGCTACTCGGTCAACCTCTCGCGGATGCTGTTCGGGGGCGAGCCCGACCGCGTCTCGGCCGGCATCGTCCGCGACCCGGCGTCCGGGGTGGACATCCTGACCAGCGGCGTCCTCGAGTTCGGCGACGGCGTGGCGTCGTTCACGTGCTCCACGCGGGTCGAGCCCGACCAGCGCGTCGACATCTACGGGAGCAGTGGGCGGATCTCGATCGAGATCCCGTTCAACATCCCGCCCGACCGCCCGACGCACCTCTCGGTCGTGGCGGGCGGCGACCCGCCCGTCGCCCCGGGCGTCGAGCGCATGGAGTTCGCGGCCGCGGATCCGTACGGGGTCGAGGCCGACGCCTTCGCGGCGGCCGTCCTCGACGGGCTGCCCGTCCCCGTGTCGCCCGAGGACGCGGTCGCCAACCTGCGGGTGATCGAGCGCCTCTTCGCCGCCGGGACCGGCGGCTGATCCGGCGTACCATCAAGCGGGTGGTGGTGCGCGAGCGCCAGCCCGACCGGCCCTTGGTGTTCTGAGTCCAGTGACGTCTGTCGATCCCGCCTCGGAGCCTCGCTCGATCCCACCCGACGACGCTGAACCCAACACGCCGTCGACAGGCCGTCGTCGGCTGAGCGTGGGGCGGCCGGTCGCCCTCGTGCTCGCCCTCGTGCTGGTCGTGGTCGTGCTGGGGAGCGGGGTGCTCGGGGCGCGGCTCGCCGGCGTCGGACCGTTCCACCCGACGACCCCGGGGGCGCCGCACTACGTTGACGAGACGGTGGCGTCGGGCCTGCATCACGTCTACGGCGGCGGGGACACCGCGATGATCGGCGGCGGGCTGGCGGTGTTCGACTGCGACAACGACGGTCGGCCGGACATCTTCGTCGCGGGCGGCGACCACCCCGCGGCCCTGTTCCGGAATGTCTCCACTCGGGGCGGGAGCCTTGCCTTCACGCAGGTCCAGAGCCCGGTCACGGACCTCACAGGCGTCATGGGCGCCTATCCGATCGACATCGATGGCGACGGCAATCCGGACCTGGTGGTCCTGCGGGTCGGCGGGGTGGATCTGTTGCGCGGGCTGGGAGGATGCCGCTTCGAGCGTGCCAATGACACCTGGGGCCTCCAGCAGCCGACGGGCTGGGAGATGGCGTTCAGCGCAACCTGGGAGGGGAGCAACAGCCTGCCGACGCTCGCCATCGGCAGCTATGTCGGCCTCGACGCGAGCGGCAATGAGACGTACACGTGCGCGCCGCCGCTGCTGTACCGGCCAGTCGCCGGCGGATCGGGCTACGGGGCGGCCATCCGGCTCGCGCCCGGCTACTGCCCGCTGTCCATGCTGTTCAGCGACTGGGACGGCTCGGGCCGGCGCGACCTGCGGATCGCCAACGACCGTCACTACTACGCGGCGCAGAGCGCCGATCAGGGCGAGGAGCAGCTGTGGCGGATCGCGCCCGGCGAGGCCCCGCGCGCATACACCGCGGCCGACGGCTGGAAGCAGCTCCAGCTGTGGGGAATGGGGATCGCCAGCCAGGACCTCAATGGCGACGGCCTGCCCGAGATCTACATCACGAGTCAGGCCGACAACAAGCTCCAGACCCTCGCCAACGGGCCGGCGCAGCCCACGTATCGCGACATCGCGCTCCAGAGCGGCGTGATCGGGACGCATCCGGTCAACGGGGGCGACCCCCTGCCGTCGACGGCCTGGCACCCGGAGTTCGAGGACGTCAACAACGACGGCATCATGGACCTCTACGTGTCCAAGGGGAACATCGACCAGATGCCCGACTACGCGAGCCGGGACCCCAGCAACCTGTACATTGGCCAGCCCGGCGGAACCTTCACCGAGCAGGCGGCGGCTGCGGGCATCATCAACTACGACCACAGCCGGGGGGCCGCGCTGGTGGACCTCAACGGCGACGGCCTGCTGGACCTGGTCGAGGTCAAGGTGAATGCGCCGATGCTGGTGTTCCGCAACGTCGGTGCGGGCACGGCGGCGGCTCCCCAGGCGATGGGCCACTGGCTGGGCGTCTCGCTCCAGGAGGCCGGCGGCAACCGCGACGCGATCGGGGCCGTGATCGAGGTGCGCGCCGGCGCTCTGGACGTGCGGCGGGAGGTCATGGTGGGCGGCGGGCACATCAGCGGCCAGCTGGGGCCGACGCACTTCGGGCTGGGCGACGCGACGTCCGCGGAGGTGCGCGTCGAGTGGCCCGACGGCACCTGGGGACCGTGGCAGACGACCGGCGCGGACGGGGTGGTCACCGTCAATCGCGAGCCGGCCAGCATCACCGAGGACCCGACGTTCGCGCCCTAGGCAGCCGGTTGCCATGTGTGCGACGGCCGGGCCGCGATCGAGATCCCCTCACGCGCCCGCGGGCGCGTTCGCGCGCGAGGCACAGCGGGGCGACGCGGACGAGACCGCGGCCGCAGGAGCCCTCCCGCGCCCGCTCTGCGGGCCTGCGGTCGGCACGCCGCGCCCGCCCTGAGGCCCCGGGCTGGGCTCAGGCGTGAGCGGAGCTCTTGCGGGACAGCGAGTCAACGCTCACAGCCGCGAGCAGCACGAGGCCCGTGATGATCAGCTGCCACTGGATGGGCAGCCCGAGCAGGTACAGCCCGTTGTAGATGGCCCCGATCACGAGGCCGCCGAGCAGCCCGTCCATCGCGCGGCCACGCCCACCGAACAGACTGGTGCCGCCGATGACCGCGGCCGCGACGGCATACAGCACCAGCTGCCCGCCGTTGATGTTCGTGGTCATCCCGCCGAGCTGCGAGCAATAGATGATGCCCGCGATCCCGCCGGTCATGGAGCACAGGACGAAGGCCATCGTGCGGACGGTGGTCACGTTGATGCCGGCACGGCGGGCCGCCTCGGTGTTGCCGCCGGTTGCGTACACGTGGCGCCCGAACTGCATCCGCTCGAGGAGCACGGTCCAGGCCAGGAGGACGAGCAGGACCACCGGGATCACGTATGGCACCCCGACGATCGGCAGGTCGCGCCCGCGGTTGACGTTGCAGATGGCGACCACGATGATCCCGGCGATCGCGACCAGCACGATCTTGGCGATGGTCAGCCCGAGCGGCGGGGCGACCAGGCCGCTGCGGCGCCGTCCGGCATCACGCCGCCACAGGACGGTGGCGAAGGCCGCCACGATGACGACGAGGCCGATCCAGGCGATGAGCGGGTCGATGTAGCCGTAGACGAGGCCGTAGATCGCCTGCTGGTTTGCCTGGCTCCCCGTGACGCCGACGCCGCCCGCCGTGCCGAGCAGGAGGATCATCACGCCGAACCAGATCAGGTAGCCGGCGAGGGTGACGACGAACGCGGGCATCCGCAGCCGGGTGACGAGCGACCCCTGCAAGAGCCCGATGAGGGCGCACACCGCGAGCCCGGCAAGGATCGCGAGCGGCCACGGCACGTTCGGCGTGGGCTGGACCAGCTGGGCGGTGACGATCCCTCCGATCGCGGCAACGTAGCCGATCGAGAGGTCGATGTCGCCCAGGAGCAGGACGAACCCCATGCCGAATGCCAGGACGATGAAGACCGCGCTCTGGTCGAACAGGTTGACGAGGTTCTCTGGCGAGAGGAAGACGTGGTTGGGGCTCAGGATCGTGAACACGATCGTGACCGCGAGCAGGGCAACCACGACCGGGAGGGCCCCGGCATCGCCTCCCCGAACTCGCGCGAGCCACGTCCGCCAATACTCGCCCATCGTCTGGGCGATGACCGGCGGCGGGACGGCGTCAACCGCCGCGGTCAGATCGGTCGCGAGGTCAGGCGCGCCGGGTCCTGACATGGCGCGTGCGCCCCCCGGCTGTCCGTCGATACCAGCCATGGCTCAGGCTTCCGATCGCTGGGATGCGGGCCCCTGCACGACGCGACTCGACACGCCGGTTGTCATGTAGTCCACGACGCTCTCCCGGTCGAGCGTGGAGGTGTCGGCCTGGGCCACCATCCGGCCGAGGCGCAGGACAGCGACCCGGTCGGCGACCTCGAACACATCGTTGAGGTTGTGGGAGATGACCATCACGGCCAGCCCGCGGTCCTTGAGCCGCTTGATCAGATCCAGGACCATCCGCGTCTGGGCGACCCCGAGGGCCGCGGTCGGCTCGTCGAGCATGACGAGCTTCGAGTTCCACATCACCGCCTTGGCCACGGCGACCGCCTGCCGCTGGCCGCCGGACAGGGTCGCGACCGGCTGGCGGATCGAGCGGACGGTGGTGACCCGCAGCTCGGCCAGGGTCTCGGCCGCAGCACGCTCCATGCTGTCCTCGTTGAGGAAGATCCCGCTCACGCGCTCGCGCCCGAGGAACATGTTCTGGACGATGTCGAGGTTGTCAGCCAGCGCGAGGTCCTGATAGACGGTCTCAATCCCCAGCGCCGAGGAG
The DNA here is from genome assembly GCA_021783095.1 of Chloroflexota bacterium. Lineage (GTDB taxonomy): Bacteria > Chloroflexota > Limnocylindria > Limnocylindrales > CSP1-4 > CAIXZV01. The sequence continues at coordinate 102,877 of JAJXUG010000002.1, read as the reverse complement.
TCGTTGGGGGTGCGGATCGTGACGGGCCGTCCCTCCCAGAAGATCTGGCCGTGGTCGGCCGCGTGGATTCCGGCGATCGTCTTGGTGAGCACCGACTTGCCGGCGCCGTTGTCGCCGCACAGCGCCGTCACCTTGGCGCGAGGCAGGTCCAGATCCACCCCGTAGAGGGCCTGGACGGCCCCGAAGTGCTTGCTGATCCCGCGGAGCCTGAGCAGCGGCTCCTCATCGGGCGGTGCAGCCGCCGGAGCGCGCCCGGGCGTGGTCCTCGCCGGGACCCCCGTCGGCCCTGTCATCAATTCCATGGCGTCGTCCTCGAGGTCTCAGCCGGCACGCCACGTCGAGAGACAACGTCCCGCCGTCCTCGGGATGGCCCGAGGAACCCGGGGGCCGCACGCGGGCTGGATGCGACCTGGCGAAAGATCGGGGAGCGCCCGACGGGGTCCGTCGGGCGCCGCGAACCCAAGCGGAGACTAGTGGATGCCGTTCGCCGTGCAGACGCTCTGGCCGACGGCGCTGCAGAGATCGGTAACCGAGATCGCCTTGTCCGCGATGACGGTCTGCTCCATGTTGGCCTTGTTGACCCACATCGGGGTCAGGAGCACGGCCGGCTCGGTGGTGGCCGCATTGGTCGGATCTGTCGTCGTCCCGCTCACGAGGGCGGACGGGGCCGGCTGCCCTGCCCGCAGGTAGGTCGCCAGCGCGACGGCAGCCTGTGCCTCCAGGTAGATCGGCTTGTAGACGGAGCCGCACTGCCAGTCGTTGAGGACGAACTCCATCCCGGTCAGCGTGGCGTCCTGGCCGGTGGTCGGGATCGACTTGGCCTTCACGCCTGCTGCCTTGAGGTCGGCGATGACCGCGCCGGCGAGGCCGTCATTCGCCTCGATGGTGGCGTTGATCTCCTTGTGGGCCGTGAAGGCCTGCTGGAAGATGGTGCCGCCCCTTGCGTTGTCCCACCCGGGGGCGATCGCCTCGCCGACGAGCGTCATGCCGGCGCTGTTCGTGGTGCCGGCCGGGACCTGGGCCACGGCCTGGCCCCAGACCACGTTGTTGTAGCCCTTGGCGAAGTCGATCGCGTTCGGGTCGGTGTCCTGGCCGCCGTCAAGCGTGAAGACCTTGGCGCTCGTGACGCCCCAGTCGGAGGCGCACTGCATGAAGCCCTGCCCGATCAGCTTGCCGACCTGGACGTTGTCGAAGCTCACGTAGTAGGTGTTGGTGCCCTGGAACGTGGCGCGGTCGTAGCTGATCATCGGGATGCCAGCCGCCGAGGCCGCGGCCTGGATGGACTTGCCGGTCGTCGCGTCGAGCGGGTCGACCAGCAGGACCTTCGCGCCAGCAGCGATGTCCGCCTGCGCGAGCGCGAGCTCTGTGGTCGCGGTGCCCGACGCGTTGTCGATCTTGAAGTCGGCCGCGGCGTAGCCGGCGGCCGTGAACGCCTGCTTCAGGTACGGGAGGTCGTAGCTCGTGTAGCGAGCCGAGGTGGTGGTGTCCGGCAGGATGACGCCGACCATGCCCTTGCCGGCGGCATACACGCTCGACAGCTGCGACATGGCCGAGAAGCTGCTGTCAAACGACGAGACGGAGAGCCCCGTGGTGCCCGACGGTGCTGCGGACGCCGACGCGGATGGCGCGGCGGAGGACGATGCGGACGCCGATGCCGACGGTGCGGCGGACGGTGCAGTGGACGGGACTGCCGTCGGGGCGGTGGTGGGGCTCGGCGTCGCCGCCGCGCCGCTGCATGCGGAGACCACGATTGCGGTCGTTGCGATCGTGGCCGTCAAGGTAGCGCGTACTCTCATCTGTGCAGTACCTCCGGGACCCGGTGATGGAGGCGGCGAGCGTCTGGCGCTCGTCAGCCCCGAAGGACGCGTCCGGGCCGTTCGCACACGGATCGGCTCGTGCTGATTTCGGATCCCGAACAATAGTAGCCATGTTCGGAAAAGGTGCATCGCCGGCCGCAGGGGAGCCTCGCGACCCGCCCTGCCGCAGCACCGGTCGGGCGGGGGAGGGCCGCTGGTCATTTGTGCCCCGCCGCCGAACCCTGCTATTCTCCGCCGGTCGAAGAAGTAGACAGTGTTTAGCCACGCCATCGTTCGTGTCGGAGGATCGAGTGCCGCTCGCGCGGGAGAAGAAGCAAGAGGTCGTCGCCGAGTACGCCGTCAAGGACGGTGACACCGGCTCCCCGGAAGTCCAGATTGCGCTCCTCACCGAGCGGATCCGGGACCTGAACGAGCACCTCCGCCGCTTCCCGAAGGACAATCATTCGCGCCGCGGCCTCCTCAAGCTCGTGGGTCAGCGCAGGCGCCTGCTCGCGTACCTCATCAAGAAGGACGCGACGCGCTATCGAGCCGTCATCGGCTCGCTCGGACTCCGCCGCTAGCCATCGCCGCACCGGCCCCGGGAGCATCCCGGGGTCGTTCGTTACCCGGCGCATCGCAGCCCGCGGTCAGCCCGAACCCACAGGCCCAGGGACACCACTCCCGGCCCGACGACCAAGGAGGTCGCACACCCGTGCCCACACCCACCACGCTCGAGATCGAGTTCGGCGGCCGGACGCTCACGCTCGAGACCGGCAAGCTCGCCGGCCTCGCCGGCGGCGCCGTCACCCTGCGCTACGGCGATACGCTCGTCCTCGGGACCGCGAACCGCTCGGAGCCCCGTCCGGGGCTCGATTTCTTCCCGCTCACCGTGGACTTCGAGGAGCGGATGTACGCCGCCGGCAAGATCCCGGGCGGCTTCATCAAGCGCGAGGGCCGCGCATCCGAGCAGGCCATCCTCGCCGCTCGCCTGACCGACCGGCCCATCCGCCCGCTGTTCCCCGAGGGGTACAAGGACGACGTCCAGATCGTGATCACCGTCATGTCGACGGATCAGGAGAACGACCCGGACGTGCTGGGCACGATCGCGGCGTCGGCTGCGCTCTCGATCAGCGAGATCCCCTTCCAAGGTCCGGTCGGCGCCGTGCGCATCGGGCGCATCGGCGGCGAGTTCGTGGTCAACCCGACCATCAGCCAGCTCGCCGAGTCGGAGCTCGACCTCGTGGTCTCCGGCACCCGCGACGCCATCATGATGGTCGAGGCGGGCGTCAAGATCCTGCCCGAGGACGTGATGGCTGACGCCATCCTGTTCGCGCAGCAGGCGCTCCAGCCCCTCGTCGAGATCCAGGAGAAGCTCCGGGAGCTCGTCGGGAAGCCCAAGCGGATCCCGTTCCTCGACCCGCAGGTCGACTCCGTCCTGCGGTTCACCGAGCTGGCCAAGGCCGGCGGCGAGTTCGTGGTCGTCGACGTCGAGACCACCGGCACCGACCCCAAGATGGCCGACCTCGTCGAGGTCGCCGCGGTCCGCGTCAAGGGCGGCAAGGTGGTCGACACCTACAGCACCCTCGTGAACCCCGGCCGCCCGATCGTGGGCAACCAGATGCACGGCATCAAGGACGCCGACGTCAAGGGCAAGCCCAGCCCGGCCGAGGCCGCCCGCAAGATCGTCGAGTTCGTCGGCGACGCGCCGTTCGTCGGCCACAGCGTCGGCTTCGACATCGGCTTCATCGAGGAGGCGCTCGGCGACGGCACCCGGATCGCCCAGGGCACGTACCTCGACACGTTCGTGATCGCCCGCGAGGGCTACCCGGACCTCGAGAACTACAAGCTGGGCACGCTGGCCGCCTACTTCGGCGTCGAGCTCTCGCAGAGCCACCGCGCCCTGCCGGATGCCGAGGCCACGGCCAACCTGCTGATCTGGTTCGGCAACGAGCTGCCCGGCCGCCTCGACGCGCTGTCGGCCGGCATCGCCGAGGGCGTCCGCGCGACCCGCACCGACAAGGACGAGTCGGCGCGCCTCATCGAGGCCGCGCGCCGGAACGCACGGGTGAGCAAGGGCCTGTTCAACCTCGTCCAGAAGAAGACCGTCCGCAGGCTCGTCCTCGCCGAGGGCCTCCGGATGGACGGCCGGGCCATCGACGAGATCCGCCCGATCTCGGTCGAGGTCGGTTTGCTGCCCCGCGCGCACGGCTCGGGCCTGTTCACCCGCGGCCAGACCCAGGCGCTGACCGTCGCCACGCTCGGCCCGTCCTCGGACGTGCAGCGGATCGACACGATCAGCCCGGAGACCGAGAAGCGGTACCTTCACCACTACAACTTCCCGCCCTACAGCACCGGCGAGAACAAGCCCATGCGCGGCCCGTCCCGGCGCGACATCGGGCACGGCAACCTCGCCGGTCGGGCGCTCCTGCCGGTCCTCCCGGGCCACGAGGAGTTCCCGTACGTCATCCGCCTCGTGTCCGAGGTCGTGGCCGGCAACGGCTCGACGTCGATGGCGTCGACCTGCGGCTCGACCCTCGCCCTGATGGACGCGGGCGTGCCGATCAAGGCGCCGGTCGCCGGCGCGGCGATGGGCCTCGTCGTCGACGGGGACACCGGCAACTTCGTGGTCCTCACCGACATCCTTGGCAAGGAGGACTCGATCGGTGACATGGACTTCAAGGTGACCGGCACCTCGGAGGGCATCACCGCCCTCCAGATGGACATCAAGGTCAAGGGCATCGACGAGCGGATCATCCGCGAGGGGCTCCGCAAGGCCCTCGCCGCCCGCCTGTTCATCCTCGACAAGATGACCCAGGTGTTGCCGGCCGCCCGCGAGGAGATGAGCGACTTCGCGCCGCGCATCATCACGATCAAGATCAACCCCGAGAAGATCCGCGAGATCATCGGCAAGGGCGGCTCGATGATCCGCAAGATCCAGGAGGAGACCGGCACCGAGATCAACGTCGAGGACGACGGCACCGTGGAGATCGCGGCCGTGTCCGGCGAGAACTCGCGCAAGGCCATCAACTGGATCGAGAGCCTCACCCGCGAGGTCGAGGTGGGCGCCCTGTACCTGGGCAAGGTCACCCGGCTGATGACCTTCGGCGCGTTCGTCGAGATCCTGCCGGGCAAGGAGGGCCTCGTCCGGATCGGCGAGCTCGCCGACTACCACGTGCCGTCCGTCGAGGACGTCGTGTCGGTGGGCGACGAGGTCATGGTGGTGGTCACCGAGATCGACCGCCAGGGCCGCGTCAACCTCTCCCGCAAGGCCGCCATGCAGCGCCACCTGGCGAAGTAGCCTCGCGCCGCACCTCAAGCGCACCGCTCGAAGCCCGGCCGCGAGGCCGGGCTTCTTGATTCCCGCGACGTACGCTGTGCGTCATGGAATTGACCAAGCCGAGCATCCGGATCACCACCGACGCTGCCGAGATCGACCTCGACTGGCTCCACGCCGCGCTGTCCGAGCGTGCCTACTGGGCGATCGGCCGCAGCAGGGAGATTGTGGAGCGGTCGATCGCACACTCCTTGTGCTTCTCCGCGTTCGACGGCCCGCAGCAGGTTGGCTTCGCGCGCGTGGTGACCGACGAGGCGACGTTCGCCTGGGTGTGCGACGTGTTCGTCGAGGACGGCCGTCGCGGGGAGGGGATCGGCCGCCGGCTCATGGAGGCGGTCGTGGGCGACCCGCGCCTGGCGGGCCTCAAGCGCACGGTGCTCGCGACGGGCTCGCCGGGGTTCTACGCACCGTTCGGGTTCGTGGCGCTCGAGAAGCCAGAGCGCTGGATGATGCGCCCGGGGCCGGGCGCCACCGGCTGAGCGATGCGGTTCGCTTCGGCCTCCCTGCGGATGGCCCTGCCCTACGTCGGCCGGCGGGTCAGCGTGATGGTCGACCGACCTCTCGGCTCCGCGCACCCGATCCACGGCTTCCGCCACGAGGTCAACTACGGGTACGTGCCGGGCACGGTCGCCCCCGACGGCGAGGGCCTCGACGCCTACCTGCTGGGGCCGACACAGCCATTGGCGCCTGGCGACGGCGTGTGCGTCGGGTTCATCCACCGACACGACGATGACGATGACAAGCTCGTGATCGTGGCCGACGGCTACGAGTCCACCGACGCCGCGATCCTCGCGGCCGTCGCCTTCCAGGAGCCGTCTGGTCGCCACGTGCCCGTCCGGCCGCTCCGTGGCCGCTGACGCGACTGCCGTTTCCCGAGCGAACCCGCCTTGCGGGTACCGGCCCGCCTAAGCCGCGCGACCGACGGGGGCGCCGCTTGGCTCGTCGCCACTGCGGCGACGGTTTCGGCACCTAATGGGCCCATCGTCGCCTCGCCGTCGACGATCGGCCTCTGCAGACCGGCCGAGACGGCCCGTCCCGACCGGTTCGTCGCCGCCCCGACGATGAACCGACAACCGTGCTCCGAATTCGTCGCCGCCCGGGCGACGCTCGGCACGAGGCGCGGTGAATGAAGCGGGAGCCTGTGCGCCCAGCAACAGGCGGTCGGCGTCGCCCTTCCCGAGCGAATCGAGACGCCCCCGGGCCCATCGGCCGCGGGGGCGTCTCCGTCGCTCGTGGATCAGAGGTTCGGTCGGCTGCGCGTCTGGGCGTCGCGCGAGTCGGCGCCCGCGACCTGGGCCAGGGCGCCGAGGATGGCCAGCAGCAGGGCGGCGGCGAGGAGTTCCATGGCGCCATGTTGGCCGAGCGACTTGATAAGAGCAAACGCATGTGGTGCAATGAGTAATCATGATTGCTGATAACTCCTGGACAGTCGCGACGCCCGTCGCGACTGTCCAGCGGGTGCTGCCTGACGCGCTCACCGACCTCAGCCTCCGCCAGCTGCTCAGCTTCCGTGCGGTGGCGGAGCAGGGGTCATTCCACGCGGCCGCGGATGCCCTCGGCTACACCCAGTCGGCGGTCAGCCAGCACGTGGCGGCGCTCGAGGCGGCCCTGGGCGTGCGGCTGTTCGACCGCGGCCGCGGACGGCGGACGGTGGCGCTCACGGAGGCCGGCGCGCTGCTGCTGCGGCACGTGGACCCGATCGCCGAGCGCCTGCAGGCGGCACGCGCGGACCTCGCCGCCTACGCGGCGGGGGAGTCGGGCACCCTGCGCGTCGGCGTCTACCAGAGCATCGGCGCGCGGGCGCTGCCTGGGATCATCGGTCGGTTCGGGCGGGAGTGGCCGGGGATCGACGTCCGGCTGACCGAGCTGTCCAACGACGAGGCCGGGATCGCCCTCGTCGGGTCGGGCGTGCTCGAGCTGGCGTTCGGCGTGATGCCGTTCGCCCCCGGTCCCTACGAGGGCGTCGAGCTGCTCCGCGATCCGTTCGTGATGGTGGCGCGCCCGGACTCGCCCCTGGCCAGCCTCACCGGCACGCCGTCGCTCGACCTGATCGCCCAGCAGAAGCTGATCGGCTTCAAGTCGTGCCGCAGCACCAGATGGACGGAGGAGCGCCTGCGCGAGACGGGCCGCATCCCGGAGTTCGTGCTGCGATCGGAGGACAACGGCATCGTGCAGGCGATGGCCGCCGCGGGGTTGGGCGTGGCGCTCGTCCCGCTCCTCGCGGTCGACACCTCGGACCCGGCTGTGCGGGTCATCCCGACCGACCTCGATCCCCGGCGGATCGCGCTGGTCTGGCACCGAGACCGCTACCGGTCGCCCGCGACCCTGGCCTTCATCGACATCGCCCGACAGGTGTGCGCGGGGCTGGCCGCCGAGCTGGGCGTCCGGCCGGGCGCCGTCCCCGCCCCGGGCCCGTGATCCGACGCCCGGACCGGGGGGACCGGCGGGGGCCCGCTGGTATACTCGCGCCGTGCCCGACAACCCGCAGCTAGAAGGTCGGACCGTGCCCGGAACCAGCCCCGCGAAGCTCACCGTCGCCGTCGTCGGCGCCACCGGCGCCGTGGGCCGCACCATGACCAAGGTGCTGCTCGAGAAGCGGTTCCCGATGACCGAGCTCCGCCTCCTCGCGTCGGAACGGTCCGCCGGCAAGACGCTGACGGTCGCCGGCTGGGGCGACCTCACGGTGGAGCTCGCGACGCCAGAGGCGTTCGAGGGGATCGACCTCGCGCTGTTCTCGGCGGGCGGCGGCACCAGCGGGGACCTCGCGCCTGAAGCGGCGAAGCGCGGCTGCACCGTCATCGACAACTCGTCCGCCTGGCGGATGGAGCCCGACATCCCGCTCGTGGTGAGCCAGGTGAACCCGGACGACCTCGCGTGGCACGAGGGGATCATCGCCAACCCCAACTGCTCCACCATGCAGCTGATGCCGCCGCTGATGGCGATCCGCGACGCGGTGGGCATCGAGCGCATCGTCGTCGACACCTACCAGGCCGTGTCTGGGACGGGCCACAAGGCCATCGTCGAGCTCGACGAGCAGATCAAGGCGCACGCCGAGGGCCGCCCCAAGGTCGCCAGCGTCTACCCGTACCCCATCGGCTTCAACGCCCTGCCCCACATCGACGTGTTCCTGGACAACGGGTACACGAAGGAGGAGTGGAAGGTCGTCACCGAGAGCCGCAAGATCCTGCACCTGCCCGACCTGCGGGTGTCGTGCACGGCGGTCCGCGTCCCGGTGTTCATGAGCCACTCCGAGGCGGTCCACGTCGAGACCGTCGCGCCGCTCACCCCGGACGAGGCACGCGAGCTGTTCGCGAAGGTCCCCGGCGTCGTCGTCCAGGACGACCCGGCCAACAAGGTCTACCCGCTGGCGGAGCACGCCGCAGGCTCGGACCTCGTCTTCGTCGGGCGAGTGCGCCAGGACCCATCGATCCCCGACAACCGGGGCCTCGCGTTCTGGGTCGTGTCGGACAACCTGCGCAAGGGCGCCGCGTCGAACGCGGTCGAGATCGCCGAGGTGCTCGTGGAGCGCGGCTGGGTGCGCAAGGCGAGCGAGCGCGCCGCCGTGGCCGGGGGAACGCCGGCGTGACCCGCGACGAGCGCCGGGCGGCGCTCGAGCAGATCGCGAACGAAGTCCGGGCCTGCACTGCCTGCCGGCTTCACGAGGGGCGGACGCGGGCCGTCCCGGGTGAGGGCGACCCCGACACCGAGGTCGTGTTCGTCGGCGAGGGGCCCGGGTTCAACGAGGACCGCGAGGGGCGCCCCTTCGTCGGGCGTGCCGGCGGCCTGCTCGTGGGGCTCCTGGGCAGCATCGGCTGGCAGCGCGACGATGTGTTCATCACCAACGTCGTGAAGTGCCGCCCGCCCGATAACCGGGACCCCGAGCCGGACGAGATCGCCGCCTGCGCTCCGTTCCTGCGCCGCCAGCTCGAGGCGCTCGACCCGGCCGTCGTCGTGACGCTCGGCCGGTACTCGATGGGCACCTTCATGCCGGGGGCGCGGATCGGGCAGGTCCACGGGACGACGACCCCCGCCGACCCGGCGACCGGCGCCCGCGACGCCCTCGTGTTCGCGATGTACCACCCGGCCGCCGCCCTGCGCACGCCCGCGCTCGAGCGCGATAGCCTTGACGACATCGCCAGGGTGCCCGCCGTGCTCCAGCGCTCCCGCGACCGCCGGGCGGGGACGCCCCAGCCCGGCGGGGACGCCCCGGGCGGTAGCCCCATCGCCGACCATGTCCCCACGCCCGCCGCCCCGCCGGCTGCCGCGAGCGCGCCCGTCCCGCCGGTCGAGTCGCCCGCCCACCCGGACGACGCGTCCCAACTGACGCTGTTTTGACCAGAGCGAGACGGATGACGACGCATGCCTGACCCGAGTATCCCGCTTCGCATCATCCCGCTGGGCGGGGTGGGCGAGATCGGCAAGAACTGCTACGTGTTCGAGTACGGCGACGACATCGTCGTGATCGACTGCGGGCTGATGTTCCCGGACGAGGAGATGTTCGGCATCGACCTCGTCGTGCCCGACGTGACGTACCTCAAGGAGAACCGCGACAAGGTCCGCGCGTTCCTCATCACGCACGCCCACGAGGACCACGTCGGCGGGCTGCCGTACGTGCTGCCCGAGTTCCCGGGCGTGCCCGTGTACGCCAGCACCCTGGCCCGCGGCCTGCTGGGCAACAAGATCAAGGAGCACAAGCTCCACAACAACCCCCTGATCGGGCTCGAGCCGGGCGACGAGCTGGAGATCGGCCCGTTCACGGCGATCCCGTTCCGGATCGGGCACTCGATCCCGGACGCCATGGGCATCGCGCTGCGGACGCCGGTCGGCATCGTGGTCCACACCGGCGACTTCAAGTTCGACCACACGCCCGTCGACGGCAAACTCTCGGACTTCCACATCCTCGCCCGGCTGGGCGAGGAGGGCGTGGTCGCGCTCCTCTCGGACTCGACGCGCGCGGAGAACCCAGGCTACACACCCTCGGAGCGGACGGTCGGCGAGGCGTTCCGCGAGATCATGGAGGGGCTCGAGGGCCGCGTGATCGTTGCCACCTTCGCCTCGAACATCGCGCGCATCCAGCAGGTGTTCGACGCGGCCGCCACGTTCAACCGCCAGGTTGCCGTGGTCGGGCGGTCGATGGAGCAGAACACCCGGATCGCGACCGAGCTCGGCTACCTGACCTACGCCCCGTCGCAGCTGCTGCCCAAGGACAAGATCAACGAGCACCCGGCACACCGGACGGTGATCGCCACCACGGGGGCCCAGGGCGAGCCGATGTCGGGCCTGGCCCGGATGGCGAACCGCGACCACCGCTTCGTCGAGATCCAGCCCGGCGACACGGTCATCGTCTCGGCCAGCCCGATCCCGGGCAACGAGGAGTACGTGGCCCGGACGATCGACAACCTGTTCAAGTCAGGCGCGAACGTCTTCTACCACGCCATCAAGCGGGCGCACGTCTCCGGGCACGCCAGCCAGGAGGAGCTCAAGCTGATGCTCGGGCTGACCAAGCCCACGCACTTCATCCCGATGCACGGCGAGTTCCGGATGCTGGTCCAGCACGGGCGGCTCGCGATCGAGACCGGCGTGAAGCCCGAGAACGTGTTCATCATCGAGAACGGGACCCCGATCGAGATCCTGCCCGACAAGACGGCCCGCCGCGGGACGCCGGTCGCCGCCGGGTACGTCTTCGTGGACGGCCTCTCGGTGGGCGAGGTTGGCGACGTGGTCCTGCGCGACCGGCGCGCCCTCGCCAACGACGGCATGTTCATGGTCGTGGTCCAGGTGGACAAGCAGACCGGCCGGGTCGTCGGGCGCCCCGAGATCATCACCCGCGGCTTCGTCCACGGGAACGAGGAGGACCCGATCATCGAGGAGGCGATCCGCCGGATCCGCCAGGCCGTCGACAACCCCGGCGACCGCATCTCGGAGATCGCGCTGCTCAAGAGCCAGATCAAGGACGGGCTGTCGCGGTTCCTGTACGAGCAGACCAAGCGCCGTCCGATGGTCTTCCCGGTCGTGGTCGAGGTCTAGGGTGGCCCAGCGCCGACGCTCCGGCACCAGTCGCTCGACCGCCTCGCGCCGCAGGTCGAAGTCGTCCGCGCCCGGCCTCAGCCTGCCCTCGATCGTCGTCAGTCCCGAGGTCGCGCGCTCGCTGTTCGGGCTTGTGCTGCTGGTCCTGGGGGTCGTGGTCCTGATCATGATCTTCCTGCCCGCCCAGCAGGGGACGCTGACCGAGTGGGCGCAGAAGACGGTCAACCCGCTGTTCGGCACGGGCCGCTACCTGCTGCCGCTGCTCCTCATCGCCGGGGGCGCCTACGTCGAGTGGGGGAGCGCCCCGCCGGCCGGCTGGCAGTGGCGGTTCGTGGCCGGGGCCGTGGCCTACCTCGCGTTCCTCGGTGTGCTCCAGTACCTGCCGGTGCGCGGCGGGGGCAGGATCGGGACATTCCTCGAGGACACCCTCGAGCACGTCCTCGGCAGCCCGGTGAGCCTGGTCGTGCTGGCCGGCGTCATGGTGGCGGCCACGCTGATCGTGATCCAGCGGCCCCTGAGGGCGCTGGTCGACCCGGTGGTCGGGGCCGGCAGGTCGATCTCGAGCACGGTCGCGTCGGCGCGGCCGGTCGTCGAGGGCACGTCCGCCGTCACGGGACGCCCCGGGCGGTCGCCGGGCAACGGCACGGCCGCGCTGGACCCCGGCGATGCCGGCGGGGCGGCGCTCCGCCGCGGCCGGGCGCCGCGCCTCGCCCCGGGCGACGCGCCGGGCCAGACGGGCCTGTTCGGCCTGGACACGGTCCAGACGCCCCCTGCGATCACCGCGCCGGCGCCCATCTCCGCCACGATCGCGCCCCAGCGCGTCCTCGGCGCGAACGCGCCGGACGCCGCGGGGATCGCGGCCGCGGGCGCGGCCAAGCCCGCCGATGCAGGCCCCCGCCCGCTCGACCGCGACGGCGACGGCATCGTCGAGGCGGGCGACGCGCCCTCCACCCGGGCAGGCGTGGCCTGGAGCCTGCCGGGCCTGGACCTGCTCGAGATGGACCGTGTGCCCGCACCCGGCGACGGGGCCAGCCGCGAGGCGATCCACCGGCACAACGAGACGCGGATCATCGAGAAGCTGGCCAGCTTCGGCATCGAGGCGAGCATCGTCGGGCGCAATGCCGGACCCGTCGTCACGCAGTACGAGGTCCAGCCCGCCGCGCACGTCAAGGTCAGCCGGATCGAGGCGCTCTCGGACGACCTCGCCATGGCGCTGGCGGCGCGGAGCATCCGCATCGAGGCGCCGATCCCGGGCAAGAGCGCGGTCGGCATCGAGATCCCCAACGCCGAGTTCAACGTCGTCTCGCTGCGCCGCATCTTCGACGAGGTCGACTTCGCGGCGAACGGCTCCAGGCTGATGTTCGCCCTCGGCCGCGACGTCGCCGGCAAGGCCACCGCGGTGGACCTCGCCCGGATGCCCCACCTGCTGATCGCGGGCGCCACCGGCTCGGGCAAGAGCGTGATGGTGAACGCACTGATCACGAGCCTGCTGTGCAAGGCCGACCCGACCGAGGTCCGGATGATCCTGATGGACCTCAAGCGCGTCGAGCTCGCCGGGTACAACGGGCTGCCGCACCTGTACGTGCCGGTCATCACGGAGCCCGAGCGCGCGAAGTCGGCCCTCAAGTGGGCGGTCAACGAGATGGAGAACCGCTACCGGCGGTTCGCCGGCGCCACGGCGCGCAACATCAAGGGCTTCAACGAGACGCGGGCGGACCCGGCCGACCGCATGCCCTACATCGTGATCGTCATCGACGAGCTCGCCGACCTGATGATGCGCGAGGGCAAGAACATCGAGGACCCGATCGTGCGCCTCGCCCAGAAGGCGCGCGCGACGGGCATCCACATGGTCCTGGCCACGCAGCGGCCGTCGGTCAACGTGGTCACGGGGCTGATCAAGGCGAACTTCCCGTCGCGCATCGCGTTCGCGATGGCCAGCCAGATCGACAGCCGCACGATCCTCGACGCGCCGGGCGCCGAGGACCTGATCGGCCGGGGCGACATGCTCTACCAGCCGTCGGACCTGCCGCGGCCGATGCGCCTCCAGGGCGTGTTCGTCGCCGACCCCGAGATCAACCGGATCACCGAGCACTGGCGGTCCCAGATGGACGGCGACCCGCACTACGACCTCTCGATCATCACCTCGGACGACGAGTCCACGGGCAACGTGAGCGACATGCCCGAGGAGGAGGCCGATCGCCTGCTGCCGGATGCCGTCTCGGTGATCCGGGAGTACGATCGTGCCTCGGCGTCCCTGTTGCAGCGGCGCCTCAAGGTTGGCTATGCACGCGCGGCCCGGATGATCGACCAGTTGGAGTCGCGCGGATACGTGGGGGCGTTCGACGGGTCGAATGCCCGGGTGGTCCTCCGTCGTGACGACGGTCCGACCGCCGAGGACGAGGACGACGCATGACCGCTCGCGACGAGGCACGGCGAGCTCGCGCTGAGGCGCGTGACGGGGCCCGGGGCTTCGCGCCCGACGCCGGCCCCACGCTCCCTGAACGGCTCATCGCCGCCCGCGAGCACAAGGGCGTGGACCTGCTCCGCGCGGAGCGGGAGACGAAGATCCGGGCGCGCTACCTGGCGGCCCTCGAGGCAGGCGACTACGGCGACCTGCCGGGATCGGTCTACACCAAGGGGTTCCTGCGCAACTACGCGCTGTACCTCGGGCTCGACCCGGAGGACGTCACGCGCCAGTGGAAGCACGAGCGGGGCGACCTCGCGATGCCTGCCGAGCCCGTGCTCAACGTGCCGCGCCCGCTCGAGGCGCCGCGCCAGGGCTTCACGATCTCGCCGGTCGTCGTGGTGGCCGCGCTCCTGCTGGTCCTCATCGCCGCCTTCGGCGTGTACATCGGCGTCCAGCTGCTGCGCTACAACAAGCCGCCCACGATCGAGGTCAGCGATCCCGCCCAGGCGGTGATCAACGTGCCGGACGGGACCACCTCGTACACGCTCCGCGGCACCTCGATCGCCGGCGCCTCGATCACCATCACCGATCCGGGCCTCAGCCAGCCCTATACGGTGTCCGCGGACGGCGCCGGGCGCTGGACCGTGGACGTCCAGCTGCGTCGGGGCCGCAACGAGTTCGACGTCAGCGCCGTGGACCCGGAGACGGGCAAGCCCTCGGACGCGACCGTGAAGCTGTTCATCACGGTCCCGGTCGCTGCGGTGGAGGCGCCGGGGCTGACGCTCGACTCACCAGCGGAGGGTGCACGCTTCGCCAACGGGGCGATCCCGGTGAACGGGACGACGACCAATGCGGCCAAGGTGACCGTGACAGCGAACCAGGTCGCCGCCCAGTCCGGCTCGGCGTCGGCCACGCCATCCGCGAAGCCCGGCGCCTCGTCCCCGCCGTCCGCCAAGCCCAGCGCGTCGGCCGCGCCGGGCGCGTCCGCGTCGCCGGGGCCAACCGCAACGCCGGACGTGGGGCCGGTGACCGTGGACGTGGCCTCGGACGGCTCGTTCGAGACCCCGGTCAACCTGTCGGCCGGCGACTGGGAGGTCGTGGTCACGGCGGTGTCCGCGGATGGCAAGACGACGTCCCTCTCGCGCCACGTGTCGATCCAGTACCAGGGCGTCATCGTGGTGATCCAGATCAAGGGCGGGCGAGCGTGGCTCAAGGTCTGGGTGGACGGGACCATCTCGCCGGTCACGGGCGCGGCCGGCGTCGTCTACGACCCGGGCAAGACCCTGACGTTCACCGGCCAGCACACCATCGAGGTCCGCACGGGCAAGTCGAGCGCGACCTACTACACCGTGAACGGCCAGAGCCTCGGGCGCATGTCGACCGCGGGGAACCCTGAGACCTGGCTCTTCGCGCCGCCCAGCCCGCCGGCCAAGACGAACCGGACCTAGCGATGCCCGACCCGCTGGAGGAACAGGCACGCCGCCTCCAGGAGGCCTGCCTCTCCCGTGGCCTGACCGTCGCCACCGCCGAGTCCTGCACGGGCGGCCTCGTGGCCCACCTCATCACCGAGGTGCCGGGCTCGTCCGGGTACTTCCGGGGCGGCGTCGTGGCCTACAGCGACGAGGTCAAGGCATCGCTGCTCGGCGTCCCGGGCGAGGCGCTCAGCAAGCACGGCGCCGTGTCGGCCCAGGTGGCGGTTGCGATGGCGGAGGGCGCCCGCGCGCGGCTCGCGGCTGACCTGGCGGCGAGCGTCACCGGCGTCGCGGGCCCGGACGGGGGCAGCGACGCCAAGCCGGTCGGCCTCGTCTACGTGGCGGTGGCGGGCGGCGAGGCACCCGTCGTGCAGCGGTTCGCCTGGCCGCACGACCGCGAGGGCAACAAGCGGGCCAGCGCCGAGGCCGCGCTGCGGCTGCTGCTCGAGGCGGCCGAGGGGCGCCGGTGACGGTCCGCGGCGCAGGCGAGATCGGTCTGGGCCTTGCGTCCGCCCGGCCTGCCCGGCCGATCGTTGCGGGTGAGCGCATCCACATCGTGGGCGCCCAGGGTGCCGGCGCGTCCGCCGCCGCGCTGCTCGCCGTGTGGGCCGGCGCCGATGTCGACGGCTGCGACCCGGGCGGCCCCAGCCAGTACACGCCGGCGCTCGACGCGGTCGGCGTCCACGTCGCCCCTGCGCACGATCCCTCGCACGTCGCCGGGCCGCGCCGTCCGGCGAGGCTCGCGGTCACCAAGGCGCTCACCGCGATCGATCCCGACAACGCGGAGCTCGCGGCCGCGCGCGAGGCGGGCATCCCGCTCGAGCCCTGGCAGCAGGTGGTCGCCGACGCGGCGCACGGGCGGCTGCTGATGGCCGCGGCCGGGACGCACGGCAAGAGCACGAGCGCCGGCTGGCTGGTCCACACGCTCGCCGCGATCGGCGCGGACCCGGCTGCCTTCGTGGGGGCGCTGCTGCCGGCCTCGCTCACGGGCATCGGGCTGCCCGCGACCGCCCGCCGCGGCGCCGGCGAGGCGTTCGTGGTGGAGGCTGACGAGTACGCCGGCAACTTCGACCCGTACCGGCCGGACGTGACCGTGCTGACCTCCGCCGAGTGGGACCACCCCGACGTCTTCGCCGACCGGGACGCGGTGCTCGCCTCGTTCGAGGCGTGGATCCGTCGAGCCGCCGCAGGTCGCTCGCCCGCCGACCGCACGCCGGTGCTCGTGGCGAACGTCGGCGATGCCGGCGTGGCGGCGCTGGTCCGGAGGCTGGGCGACTGGCCCGGGCGCATCCTGCGGGTGGCGCTCGACGCCGCGCCCGGCACGGCCGACCTGACGGGCCAGATCCTCGCCGCCGAGCCCGACGGCACGCTGCTCCGCGTTGAGCTCGGCCCAGCCGACGCCAACGCCGCCAGCGACGCCCGCCAGGTCCGCCTCCCCACGGCCGGCCGCCACAACGCGGCGAACGCGCTGGGGGTGATCGGCGCCTGCCTCGCGGCGGGGCACGCAATCGACAGCGTCCTCGGGGCGGTCGCCTCGTTCCCGGGCGTCGGCCGGCGGCTGGAGCGCAAGGGCGAGGCGGCGGGCGTCGTGGTGTACGACGACTACGGCCACCACCCCACGGCCATCCGCGAGACGCTCGCGGCCGTGCGCCAGCGCGAGCCCGGCCGACGGGTCTGGGCCGTCTACGAGCCGCTGACCTACCACCGGACTGCCGCCCTGCTCGACGACTTCGCCGAGGTGCTGGCCACGGCCGACGCCGTCGCGATCGCCGACATCTGGGCCGGCCGCGACCCGGACACCACGGTCGCGAGCTCGGCCGGCCTGGCCGACGCGGTCGCGCGCCGCAACCCGGGGATGACGGCCGTGGCGCCCGGGTCCGTCGAGGCAACCGCGTCCTGGCTCGCGACCCGCGTGCGGGCCGGAGACGTGGTCCTGGTCATGGGCGGCGGGCGCTCCTACCGCATCGCCGAGCTGCTGCTCGATCACCTCGCGGCCCGATGACGATCGGCTACGCGGCAGCCCACGACCTGCTCGACGCCTTCGCCGGGGCGCGCACGGCCCACGACGGCGACGCGTTCACCGCGCTGTTCACGCCTGACGCGGAGCTCGCCCTGGACCCCTTCGCAACACCGCTCGCCGGGCACAACGACCTGCGGGCATACTTGCTGGCAGCGGCGGGCGCCGAGCGCTGGTACGACCTCGCGATCGAGCGCCACTGGGTGTCGGGGGACACCGTGCTCGCCGCGTGGCACGCCAGTTGGACCCGCCCCGCGGACGGGGCGAAGGTCCGGCAGGCAGGCTTCCTCTCCGCCGAGGTTGGAGGGGACGGGCGCATCGTGCGCCTGCGGCTCTGGACGGTGACCCGCGAGTAGCGCGCGGGCTGAAGGGAGCGCCGATGGCGGGCGAGGTCTCGTTCGACGTGGTGTCGGACTTCGACGAGCAGGAGCTGCGGAACGCGCTGGACCAGGTCCGGCGCGAGATCATCCAGCGCTACGACTTCAAGGGCGCCCAAGTCGAGCTGACGCAGGAGAAGGGCCAGCTCGTCCTGGTGACCGACAGCGAGATGCGCGCACGGGCCGTTCGCGACCTCATCGAATCGAAAGCCGTGCGGCGCAACCTCTCGCTCAAGATCTTCGACTGGGGCAAGGTGGAGCCGGCCGGCGGCGCCAAGGTTCGCCAGGAGATCCCGCTGCGACGCGGGCTCTCGGACGACCTGGCGCGCAAGATCGTCAAGCTGATCCGGGACGAGTTCCCCAAGGTCCAGCCGAGGGTCCAGGGCGACGCCGTCCGGGTCGCGGGCAAGAGCAAGGACGAGCTGCAGCGGGTGATCGTTCGCCTCCGGGAGCTCGACGAGGCCGTGCCGCTCCAATTCGAGAACTACCGCTAGGAGGAGCCGGATGCCGGGAGCCAAGTCGGCCCGCACCGTGATGATCGTGGTTGCGGTCATCGTTGTCGCAGGGCTCGTAGCAACGATGATGCTCGGAGCGGGCAACCTTCCGCAGCACTAGCGCAGGACATTGCACCCATCCACGCCCCGGCGCCCGGACGGACCGCCGTCCCCGCCGGCCCAGGAGGTCGAGATGTCGGAGAGCGAAGGGCATGTCGAGGAGCGACAGACCGAGTCGGACGAGCCGCTGGGGAATGCGCCGGCTGGCCTGACCGAGGAGGGCGTCGATGCCGCTGGTGCCGCCACCGTCGAGCCCGTTGACGAGGCCGATCCGGCCGACTGGGCAGGGCAGCCCGCAAGCCCGGAAGTCGAGCCCGCGTTCGCCGTCGATCCTGCCGAAGGCGTCGCGGCGGCCGTGAGCGCCGAGCCGGCCGAAGCCCCGAGCGCGGACGCCGGCGCCGGCACGCCGATCGTCGACGCGCCCGAGGCCGAGGTCGAGGCCGACGCGCCGCCAGCGGCCGACGAGGATCTCGTCGCCGCCGACGAGGACGTCGTGGCCGCCGAGGCAGACGCGCCGCCAGCGGACGAGGATCTCGTCGCGGCCGAGATCGACGCGCCAGCGGCCGACGAGGACGTCGTCGCCGCCGACGAGACCGCCGAGGCGGGGGAGCCCATCGCCGAGGCTGGCGAGCGGGTCGCCTCCGACGAGGCTGCTGAGACTGAGCCCGCCCACGCCGAGCCGACGACGGTCGCCGAGCTGATCGCCGCCACCCTCCGCGCCGCCGGCGTCCGCCTCGCGTTCACGGTCCCCGGCGAGAGCTTCCTGCCGGTCCTCGACGCGTTCGCCGCAGCGGGAATCCGCGTCATCGCCACCCACCACGAGGGCGCGGCCGCGATGGCCGCCGAGGCCTACGGCCAGCTGACCGGACGCCCCGCCGCCTGCCTCGGGACTCGCGCCGTCGGTGCCGCCAACCTGGCCATCGGCATCCACACCGCCACCGCGGACTCCACGCCCATGTTCGCGCTCGTGGGCGACGTGGACCGCGGCATCCGCGGTCGTGAGGCCTTCCAGGAGGTGGATCTCGTCGGCACGATCGGGCGGCTCGCCAAGTGGGCGGGCCGGATCGACGATGCCGAGACGGCGGGCGCCACGCTCGAGGCCGCCGTGAAGGCGGCCCTGGAGGGACGCCCCGGTCCTGCACTGCTCGTCCTGCCGGAGGACGCCCTGGACCTCGCGCTCCCCGAGGGAACGAAGGCCCCCGTGGTCCGCCCGCACCCTGAGGCTCCCGCGCGATCCGACGTGACCGCCGTGCTCCACGCCCTGGCGGGCGCGGACCGCCCGCTGATCCTCGCCGGCGCCGGCGTCCTGCGCGCCCGCTGCTCAAACGACCTCGTCCGCCTGGCAGAGATGCTGCACGTGCCGGTCGTGTCGAGCTGGCGGCGCGGTGACGTCATCCCCAACGACCATCCGCTGTACTTGGGCATGACCGGCTTCGGCAGTCCGGCAACCGTTCGCGAGCGCGTCGCCGAAGCCGACGTGCTGGTCGTGATCGGGTCGCGGCTGTCCGAGCCGACGACGGCCGGCTACCGGCTGCCGGCGCCGGGCCAGCACTGGATCCACATCGACGCGGAGCCGCGGACGGAGGCGGTCGGCGATTCGCCGGCGCCGGCCCTCTCGATCCGCGCCGACGCCCGCGCCTTCCTGCGCGCCGCGACTGCCCGCCTCAAGGACGCGGTCCTGCTCGCGGAGCCGGTTGCCGCCCGTGACCGGAACAACGCCGCGGACCGGGCGGCCTACGAGGCGGCGAGCGTCGTGGACCAGCACCCGTGGAGCGGTCCGGGCGTGAACCCCGGCAAGGTTGTCGCCGAGCTGCGACGCCTGCTGCCCGAGGACGCCATCGTCACGACCGACGCCGGCGCGTTCGCGGGCTGGGCCGCCCGGGGCTTCCGCTTCCGTCGGCCCGGCACCTTCCTCGGGCCCACGTCGGGCGCGATGGGCTACGCCTTCCCGGCCGCGCTGGCGGCCGCCGTCGTCCACCGCGAGCGGCGCGTGGTCGCACTCGTCGGCGACGGCGGGATGGGCATGACCCTGGCCGAGATCGAGACGGCGGTGCGCGAGGGGGCCCATGTCGTCGCGGTCGTGTTCGACAACGAGCGCTACGGGATGATCCGCGACCACCAGGAGCAGCGTGGCAGCCCTACCTCGCCCGGGACGGATCTCGGGCCGGTGGACTTCGCGGCCGCGGCCCGCGCCTGCGGGGCGCGGGGTGTTCGGGTGGAGACGGATGCGGCGTTCGAGCCCGCGCTGCGGACCGCGCTGGCCGCGTCCGGGCCGACGCTGATCCACCTGCTGGTGGATCAGCGCTGGGTCAGCGTGGACCAGCCCGCGACGCTTGACGAGGCGTGAGCCGCACGACGCTCCACATGGTGCCCGCGGCGATCTGGGAGGGGCGCAACGCGCTCGCCTCGTACCTGCCCGCCGCGTATCCGGAGGACGGGTTCATCCACTGCACCGACGGCGACGGGGCGATGGCCGCCACGGCGAACCGCTTCTATCGCGACGACCCGCAGGCGTTCCTGGTCCTGACCGTGGACCTCGACACCACCGGGAGCCCGTGGCGGTTCGACGACGCGGAGCAGCGCTACCCGCACATCTACGGCCCGATCGACCCGCCGGCCGTACTCGAGGTCCGGGAGATGGTCCGCGATGCGGACGGCACGTTCACGGGGATCGCGACGCGAGGCTGAGCCGGACCCGGCCCCGAGCCCGTCCCCGGGCTGGGCCTGGCTGCGGTGTCACTTGCCCGCGTCGAACGTGGGCGCGTGGCGTGGGACCAGCACCCAGGTGAGCAGCGCCGACGATGCGGTGATGACGATCGAGACCGCGATGGCCACGCTCGGGCTGATCGTCACCAGCTGCCCGCCGAGGGCCGCGCCGATCGGGTAGCCCAGGAAGTTGAGCGACATCGACACGGCGAACGCGCGGCCGAGCCACGCCGGGTCGGTGCGCCGCTGGCGGAGCGTGAACAGCGCGACGTCCATCGGGCCGTTGATCAGCCCCTGGAGCGCGACGGTCATGATGATCACCGCGAGGGTGGGGGAGACGAGCACGAACACGCCGGTGAACGCGTAGCCCGCCATGCCCAGCGTCAGGATGGTGCGCTCGAGCCCGGCGATCCGCCATCGGCCGGCCGCCAGCGCCCCGATCCCGCCGGTTACGCCCATGATCGCCCACACGCCACCCACCACGCTGCCGCCGAGGTGCAGCTTGGTGAGCAGCAGCACCGGCAGCACGATCGAGATGATCCCGCCGCCCAGGTTGAGGACCGCGAGGCCCACGCCGAGCCCCAGCAGGGTCCGGTTCCGCAGGGTGTAGCGCAGGCCCTCCCAGGCGTTGACCAGAAGGCGGCCCTCCGACGACGTGGAGCCGGGCGGGTCCTTCACGCCGATGATGACCACCGCCGCCACGGCGTACAGCGACGCGATGATGAGGAGCGCCTCGGGCCCGCCCAGCGTCTGCACCAGCACGCCCGCGAACGGCGGCCCGATGAGGGTGG
Source organism: Chloroflexota bacterium (assembly GCA_021783095.1). Lineage (GTDB taxonomy): Bacteria > Chloroflexota > Limnocylindria > Limnocylindrales > CSP1-4 > CAIXZV01. The sequence continues at coordinate 81,396 of JAJXUG010000002.1, read as the reverse complement.
CCACGACGTACCCGTTGGAGTCGATCGCGTTCACGCGCTCCCAGAGGCGGCGCGGCACCATCAGCGGGAACAGCGTGCGCAGCCCCACGTTGGACAGCGGGTTCGTGAGCCCCGTCAGGGCGGTGATGAGCAGCAGCAGCGCCGGCGTGAGCTGGTTCGTGAGCGAGAGGATCGCGACCAGGACCAGCGACGCGAAGGCCGTCGCCTGGTCGATGACGATGAGGCGGGCGCGGCCGTGCCTGTCCAGCAGTGCGCCCACGATCGGCGCGATGAGCAGCCCCGGCGTGACGCTCACGAACGTGACGAGGCCCGCCAGCCCGGGCGAGTGGAACCGCTCTAGGGTGAACAGCACGAGCGTGACGCCCAGCATGCTCGCCGCAATCCGGCTGACGACCATGCCCAGCAGGATCCGCCCCATCGACGGGATGCCGAGGACAGCGCGATACGAGGGCGGGAGCTCCTGGGACTGCACCCTCCGACGCTACCACCCGAGGCGGGGTCCTGGGCCGTGATGGGCCGGGCGTGCTCGCCGCCCGCCCACACGAAGCGGGAGAGCCCGCGCCGGGCGGGCCTGGCCCGAACCCTCGCGGGGCGTCTGCTGACGAGGCGACGAACCTCGGAGCGGGGCTCGCCGCGTCACGTGGTGGCGCAGCACCACCAAAACGCCGCCGAATGCCCAGCACTCAGTGCGTTCGGCCCGGAATGGTGGCCCGGCGCCAACACCTGGGGGCATCCTCCCCTCGCTAAGCGCGACATCGGTGGCCCGGCGCCAACACCTGGGGCCCGGGGTCGCGCTCGGCGCCCGATAGGGCGGCGCACGACGAACGCGGGCCGCGCCTGGCGGCCATCTGGTGGCGATGCGCCAACACCCGCGCGGGGGCTTCCGCGAAGGGCTCTTGCGCGGGTGGCTTTCGGCCGGATCAGCGGCTTGCAGCCACGGGCCCCCTAGTCCCGCGGGTTCTTGTGCTTCGGCTCGGCCTTCGGCGGCCGCGTCGCCTCGCGCTCCCACGTGTCGGTGATCTGCTTGAACACCTTGCCCATGCCGGGGCGCAGGAGCTCGCGGCGCTCGGCTTCGGCCTCGTGGTCACGGCGCTTGAGCCGGGCGGCCTCTCGAGGGTCGAGGTCCTCGTCGTCGTCCACAACGCGATGCTGGTCCGACCGGACGTCGGCGTCAAGGCCGAGGTCGCAGCTCTCGGGACGCAGGCCCTGCCTCTGGCATCCTTGCCCGATGCCCAGCCACTCCCGCTCCGCCTCTGGCGCTCCTGCCGGCGTCGTGGCCGCCCTCGTCCTCGTGTCGCTCGCGCTGCGGCCGCAGCTCGCCGGGATCGGCCCGCTGTCCGGGCGGATCATCGACAACCTCGGCGTCAGCCACGCGTTCGTCGGCCTGCTGACAACCATTCCGATCCTGTGCATGGGGCTGTTCGCGCCGATCGGCCCCGCGCTCGCCTCGAAGGCAGGGGCGCGCGGTGCGATCGCGGTGGCATCAGGGACGGTGGCGCTGGCTGGCCTCGCTCGCGCGGTGGCGCCCGGTGAGCTGACGATCCTGGCGCTGACACTGGTCATCGGGATTGCGACTGCGGCGTCGGGCCCGCTGCTGGCGATGTTCGTCCGGGGCAACCTCCACGAGCATCGGGTCGCCGGCACGGCGGCGTACGCCGGCGGCACCACGCTCGGGGCGGCGCTTGCCGCCGGCGCCGTCGTGCCGCTGGCGATGGCCCTGGGCGGCTGGCGCGCGTCGATGGGCGTGGTGTCGGCGGCGTCCCTCGTCGGCGCGCTCGCGTGGCTCGCGCTCGTGTTCCGAGGCCAGCGACCGGGCTCGGGCGCAGTGGAGGCGGACGATGCGGCCGATGGCCAGCGACCAGCCCTCTCGGGCCGTCTGTCGCTCCCCATCAGGCGGCCGGTGGTCTGGGCTCTGGGCGTTCTGTTCGGCGTCCAGTCGGCGGTGTTCTACGGGACCAACGCCTGGCTGCCAGCCCTGTTCGTGGAGCGCGGCTGGGATCCGGAGAGCGCAGCCGCCCTGCTCTCCCTGAGCAGCTTCGCCGGCCTCGCGTCGATCCTGGTGGCCCCCGTCGCGTCGCGGCGTGGCGTCGAGCGTCGCCAGCTGCTCGTGACGGCGGCGTCTGCGGCCGCGCTCGGGATCGCTGGCGTCGTCGCGTTGCCCGGGTTCGCTTGGGTCTGGTCGATCACGCTCGGCGCGGGCCTCGGCCTGATGTTCACCGTGGTCCTGACGCTGCCGACCGACGTGGCCGCGGACGCTCGCGAGGCGGGCGGGGCGTCCGCGCTGATGCTCCTCGTCGGCTATCTGATCGCGTCGGCCGCGCCGTTCGTGCTGGGCGCGGTGCGCGACGCCACGGGCTCGTTCGCCGTCAGCCTGTGGCTCCTGCTCGCGCTCGCGGTATCGATGGTGCCGCTCTCGTGGCTGATGTCGCCGACCCGCCTCAGGCCGCGCGTGGTGGTGCTGCCGGAGAGCGTGGCCTGAAGCGGGCCGTCAGGGGCGGGTTGCGGTCATCGAGAACGACAACGGCAGGCGGCCACGCTCGGCGGGATGGACGTCGCGGTGGCCGCCGTACCAGTCCACCGGGTGCTCGGTCACGGTCTCCACGCGCAGCCCCGACCCGAGCAGCGCCGTGACGACCTCGCCCAGCGTCCACGCCCTGGCGTATTTCCACGCCTGCTCGTCGTCGGGGAGCGAGAGGCGCTCGATGTAGGCCGGCGACCAGCCGCGCGACGCCTCGGGCCCCGCGAAGTAGTCGTACTCGGTCAGCAGCCAGCCGCCCTCCCCGTCGCCGTCGAAGAGCCACTCGGCGGGGTGCCCCTCGAACAGCACCAGCCGGCCCCCGGGGCGAGGCAGGCGGGCGAGGCCCGCCGCCCATGCGTCCAGGTCCTGAACCCACATGATCGACCCGCGCCCCGTGTAGACGAGGTCGGCGCTCGCGTCGAGCTCGTGGGGCAGGTCCAGGACGTCGGCCTCGACCCACGTCGCCGGGGCGCCGACCGCCGTCGCCAGCCGCCGGGCGAGGTCGAGCATCCGTGGGCTGAAGTCGATGCCGGTCACCCGCGCCGCGCCCGCCAGCCACAGCGAGAGCGTGTCCTCGCCGCCCGCGCACTGGACGTGGATCGCATGGTCGCATCGGCCGCGCAGGTCGCCGATCAGGTCGAGCTCGACCGGCAGGAGCGATGACCGCCCGCCGCGGAGGCGGTGGATCGAGTCCGCCAGCCGCCGTTCGTAGTCCTCGGCAGCCTCGTCCCACGCGACTCGGTTCGCGGCATGCATCCGGCGCGGATCGGCGGCCTCGTCGGGCGTGGCCGGGCGCACGTCGAGTTGGTCGCGGGGCGAGGGCTGCATGATGCGAGTCTACTGGCGCAACAGGGCGACCCCATCGGGGGACGCCCGAGCACGGGCACAAAACAACGGGCCGCCATGTCCGTGGACGGCGGCCCGCGATGGTTCTGCCTGGGGGCCGGCTCCAGCCAGGCCCCTCGAGACTGGCGGTTCCGTGGCTCGCGCCCCCGGACCGCCATCAGCAGCCAGCGCGGGTGTCGCTCGAGATGTTGCCCGCGCGAGGGCGGCTGACCGGATTCAAGACACCGGGCGATGCGTCTTCGCTCGCCGTCAACCGGCGCGCCAAACTCCAGCGCCGTCGCGAGCCCAGGCCCAAGGCCGACCGCATCGCCATTACCTCGATGCCTCCCGGAACGCCCATGCACGGAGGAGGTTTGGAGGATTCCATTATCTCGCCCCGGGCAATCCCCCCGATCGGGGGAGGACGTTCGCCGCGAGTTGCAACGACGTGGCATTCCGATGCCGGGTCGTCGCAGGGAGTCCCCGCAGGGCGGCCGGATCAGGCGACGATGAGGGCATGTCGCCGCCCGCACGCTGTACCGTCGACGCCCACCTCGCGGACGCCTTCCAGACGGCCGGCTGCCCGGTGTGTTCCGAGCCGGCGCGCGGTGGACCTCGACGACAAGTGGTCCGCCCTCCGGCTCCGACCGATGCAGCCCGGCAAGGCCCCGTTCGTCGGCCGCTGCGGCTGGCGGGCACTACCTGAGCGGCAGGCAGCCCGCCGCTCGACGCGAGCCGGTATGGTGTGCGCGTCCATCGAGGAGCAGGAGGGTCTGGTCTTGGCGTCCGCGCTCGCGCGCCGAATGCCGTCGACCATGTCGGTCACGCAGGCGGTGATGCTCGTTGCCCTGGCGGCTGCCGTCGACGTGCTGGGCGGGTGGACCGCGGGCCTGCTCAAGGTTCCCGTGTTCCTCGACACCGTCGGCACGTTCGTAGCGGCGGCGATCCTCGGGCCTTGGTGGGGTGCGGCTGCCGGCGTCGCCAACAATGTCGTGAGCGCGCTGTTCAACGGCCCGTCGAGCATCCCATTCGGGATCGTGAGCATCGCGGTCGCCCTGGTCTGGGGCTACGGCCTGCGATCGCTCTCGCTTGGCCGCAACGCGATCACCCTGCTGGGCCTCAACCTGGTGGTTGCGTTGGTTGCGGCGTTCGTCTCGGCGCCGATCGTGTACCTCGTGTTCGGCGGCGCCACCGGCCATCCGTCCGACGCGCTGACCTTCGCCTTCGAGGTGGCAGGCAAGAGCCTCGCCGCGGCCGTCCTGGTGTCGAACCTCGTGCTCAACGCTGCCGACAAGCTCATCACGGGCTACATCGGCCTCGCGGTCGTCCGCGCCCTGCCGGATCAGTACACGGTCGGCCTCCGCCTTCCTGGCGTGTCGCGCGCCGGGATCGTCGCGGTGGCTGCCGTGGGTGTCGGCCTGGGCGTCGCGCTGACGCTGGTGTTCCTGGCCCTGCCGTCGGGTTCCTGACGGCGCCTGCGCCTGCCGCCATGGCCGACCCCGGCGGTCCCGTCATCGCGCTCGCCGGCTTCGGCTTCCGCCATGTCGGCGCGGATCGGGCAGCCCTGGCGGACGTCACGCTCGAGGTCCGGGCAGGGGAGTACCTCGGCGTGCTCGGCGCGATCGGCGCGGGCGTGACCACGCTGCTGACATCGCTCGATGGAGTCGTGCCGCAGCTCGTCCGCGGCGACGCCTCGGGGGCGATCACGGTCCTCGACGCAGACCCGAGAGCGGTCGCGGTGGCCGAGCAGGCGCGCGCCGTCGGCCTCGTGTTCGACGATCCCTCGCTCGCCTCGACCCAGCCGACCGTCGCCGAGGAGGTGGCGTTCGGGCTCGAGAACCTCGGCGTCTTGCGCGGGGAGATGGACGTCCGGATTGGCGCCGCGCTGAGCGCCGTGGGCCTGGCGGGGTTCGAGTCGCGCGACCCGCTGACGCTCTCGGGCGGGGAGCTCCAGCGGCTCGCGATTGCGTGCGCTCTCGTGACCGGCCCCTCGATCCTGGTCCTCGATGAGCCGTCGGCGAACCTCGACCCCGCCGGCCGGCGGTCGATCTACGGGGTCGTCCGGCGCCTCAACCGCGAGCACGGCGTCACGGTCCTCATCGCTGACGACGATCGCGAGGCGATGGCGGCCGATGCCACGCGCCTCGTCGTGCTCGACCGAGGGCGGGTGGTCGCGGACGGCTCGCCGGCGGAGATCCTCGGGACGCCGGCGGTCCTGCGGCGACACGGCGTGCGGTCGACCGAGGCATCACTGCTTGCCGAGCGGCTGGGCCTGGCGGCGCCGGTCCCGGTCGGCGTTGCCGACGTCGGGCGTGTGGTCGTCCCTCGCGCCCCAGCCGCCACGTTGCCCTCCCGCCATGCCGCCGGGGCGGGCCTCCGGCCGGCCATTGACGCGCGAGACGTCTCGTTCCGCTATCGGGGCGCTGACCGCCCGGCCGTCGCCGGCATCAGCTTCGCGGTCGCGCCGGGCGAGGTCGTCGGCGTGGTCGGGTCGAACGGCAGCGGCAAGACGACGCTCGCGAAGCTGGTCAACGGGCTGCTCCGCCCGCAGCAGGGTCGGATCAGCGTGGACGGCATGGACACGGCAGCCCATCCCGTCAGCACGCTCGCCGCGCACGTCGCGTCCGTGTTCCAGGACCCGATGCAGCAGCTGTTCGCGACAACCGTGGCCGATGAGCTCGCGCTCGGGCCGCGCGCCATCGGCGTCACGGAGGCACGGATCGGCGAGCGGGTCCGGGCCCTGGCGCAGGCGCTCGAGCTCGAGGAGCTGCTGGCGCGCCATCCGCTCCGGCTCGGGCGGGCAGAGCGCAAGCTCGTGGCCCTGGGTGCGGTGCTTGCCATGGAGCCGCGGGTGCTCGTGCTCGACGAGCCGACCTCCGGCGCCGACCTCCGGCTGGCCGAGATCATCGGGCGACAGGTCCGCGCCGCAGCCGGCGAGGGGCGCGCGATCCTGGTCGCGAGCCATGACATGGCGTTCCTGGGCCGCGTGGCGTCGCGGCTGCTGGTGATGGACGCCGGGCGGCTCCTGGCCGATGCCCCGGTCCACGAGGTGTTCGCCGACGCGCCGCTGCTGGCGCTGGCGGGCCTGGAGGCGCCAGCGGTGACGCGGGTTGCCATGGCGGCCGTGGCGCGCGACGCCAGGCTCCCGCTGCGGAGGCTGCCGGTCTCCCTCGAGGAGGCCGCGTTCGTGCTGGCCCCCACGGACGGTTCCGCGCGATGAGCCTGACCGCGTCGCCCTTCGCCTACGCGCCCGGGTCATCGTGGCTGCACCGCCGCGGCGCGGCTCCGAAGCTCGTCTGGCTGGCCGCCACGCTGGCGTTCTCGCTCGTCGCGTACCACCCCGTGCCGCTCGTCCTCGTCGCCGCCTCGGCATCGGGACTGGGCGTGGCGTCGGGCGCCGGCCGGGCGGTCTGGCGTGCGATGCGCCTGCTCGGGCCGCTGGCCGTCTCGATCGTGGTGCTCCAGGTGGCGGCGCCCGGCTCCTGCCCCGCGGGTTGCACGGAGGTCGCCCGTCTTGGGGCCACGCCAATCACGGCGGAGGCTCTGGCGCGCGGGGTGTCGTTCGTCTCGCGGCTGCTCGCCATGGAGACGGCGGCCGTGGTGCTGCTCGTGACGACGCGCCCCGCGGACCTCTTCGGCGCCCTGCACCGCCTCCACGTGCCACGGCCGGTGGCCCTGCTGCTGGCCACGACGCTGCAGCTCGTCCCGGTGGTGCAGCGCGAGCTCGTGATCGTGCTCGACGCCCAGCGCGCCCGCGGCATGCGCGCCCGCGGGGTCCGCGCGATCGTGCCCGCGCTGCTGCCGGTCTTCGTGTCGACCTTCGAGCGCGTGGGTCGGCTGGCCATCGCCATGGAGGCGCGCGGCTACGGCGCGGCCGGGACGCGGACCTCCTACCGGACCGACGACTTCGGGCCGCTCGACCGCGCGCTGACCTGGGCGGGCGTCGCCGCCGGCATTCTGGGCGTCGTCGCCGGCGTTGCGCTCTGGGGCGCCTCCTCCGTTCCGCCGCTGGTCGTGCCGGCGTGGTCAGCCCTGGCGATCGTGGTCGCCGCCGGCCTCGCGTTCGCGGTCCTGATTGCGGCGGCGATGGTCGCGATCGTGCGCGCGTAGGCCTCCCGCCGGGGCCAGCCGGCTCAGGCGTGCGCCTCGGGTTCGGTCGGGCGCGACGGGTGCTCCACCTGGATCGTGCTGTGGGCCAGGTCGAAGTCATCCTCGAGCGCCCGGTCCACCTGCTGCAGGATCTGGTGGTAGTCGGCGTCCTCGGCCGCGATCACGTGCGCGGTCAGCATCGGCAGGCCCGCCGTGATCTGCCATGCGTGGAGGTCGTGGACGCCGATGACGCCCGGCACCCGCAGGATGCACTCGCGAACGGCGGGCAGCGACAGGCCGGGCGGCGTGGCCTCCATGAGGACCGTGATGGCGTCGCGGAGGAGCAGGACCGCGCGCGGCACCACGAGGCAGACAACCGCGAGCGAGGCGATGGAGTCGGCGTACGCCCAGCGGGTCAGCACCACGAGCACCGCGGCGCCGATGGCGGCCAGCGAGCCGATGGCGTCGCCCAGGACGTCGAGGAACGCGCCTCGTGCGGCAAAGCCACTGTGCTCCGAGCGGAGGATCCAGGCTGCAGTGCCGGACCCGATGAGGCCGATGACAGCCGCGACGAGCATCGGGCCGGGCTCGGGCGTCTCGGGCGCGAGGAGGCGCGTGATCGCCTCGTACCCGATGAAGACGCCCAGCGCGACGAGGAGGCCCGCGTTCACGCAGGCGGCGATCACCTCTGCCCGGGCGTAGCCGAAGGAGCGGTTGTGGGTCGCGGGTCGGGCGGCAATGGTCGCGGCACCGAAGGCGATCGACACGCCGACCACGTCGGTGACGCGGTGCGCCGCGTCAGCGACCAGCGCCAAGGAGCCCGACAGCCATGCCGCGACGACATCGGCGGCGAGAGCCAGGATCGCGACGCCGAGCACGACCGCGAGATGTCGTCGGTTGCTCCCGGCGGACGCGGCCGAGGAGGCCTCCGCAGACGGCACGGCTGACGCAGGGGCGGCGGGGGCAGTCATGCCCCCGATTGTAGGGTCGCGCGGGGCTCAGCCGAACCAGGTGTCGATATCGCCGTCCTCGACGCGAGGCATCGTCAGGACGTTCAAGATCGCCTCCGGCGGCATGGTCGTGCGCCGTGCCACGAGGGCCGCGATGCGTCGGGCGTCGTTGTGGCATCGGCGGAGGGCTGTGCGGTCGAGGCGGGGCCAGAGGGCCAGGGCGCGCCGCTCGAGCGCGCCGACACCTTCGCTCCTGACCGAGCTCCCCCGGACCAGCTCGATAGTCGCCACCGAACACCTCCTTCGGTATGGGGGATGCTGCTCGCGTCCGCGGTCGTCCGCAAGGGTCTGCGCGGCGAAGTTTTCTCAACCACCAGGCCCTCCCGGCCGATTGACCGGCTGGCCGAGCCCGGGCACCCTGTTCCCGTGAAGCAGCTGCCGAGTGGGGTGCGGCCGATCGTGGCCGCCTTGGTGCTGATCGCTGCCTGCGGGTCGCCGATCGCCCCCACCCCGGGCCCCGGCGGGTCCTCGTCGGCGAACTCGGGTGGCGTCTCGGCTTCGCCCGCGGCTCCGGGCGACCTTCCCTCGGCGGCACCCGTCCCCGCGCCGGGACGCGAGCTCTACGGCTTCGTCCCGTACTGGGAGATGGACAACACGATCGCGGCGCACCTCGCTGAAACCCCGCTCACCACGGTTGGGCTGTTCAGCGTGGGCAACACGAGCAACGGCGCCATCAACACCGCGCAGGCGGGCTACAAGCAGATCACCGGCTCGGTGGGGGCCGCGATGATCGGCGCGGCGCATCAGCGCGGCACGCGGGTCGAGCTCGTCTTCACGAGCTTCGGGGCGGCGCGGAACACCACGTTCTTCGGGCGGCAGTCGCTCCAGGACGCCACGATCGCGTCGCTGGTGGCGCTCGTCGGCACGCTCCAGGTCGACGGCGTCGACGTCGACGTCGAGGGTCTCGACATCAGCCTCGTTGAAGCCTACGGGTCCTTCGTGGGTCGGCTGCGAGCCGCGCTGCTGGCAGCCGACCCACGCGACACGGTGTCGGTGGCGACGGGGGCGGGGCCGACCGGCGCGGCGATGGCCTCCGTGGCCGTGGCGGCGGGCGTGGACCGCGTGTTCCTGATGGCCTACGACTACCGGACCGCCACCTCCGCGCCGGGCGCCGTCTCGCCGATCGCCCGGGCGGACGAGGGCCGGTCGATCACGTGGTCGCTGGACCTCTACGGGGCCATGGGCATCCCGCCGCAGCGCCTGCTGCTGGGCCTGCCCCTGTATGGCATGGAGTGGCCCGTGACGCGGCCCGTGGTGGACGCCCCCTCCACCGGCAACGGGACGGCCTGGATCCTGCGCAGCCACCTGGACGTCCTCACGAGCGCCGCCGCAGTCCCGACCAACGACCCGCTCGAGGGCGTGGACGTGTATTTCGTCGGCTCGGACGGGAGTCTGGCCCCACCGCCGTCCCTGCCCCCGACGCTCGACCAGATCCCCGACGACCGGACGTGGTCCGCGGTGTACGTGGACTCGGCGGCGACCCTGGAACGGAAGATCGGGCTGGGGGAGTCGCGCGGGTACGCCGGGGCCGGGTTCTGGGCGATCGGCTACGAGCGCGGGCTGCCCGCGTACACGGACCTGATGCAGCGCTTCGTGGCGGGCGCCGTCGCGGCGTCCTGAGGCCGCCCCTCAGGCGAATGCCACCGCCAGATAGCCCACCGTGCGGTTGCGGGGGCCGCCGGCGTCGGCCGAGGTGGCCGCAGCCACGACGCGCCCGGCGGTCGCGCCCGTGGCGCGCAGCGTGGCGAGGCCCAGGACGGTCGGCTGGATCCCGCACATCCCACAGGCGATGCCCCGCACGCCGGACGCGGCCGCGTCGCGCTCGAGCGCGGCGGTGGCGATCGGGTCCAGCGCGCAGATGGCCGGGCTCAGGCGCTCCGTGACACGGACCGCCTCGTCGTGGGCGGGGTAGTGGGCCATGTCTGTGCTGATCGCGACGAGCGCCTCGACCCCGGCGTCCCGAAGCCCGGCGAGGAGCGCGCCCAGCCGCGTGCCCGCCTCGACGGCCGCGACGCCGGTCCCCGCGGCGACGGAGCACGGGACGATGCGCAGCCCGGGCCGGAGGGCGAGGGCCAGCGGCAGCTGGACCTCGATCGAGTGCTCGTCGCGGTGCGCGGCGCGGCTGGCGCCGAAGGGGTCGCCCAGCGCAGCGATCCGCTCCGCGAGGTCCGCGTCGATCGCGACGTCGCCGGTGGGCAGGCGCCAGGCACCGCCTGGATCGACCGCCACCCCGTCGAGCCAGGCGCTGTGGTTGGTGCCGAGGACCACGACCGTCGGCGCCGGTCCCGCGGGGTCGAGCATGGCCCGCCAGCCGGCGGCCGCGACCAGCCCCGAGTACGCGAGGCCGGCGTGCGGGACGAGGACGCCCATCGGGGATCCGGCGGGACCGACGGGCGCGGCCTTCTCCAGCAGGCCGTGGACCATGTCGCGGAGCCCGTCCGCCCGGTCCGGGTAGAAGGAGCCGGCGACCGCGGGCTCCCGGACGGTCCCGGCCCGGCGGACGCCCGGCTCCTCGCCGGGCCCGGACCCGGGGCCGGGGCCGCGCGCGCCGCGAACCGTCACGCCGGCACCATCGCGAGGCCGATGCCCGCCATCATCCGGCCGCACTCCGGGCAGGCGCCATCGGGGGTGAGGCGCGACCGCGCCCCGTACCCGCGCCGCTCGACGATGACGGCACCGCACCCGGCGCACTCCGTGTCCTCGCCCCCGAGCTTCGGTGCGTTGCCGAGGTACACGTGGGCGAGGCCGGCTTCGTGGCCGAGCCGCCGGGCGCGGAGGAGGGTCTCCGTCGGGGTCGCCGGGACGTCGAGCAGGCGGAAGTCAGGGTGGAAGCGGCTGACGTGCCAGGGTGTCTCGGGGCCGAGGTGCTCGCCGATCCACCCGGCGATCGCCGCGAGCTCGGCGTCGCTGTCGTTGTGGCCCGGGATGACCAGCGTGGTGATCTCGACCCAGATGCCCGCCGCGCGCATCGCCTCGATCGACTCGAGCACTGGCGCCAGCCGTGCCCCGCAGAGCCGCCGGTAGAAGCGGTCATCGAACGACTTGAGGTCCACGTTGGCGGCGTCCACGAAACGCGCGAGCAGCTCGACCGCCTCGGGGGTGGCGTAGCCGTCCGTGATCCAGAGGTTGAGCAGGCCGGCGGTCCGGGCCAGGCGTCCGGTGTCGAGCGCGTACTCCAGGAAGACCGTCGGCTCGACGTAGGTGTAGGCGATCGCGCCGGCGCCGCGCCGCATCGCCTCCCGGACCACGTCCTCGGGTGCGAGCTGGCGGCTGGCGACGACGAGACCGAGACGAGGGCCCTGCGCAACGTCCCAGTTCTGGCAGAACACGCAGTGGAACGGGCAGCCCGGCATCGCAATCGACCAGGCGGTCGAGCCCGGCGCGACGTGGAACAGCGGCTTCTTCTCGACGGGGTCGAGTGCCGCCGCGACCACGTTGCCGTACGACATCGCGAAGAGCCGGCCGTCATGGTTCTCGCGGACGCCGCAGATCCCGTGCCGGCCGGGCCGGACCAGGCAGCGGTGCGCGCAGACGTTGCATCGAATGGCGCCGGCCGCCTGGGGCACGGCGAGCACGCCCGGGACGGGACCGAGGAGGGCGGGGCGGGCGATCGGCTGGCGCATGGGAACCTCCCAGCGGATCTTGGGGGCAGGCCGTCGACGCCGGAAGGGCCGCCCGGCCGGTTTCGTGCCATCCGGGTCTGCGCTTTGCGCCGTGGGGCGCGCACCATCGCCTCCTGAGGTTGGAGGAGGAGCGCCATGCACACGGAGCTCGAGCGCAACAGCGGTGCGAGCGGGTTGCCGGATCCTGTGGTCGTGACCGACGCCGTGCAAACCGACCTCCTCGAGGTGGCCCGCACCGCCGTGGCCGTGGCCAGCCGGTCGCTGGGGTCGGGCGCTTTGGAGTCCGCGATGCACGCCTTGCCGACGACGGGCCTCCACGCCGCCGCCTTCGTCACGCTCACCGAGGGTGGCGAGCTGCGCGGCTGCATGGGCATGCTCGATCCTGAGCGGCCGGTGCGCGACAGCGTGGCCGAGGCGGCGGCGTGCGCCACGCGGGCGGATCCGCGGTTCCGGCCGGTGACCCCCGAGGAGCTGCCTCGGATCCACATCGATGTGTCCGTCCTGGGGCCGATGCTCCCCCTCGCCGATCCGCTGTCGTGGCGCCTGGGCACCGACGGGATCGTGGTGCAGCTGGGGAGCCGGCGGGGACTCCTCCTGCCCGAGGTCGCCGAGGAGAACGGGCTGGACCGGACCGCGATGCTCGACATCGCCACGCGCAAGGCGGGCCTGCCCAAGGACGCCTGGCGACGCCCCGAGGCGATCGTCGCCGTGTTCCGGACGGACCGATTCGGCGGACCGGCCGTCGCGATTCGCTAGCAGGAGCCTGCGGGCCGGCCACACTCAGGGTCCTGTCAGAACAGACGTCCAGGCTCGGCTCGTCCCCAGTCGGGGAACCCGACGACGCCGGCGCGCTCCGGCAGCTGGATGCCTGACCGACGGAGTCGTCCCACCGCGCGGATGGACCAGGCACCCCCGTCGCCCCGCAGCGCCCCGGCGCCGCGTCGCCGGACGCCTGCTGCCCTTCGGGGGCGGCATCCTTGCCGCCCTGATCGCGTTGGCGGGTTGGTCGGCCGTGTTTCCGCCCGCCCCGCCGATGACCCCGGTGGAGGCGGGCCTTGCGCGCGCTTCACCAACGCCGGTGGTATCCGCCGCCATCGCCGCAGCACCTCCGCCCTCCCGCACCAATGCCCTTGGTGAGAGTCATCCGAGCCCACGGATTGGCACCCGCGCTACCGACCGCGTTGGTGAGCGCGAGCGCTAGACGGAGTCCGACGTCGCCAGACCCGAAGGCCACCAACGGCGCGAGGGCACGAGCCGGCGCGGGGCCACCAAACGGCGCGAGGGCACGAACCTGCGCTGGGGCACGAGCCGGCGCGGGCGCGCGAGCCGGGCGCGGGCGCGGGCGCGCGAGCCGTCGTCGCCCATCTCGCGGTCCCGCCGACGCTTCGCCGGTCGGCCGCCGGTAGACTCGGCCACCATGGCAGCAGCCCTTCCCCCCGCCCCGCCCATCACCGGCGAGCAGAAGCTCATCACGGTCGGCCTCATGGCCGCCCTGGCCGTGGCCGCGCTGGACTCGACCGTTGTCGGCACGGCGATGCCGACGATCATCGGCCAGCTCGGCGGCCTGTCCGAGTACGCCTGGGTCTTCTCGGCCTACCTGCTCGCCTCCACGACCACGGTCCCGCTCTACTCGCGACTGGCCGACATCCACGGCCGCAAGCCCGTGTTCCTGCTGGGCCTCGGGCTGTTCGTGGTGGGCTCAGCCCTGTGCGGCCTGGCGAGCTCGATGTGGATGCTGATCGCGTTCCGCACGCTGCAGGGCTTGGGCGCGGGCGCGGTCCAGCCCATCTCGTTCACGATCGCGGGCGACATCTTCGAGCCGCGCCAGCGGGCCAGGATGCAGGGCTTCTTCTCGGGGATCTGGGGCGTGGCGGCCATCGTGGGGCCGGCCATCGGCGGGCTCGTGACCTCCACCGTGGGCTGGCCCTGGGTGTTCGAGATCAACATCCCGGTGGGCCTGCTGGCCGCCGTGATCATCGGCTTCGGGCTGCACGAGCGCGTCGAGCGCCGTCGCCACCGCCTCGACTGGTGGGGCGCGGCGCTGCTGTCCGGCTCGATCGTGCTGCTGCTGTTCGCGGTCTCGGAGGGCGGTCAGCTGTTCGGCTGGGTGTCCGTGCCGTTCGCGGCGATGCTCCTTGCGTCCGCCGCCCTGCTGGGCCTGTTCCTGCGCCACTCCCGACGGGCCGACGAGCCGCTGGTGGACCTGGACCTGCTGTCCATCCCGCTCATCCGCGCCGGGCTGGGCATCGGCACGCTCGCCGGGATCGTCATGTTCGGCCTCACGACGTTCGTGCCGCCGCTGGTCCAGGGGGTGGAGGGCGGGACGGCCGTCGAGGCGGGCGCGGTCGTGGCTGCGATGTCGATCGGCTGGCCCGTGGGCTCGATCGTCTCCGGGCGCGCGCTCCACCGCGTGGGGGCCCGGCCGTTCGTGCTCGTCGGCAGCGTGCTCATCCTGGTCGGCTCGCTTGCGACCACCCAGGCGGCACAGCTCAACTCGCTCGCCTTCGTCACCGCCGCCTGCGCGGTCGTCGGCCTGGGCATGGGCTTCAGCTCGACCGTGCTGCTGATCATGATCCAGGGCGCCGTCCCCTGGCAGCGGCGCGCCACCGCCACCGGTCTCGTGCAGTTCAGCCGGACGATCGGCGGGTCGGTCGGCGTGGGCGTGATGGGCGGCGTCCTGGCGGCGTTCGTCGGTTCGGCCTCGTCAGCGATCCTCGACCCCATCGGCCGCGCGCAGCTCACGCCCGCGCAGCTCGTCGTCGGCCGTGATTCGCTGGAGGCTGGCCTCGGCGTCGCGTACTGGCTGATGGTCCTCGCGGCCGCGGCCGCGCTGATCATGGCCATCCGAACGATGCCAGCCGCCCGACTGGGCGAGTCAGGCGAGGCGCCCGCCCGCGAGGCCCCGCAGGTGGTCGAGCCGCCCAGCGTCGCGGACCGGGTCCGGGAGGCGGGCTGATCAGCGGATCGGCAGGATCAGGACGAATTTGCCGTACCACTCACGCCGCGACGCGCGGTAGCCCGGGGTGTACGGGTCGTCGTAGGGGCTGTCGTTCTGGGCGTACCGCCGGAACCGGAGGCGGAAGTTGGTGGTCCTGGCGAGCGTCATGAACGGCACCCGGCGGTTTCGGAAGCCGTCGCGTCGCAGCGGGTCCGACACGTAGAGGCCGTCCACCGAGAACTGGTTGGTCCATGAGCCGTCCGCGTTCTTGGCCAACGGGTCGCCATGGAGCCCGTAGTAGCCGGTGATCATCTGCGCGTGCTTGCCGGCCCAGCCCAGCATCCCAATCGGCTTGCGGGTCAGCGCCATCTGGCGAACGGCCTCCCGGATTGCGGCCCCGTAGGACGCGTACGCTCGGTCGACGTAGACCTGCTGGGCGAAGTTCAGGGTCGCGCTGCCCCAGCCGTAGTAGTTGAGGGCGTTTCGCCAGCCGTGGGGGTCGCTGCCGTGGGCGGTCCGGGCGAGCGTGTCGTGCGCGCGCTCGAAGCGCAGGATCGCGTCGCGAGTGCGGCTCGTGACGTTGACGTGCCAGCGGAAGTTGGCTCCGCCGCTGTGCGTCGCGGCGATGAAGTTGAGCATGTCCATCGTCGAGGCGGCGGTGCAGGCGGTGTAGTTGGGGTCCTGGTAGCGGAACAGGCGCGTCACGTAGAGGTTCAGCGAGGCGGGCGCGGACGGCGTCGGCGTGGGGGATGCCGTGGGCGTGGGCGTCGGCGTGGGGGAGCCGCTCGGGGCGGGGGAGCCGCTCGGCGTGGGTGCGGGCGGGGGCGTGGACGTCCCGGTCGGGCTCGGCGTCGCCGTGGGGCTCGGGCTCGGCGCCGCCGACGGTCCCGGCGACACCGACGGGGCCGGCGTCTGGGAGGGGTCGCTCGTGGTCGTCGCGCTCGCGCCGGGGGTCGGGTCCGCGGCCTGGGCTGCCATGTGCAGCAGCGGCAGCGGCAACGCCATCACGCCCAGGGCGAATGCCGTGGCGAGCATCGGGCGGCGGAGAATGGCGATCGTGCGGCGGCGCATGATCGGTGCCCCCCTGGATCGGCGGCACGGCCGGTGCAAAGGGCGGCACCGGCTCGGCGTTCTGTCAGGGAAGCGTCGGGGGTGTGCCTCGGCCCGGGAATGGGTCGATCGGACCGCCCGGCGGGACTGTTGGTACTACCCCCGCCCGCGCGGCGCGGCCGCAGAAGGCGACGCCGAGCGTCGGCGGGTGCCGGCAGGCGGTCGGGCCGTGCTTGCGAGCGGGAGCACCGACCGCGGCTGCGGGGGCGATCGAGCCGCCGCAGCGCTCCCCGGCTACTTGCCGACCTGGATGATCCCGTTCCAGAGCACGTAGTGCGACCGCCAGACCTCGGAGTGGATGACGCGGCCGCCCTTGTCGCGGACCACGCGGCTCACCGCGACGTCCATCTGGTTCGACGGGTACTCGGTCTGCTGCCTGACCCCGTGGGGGAGCGTGTCCACGTAGACCGTGTTGGTGGTCGCCTGGATCACGTTGCTCACCATCGGCCCCGAGAGCGAGACGGTCCGGCCGTCGGGGATGCCCCAGATCTGATAGGTGACGTAGCCGGTGCCGCCCGAGCGCGTCTTGATGCCCAGGATCAGGATCGAGTGGGCAGTGTCGTTGGTGAACGACATGTCCTGCACGGCGCTGCCGATCTTCCAGACCGTGGCATCGAGCCCGAGCGGGTACCGGTTGATGTAGTAGCGGTGGTTCCCCCGGGCGCCCATCTGGAGACCCGCCCGGAGCGCCGCGTTGAACAGCGTGGTGGAGCTTGAGCACATCCCGCCGCCCATCGCGCCGGTCGGGTCGGTGTGGTTGCCCTTGATGACCCCGCCGGGCCCGAAGCCGCGGGAGGTGGTCACGTCGCCGATCGCGTTCCACCAGTCGAAGGTGCCGCCGGGACCGACCACGGTGCCGTTGATCAGCTGCGCGGGGAGCCAGATGTTCGCGCCGAAGTAGTTGTGGTCGTTGATCGGGAACCAGGTGGTCCAGGTGCCGAGCAGCGTGAGGACCGGCGCCTTGAGCTTCGCCTGCTCGGTGGTGAGCTTGGGCGGCAGCGGGGCCGTGGCCACCTTCACCGGCGTCGCCGTGCCGCCGAACATGCGCCCGAGGATCGCGGCCGCGATGCGGCTGGATGTGGCCGCCACGTCGAGCGTGCGCCCGTCGGACGAGGCCGCCACGCCGACGATCCTGCCGCCCTTCGCGCGGAGGAAGACGGCGGACCTGGGGGGCTTGAGGACGGTCTTCGCGACGCCCTTGAGCGACGCAGGGATCTTCGTGGCGTCCACCGTTGGCCGGATCGAGCCGTCCGGGGCCGTCCCGAACCCGACCCACGTGCGGACGGTGGCCTCCTTGATCGTCCAGGTGCTCTTGCCGAAGGCGACCGTGATCGGGCCGATGGCCTGCTCGGCGAGGGCGGACGCCGTGCTCACGTTCGTGTCGGAGACGGTTGGCGGCACGCGGGTCGTGGTCACTGGAACCACGACGACGAACGGTGCGCCGATTGAGCCGACCGCGGCGAGCGCAGCGGCGATGACCGGCTCGGGGTCCACCGCGGTCCCGTCGCGGGCAGCGGTCGTCACCGACCCGCTGTTGGTCATCGCGATCGTGGCGTCGACCGGGCTCGAGCGCAGCGGGGCGAGCGCCGCCCGGATCGCATCGCCCAGGGCCTGCTGGTCGAGGCCGACGCGTGGCGCGAGGGTCACGCCGTGGATCGCCTGTCCCAGCTCGCTCGCCACGCGCGTGGCGAGGTCGCCACCGCGGGCCGACGCGAGGGCCTCGTCGACGAGTGCGTCCACCTCGGCGTGGCGGCCGAAGGCGCTGTAGGGCACCGTGATGTCGCCGCTCGGTGTGCGCAGCACGAGCTTCCCCTGGTCGTACGGGAACGCCGCCCGGAGCGCCGCCGCGGCCCCGGCCCGGTCGAGGCCCGAGAGGTCCACCCCGCCGACGTGGACGCCCGGCAGGACACGCGCCTCGTAGCCCGAGTCCCAGGCGGCGAGCCCGGCGCCGGTCACGGTCAGGGCGACGGCGAGGCCGAGGACGAAGGAGGCGAGGAAGAGCCCGAACCGGCGCCCCCGATGGCGGGGCGCGGTGGGGGAGGGGAGCACCGCCGCGGCCGTTTCTATCGTCGGCGCGGCCTCACCCAGGCCGATGCCTACCGGTCCGTTCGGGTCGATCAGGGCGGGCGAGTCGGTCAACGTGGTCCGGGGCGGTGAGCCGTGGCGCGGGCTCGAGCGCGAACGCGCGAATGATGCAGCATCCGGGGCCGGAACGCGACTCCGACGAAGGTACCGTGGCCCAGGTCCGCCGGGGCCGCCGTCGGAAGGTCCGCCGCGCCTCACCCGGCCCCACGAGCTGGCGCCTAGGAGCCGAGCTCCTCAGCCAGCTGGTCGAGTGCCCACTCGAGGTCGGCCCGCTCGATCACGAGCGGGGGCGCGAGCCGGATGGTGCTGCCGTGCGTGTCCTTCGCCAGCACGCCCCGCCGCAGGAGGCCCTCGCACACGTCGCGGCCGGTCCGGCCCACGACGTCCACGCCGGCCCACAGCCCGCGGGCGCGGAACCCGGCGACCCGGCTCGCGGGAAGGTCCGCGAGGCGCCGCCGCAGCACCTCGCCGAGGTCGCGCGCCCGCGCCTGGAACTCGCCGGTGCGCAGCATCCGGACCACCTCGATGCCCATCGCGCAGGCGAGCGGATTGCCGCCGAAGGTGCTGCCGTGCTCGCCGGGCCGGAACACGCTCATCACGTCGCGATCGGCCACCACCGCCGACACCGGGAGGATGCCCCCGCCGAGCGCCTTGCCCAGGATGTACGCGTCGGGCACCACGCCCTCGTGGTCGCAGGCGAAGGTCTCGCCGGTCCGGCCGAGCCCCGACTGGATCTCGTCGGCCAGCATCAGCACGCCGCGCTCGGTGCACAGGGCCCGCACGGCGCGCAGGTACCCGTCGGGCGGGATGACCACGCCGCCCTCGCCCTGGATCGGCTCGAGCAGCACCGCGACCGTCTGGTCGTCGATCGCCTCGGCCAGCGCCGCCGCGTCGCCGTAGGGCACGCGCACGAAGCCGGGCGTGAAGGGCCCGAACCCGTCGCGGGCCGCCGCGTCGTCCGAGAAGCCGACGATGGTGGTGGTGCGGCCGTGGAAGTTGCCGCCCATGACCACGATCTTCGCGCGCCCCTCGGGGACGCCCTTGCGCTCGTAGCCCCACTTGCGGGCCATCTTGATCGCGGTCTCCACCGCCTCGGCGCCGGTGTTCATCGGCAGGACCATGTCCATGCCGCACAGCGCAGCGACCTCCTCGGCGAAGGTGCCGAGCAGGTCGTTGTGGAACGCGCGGCTGGTCAGCGTCAGGCGGTGCAGCTGGGCCTCGGCGGCGGCGACGAGGCGCGGGTGGAGGTGCCCGAAGTTGAGCGCGCTGTAGCCGGCGAGCAGATCGAGGTGGCGACGGCCATCGACGTCCCAGACCCAGGCGCCCTCGCCCCGGGCGAGCACCACGGGCAGCGGGTGGTAGTTGTGCGCCGCGTGGGCCTCCACCTGCGCGATGGCGGCGGCCGACGCCCCCGCCGCCTCGCCGAGGTCCATCGACTTGGTTGTCATCGTCGTCCGCCTCGCATCGTGCCGGCTTCCCTCCGCCCTCGATGGTTGCATGTCCGGCGCCCCCGCGCGGTTCGCGCGCGCAGCCGTCGCCGACCATTGACGAACGCTCCGCCGGGCTTCAAACGGCTGGCCATCGCCAGCGGCCATGTGAGCGGACCACCCGCTGAGTGACCCGCTGGGTGCGCCCAATCGAGGCGCGGCCGGGCTGGTTGTGGCACGGGCCGGCCGGTTCGGCGGATCGCGCTCCGTCAGGGCCGCTGTGTGCATCCCGGCGCGGGCTGGGCGGGCGCAGTCGGCACGGGCTGGGCGGCGGGCACCGCCGCCGGCGCCGCGATCAGTCGGCCCGGGCCACCTCGGGCCCCAGCGCGAGCACGTCCTTGCGCGCGAACACGCCGACGAACCGCAGGCCGCACAGGAACAGCGCCACGCCCAGGCCGCTGTAGAAGAACGCGATGAACCAGTCGGGGACGGCGTGCGAGAGTCGGAGCGTCATCCCGCCGCCCATCATGACGGCCATCACCGCCCACGACGAGGCGTTGAAGAAGTGCCAGAAGGGGAGCCGGTCCTCGGTCCGGGCGCGGACGCGGTACGTGTGTTTGCGCACCAGGCGCGAGAAGACGAACACGTAGAACACGAGGAAGATGACCAGCGCCAGGGGGAGCAGCGCAGGGTCCAGGGGGTCGAGGCGGAACAGCAGCGGCAGCCCGACGAGGCAGACCATCGCTCCCGCCAGGCACCAGACGACGCCCGCGATGAGCATCAGGTGGTTCTTCGGGACCTGGAGGCGCTGCACGAACCGAGATTGTAGCCCGGGTCACTGGCACGGGTGGGGGAGCCGGCCCAGCGGGACCAGCCCGCGACTACAGATGCATCGCAAATCGCCCTACCCCGGTTACAGCGCGTTCACGCCGCCGTAACGTTGCCCCACAACCCTGGAACCACGGTGCGCCCAGCGCCCGTGCCCTCGTGGCCGCCGCCCGCGTCCTGCCTCTCGGTCCGCCAAGTCCAGCGAGGAGATGACGAATGAGGTTCTCCCGGCACCGGTCTGTCCATCGGCTGGTTGCGCTCGCCTCCGCGGGCGCCCTCGCCGGCGGCCTGCTCACCACCGCAGCGGGGGCCACTGCCGCGGACATCACCCGCTCGGTCGCGCCGAGCTCACCGTGCCAGCTCAACTCGCCGAGCGGCAACACGAAGCACGTCATCTACATCCAGTTCGACAACACCCACTTCCGGCGCGACAGCCCCAACGTGCCGTCTGACCTCGAGCAGATGCCCCACCTGCTCAACTTCATCAAGGACAACGGCACGCTGCTGGGCAACGACCACACGGTCCTGATCTCCCACACCGCCACCGGCATCCTCACCTCGCTGACCGGCGTCTACCCCGACCGGATGGGGCAGCCGGTCTCGAACAGCTTCCGCTACTTCAAGCCCGACGGCACCACCCGGACCGGCGTCTCGTTCGCCTACTGGACGTCGCCCCTGTTCGACCCGGCCGGCACCACCACCGACACCACGCCCACGATGATCAACGAGAACGGCAAGGTGGCGCCGGCGCCGTGGGTTCCCTACACGCGCGCCGGCTGCGACGTCGGCTCGGTGGGGACCGCCAACACCGTCCTCGAGAACACCGCCATCGACATCCCCACCGTGTTCGGCGCGAACTCGCCCGAGGCGGCCGAGGTGGCGGCCAACCCCGGCCAGGCGTTCGCGGACTTCGTGGGCCTCGGCGTCCACTGCGCCCAGGGCTCCACGCTGTGCACGTCCGCGAACCACTCCCGCCCGGACCTGCTGCCCGACGAGCCGGGCGGCTACTCCGGCTACCAGGGCCTGTTCGGCGCCAAGTACGTCGACCCGGCCATCGGCTTCGGCTCCAACCCCACCGATCTCGGCGGCAAGACGATCCAGGACGCGCGCGGCCACGTCGGCTTCCCGGGCTTCGACGGCATGGAGGCGACGGTCTCGCTCTCGTACGTCGCCCAGATGCAGGAGGCCGGGATCCCGGTCACGTACGCCTACATCTCCGACGCCCACGACGGGCACGGCACCGCGGGCAGCATCCACTACGCCTACGGCCCCGGCGAGGCCGGCTATGTGCAGCAGCTGCACGACTACGACCTCGCCTTCCAGCGCTTCTTCGAGCGCCTCGCGGCCGACGGGATCAACAAGTCGAACACGCTGTTCGTGTTCACCGTCGACGAGGGCGACCACTTCGTCGGCGGCAGCCCGTCGCCCGCCGGCTGCGACGGCGTGACCGTCCCCTGCACGTACTCGCAGGTGGGCGAGATCAACGCCGACCTCCGCCGCATGGTCCTCACCCAGAGCGGCGACACGACGCCGTTCACGGTGCACTCCGATGACGCCCCCAACGTGTACATCACCGGCAATCCCGCGCAGACGGACACGGTCACCCGGACCCTTGAACGGGAGGTGGCCGCGCTGTCGTGGCAGAACCCGTACACCGGCAGCGTCGAGCACAACATCACGGTGGCGCTGGCGGACCACGCCGGCATGAAGGCGCTGCACATGGTCACGACGGACCCCGCCAGGACGCCGACATTCACGCCCTTCGAGGACCCCAACTGGTTCTTCTTCGCCACAGGCGGACCGGCTTGCGCCACCCCGGGGGCGTGCGCGTCCATCCCGGCCCGGACCAGCCAGAGCTACGCCTGGAACCACGGTGACATCCAGGACGAGATCGCCTCGACCTGGATCGGCATGGTGGGCCCGGGCGTGGTGAACAAGGGGGTGGACATGACCACCTGGTCCGACCACACCGACCTCCGGCCGACGATGCTGACGCTGCTCGGCCTCCGGGACGACTACGTCAGCGACGGGCGGCTCCTGTTCGAGGACCTGACGGGCTGGGCGGTGCCGGCCGCCGTCAAGAAATCGGGCGGCTACGCCACGATCGCCCCCGTCTACAAGCAGCTCAACGCCTCGTTCGGCGCGTTCGACATGGCGATCCTGCGCATCTCCACCGTGGCGCTCGCGAGCGGGTCGGCGGGCGACGACTCCACCTATGCGCGGCTCGAGTCCCAGATCACCGGCTGGACGGCGCAGCGCGACGCGCTGGCCGGGCAGATCAAGGCGGCGCTCAACGGCGCTGACTTCGCCGGCGTGCCGATCTCGCAGCACGAGGCGCAGTCCCTCGCGGCCCGGGCGCAGGTTCTCATCGACGAGGTGGCGGAGGCGGCGCGGGCCGCCTCGTAGCGGAGCGGGATCGGGCCGGACCTGGTCGTCACGGGCAGCGCTGACGGTCCGCGCTGCCCGTGACGCACACCGGCCCGAGAGCCCACGGCGCGCCATCGTCTCGGATGGGCGTGCTGTCCGTCGGCTCGCCCGACGACAGCCGGTGGGCCCCTCGGGCTGCCCGCGGGAGTGGCGTCCGGCGTCGCGCCCGCTACGCGTCCCGGGCCCGGAGCAGGTCCGCGAGGCCCATGGACGCGAGCCATGCCGACGCGCGCTCCGGGTCGTGCGAGCCCAGGCGGCCGGCATCGGGGTCGAAGGCAGGGGACAGGGGAGCGGCGCGCCGCAGCGTCGCGAGGTCGAGGCAGCGGAAGGCGTCCTCCCGTCCGGCGATCAGCCGCTGGCGCACGCTCGCGTGCTGCACCTCGTCGATCCGTTCGTAGAGCGCCGTCAGCGAACCGAACCGCCGCACCAGGCCGGGCGCCACCGCCGGGCCGATGCCGCGCACGCCAGGGTAGCCGTCGGTCGAGTCGCCGATCAGGGCCTTCACGTCCGCGACCAGCGCGGGCGGCACGAGGTAGGGGCTGCGCGCCTCGACCTCCGCCGGCCCGTACCGGTCGACGCCGCCGCCCGAGCGCGGCCTGAGCACCGCCACCTGGTCGCTGGCCATCCCCAGCAGGTCGTGGTCGGCGGTGAGCAGCAGCACCTCGTCGAACCCGGCGGCCACGGCTGCGTCGGCGATCCCGGCCATCGCGTCGTCGGCCTCCCAGCCCTCGGCCCGGTAGCGGGCCCAGCCCATCCGCCCGGCCGCGATGTTGGCGTCGCGCAGCTGCGGGAGCAGGTCGTCGGGCTCCGCCGTCTTGCGCGGCTTGTAGGTCGGGTCGATCTCGCGGCGCCGCGAGCCGGTCGTGCTCTCGAACGCGAGCGCGACGTGGGTTGCCTCCTCCTCGCGGATCCGTGCCAGGACAAGGCGCAGGAACGTGCCCACGAGGAACGTCGGGCGACCATCGGGCGCGAAGGCCGGCCGGCCGCGGCCCGCGAAGTACGCGCGGTGGGCGATGTTGGCGAAGTCGACGACGAGGAGGCGGCGCACCCGTTGATCGTCGCATCCCGGCTGCCGCCCGGGTGGACAGGCTCGCACGAGGTCGCCTTCCGCCCGGCGCATTACGATGCGCGTGCCTGGTCTCAGCTCGCGCTTCAGGAGCGATCGAATGCTTGCCGCCGCCTCCCGTCAATGGTGGGTCCTGGTCGTCGAGGGCGTCCTCGGGGTGGTCTTCGGGGTCCTCGCCCTGCTCCTGCCCGGGCTGACACTGGTCACACTTGCATACCTGTTCGCAGCCTGGGCGATCATCAGCGGCGTCGTGGCCATCGTCGAGGGGATGCGGGTCGCCGAGGAGCGCGGCCGCTCGTGGCCCTTCGCCATCACCGGCGTCGTGTCCATCGTCGCCGGGATCCTCGCCGCGCTGCTGCCCGGCCCAACGATCGCCGCGCTGATGCTGCTCCTGGGCGCCTGGCTCGTCGTCGGCGGGGTCGCGCACTACCTGGCCGCGTACCGCATCCGCGAGCAGGTCGACGACGAGTGGCTCATCGCCCTGGTCGGCGCGATCCGCGTGGTCGCCGGTCTCGTTATCCTGCTCTTCCCGATCGTGGGCGCGCTGCTCACGGTGGCCTACATCTCGTGGTCCGCGATCTTCGCCGGGATCATCGCCCTTGCGATGGGCCTGCGGCTGCGGGGACTCCGCCAGGCCACGAGTCGGAGCGGCACCGCGGGGAGGTGACCGGGGATCCAGCGGGCACGCCGCCGCGAACCGAGCCGCCCGTCGGGCTGGCGGGCGCCGGGGCGCGAGCGCAACGCGGCCGGCATCGCTCTCGATGCCAAGTACACTTGACAGAGTGACAAGTACGTGCGACAGTCTGATGGATGGCAGTGCGAAACGGCCAACTCCGACTCGAGAACCGGCTTCGGGTCGCCCGGGCCGAGCGGGACCTGTCCCAGGAGCAGCTCGCCGCGGCGGCGCGCGTGAGCCGCCAGACGATCAGCTCGATCGAGACTGGCCAGTACACGCCATCGGCGCTGCTCGCGTTTCGGCTCGCCCAGGTGCTCTCCGTGCCGGTCGCCGAGCTGTTCTGGCTGGAAGGAGACCCCTCGTGAACGGACTGGTGGAGCGCGACGAGCGCGAGCGGGCGGTCGACGCCGAGGCCGAGCGCCTCGTCGCCGCGATCATGACGTTCGGGGTCCTGGTCCTCGTCATGGTGCGAAGCCTCCGGGGGGAGGCCGCCTGGGATCTCATGGCACTCGTCGTCGCGGCGGGGTTCGCCGGGCTCGTCTACCGGGTCCGCCAGCGCGCCGTCGACCGCCGGCTGGGCGTGATGGGCCTCGCGGTGGGCGTCGTCTCGGCCGTGGTCGCGGCCGTCATCGTCGCCGTCCTGACGCGCTAGAACCCGAGCCCGACGCCGAGTCGGTGCGTTCCGTGCCCGATCGGGCACGACTGCTGCCCGTTCAGCAGGCCGCGTGCCTTCCACGCCCGCCAAGGAGGAGCCCCAGCCATGAAATGGGTCACCCGAGAGCACCCGCACACCGACCGGATCGCCTGCCCGTGGCTCATCCTGCGATTCATCGAGGCCGAAGCCGAGATCGTCTACGTCCCGAGGGGCGAGGTCCTCGCCTATGCCGATCGCGAGGGGGCAGTCAGCTTCGACGCTCCGGGCGCGAAGTACACCCACCGCGACGGGAAGTGCTCATTCGAGACCATCATCGAGGAGTTTCACCTCGGCGAGGACCCGGCCCTCGCGCTCGTCGCGAAGGTTGTCCACGGGGCCGACGTCAGCGAGGATGCCGACATCACACCGCAGTCGCGCGGCCTCGAGGCGATCGCGCGCGGCTTCATGGACCTGGGCGTCGACGACGAGGAGCAGCTCCGCCTCGAGCTGCCGGTGTACGACGCGCTCTACGCCTGGGCGAAGCGCCAGGTGGCCCCCGCCTGACGAGCGGCGCGCCCGCGATATCCCCGGCAGGACAACCGCCGCAGATTGCGGTGTAATGCAGGCCTTCGGCCGCGACGGCATGCCTGCCGATCCCGCAGGCACCGGCGTCCATTGAGGAGTCCAGGATGCTGCATCCCCGGGTCCACGGTTCGCGACGGCGTGCCGGCGCCGCGATCGGCGTCGCCGCGCTCGCGCTCTCGCTCGTCATCGTCGTGCCGGTCTTCGCGATCGGCGGCGACCTGTCCCAACCGGTCGACTTCCTGCACAACAATTTCGCCGATTCGCCCGTTGCCGGTGCGGTCTTCGGCACCGGCGGCTCGGTCAAGCCGGGCTCGCCGATCTGCACGACGCCGGTCTCGTACGAGGCCAACGTCAACACCGACTGCGAGGGCACCGGCCCGCACAACGAGACCTCCATCGCGGTCAACCCCCTCCATTCGAACAACATCATCGGCGGCCTCAACGACTACCAGCTCGGGATCAACCCGGGCGGCCACGTGACCGAGACCACGCTCTCGCGCGCCCACGTCTCGTTCGACGGCGGCAAGAGCTGGACGACCTACCCGGTCAATGACTCGTCGACCTACCAGGCCAGCGGCGATCCGGCCGTCGCGTTCGACGCCGCCGGCAACGCCTACTACGCGACGCTCGGCTTCCGGTTCGTCGGCCCGGGCAACGCGCAGAGCCCCGACGTCCTGGTCCACACCTCGGCCGACGGCGGCATCCACTGGTCGCAGGCGCGGGTCGCCAGCGGCAGCGGCGTCTTCACGAGCGTGGGCGACCTGCTCGACAAGGAGTACATCGCGGCCTGGGGCAACGGCAACGCGATCGTCACCTTCGGTGACTTCCGCCAGGGCCAGAAGGGCTCGTTCATCAGCGCCAAGATCTACGCCACCGTCACCCACGACGCGGGCATGACCTGGTCCAAGCCCACGGTCATCTCCGGGAGCCTCGACGAGGCGTTCGTGTCCACGCCCACCGTGACCGCCGACGGCCGCGTCTTCGTGTCGTTCATGAACACGACCGACCTCATCACCGGCCGCGACGACTACATGACGGTCGAGGTGAGCCCGACGACGGGCCACGCGCTGTCAGCCCCCGTTTTCGTGTCGCACGTCGTCGACGGCGCCACTGACTACCCGATCGCGCTCGGGCGCCAGACCTACCAGGACAGCACCTTCCGGACGTGGGCGGCCGGCAACATCGCGGCCGACCCGAAGGACGGCGCGCACCTCGCGCTCGTGTTCTCCGACATGCGCAACAGCACGCTGCCGGCGAATACCAACCCGTACAAGGCGACCACCAACTCCGACATCGTCGTGAGCCAGTCGATGGACCACGGGCAGACCTGGTCCGTCCCGACCGCGATCGCCCTGCCGGGCGACCAGTTCATGCCGTGGGCGGCCTTCGACTCGAGCGGCCTGCTGCGGATCGGCTTCTTCGACCGCTCGTACGACGCGGCGAACCACG
This sequence comes from Chloroflexota bacterium, assembly GCA_021783095.1. Taxonomy (GTDB): domain Bacteria; phylum Chloroflexota; class Limnocylindria; order Limnocylindrales; family CSP1-4; genus CAIXZV01. The sequence goes on along the minus strand of JAJXUG010000002.1, from coordinate 54,106 downwards.
AGTACGGCTACACGCTCGCGACCGAGACCAGCGCGGGCGCCTCGACGTTCTCGCTGTCCCAGGTCACCACGACCCTGTCGAACCCGACCACGAACGACCGCTGGTTCTCGGGCGCGACGCTCGACACGTCGTTCCCGCACCCGAGCTCGTTCATCGGCGACTACTCGAACATCGCGGCCCTGCCCGATGGCGGCGGCGTCGTCGCCTACTGGACGGACATGCGCAACCTGGTCACCTTCGCCGGCCGCACTGGCGCCGGCGAGGACGGCTACTTCGGCGTCATGCCCTGAGCTGAGCCCGCTCCTGGTGGCGCCGCGGCCGATCCTGCCCGGCGCCACCGGACCCGCCTCGCATCACGTCCCTCTGCGCGCACCTTCTGCGCGCCATCCGCACACATTCTGCACACCGCGACGGGATGCTCACGTCAGGCGATCGGCAGGGAGGCCTGCCGGCACCACCCAGCGAACCTTGGAGAACGACGTGAGCGACAAGTCCACCAGCGGCGGCCCGAACATCGGGCTGCTCCTGCTCATCCCCGCCGCCGCCATCGTGGCGCGCGCGGCCATGCGCCACCGCCAGATGCTATGGGCCGAGGTGGGGGAGCCCGGGTCCGCGGGGCCGTACCCGCGACACGGCCACCGCCACTTCGCCGGGCCCGGCTTCGGCCCAGCGTCCAGCGACGACTTCCGGCTGCCGCCTAGAATCGAGTCGATGCTCGACGCCTGGCACACCCGAGCCCATCAGGCCGACGAGCCGCAGGAGAGCACCTCCGTCTGACACCCCCCTGCCTGGCCGGTCGCGCCGTCGCCGCCCTCAGGGGGGCATCGACGGCGAGATCGCTGCGGCCCTGCCGGCACATCATCGGGATCGATTCGACCGGATGCTGGCCGCCCAGGCGCGGCAACGCGGCCCCACGATCATCACCCGCGATCCCACCTTCGCCATGTACCGCAGCGTCGTCGTTCCGGCCTGACGCCCCCCGGATCTGCGATGCCCGCCGCCATCGCGCCTGTGGAATGCCTAGTCTGCGGCCCCAGTCCGCCAGGCGCGGAGACGGCTCGCGATGGCCGGAATGTCGTCCATCTCGCCCGCGGCGATGGCTATCACCAGCGCGAAGGCGTCGTCCGCGGGTGCGGCGAGGTCGGCCCCGTTGCGCAGGCAGAACAGTCGGGCAGCAACCCACCCCAGGCGCTTGTTGCCGTCCACCAGGGGGTGGCCCGTGACGATGGCGTGGAGGAGGGCGGCCGCCTTCTGGTCGATATCGGGGTAGGCGTCCTCACCGAATGCCGACGCCTGCGGCCGCGCTGCCGACGCCTGGAGCAGGCCCACGTCGCGAACGGCCGCCCGTCCGCCCACAGCCGCGTCCGCCGCGACCAGCAGGTCGTCGAGGTCGAGGTACTCGATCACGCGCTGCCGAGGCGGCGCAGCAACTCGGCGTCCTCGGCGACGATGCGCGCCAGATGCTCGTCGCGCCGACGGCTGCGGCTCGAGACGTAGGCCGCGATCGCCTCCCGTGCGACCGCCTGCATCGAGCGGTGCTCGCGTCGCGCGGTCTCGCGGAGCGCCTCGGTCTCCTCGGGCGTGAGGCGAAGGGTCATCGGCATGACGGGCATGATACCGCGTGGTATCACGCCATGCCCGTCGCAGGCATGGCAGGGCCCGCCGGCGAGCGTGTCGCGCGGCGGGGACGGCCCGGCGAAACGAGAAGGCCCGCGACCGACGGCGTCGATCGCGGGCCCGTGTGTCGCGGAGGAGGGGAGCCCTAGAAGGCGCCGCTCGCGGTGACGACGTCCTCCTGGTTGATCAGGGTGGGGGCGAACTCGAGCCCGTAGAACCAGACCACGGACTGCTTGTTGTTCGAGTCGGTCCAGAAGGCGTGGAACCGGCCGTCGCTGCCGACCGAGAGGTCGGTGTAGTCGCCGAAGAACCCGCCCCCGAAGCCGTTTCGCGTGTTGATCGGGTGCGTGCTCACGGTCTGCGTCGTGCCCAGGTTGGTCACGACGTAGTCGAGCCGGGTGTTGTGGATGTAGTTGCCGAGCGTCGTGCAGTTGATCCGGCCCTCGGGCGGGGGCGGAGCCAAGGCGCAGGTCTGCCACGGCGACACGACATCACCGCGGTACGCGCCGATGTACACGGTCCCGTCGGGCGCCGTGGAGATGGCGGGGAAGATGTCCTCGACCGCGCTCGCCGCGGGCGCGCCGAGGGTGTCGCCGCCCGGCTGCGTGACCGGGTAGCCGATCGCGGTGCGCGGGGCCGCCGCGAACACGCGGGCCGGGGCGGACCAGGTGGCGCCGCCGTTGGTCGACTTGCTGTACACGGCGTAGGAGCGGCAGCCGGGCGCGATCGAGCCCAGCCACGAGGCGCAGCTCGTGTCGCCGCTGAGCGCGTTGCCCGACGTCTCCGTCGTCCACGTCGCGTAGAGGTCGCCATTGGCGGCGACCGCGGCGGCGGGGAAGCTGTTGTTGCGGAAGACCGTGTTGCGCAGGAGCGCGCTGTCGGTCAGCTGGCTGATGGCTGTCGGCTTCGACCACGACGCGCCGCCGTCGGTTGACTTGACCACGTAGGTCGAGTTGAGCGACGCGAGCCGCGTCGAGCCGTCCCAGAACACGTAGAGCGAGCCGTCGGGACCGACGACCGGCCGCGAGCCCTGGCCGTACAGGACGTTCCCGGAGATGGACTTCGGCGCGCTGAACGTCGCGCCGCCATCGGACGAGGCTGCGAAGAAGATCGGCGACTGGACGTACGCGCCTGTGTTGGCGTTGAACACGAACCGCGTCCAGGTGACGTACACCCGGTCACGGAACGGGCTCGCCACGTTGTGGTCGGCCGCGATCCACTCCTTGTCGTTGAAGATCGACGGCGACGTGGTCGGGTTGATGAACGTCGGCGCGCCCCAGGACAGGTTCCCCGAGCCGTCGAAGCTTCCGCGGTTCACGGTGACCGTGTTCGCGGCCGAGGTCCGGTTGAACCCGAGCCCGGCGTAGTAGACGTGGCCGCGGCTGTCCCACGCTAGGGCCGGGTCGCCGCCCGCGTCGTACTGGCCGCCGGCGAGCCGGTCCACGCCCGGGATCAGCGTCCCGAGGTGGCTGGGATCGCTCGAGGTGCAGCACCACGTCTGGCCGCCGTCGTTCGACGCGTAGGTGCCCGAGTAGCCGTCGCCCAGCGCGCTGCACGGGGTGCCGTTGATCGAGCACGACCACGTCCGCGTGACGTAGTCGTTGGCCGCGGCGACGACGCGGTTCGCATTGTTCGGATCGACCGCGATGGCGGTCTCGTTCTGCGGGGCGCCGGCGGTGTCCTGGTTGACCGTCACGGCCGGGGCCGCGACGCTGCTCCCGTCGAGCGGGCTGCTCAGCACGTTCTTGGGCGTGATCGGGGTGGACGTCGCGGGCGCAGACCCGTCCTGCGCCTCCTGCTCGATGAAGCTCGAGAAGCGGACCTGGAGGCCCGCGGTGCCCTGGAGTGCCGCGACCTTGCCGGCGAGGGTGTTGAGGTCGGGTTTGCTGCTGGCGGCCTGCGTGATGGCCGGCAGCAGCGAGGCACTGAGGAGGGCGGCGACGATCGGGACGGCCATCGGCCGTCGAATCCGTGTCAGGCGATCGGAACGCAACGGACATCTCCCATGTTCGGGGTGTCGGATACCGATGACACGACCGGGCTTCCAGGTGCGCCGAACTGAGGCGCAGCCATCCGGCCAACCCGGTCTCGTGCTCGAGGATGTGAACGCTTCGAGCCGATCGAAGTGGTGGCCCCTCCTTCCGGGCGGGCGACGCGAGGTTGCCTTCGAGACGCGTCCCGCTACGGCATGACCGGCCTTGCCCGTGGATTGCCCCCGGCTGGTCAAACGGTGCGCGAATACTGCGCCGCTCGGCGCCCGGGCGCAACCTTGGGCCTCGGAGCCGGTGCCAGCAGTCAACACGGCGTTGTTCTGCTGGGCTACGAACTCGACGACTGGGCCGCATCCGCGCGGGCATGCAGCCCGTCCACGCACCGTCGCAGCGGTCAGAAGCTTCCCTCCTCGTCGGTTCCGTTCCGTGGGGCTACGAACCAACGACTTCAAGGTACCGACCCCGGCCCACCCGTCGAGTTCGTAGCCGTACGGAACACCCGGCCGGTGCGTGGGGAGGCACGGCCACGTGGTAGACTGTGGGCCACGTAGAGGACTGTGGCCGATGACGAAGACGAATCTCACCCTGCAGCTCGAGGTCGAGACGGTCCTGCGTGTCAAGGTCCTCGCGGCGCGCCGCGGCACATCGGTGAGCGCACTGGTCGCGCGGACCCTGGAGGGCATGGTCGCGGAGGACGAGCGCTACGAGGCCGCGCGCGCCCGCGCGATGGACCTGCTGGAGGAGCCGCCGGCGCTGGGCGGGCGGACGTGGACGCGCGACGACCTGTACGCGGATCGGCTGGACCGCCTTGGCGCCCCGCGAGCCGAGTAGCGCTCGACCGGTGAGGACGTTCGTGGACACCAACATCCTCGTGTACGCGCACGACGGCTCGGAGCCGGCGAAGCAGCGTGTGGCCAGGCAGCGCCTCGGCGACCTGTGGGCGACCCGGACGGGCGTCGTGAGCACCCAGGTGCTCCAGGAGTTCTACGTCGTCGCGACCGGCAGATCCTCGCTTGCGATGCCGTCGGCGGACGCCCGCGAGATCGTCAGGCTCTACAGCGCGTGGCCCGTCGTCACCGTGGATCCGGTCCTCATCCTCACGGCCACCGAGCTGCACGAGCGCGCGTCGATCTCGATCTGGGACGCGATGATCATGGCCGCGGCCCAGCGCGCCGGCGCGGACGAGATCCTGACCGAGAACCTCTCGGACGGCGAGCCCATCGACGGGGTCCGGATCGTCAACCCGTTCCGATAGGTAGGCCCGGGCGTCACCCCGTCGAGCAGAGCGGGGGCGCCGCGGCGTAGAGTAGGGGAGCCGGCCGTCACCGGCCGAGCAGGGGAGGGCACCGGCAGGGATGCCGACGGGGGCATGGACGCGCTGGATCGGCCGATGCCGCCGACCCTGACGCCGGCCGCGTTCGCCGCCAAGTGGCGCGGCGTGACGACCACCGAGAAGGCCGCCTCGCAGGAGCACTTCATCGACCTGTGCCGGATGGTGGGGGAGCCCACCCCGCATGAGGCCGATCCCACGGGCGACCAGTACGCCTTCGAGCGCCGTGTTGAGAAGGCCGGCGGGGGTGACGGCTTCGCCGACGTCTGGAAGCGCGGCTTCTTCGCCTGGGAGTACAAGGGCAAGCGCAAAGACCTGAAAGCCGCCTACGTCCAGCTCCTTGCGTACAAGGACGACCTGGGCAACCCGCCGCTGCTGATCGTGTCCGACCTCGAGCGCATCGAGATCCGGACCAACTTCACCAGCCTCAGCCCCGTGCTGACAACGATCACGCTGGCAGACCTGGCAGCCGACGACCCGAGCGCCGGCCTCCAGCAGCTGCGCGACGTGTTCATCGACCCCGAGAGCTTTCGGCCCCACCTGCTGCCGGCCCAGATCACCGAGCAGGCCGCCCGCCACTTCGCCGAGATGGCGCAGAGCCTCCGCGCCCGAGGCCACGACCCCGAGCGGGTGGCGCACTTCCTCGACCGGATCCTGTTCTGCCTGTTCGCCGAGGACGCGGGCCTTCTGCCCAACGGCATCTTCGGCCGGCTGGCGGCGGTGTCGAAGGGTCGATCCGACGTGTTCGCGCGGGCCCTGGCCGACCTGTTCGCCAAGATGTCCGGCGGCGGCGGCCTGTTCGGCGTCGAGGAGATCAGCTGGTTCAACGGCGGCCTGTTCGACACGGCCGACGTCCTCGAGCTCACCGGCTCGGAGATCACGACGCTGCTCGAGGTCAGCCGCCTCAACTGGGCGCTGATCGAGCCCGCCATCTTCGGCACCCTGTTCGAGCGCGGCCTGGACCCCGAGCAGCGCGCGCAGCTGGGCGCGCACTACACGGATCGCGACGCAATCTGGAAGCTGGTGGAGCCCGTCATCCTCCGCCCGCTCCGGCGCGAGTTCACCGCGATGCAGGCCCGGGTCACCGAGCTCGTGCTGTCCGGCCGGAAGGTGACGAGGTCCACCCCGCGCGACCAGGACCCCAACGCGGTGTTCGAGGCCTTCCTCGCGCGCCTGCGCGGCGTCCGCGTGCTCGACCCCGCGTGCGGGAGCGGCAACTTCCTGATCGTCTCCCTGTGGGCGCTCAAGGACCTGGAGTTCGAGGCCATCAACTGGGGGTCGCTCGTCCTGCGCCGGCCGATGCAGGTGCCGCAGATCGGCCCGGAGTCCGTGCTGGGGATCGAGCTCAACGCCTACGCCGCCGAGCTCGCGCGCGTCACGGTCTGGATCGGCGAGATCCAGTGGATGATCCGCCACGGCCTGGGCTACGCCCGCGACCCCATCCTGCGCCGCCTCGACCACATCGAGTGCCGCGACGCCCTCCTCGACCTCTCCGACCCCGCCAACCCCCGCGAAGCCGAATGGCCGGCGGCCGAATTCATCGTGGGGAATCCGCCGTTCCTCGGCGGAAAGTGGATGCGGCGAGGACTCGGGAACGAATACGTCGACTACCTCTTTCAGGTCTTCGAAGGCCGGGTCCCGCGCGAGGCCGACTTCGTCACCTACTGGCACGAGAAGGCGCGCGCGCAGATCGCTGAAGGTGGCACGAGGCGCGCTGGCTTGCTGGCGAACCAATCGATCCGTTCAGGAGCAAGTCGCAAGGTTCTACAGCGCATCGCCGAGACGGGGCGGATCTTCTTCGCTCGCTCAGATGATCCGTGGGTCTTGGCAGGAGCCGCCGTCCACATCAGCTTTGTCGGCCAAGACGACGGCAGCGAGCCCGAGTCCGAGCTCGACGGTCACTCTGTAAGCCGGATCAACCCAAACCTGTCATCCGGACTCGACCTTACGACCATCCGCCCGATCGCCGCCAACCTCGGTATTGCGTTCATGGGCGACACGAAGGGCGGTCCTTTCGAGATCGACGAGGCGACGGCGATTCGGATGCTCGCGCAGCCGAACCCCGATGGCAGATCGAACGCCGATGTCATGCGGCCATGGATCAACGGCGAAGACCTGAATGGGCGATCGCGCGGCATGTGGATCATTGACTTTGGCGTTGACATGACCGCGGCGGAGGCGGCTCTCTACGAGGCGCCGTTCGAGTATGTCCGCCGGCACGTGCAGCCGGAGCGCATCAAGAACGCCCGCGCCGCGTACGCACAGCGGTGGTGGTTGCACGTCGAGGCCCGATCGGGACTCAGGCGGGCGATTTCTGGACTGAGCCGGTACATCGCAACCACACGCCTGTCCCCATACCGGATCTTCGCTTGGGTACCCTGCGCAACGCTTCCCGACAGCCGGCTCATCGCCTTCGCAACGGACGATGACTACTTCTTCGGCGTCCTGCAGTCGCGCGTCCACGAAGTGTGGTCCAGGCACACCGCTGGAGCTCAGCGGCGCGAGGCCATCTCCGGGTTCACCTACACCCCCACCACCTGCTTCGAGACCTTCCCGTTCCCGCCGCACCCAACCGACGAGCAGCGCGCCAGGGTAGGGGAGGCCGCCCGCCGCCTCGTCGAGCTCCGCGACGGCTGGCTCAACCCGCCCAACCTCGCCCCCGCCGACCTCGAGAAGCGCACCCTGACCAACCTCTACAACCAGCGCCCCACCTGGCTCGCCAACGCCCACGCCGACCTCGACGCCGCGGTGTTCGCCGCGTACGGCTGGAGTGCCGAGGTCGCCGACGCCGTGACCCTCGAGCGTCTGCTCGAGCGCAATCTCGCAAGCTCGCGCGAGGGATCCGGCGTGCGATAAGCAGGGGCAAAGGCGCCGCGCCTATGTTCGAGCCTCAGCACGGCATCCGGCCGATGCCCGTGCCAAGCGGCGGCTCAATGGCAGATCGGGGCAGGCGTCGCGGCAGCGGGGCGTTGGGGCAGCGCGACGTGTCGCACCGATGGAGGTTCTGGGAGACCCGCCGCGGGGACAAGGTCGTTGCCGAGGAGATCGATGCGCTGCCGGAGGAGGATGCGCTGAGCATCCATGCCCGGATGAAGATCGTGCGGGACGACGGACTCGAGGCCTCACGGCATCTTCGAGAGGACGTCCACGAACTCGAGGCGAACGGCGTGGACCGCTCCTACCGACTGCAGTTCTCGTCCGAGGGCGCGAGGGGCAGGGTCCTGCTCGCGCTGGTCCTCCTCGAGAAGAGGACGCAGCGCACGCCGAAGCGCGTCGTCGAACTAGCGCTGCGGCGTCGTGACGACTGGCGTCGGCGCCGGGAGGTATAGGTTATTGACGATAGCGGTGATCCCCGATACCCTCCACGATATGGACGACCTCGACCGGTCAATCGCGCGGCGGACGGCCGCGAACCCGGACTACCCCTCGCTGCTCGACGCCGAGGTCCGGCGGCAGCGGATCGTCGCCGAGCTCGTCGCGATCCGCCGGGCGAACGGCCTGACGCAGACCAGCGTCGCCGACCTGATGCAGGTGCGACAGTCGGTCGTCGCCGAGATCGAGTCCGCGAAGTCGGACATTCGCTTCTCAACCCTCGATCGATACGCGGCGGCCGTCTCGCGAGGGACCATCGAGCTGCGACTCGCGCCCCGAGTCGCGGCGGAGTGACCCGGCGACCGTTTGGGACGACGCCCGACGAAACCGGGTCCACGTCACGTCCGGTTTTCCGAAGGTTCAGGTTGTTCCCGACAGTCCATGCGAGTTGCTCGCTGGGGCGTCGGGGGCATTCCCGGTCATTTCTGCGCGACTTCACGCCCGACAGCCTGCTGTCGAGGGGCCATCTGACGGTCAGCGATCCAGGGGGTCACGACGCATCAGTCGCGGTGGCCTTCACATGACCCGCGAGCCGTGGGCGCGCTCCGCCTACTGCCTCACGAAGCGCCGGAGCCACGGCGAAGCATGGATGGAGCGTCTCCTCGTCGGGGCGGCGGGTCAAGGTCCATCCCTCTCGCGCTCGCCGACTCCTGCAGCCGAGTTCATCCACAGGCTCTGACGCCGCAGTGCCGCGAGCGGACGCGGCGGCGACGATCGAGGAGGTGGAGCCACCGCCGATGGCCCCGCTCAGCACGTGGGGGCGGGCGACGCCGTCACGATCAGGCGTCGCCCACCCCGCGCCAATGCGCAGTCGATGGCGTCAGTGCACGTTGCCGAAGATGCGGTCATTGATGCCGTAGTCGGCGGCCACGCTGTATCCGGAGCCCGACCCCGCGAGGTGGGAGTACGCGCCGGTCCCGCCCGCGACCATCCAGGAGTAGGGACGGCTGCGCGAGTCGTCGGCGCGAACCTCGAACTTGAGCAGGAACGATCCGCTGCCGTCATTGCAGACGAAGTCCTTGAGCACGTGGTAGGTCGCACCGCCGGACCGGTTGTTGGCCCCGGTCACCGTCACGCCGACGTCGATGGTCCAGCCATCCGCACAGACCACGCCACGATTGACGGCGACGCCGGTCGCCGTGAAGGGTCCGGACGATGGGTTGCCGAGCGTCGTCTGGACGTCGAACGCGACGCCGAGGCCGGGGCTCGCTTGGACGCTCGCGATCGGAATCGCCAAGAACAGGGCGCCCGCGATCGCCAGCGTGCCGATGGATCGCCGCATCAGAACCTCCCCGGGACGCCTCGCCCTGGAGAACCGTCTGGCCCTCCGTTGCGGTCGATTGACGCCTGCGTCGCCGAGACGTTGCACCGTCACGTTTCACAGACGTCGGCCGGCACGAGGAGCGTCATCGCGGCCGAGTTCATTCACAGGCTCCTAGAGCACCCCGGTGCAGCGCGGGTCGCTGCGAGCCCGCCTCGGCATGGCATCCTCGCGCCATGGATGACGTTGGCGCTGCCCGCCCGGTCCCCGCGCGGATCCGGGAGGCCGCCGAGCTGCTGCCGGACTGCGTCAAGGAGGTCCGCACCCGGGCGCACTTCCACGAGTATGGCCTCGAACTCGCGGCATGGCCGTCGGAGCACGAGATGCGCGCCGCGTGGCAGCGGGAGTGCGACCGGCTCGAGCACGCCGTCTCCGGGCTCATGGGCGCGTTCGAGCCCGGCTACGCGGGCCGGGCCACGATCGGGAGCGCGGAGGCGGCACTCGAGGCGATGCTGCCCATCGTCGAGGAGGACCCGGACGCCGCGGACGAGTCGACGCGGCGCCCTCGTGTTGTTCTTCGGGCCCCTGTGGACCCTCCTCCGCCGGGAGGAGGGCCTGCCCGACGCGACCGAGCTCGAGGGGTGGGAGGTCTCGCGGACAGCCGCTCGAACCGCTCGACGTCCCGGGCGAACCCGGACCGTCATGTGGCCCCATGCCGTGACTGTCCGATGACCCTTCGACACCTGCTCCCCTGTGCGTGCAGGATACATAACTCACCTTATCGGAAGTACCCTGCAGCCTTGCCCCGGCGGGCCCGGGCGGAGGTGGGCACTTCGTCCACGATGGACGCGTCGACCTCATCGTCTACTCGTTCATCGAGGGCGACCGCGGCGGAACCTCGGCAGGCGCGAGCGCCGGGCTCAGGCTTCCGGGGCGATGAGCTCGAGGCGCGGGAAGTACGACCGGTAGCGCGCGGCGTCGCGGGTGAGAAGCCGATAGCCGGCGATGGCTGCATGCGCGCCGATGTAGAAGTCCGCCAGGGGCGCGGCGCGGGTGCCGCCGCGCAGCCGGTAGGCCTCGAACGCCTTGCCCGCCAGGAATGCCGCCGGAAACGGGAGTGGCTCGCGCCGGTAGAGGTCGCCGGGCAGGACGGCGTCGAGCTCCTCGATCGCCCGGTAGCCAATGCTCAGCTCCCCGTAGACGATCGGGTTGACGACCAGCACGGATCGCTCGACGGCGTGGTCCAGGGCGTCCCTCGACCACGACTCCCACTGCGGGTCGCGCGTGATCACGTCCACCAGGACGTTGGTGTCCACCAGGATGCCGCTCACGGCTCGCCGCGCAGCAGCGCCATGAGCTCGTCCGTGGACATCCCGCCGAAGTCGGCCCGGCTGGACCGGAGCGCCGCGACTACTCGATCGCCCCTCGTGGGACGCGCCTTCGCGGCTGTGGCCTTGACCAGGAACACCAGATCGCCGTCGACGACGAAGTCCACCTCCGTGTTGGGCATGAACCCGGCGGCCTCACGCACCTCTTGCGGAATCGTCACCTGACCCTTCGACGTGATACGCATGCCAACCTCAATTCTTACTGCGCAACGTAATACCAGTTTCGTGTCGCTGTCAACGGAAGCTGGCCGGCACCGGTAGCGATTGCGCCCCATCGGGCGTCATCTGCCGGGAAGGGACACGACGATGGGCCGGAACACGATCGACGAGTACTACCTGACCGAGCAGGACGAGCCCACGGTGCGGGTGCGGCTCGGTGCCCAGGGTGTCGCGGCACAGCGGCCCCGCCAAGCGGCCACGGCGGCCGGCGCCCCCGGCGCCCGACCCAAGAGCAGGCTCTGGCGCAGGCTTCGGGCGATCCGGTGGGCAGCCGGCCTCGTCCTGACGGCCTGACCTCACGCCGCTCCCTGTGCGGCCGCTCCCCGACCAGCTCGCCGCCCTGCACGCCAGCTCGATGGCAGAGCGACGTCGGCACCGACCCGGACCCCCGTTGGGTGGCTCGTCAGTCTGGCGTGAGGCCCAGCCCGGCGAGGAACGCGAACTTCTCGAGCTCGTGGCGCTGGGATCCGGCGTCGTGGCCGTTGTACGGCCACACGCGGATGTCCTTGGGGCCGCCGTAGGCGTTGTAGGCGGCGAAGACGGTCGAGGGCGGCGTGATCTCGTCCTCAAGGCCCACGGCGAACAGCGCCGGCGCCGTGGCCCGGGCGGCGAACGAGCGGCCGTCCACGTACTCGAGGGTCCGGAACACGCGTTCGGTTGCGTCGCGGTGGACGCGGAGGAACTGCTTGACCTCGCCGTACGGTGCGGCGTCCGTGACCTCGAGCGCGCGCCGGGGGTGGCACAGGAACGGGACGTCGACGAGCGCCGCGGCAGGTCGGGCGAAGGCCGCAGCAGCGAGCGCGAGCGCCCCGCCCTGGCTGCCCCCGGCGACCACGACACGCCCCGGGTCGACCAGCGGGTGCGCCCGGGCGGCATCGACCGCGAGGATGGCGTCCGCGATGAGCCGCCGGTAGTAGTACGTGGCGGGATCGAGGATCCCGCGCGTCATGACGCCCGGATGCGCCGGCCCTGTCGCGACGGGCTCGGGGTCTCCCGTGTCGCCGGCCCGCCAGGTGCCACCCTGGCCGCGCGTGTCCATGACGAAGTGGGCATACCCGGCCGACGCCCAGAGCAGCCACTCGCTGGGCAGGCCGCGGCCGCCGCCGTAGCCGACGTACTCGACGATGGTCGGCAGGGGGTGCGCCGCACCCGCAGGAGCCTGGAGCCAGGCCCGAATGGGCTGGCCGAGGTAGCCGCCGAACGTGACGTCGTCCGTCGTGATCGTCCGCAGTGGCGTCTCGACCCGGGCGAACGCGGGCTCCCCCGCCGCATGCCGGCTGGCGTCGAGGGTCTCCTGCCAGAAGGCGTCGAAATCGGCCGGCACGGACCGCGCCGGGTCGTAGGCGCGCAGGGCGTCGAGACTCAGGTCGAACTGCGGCACTCGGCCTGCCCTCCTCTTCGCGGCAACGTGCCGCCGTCCCGGATCATGCCGAGGGCAGCGTGGCCGGCGCCACGGCGGGCGCGGCGTGCGGCGGGCGCGATGTGCTCTCCCGCACGACCAGCTCGGTCGACAGCTCGACCCTCGTCTGCTCGGGCTGGCCGCCTCGGGCGAGGTCGATCACGAGGCGCGTGGCGGTGCTCGCCATCTGCGCCAGCGGCTGCCGCACTGTGGTCAGCGGCGGGCTCACCCAACTGGCGACGGGGAGGTCGTCAAAGCCCACCACGCTCAGCTGCTCGGGTATCCGGAGGTGCGCGTCACGCGCCGCCTGGTAGACCCCCAGCGCCATGAGGTCGTTGCCGGCCACGATCGCCGTCGGAGGGTTCGGCGCCTGCAGCATCTCGCGCGCAAGCCGCTCCCCCGACGCCACGTGGAAGTCTCCGTGCCGGATGAGCTCCGGGTCCACCGTCACGCCGGCAGCGTCCATGGCGGCGCGATAGCCGTCGAGGCGCGCACGGCTGCACAAGATCTCGCGCGGGCCCGTGATGACGCCGATGCGCGCGTGACCCAGCCCGAGGAGGTGCCGGGTCGCGGTCACTCCCCCACTCCAGTTGGTGGCGCCCACCGATGGTGTGTCATGGACGGGCTCGCCTGTCGGGTCCACCACGACGAACGGGATCCCGCTGCGGTGGAGCCGCGCCTGCATCTGCGGGCTCAGGTTCGAGAACACGACGACCAGCCCGACCGGTCGCCGCGCCAAGACGCCCTCGATCCAGTCGCGCCCGGGCGTCCGCCGCCCGTGCATCTCGGTGATCACGACCGCCATGTGCTGGTCTCGGGCGGCCTCCTCGACCCCCATCACGATCTCGAGCGCCCACTCGCTCTCCAGCTCGTGGAAGACCACCTCCAGCAGGTCTGACCGGCGGATCCCGCGTGGTGCCCGGCTGTAGCCAACGGCGCTGATGGCATCCTCGACGCGCCGACGGGTCTCCTCGGCGACGTCGGGGCGGCCGTTCATCACCTTGGACACAGTCGGCACGGAAACGCCCGCGAGGCGGGCGATGTCGGCGATCGTGCTCCGCGGGGTCTGCGCGGGCGATTCGGCGGTCATGGCCGGGCATGGTATCCCGAAACTTTCGACGATGCAACGCCGTATTTGCAGGAATGCCGTTGACCTTGGGTTGGGGAGTATGTAGATTGCGTGTCGAAACCCGACCGATTATCGGCCGCAACTTTCGGAGGACGTGGCCCTTGCCAGACGATCAGCTCCTGCGGGCGTGATCCCGGCCGATCCCTCGGCGTTGGGCCGAGGGGCCAGCCACGTCCGCGGCTCACTCCCGTCCCTTGCGGTGCTCCTCCCCGCACGTGACGGGAGCGAGCCGCCGACGGCCAGTCGCACTGGCGGAGAGCGCCGGGCTCGAGGAGGTTCACGCGGTCCGAGTTCGGGCGGTCGCAGTGCGTCGGCCGCAATTGGTCAAGCGTGTCCAGAGGAGGATCCATGGTGTCGATGACAGGGCGACTGGCGAGTGCCGTCGCCGTCCTCGCGATCGCGGTCAGCGCCTGCGGCGGTTCAGCAGGCTCGGCCTCGCCGTCCGCGGCCGCGCCGAGCCAGGCAGCCACGGCGGCGGCGGCGGCCACGACTGCCCCGAGCGCAGCGTCCCCGGCAGCGGCGCCGGTGACCATCACGTGGTGGCACATCACCACCGGCGAGCCCGGCAAGTCCGACTTCCAGGCCATCGCCGACGCCTACACGGCCGCGCACCCGAACGTGAAGATCGAGATCACGGTTCTCGAGAACGAGGCATTCAAGACCAAGCTGAGCACGGTCGACGCGTCGAGCGTGCCTGACCTGTTCCAGTCGTGGGGCGGCGGGACGATGGCGGCACAGGCCGACGCCGGGCTGCTGCAGGACATCACGTCGGCCGTTGCCTCGTGGAAGGACACCATCAACCCGGGCGCCCTGAGCATCTACCAGTACAAGGGCGTCCAGTACGGCATCCCGTGGGACATGGGGATGATCGGCTTCTGGTACAACAAGGACCTGTTCGCCAAGGCCGGCATCACCGCGCCGCCGACGACCTGGGACGACTACCTCGCCGACATCACCAAGCTCAAGGCCGCCAACATCGTGCCGCTCGCGATCGCGGGCAAGGACAAGTGGCCGTCCATGCACCTGTGGACGTACCTGGTCCTGCGCAACGGCGGCGGCCAGGCGCTGAGCCAGATGATCCAGTCCGGCAACTGGAATACCGACGCCTGCACCAAGGCCGGCGCAGCGGTCCAGGCGCTCAACGCCCTGAACCCGTACCAGCCCGGGTACAAGTCGGCAACCTACAACGACGAGGCCGCGGCCGTGGGCAACGGCAAGGTCGCGATGGAGCTGATGGGCCAGTGGGCGCCGTCGGTCGAGAAGGACCAGAGCGCCAACAAGACCGGTCTCGGTGACAAGCTCGGCTGGTTCGCCTTCCCTGCCGTCACAGGCGGCGCCGGCGCGCCGACCGACGGCGTCGGCGGCGGCAACGGCATCGCGGTGGGCAAGAACGCCCCGCCGGAGGCCATCGACTTCCTCAAGTTCTTCAACAACGTCGAGAACCAGACCAAGCTCAACAAGGACAACGTCGGCCTGTCCACCACGGTGGGCACCGAGAGCGCGATCGCTGACGCCAACCTGCAGGCCGTCCTCGCCGGTCGCAGCCAGGCCAAGTTCATGCAGCTGTACCTCGACCAGGCAACCTCTCCCGCGATGGGCAGCGCGATCAACGACGCGACGGTCGCCCTCTTCCTCGGCGGCTCCACGCCGGGGACGGTGTGCCAGGCGATCACGACGGCGGCCGCGGGGCAGTAGGCTCCAGCGACCACCATCGGAGCAGCGGACGAGGAGCGGGCCGACCACGTCGGGCCGCTCCTCCCTGCCCCGCGACCAAGCCCCGCACCCCCGAGGTTCCACGATGATGGCTGCCGGCCAGGCCGACCGGACCCGCTCACGCCGGCTTCGAGCGCGCGCGCTGATCCTTGCCTTCCTGGTGCCAGCCCTCGCGCTCTACGCAGTCTTCGTCCTGTTCCCCATCGTCCAGGCCGCACGGTTCAGCCTGTACAAGTGGAACGGGCTCGGGGCGCTCACCGATTTCATCGGGTTCAGGAACTACGTCACGGCGTTCAACTCGCCGGTGTTCGTCACCTCGGTCAGCAACAACCTGCTGGTCATCGTCCTCTCCCTGTCGATCCAGATCCCGTTCAGCCTGTCCCTCGCGGTGCTGCTCAACCGGCGCTTCCGCGGGCGTAGCGTGTTCCGGCTGCTGTTCTTCCTGCCGTACGTCCTCTCCGAGGCCGTCACCGGCATCGTCTTCTCGCTCATGCTTCGCCCGGGATCGCTGGTGGACTCGGGTCTGGGCGCGGTCGGCCTGGGCAGCCTCGTCCAGGACTGGCTGGGTGACGGGACGATGGTGATGATCAGCCTGTTCGTGATCATCTCGTGGAAGTACTTCGGCTTCCACATGATCCTGCTGCTCGCCGGCCTCCAGGGCATCCCACGCGAGATCGAGGAGGCCGCCCTGATCGACGGGGCGGACCGGCGGAGGGTCTTCCGCTACATCACCTTGCCTCTCCTGGGCCCGACCCTTCGGGTCTCGGTCTTCCTGTCGATCATCGGGGCGCTCCAGCTGTTCGACCTCGTGTGGGTCATGACGGCTGGCGGCCCGCTGAACGCCTCGAGCACCATGGCCACCGGCATGTTCAAGGCCGGCTTCGTCGCCCACCAGATGGGCTACGGCAGTGCCCTCGCAGTGGTGCTGTTCTCGTTCGGGCTCGTGGTGGCGCTGCTCTACCAGCGCTTCGTCCTGCGGCGCGACACCGATGGCGCCCTCACGGTTTACGGAGGCTAGCGCGGTGCGTGCACCGAGCCAGGTCGCGGTGGCCCGTCGCGGTCGGTCCGTGCCCAGGCTGCACCTGGGCGGTGTCGCGGCCTACGTGGTCATGGTGCTCGTCGCGGGCGCGATCCTGATCCCGATCGGCTATGCCATCCTCGGGGGCTTCAAGACCAACGGGCAGCTCGCGGCGGATCCCGGGTCCATCCTGCCCAGCACGTGGGTCACCGAGAACTACGTGGACGTCCTCGTGGGCAAGAACGCCGCGACGTTCTGGCTCCAGGCGTTCAACAGCGTCGTCGTCGCGCTGGTCTGCGTGTTCATGGCCGTCGGCTGTGCGTCCCTGGCCGCCTTCGTGCTCGCCCGCTATGCCTTCCGCGGCCGCGAGGCGATGTACACCCTGTTCGTCTTCGGCCTGCTGTTCCCGTCGGCGGTCGCGATCCTCCCGCTCTACATCCTGGTCCGGGACCTCGGGCTGTACGGCAACCTGCTGGGCGTCGCCCTGCCCGAGGCCGCGTTCCAGCTCCCGCTCACGGTGGTCATCCTGCGGCCGTTCTTCCGGAGCATTCCAGTGGAGCTCGAGGACGCGGCCCGCGTGGACGGGTGCGGCCCGTTCGGCTTCTTCTGGCGAATCCTGCTGCCGCTCGCCCGGCCCGCTCTCGCGACCGTGAGCGTCCTCGCGATCGTGAGCACGTGGAACGCGTTCTTCCTGCCGCTGGTCCTGCTCAACGGCGCAGACCAGTGGACGCTCCCCCTCGGCGTCATGAACTTCTCTACGGAATACAGCTCCGACCAGGCCCGCGTCCTCGCGTACACCGTCGTGGCCATGATCCCCGCCCTCATCTTCTACGCGCTCGCGGAGCGCCACATCGTCAGCGGCCTGACCGGCGGCTCCGTGAAGGGGTGATGACCTGATGACTTCCACTGCCCTGCCCTATCGGGACGCGGCCCTTCCCCTCGAGGCGCGCGTGGCCGACCTCTTGGCCAGGATGACCATCGAGGAGAAGGTCGCGCAGCTCGGCTCCGCCTGGTCGTTCCAGCTCACCACCAGGGAGGAGCTGGACGGGGCCAAGGTCCGCGACCAGCTTCGGCACGGGCTCGGCCACATCAGCCGGGTCGCCGGGGCGACCAACCTCGACGAGGCCGCCGCAGCCGAGATGGGCAATGCGATCCAGCGGTTCCTCGTCGAGGAGACCCGTCTGGGCATTCCTGCCATCCTGCACGAGGAGAGCCTGCACGGCGTGATCGCGCGGGGAGCGACCGTCTTCCAGCAGTCGATCGGCGCGGCGGCGTCCTTCGACCCGGACCTCGTGGAGGCGATGGCGGCCACCCTGCGCCGCCGCCTGCTGCTGATTGGTGCCCGGCACGCGCTGGCGCCGGTGCTCGACATCTCCCGGGATCCGCGCTGGGGCCGCGTGGAGGAGACGTACGGCGAGGACCCGTACCTCGCGCTTGTGATGGGCGTGGCATACGTGCGGGCCATCCAGGGCGATGACCTCGCGAGCGGCGTCGCGGCGACCACCAAGCACCTGGTGGGGCACGGGCTCGCCGAGGGCGGGATGAACCAGGCGCCAGCGCATGTGGGGCCTCGTGAGCTGCGCGACGAGCACATGCTCCCCTTCGAGGCGGCGATCCGCGCCGCGGGCGCGGCCACGGTGATGCCCGCGTACTGCGACGTGGACGGCGTGCCCAGCCATGCATCGCGCGAGCTGCTCACCACGACGCTGCGTGACGGGTGGGGCTTCGACGGTCTGGTCGTCTCCGACTACACCGCCGTCGAGATGCTCGCCACCGAGCACCGCCTGACGCGGAGCATCGGGGCTGCCGGGGCGATGGCCCTCGACGCCGGGATGGACGCCGAGCTGCCCAACACCGCCGCGTACGGTGCGCCCCTGATCGAGGCCGTGGCCGCGGGCCGCGTTTCGGAGGATGTTGTGGACCTGGCGGTCGAGCGGACGCTCCGCCTCAAGTTCCGCCTCGGCCTGTTCGACCGGCCGTTCATCGAGCCCGTCGACCCGGCGGTGCTGGCGCGGCTGGTCGAAGACGAGCGGGCGGTGGCCCGAAACCTCGCCGCCCGCTCGCTCGTGCTGGTCCGCAATGACGGCAGCCTCCCAATCACGCCGGCAGCATCGGGCGGACCCACGCGGATCGCGGTCCTGGGGCCCATCGCCGACAGCGCCCGCGATCTCGTGGGCGACTACACGCACCTGCTCCACATCGAGGTCCTCAACGAGCTGCGCCAGCGGAAGAACCCGTTCGGCTTCCCGATCGCCGAGCCGCTGACGCCGGCCGACGAGTTCGCGACGCAGCCCACGATCGCGGACGCCATCGCGGCGCGGTTCGCCGGCGCCGAGGTGGTTCGCGCTGCGGGTTGCGGGATCCGGGACGGATCGGACGAGGACCTCGATGCGGCGGTCGCGCTTGCGGCGGCGTCGGACGTGGCGGTGGTGGTGCTCGGCGAGCGGTCGGGCCTGACCCAGGACTCCACCACCGGAGAGTTCCGGGACCGCAGCACGCTCGGGTTCCTCGGCCGCCAGCAGGAGCTGCTCGAGCGTGTGGTCGCGACCGGGACGCCCGTCGTGCTGATCGTGGTCAGCGGCCGGCCGCTGGCGCTCGACTGGGCCGCCCAGAACGTCGGCGCGGTCCTCGTGGCGTGGGTGCCCGGGGTCGCCGGGCCAGAGGCGATCGCCGCCGCCGTCGCCGGGGACGTCAGCCCGGGCGGCAAGCTCCCGATGTCCTTCCCGCGGACCGTCGGCCAGGTCCCGCTCTCGTATCGCCATCACCCGACCGGGGGGCACTCGAACCCCAAGGGCTCCTACGTCGACGGGCCGACGACGCCCCTGTGGCCCTTCGGCCACGGCCTCTCGTACACGAGCTTCGAGCTCTCGAACCTCACCCTCGACACGGAGCGGATCGCGACCTCCGGGGGCCAGGTGACGGTCGGCGTAGACGTGGCGAACACCGGCGACCGAGCCGGCGACGAGGTCGTGCAGCTCTACGTGCGCGACGAGGAGGCGTCAGTGGCGCGGCCGGTGATCGAGCTGCGCGGATTCTGCCGCGTCGCGCTGGAGCCGGGGGAACGCCGGCGCGTGTCGTTCGCGCTCCATGCCGAGCAGCTGGCGTATACGGACGTCGACTACCGGCTGGTGGTGGAGCCTGGCGAGGTCACCGTCTCCGTCGGGACGTCGTCCGCCTCGCGCCCGCTGACCGCGAGCCTCATGCTCGAGGGGCCGACGGTCGAGGTCTGTGCCCGGTCGCACTACGTGACGCCGACCACGGTCGCCTGACGGCTCCCGATCCCGACCTCGGCGGGCGTCGGTCGGCCGCCCGCGCAGCGCTCCGCCGATCAGCCGCGTGAGCCCTCCTCGAGCGGCCAGCTCTCGGCGCGGACTGCGGTCGGGATGCCGGCGGCGTCGACCTCGAGCAGCAGCGACGCCCCGCCGTCCGCGGCGAGGAGGCGCCAGCGACGCTCCGCGACGCGCGCCACGCGCCAGGTCGCCGCCCGGAGCCGCAGGTCGATCCCCACCTCGACAACCGGCACGCCGGCCCCCTCCCCCACCCCGACCCCGACCGCGCCGCTCGCGACGGCGACAGCCGCGGTCATCGGCGACGCCCCGACCATCAGCAGGTGGTCGGCCGACCAGGGCAGCGAGACGTGGTCGATCCCGGACGCCCGGACGACGTTGCCGTGCAGCCGCACGGGGTCGCCCTCAGGGTGGAGCGTCAGGAGCCCCTCCCCGGTCGCGAGCTCGAGCTTGACCAGGCGGCCGTCCGGGGCGGCTTCGACCAGCAGGGCCGCCTCCATCCGCCCGTCGCCGTGCGTGGTGACGGCGCGCCACCGCCGTCCCCGGCTCCCGTCGGCGACGGTCCAGACCATTCGCCGCCCGCCCGGCAGCTCCAGGGTGCCGCCGCGCCGGGCGCCGGCCCCCGCAGGCGCGCTCAGCGGACGGCGCTCCCCTCGGCGAGCGACTCCGCCCAGCGGCTGGCCACCGACCGGAGCTCGCCGGCGAGGCTCGGCGCCATCCTCCCGAACACGCGCACGTCACGCTCGCCGTACTCGAGCTCGACCGTCCCGCGCTCGCGCACGCGCGCCAGGAGCTCGCCCGCGGCGTACGGGACGGCGACGTCCACGTCCTCCCAGAGCGATGCCAGCAGCGCGGCGATCTCGGCGCGCAGGGTGTCGAGGCCGAAGCCCGTGGTCGCCGACACGAGCACGGTCCCGGACACGGCGGGCGCGGGGAGCGACCCGTCGGTGGCGGGGAACAGCAGGTCGGCCTTGTTGAACGCGGTGAGGCGCGGCTTGTCGCCGGCGCCCAGCTCGTCGAGCACCTGCTGGACGGTGGCGCGGTGCTCGGGCGCGTGGGCGTCGGCCGCGTCCACCACCTCGACGAGCACGTCCGCCCGGGTGACCTCCTCGAGCGTCGCGCGGAAGGCGTCGACGAGCTGGTGCGGCAGCTTGTGGATGAAGCCCACGGTGTCGGTGACGATCGCGGTCTGCCCGTCGCCGAGCTTCACCTGGCGCGAGGTGGGGTCGAGCGTCGCGAACAGCTTGTCCTCCGCCTTCGCCACCTCGCTGCCCACGAGCGCGTTGAGCAGGGTCGACTTGCCGGCGTTCGTGTAGCCGGCGATGGCGACCGTCGGGTACAGGCGCCGGTCCCGCCCGCGGGCCGCGGTCTGGCGCTGCCGGCGGACGTCCTCGACGCGCTCCTTCATCCTCTTGATCCGCTCGCGGATGAGCCGACGGTCGGTCTCGAGCTGGGACTCGCCGGGACCGCGCGTGCCGATGCCGCCGCCGGTGCGCGAGAGGTGCGTCCAGAGGCGGGTCAGGCGTGGAAGCTGGTACTCGAGCTGGGCAAGCTCCACCTGGAGGCGCCCCTCGTGGGTCTGGGCGTGGAGCGCGAAGATGTCGAGGATCAGGCGGCTGCGGTCGATGACCTTGACGTTGAGCAGGGACTCGAGGCTCTTCTGCTGGGCGGGCGACAGCTCGTCGTCGGCCACGAGGATGTCGAAGCCGGTCTCGCTCCTGGCCTGCAGCAGCGCCTCGGCCTTGCCCTTGCCCACGTACCAGTTGGGGTCCACGTGGCGGCGGTTCTGCCACTCGGCGCCCACGACCTCGGCGCCCGCGGTGGTGGCCAGGGCGGCGAGCTCGTTGAGGCTGTCCTCCGCCGACCAGCCCGGATCCTCGCCCGTGTCGACGGCGAGCAGGAACGCCTTCTCGATGGGCGGGGCGAGGTCGATCGGCTCGTTGCGCGGGCTCATGGGCGGCCAGCATACCGCCCGCGGCGCGCCGAGCAGCGGCTACGCGCTGGCGACGGCGAGAAGCTGCTCGAGGGCGGCGACGGCGTCGGGAAGCGGATCCGCCGCGGCGTCGAGGACGGCCAGGCTCCGCTCCGAGCGGAACCACGTCCGCTGGCGGCGCGCGAACTGCGCATTGCGGAGGGCGTCGAGCTCGATCGCCGCCTCGAGCGTGAGCCGCCCATCGAGGTGCGCCCAGCTCTCGCGGTAGCCGATGGCGCTGAACGCCGGGAGCGACGGGTCGAAGCGCTCCCGGAGCGTGCGCGCCTCCTCCACGAGCCCCGCGTCGAACTGCGCCCTGGCCCGGGCGTGGATGCGGCGCCGGTGCTCCACAGGCTCGAGCACGAGCTGGAGCCCGATGACGGGCGCCGGGTAGCCGACCGGCGCCGGAAGCGGCGCGTCACCGCGCAGCGTCGCGATCTCGAGCGCGCGCACGACCCGTCGGGGGTTCTGGAGGTCGGTCCCTCGGGCGAGGCCCGGGGCGAGGCGGCGCAGGCGGCGCGCCAGCTCGGCAACGCCCTCGCTGGCGAGGTCCGCCTCGAGCTCCGCCCGCACCGCCACGTCTGACGGCAGCGCGTCGGTGTCGATGCCCGCCATCACGGCCCGCAGCCAGAAGCCCGTGCCGCCGGCGATGATGCCCACCCCGCCGCGCGGACCGAGCGAGCGCAGCGCGCCCAGGGCGTGGTCGCGGAACTCGGCGACGGAGTACGGCCGGTCGGGCTCGACGAGGTCGAGGCCGTGGTGGACCACCCGGCTGCGCTCCTCCGGCGTCGCCTTCGCCGTGCCGATGTCGAGCCCGCGGTACACCTGCCGCGAGTCGGCGGAGATGACCTCGGCCGGGATCCCGCGGGCGAGGAGATGCTCGGCGAGCGCGATCGCCACGCCGGTCTTGCCCGTGGCGGTGGCGCCACCGAGGACCAGGAGCGGCGCGAGGGTCGGTCCTCCGGGCCGCGCTCGGGACGCCGGCCCGGGTCCGCTCAGGCGAGCCTCCCGCGGAGCGCGTACGGCCCCGCGTGGTCGATCGCGACACCGACCAGCGCGCCGACGAGCGCCGGCTCCCCGGCCGTGTGGACCAGCTTGTTCTCGCGCGACCGGCCGACGAGGTGCGCGATGCCCTCGGGCAGGTCCCGGAAGGCGTCGCGGGCGCCCGCGGTCCCGGCGGCCTCGTCGTCGTCCGCCTCGTCGTGGTGGTGGGCGCGCGGCGGGACCACGGCGTCGAGCAGGACCTCGGTCGTGCGGCCCAGCCACTCGCGGTTGCGCTCCAGGCCGATCGCCTCCTGCACCGCGAGCAGCTCGACCAGTCGGCGGTGCTTCTCCGCGGCCGGCACGTCGTCGGCCAGATGCGCCGCGGGGGTGCCGGGCCGCTCGCTGTAGGCGGCCGCGAACACCTGGTCGAAGCGCACGGCGCGAAGCAGCCCAAGCGTCGCCTCGTACTCGGCATCGGTCTCGCCGCAGAACCCGACGATGACGTCCGTGGACAGCGCGATCCCGGGCACGGCCTGGCGGATGCGGTCGAGCCGCTCGGCGTAGTGGGCGACCGTGTACTGGCGGCCCATCCGGCGCAGCATCGCGTCGCTCCCCGACTGGACCGGCAAGTGCAGCGCCTCGCAGACCGACGGGCAGTCGCGCATCGCGTCGACGAGCCGGTCGGAGAGGTCCCACGGGTGCGAGGTGACGAAGCGCAGGCGCGGGATGGCGTGCGTGCCGTCGTGGCCACGGATCCCGTCAATCGCGCGGATCAGCTCGGCGAGGTCCGGGCGCGCCCCGCGGTCCTGGCGGCGGCCCACCGTCCGCTCGGTGTGGACGTGCGCGAAGCGCTCCTCGGCCGGGAGGTCATGCCCGTACGAGTTGACGTTCTGGCCCAGGAGCGTGACCTCGCGATAGCCCGCCTCGGCCAGCGCCCGGGCCTCCG
Organism: Chloroflexota bacterium; assembly: GCA_021783095.1. GTDB lineage: Bacteria > Chloroflexota > Limnocylindria > Limnocylindrales > CSP1-4 > CAIXZV01. Next base: position 30,480 of record JAJXUG010000002.1, on the reverse strand, counting down.
CGACCACTTCGTCGAAGGGGCGGCTGCGCTCGGGGCCGCGGCTGAACGGGACGATGCAGTAGGTGCACGTCTTGTCGCAGCCGTAGATGATCGGCAGCCAGGCGCTGATGGCCGAGGACCGGCTGACGGCACCCCCGGTGATCGCGTCGGAGCGGGCGCGAACGAGGTGCGTGGCGTCCGACACGAGGTCGCCCTTGACGAGCGTGGTCGCGGCGGTCGTGGCGGGTGCCGCGGTCCCCGTCATCGCGCCCACCGCTCCCTGCGCGGAGGCGAGGCCGAGCCGGTCCACGAGCTCCGGCTCCTCGTCGGGCCGCAGGAACAGGTCGACGGCCGGGTAGCGCTTCGCAAGGCCGCCGCGGTTCGACTCGCGGACGCTGCAGCCGGTCAGCACGACGCGCAGCCCGGGGTTCGCGTCCTTGAGCCGCCGCAGGTGCCCCTGCCGGCCGATCACCTTGGCCTCCGCGGCCTCGCGGATCGCGCAGGTGTTGATCACCACGAGGTCGGCCGACTCCATCGACGGAGCCTCGGCGCAGCCCGCGGCGAGCAGGCGCCCGGCCATCTCCTCCGAGTCGCTGCGGTTCATCTGGCAGCCCAGCGTCCAGACGAAGAACCGCGGCAGGGCGGGCGCGTCGGGGCGGAACTCCGCGAGGCGCGCGTCCTCGGGGTCGAGCGGCGCGCGCGGGCCGCTCGGGGCGACGTCAGGCGGGACGATGTCGAGGACGGGCAGGGATCGGGACGTCATGGCCCGTGCATGGTACCGAGTCCCGGCCGCCGAACGGCCGCGGGACGCGCGGCCCCAAGTCGCGACGCGCCTGGACCATCAGTCCAGACTTCTGGCCCCGCGGCGCTCGTGCTGGACCGGGGGTCCAGACAGCGAACGGCGCGAGGGCATCGAACGGCATGCTAACCCGCGTTAGCCTGCCCGGACTGGACTGGGAGTCCAGCGGCAGACGGTGGGGACTCGGAAGTTCGGACCCGCAGTCCAGCCGGCCCAACCGAGCGGACCAGGCCGAGAAGGGCCGGCCGGGTCCGGAAACCCGAACGCCGGCGCCCCACCCGCTCAGTGCTCGACGCGCCACCCGTGCGCCGCCAGCGCCGCGACCACGCCGTCGGCCAGCGAGTCCGGCACCACGAGCTCAGCGTGCGTCTCGGCGTACGGGCCGTGGTCGCCGTGGTAGTCGGAGCCGCCGGTCTCGACCAGGCCCATCGACCGGGCAAAGGCCGACATCGCCTCGCGCGCGTCGGAGGGGAACGAGCGGTGATGCGTCTCGAGGCCGTCGAGCCCCGCCGCCATGAGCTCGCGGACCAGCGGCTCGCGGGACGGCGCGTCGGCGAAGTGCGCGATCGACGCCAGACCGCCCGCGGCGCGGATGGCGCGGATGGCCGAGACAGGATCCAGCCCGCGCCGCGGCACGTACGCCGGGCAGCCCGCGCCGATCACGCGCGTGAACGCGTCCTGCACGTCGACCGCGTGCCCCGCCGCGATCAGCGCCCGGGCGATCGTGGGGCGGCCGAGCGCGTCATCGGCGGTGACGTCCAGCGACGCGACCTGCTCGTCGATCGCGAGGTCGAGGTCGCGCAGGCGGTCCACCATGGCGTAGAAGCGGATCCTCCGGGCGTCCCGCTGGGCCGCGAGCGCCGCCTCGAACGCCGCGTCGCCCGGGTCCACGCCGAGGCCCAGGATGTGGAGCTCGCCCTCGGGCAGCTCGGCGGCCAGGCGGCCCGCCACCGAGTTGATCTCGACTGCCGGGATGAGCGCGAGGCCATCAGGCAGGGGCGGCGCGCCGGACGCCGTGAGGTCGCGGTATGCGGCGAGGTTGTCGTGGTCGGCGATGGCGAGCAGGCGGACGCCCGCGTCGCGCGCCTGGCGCGCCAAGTCTTCCGGCTCCAGCACCCCGTCGGAGCGCGTCGTGTGGGCGTGGAAGTCCGCGGCGGCCGTGCCGGGGGTCGTGGGCCGCTCGTCGGGGCGGGCATGGCGCGCCACCACGGCTACACCTCGACGAGGCGCTGGACGCGCTCGATCTGCAGCGCCCGGCCGGTCGCCGGGTCGATGTCCACCTGGCACGCGTTGAACACCACGGGCCCCTGCCCCACCTCGAACCGCGTCGGCAGGGCGTTGATGAAGCGCGGGAGCACCGTCGCCGGCTCGAAGCCGATGACGCTCCACAGCGGGCCGGTCATGCCCAGGTCGGTGAGGTACGCGGTCCCCTTAGGCAGGATCCGCTCGTCGCCGGTGACGACGTGCGTGTGCGTGCCCACGACCGCCGACACCCGGCCGTCGAGGTACAGCCCCAGGGCGTTCTTCTCGGACGTGATCTCGCAGTGGAAGTCGACCAGGCGGATCGGCGGGAGCGGGTCCGCCGCCTCGTCGAGCAGGTGGTCGGCGTCGGTGAACGGGTTGTCGATCGGCTGCATGTAGGTCCGGCCCTGGAGGTTGATCACCACCAGCTCCGAGCCGTCGAGTGCGGTGTACGCGCCCCAGCCCCGGCCCGGGACCTCGTGCGTGCCGTAGTTGAGCGGCCGCAGGATCCGGTCGTTGTGGTCGAGGGCCTCGTAGATCTCGCGCTTGTCCCAGATGTGGTTGCCGCTCGTGATGACGTCCACGCCGGCCGCGAACAGCATGTCCGCGGTGGCCGAGGTCAGCCCCATGCCGCCGGCGAGGTTCTCGCCGTTCGCGGTGACGAAGTCGATGCCGCGCTCGTCGCGCAGCCCGTGTAGCACCTGCTCGACGGCCTGGCGCCCGGGCTTGCCGATCACGTCGCCGATCATCAGCACCCGGCAGGCGCCCGGCGGCCGCGGGGCGTTGCCGTTGGGCGGGTTGCCGAGCCCAGCTCGGTCGCTCCGGGCGGCCATGCGCGCGTCTCCCTACTTCGCGTACTCGGTCGCGCGGGTCTCGCGGATGACCGTCACCTTGATCTGGCCCGGATAGGTCAGGCTGTCCTCGATCTTCTTGACGATGTCGCGCGCCAGCCGGGTGGCCGAGAGGTCGTCGATCTCCTCGGGACGGACCAGGATGCGGACCTCGCGGCCGGCCTGGACGGCGAACGAGCGCTCGACGCCCGTGAAGCTCTCAGCGATCGCCTGGAGGTCCTCGAGCCGCTTGACGTAGGTCTCCATCGTCTCGCCGCGGGCACCCGGCCGGGACGCGCTGATCGCGTCGGCGACCTGGACGATCGGCGCCTCGATGCAGGCGTACTCGACCTCCTGGTGGTGCGCGGCGATGCTGTTGACCACCTTGAACGGCATGTTGTGCTTCTGGGCGATCGACGCGCCGATGGCCGCGTGCGGGCCCTCGACCTCGTGGTCCACCGCCTTGCCCATGTCGTGGAGCAGCCCGCCGATCTTCGCCGCCTGGACGTCGGCGCCCAGCTCGGCCGCCATGATCGCGGCCAGGTGGCTGGTCTCGACCGAGTGGACCAGGACGTTCTGCCCGTATGACGTGCGGTACTTGAGTCGACCGATCAGCTTGACGAGCTCCGGCGGCAGCCCCGGGACGCCGGCGTCGTAGACGGCCTGCTCGCCCGCCTGGCGGATCACGAGGTCGACCTCAGCGCGGGCCTTGTTGACGACCTCCTCGATGCGCCCTGGGTGGATCCGGCCGTCAGCGATCAGCTTGGTGAGCGCGAGGCGCGCCACCTCGCGGCGGACGGGGTCGAAGCCGGAGAGCACGACGGTCTCGGGGGTGTCGTCGATGATGAGGTCGACGCCGGTGGCCTGCTCGAGGGCCCGGATGTTGCGGCCCTCGCGCCCGATGATCCGGCCCTTCATCTCGTCGCTGGGCAGGTGGACCACGGTGACCGTGTGCTCGGCCGTGTGGTCGGCAGCCACGCGCTGCATGGCGGTCACGATGATCTCGCGCGCCTTGTCCTGCGCCTCGTCGCGGGCGCGCCGCTCGATGGAGCGGGCGAGCTTGACGGCGTCGTGCTCGGCCTCGTCACGGATCGCCTCGAGCAGGATGCCCTTCGCGTCCTCGGCCGACAGCCCGGACACGCGCTCGAGGGCCGCCACACGCTCCTGGTTGAGCCGGCCCAGCTCCTCGCGCTGCTTCTCGACCTCGCGCTCGCGGTCGTTGATCTTGCGGGCCTTCTCCTCGAGGAGGTCGGCGCGCTGGTCGAGCTGCTCGTCGCGGTTGAGGAGCCGGCGCTCGAGGCCCTGGATCTCGGAGCGCTTGGCGCGCGCCTCCTCCTCCGCCTCGCGCTGCAGCCGCAGCTTCTCGTCCTTCGCCTCGAGGATCATGTCCTTCTGCTGCGCGCGGGCCTCCGCCACGATGCGCGCCGCCTTGTCGTTCGCGGCCTTGACCGTCTGGCTGGCCCACACGCCGCGCACGAGGAAGCCAACGGCGACGCCGACCACGCCTGCGATCACCGCCGTCGCGGCGACAGCAACCCATTCCATATTCGGATCCTCCCCCGCGGCCGGGTGAATGGGCCGAGGGTGTTTGACGAGTCGATCGGGCCCGGCAGCTGTCGGCTTGTCGCGTTGGGCACGGGGCCGGCGAGCCACTCGACTCGAACCCGGCCTCAGCCGAACAGCTGCGGCTCGCCCGGCCGCGGCCTGTAGGTCCGCAATCCGGTGCGCGTAGCCTACAGCGTCCGACCGGAACCGGCTCGCAACTCTCAGGGTTCGAGGCCGTGTCATCGACCTCCGGCCTCGATGCGGCGGTCGCGCTGTTCCGCGGCGAGTCACCACAGACTCGTCCGGGGCGGCGGCGCGCACGGGCCGCGTCGCGAACCCGGGGTTCCGGCGGGGGTGCACGCTCGGCAGGGCCCGATCTGAGTCGGTGCCGACTCGCCGCAAACGCTGGGTGCCTCTGTCCCCCCTGAGTCACTTGATGTGGCCGGTCGCGACGCCCCGCTGCGGCCGTGGCGCGCCGCGTCAGCCGAGCCCGAGCGACTCCGGCGGGCAATCCTCGAGCAGGACCTCGGGCGGGATCCTCTCGGGCCGACCCGTCACCCGTCAGCCTCGGTCCCGGGTTCGTCGTCGCCGACGGCTGCCGCGGATGCCGCCAGCGTCCGCTTCGCCACCGTCGAGCACACGTCGGGCGCGAAGCCGTTGCGCGCCAACAGGGCGTACGCGCGCTGGAGCCGGCGACGCGGATTGGGCTCGCGCAGGATCGGCCCGAGCCTCTTCGTCAGCAGCCGCTCGGCGGCCGCCTCGTCGGGGTTCGCCGCGCCGTCGCCGTCCGCGGCCGCCGCGAGCGCCGCGTCGTCGCGCCGGTCGCCCAGCACCGCTTCGACCAGCGCGCGCTCGACGCCCTTCTGCCCGAGCTCGCGCCGAAGCGCGTGCTCGCCACGCGGCCGGGCGCGATCCCGCGACTCCACCCAGGTCCGCGCGAACGCCTCGTCGTCGAGGTAGCCCACGGTGAGCAGCCTGGCGAGCGCCTCCTCGACCATCTCCGGGCGGTAGCCCAGGCGCAGCAGCCTGCGGCGGACCTCGTCCTCCGAGCGGGGGCGCGCCTCGAGGAACCGGGCCGCGGCGTCGAGCACCTCGGCCGGGTCTTCGGACGCCGCCCGCTGCTCGCGACGCTGGGCGGGGGTGGGCTTGGAGGGCCGCGGCACGCGGCCCCTCCGCTCGTCCCTCATGCGACCGCCCTACTCGGCCTCCTCGATCCCCTCGACCGGGAGCGTGACTTCGTTCATCTTCCCGCGGATGCGGCGCTCGATCTCGGTCGCCACGTCCGCGTTGTTGCGGAGGAACTCCTTCGACGCCTCGCGGCCCTGACCGAGGCGCGTCTCGGCGAAGTTGAACCAGGCGCCCGTCTTGCTCACGACGTCCATCGCGACGCCGACGTCCAGCAGGCCGCCCTCCTTGCTGATCCCCTCGCCGTACATCACGTCGAACTCGGCGACGCGAAACGGCGGCGAGACCTTGTTCTTGACCACCTTGACGCGGACGCGGTTGCCCACCGACTCGGTGCCGTTCTTGATGGTCTCCACCCGGCGGATGTCGAGCCGGACCGAGGCGTAGAACTTGAGCGCGCGGCCGCCCGGCGTGGTCTCGGGATTGCCGAACATGACGCCGATCTTCTCGCGCAGCTGGTTGGTGAACACGAGCGCGGTGTTGGAGCGCGAGACGGCGCCGGTGAGCTTGCGCAGCGCCTGGCTCATCAGCCGGGCCTGGATGCCCACGAAGCTGTCGCCCATCTCGCCCTCGATCTCCGCCCGCGGCACGAGGGCCGCCACGGAGTCCACGACGACGATGTCGACGCCGCCGGACCGGATCAGGGTCTCGGTGATCTCGAGGGCCTGCTCGCCGGTGTCCGGCTGCGAGACGAGCAGCTCGTCCACGTTGACGCCGCAGGCGCGAGCGTACCCGGGGTCGAGCGCGTGCTCGACGTCGATGAAGGCGGCGATCCCGCCCTTGCGCTGGGCCTCGGCGATGACGTGCTGGCAGAGCGTGGTCTTGCCCGACGACTCGGGCCCGAAGACCTCGCAGATCCGGCCGCGCGGGATGCCGCCGACGCCGAGCGCGAGGTCGAGCGCGATCGAGCCCGTGGGGATGAAGTCGACCTGCTGCCGCTCGGCCGAGCCGAGCTTCATGATCGAGCCGCGTCCGAACTGCTTCTCGATCGCGAGGATGGCGGCGTCCACAGCGCGTCCGCGCTCAGCGACCGCCTTCTCCACGGTGCGTGCTTCCAGATCCCTGCCGGTCGACATCGTGTCCTCGCTCCTGGCGGCTTCAGCCTGCCCGACGGAGCGGGGTCAACCCGCCCGGCCGGTGGATCAGCCCTCCGACTCGTCCTCGCGCCGTGGCTTGCGCTGCTTCTTGATCAGCTCCGCCTGCTGGGGCGGCTCCGAAAGCGGCGCGAGGTTCGGCGAGGCCGACTTCTCCTTGGGCTTCTTCTTGACTTCCTTGTGGGGGCGATCCCTCGAACCCATAACGCGCCTCCACGCCTAGCGACGATACCGACACGGACTTCACGCCGGCTTTGCGGCCCCTTCGCCGCCACTCATCCGGACAGCGCGTCGGCGCATCTCCGGCATCTCCGCGGGAAAGGTTCCGGCGCGCAAAGCAGCACGGACACCGGCCATGAAGTCTAGGGTGAAGGTCAGGTTGTGACAAGTCGCGAGGCGGTACGCCAGCATCTCCTTCGCTCGGAACAGATGGCTCAGGTACGCCCGCGAGAAGCGGGTGCAGAGCGGGCACGGGCAACCGTCCTGGACCGGCCGCGGGTCGTCCCGGAACTGCTCGTTGCGCAGGTTGAGGCGCCCGCCCGGGATCCACAGCTGGCCGTTGCGGGCGACGCGTGCGGGCAGCACCGAGTCGAACAGGTCGATTCCCCGGTGGACCGCCTCGAGCAGGTCCAGCGGCGAGCCCAGCCCCATCAGGTACCTCGGCCGCGGGTCGCCGTCGAGGAACGGGATCGTCTCCTCGAGCGTGGTGTTCCGCTGCTCCGGCGTCTCGTCGCCCGCGAGCCCGCCGATGTTGACGCCGTCGAACGGGAGCCCGGCGATGAACTTGGCCGACTCCTCGCGGAGCTCGGGGTCCAGCCCGCCCTGGACGATCCCGAACAGCGCCTGGTCCGTCCGGGTGTGGGCCTCGAGCGAGCGCACCGCCCAGCGGTGGGTACGGCGCATCGCGTCCTGGACCACCGCCCGGGGCGAGCTCGGGAAGACCGGCTGGTCGAACGCGACCGCGATGTCGGGCCCCAGCGCCTGCTGGACCGCGATCGAGTGCTCGGGCGTGAAGCGGTGGATGCTCCCGTCGAGATGGCTCTTGAAGGTGACCCCGCCGTCGTCGATCACGCGCAAGTCACCGAGCGAGACCACCTGGAACCCGCCCGAGTCGGTGAGGATCGGCCCGTCCCAGCCCATGAAGGTGTGGAGGCCACCCAGCCGCTCGATCCGCTCGTGCCCGGGGCGCAGGTACAGGTGGTAGGTGTTGGCGAGCAGAATGCTCGCGCCGGCCGCCCGCACCTCGTCGGGGTGGAGCGCCTTGACGGTGGCGTTGGTGCCCACGGGCATGAACTGCGGGGTCTCGACCACGCCGTGCGGGAGGTGGAGGCGCCCCAGCCGGGCGCGCGTCGACCCGTCAGCGGGCGGCGGGACGAGGACCTCGAAGCGGGACGCGCCGGGCACGGGCCGTCGGGGCTCAGCGGGTGGGCAGGTCGTCCCACAGCGCCGGCGTCTCGGGCTCGGCGCGGCGGGGAGCGGGAATGTCGAAGCCGAGCGCGGCGAGGTGCTGGCGCGCGGGCTCCGTGGCGATGCGGCCCTGCGGGGTTCGGTCCAGGAAGCCCAGGCGCAGCAGGAACGGCTCGTAGACGTCCTCGATGGTGTCGGCCTCCTCGGCCAGCACCGCGGCCAGCGCCTGGACGCCGACGGGCCCGGAGCCGAACTTCTGGACGATGGCGGCCAGGAGCTTGCGGTCCGTGGTGTCGAGCCCGAGATCGTCGATGTCGAGGATGGTCATCGCCTCGGCCACGGCCTGCACGTGGATGCGGCCGTCGCCGTGGACCTCCGCGTGGTCCCGGACGCGCCGCAGGAGCCGATTGACGATGCGCGGGGTGCCGCGCCCGCGCTTGGCGATCAGCCGCGCCGCATCCGCGTCCACCTCGACGCCCAGGATCCGCGCCGAGCGCTCGACGATCGAGGTCAGGTCGTCCTCGCCGTAGAAGTCGAGGCGGTAGGTCATGCCGAAGCGGTCCCGGAGCGGGCCGCTGATCCGCCCGGCCCGCGTCGTGGCGCCGACGACGGTGAACGGCTTGAGCGACAGCCGCAGGCTCCGCGCCGACGGCCCCTTGCCGATCATCACGTCGAGCGCGAAGTCCTCCATCGCGGGGTAGAGGATCTCCTCCACCGCGCGGTTGAGACGGTGGATCTCGTCGATGAACAGGACGTCCCGCTCGTCGAGGGCGGTCAGGATGGCTGCCAGGTCCCCCGCCCGCTCGACGGCCGGGCCGCTCGTGTAGCGCACGTTGACGCCGAGCTCGCGCGCGATGATCGTGGCCAGCGTGGTCTTGCCCAGGCCCGGCGGGCCGTACAGCAGGACGTGGTCCGCAGCCTCTCCCCGCCCCTTCGCAGCCTGGAGCAGCACGTCGAGGCTGGCCTTGACCTCCCGCTGCCCGATGTACTCATCCAGCGTCCGCGGGCGCAGCGACCCCTCCACGGCGAGGTCGCCGGGCTCTGTGGCGCCGGCCGCGAGGAGGCTCATGGCGTCGTCGGTCATCGCCGCGGAGTCTAGCAGTTTCGCGTGAAAGCGTACAGATGTTCTAGGCGCCCGATGATCCGCGCACTGCGACCGCCGCGCGCGCCAGAGACGCTGCGATGTCCTCGGCCATGACGCGCTGCTTGCCCCGCTCGCTGAAGCAGGGCTCGGCCTGGAGGCAGGACGTCGGCCAGATGGCCACGCAGACCGCTGACGAGCGCGGCGCGACGCCGGGCCGGGCCGCGCCGCGCGCCATCGACCCGTACCGGCATGTCGTCCATGCACGCCGGCTGGACTGCGGGTCCGAGCTTCTCACGGGTGCCGTCGATTCCTGGACCTCGGGTCCAGCCTAGGCCCGGAAGTCCGTGTCCGAGGCCGCTGGACGCCGGCATTCTGATCGCAGTCTGGACTGCCACTCCAGACGAGGCTCGCGACCGTCCGAGAGTCTGGACTGCCAGTCCAGGCGCGCTTGACGCGCGCGAGACGCGCGGCGCGCGCTCCGAACCGCAGGCCCCGGGTCACCCGCGGCCAGACGCCGCGTCCCGCCCGGTGCGCGTCCGGGACGCGGACGTGCCATTTCGACCCTGCTGATCGAGGGACGGGAGAGAGTCCGGCTCTTCGTGCACGGGCCACGCTCGGGCCACCGCCGCTCGGCACGGAAGCGTGCCGAATCGCAGCCAGGCGCGGGGGCTCGTGTACTGGGCGGCGCCGTCGGGGGCATGATGGGCACATGAGCGAACCCTTCACGATCGACCGCATGCTCCAGCTCCCGCGCCTCTCCTCGCTCCAGCTGAGCCCCGACGGGCGGCGGCTGGTGGTCGCGGTGGGGACGGTGGCCCCTGACGGCAAGAAGATGGCGACCGCCCTGTGGCAGGTCGACCCCGTGGGCGGCTCCCCTGCCCGACGGCTCACCCGCTCGGTCGCCGGGGAGTCGGGCGGGCACGCGTTCCTGCCCGACGGGTCGCTGCTGTTCGCGTCCGCGCGCCCCGATCCAGACGTCAAAGCCCCTTCGGGCGACGACGCGCACCCGATCCGCGCCATCTGGCTGCTGCCGCCCGACGGCGGCGAGGCGCGGCCTGTGGCGAGCCCGGACGGCGGCATCGACGGAATCGTCACGTCGCGGGCGTCGCGCGCGATCGCCTTCGGCGCCATGGTCCACCGCGGTGCCGCCGACCTCGACGAGGACGAGGGCTGCGAGAAGGCTCGCCGCGATGCGGGCGTCAACGCCCTCCTGTTCGAGGACTACCCGATCCGCCACTGGGACCACTACCTGGGCCCGCGGCACCGGCGCCTGTTCGCGGCCATCGTCCCCGAGGGGGAGGCGCGGATCTCGCAGCCGCGCGACCTCGAGCCCACCGTGTCCGGGTTCACGTTCGAGGAGGGGGCGCTCGACATCGCGCCCGATGGCTCGTTCGTGGTGGCGGTGCGGCGCCGGCCGGGCGGCTTCCCCGAGACCTGGGACGACATCGTCCGCTACGACGCGGCCACCGGCGAGGCGCGCCAGCTGACGAACCGCGAGGCGGCCTACGCCGACTGCGCGGTCTCGCCCGACGGTGCCACCGTTGCAGCGGTCCGGTTCAGCTACTCCACCCCGAACGAGCCCGAGCGCTACACGCTGGTGCTCATCGACCTTGCGACCGGCAGCCAGCGCGAGATCGCGGGCGAGGCCGACCGGCGGCCGGAGGCGCCCACGTGGGGCCCCGACGCGTCGGTCCTCTACTTCGACTCCGACGACGCCGGGCTCCACTCCGCCTACCGCGTCGACCTGCCCGAGGGGCGGGTGACCCGGCTGACCGCGTCGGGCCACGTGTCGGACCTGTGCCCGTCGCCCGACGGCTCCACGATCTATGCCCTCCAATCCACGATCGCCACGCCGCCGCGGATCGTCCGGTTCGACGCTCGCGCAGCCGACCAGGCGCCGGTCGAGCTCAGGGCGAGCGTGGACGAGGGCGGGATCGCCACGGGAACGGTCGTCGAGCGGCTCGAGACCGAGGCCGCCGACGGCACCCGGCTCGGCGCGTGGCTGGTTCGGCCGGCCACGGCGTCCGCGGGCGCCAAGGCGCCGCTGGTTCTGCTCGTTCACGGCGGCCCGCTGTCGTCCTGGAACAGCTGGCACTGGCGCTGGAACCCGAACGTGCTCGCGGCGCGCGGGTTCGCGGTGCTGCTCCCCGACCCGGCCCTCTCCACCGGGTACGGCCAGCGGATGCTCGACCGCGGCTGGGGCCAGTGGGGCGGGAACCCGTACACCGACGTTATGACGGTCCTGGATGCGGCGGTCGCGCGGGAGGACATTGACGGGTCGCGGGTGGCCATGATGGGCGGCTCCTACGGGGGCTACATGGCCAACTGGATGGCCGGGCACACGGACCGCTTCCGGTGCATCGTCACGCACGCCTCGCTGTGGGAGCTCCTGGGCTTCCACGGGACCACGGACCACGGTCCGGCCTGGGAGCACGAGATGGGCGACCCCTACGCCGAGGCGTCGGGCTACCTGCGCTGGTCGCCCCGCGAGTTCCTGGCGGAGATGGCGCGCCACAAGACGCCGATGCTCGTGATCCACGGCGAGCTCGACCACCGCGTGCCGATCAGCGAGGGGCTCACGCTCTGGACCGACATGCAGCGCCTGGGCATCCCGGGCCGGTTCCTGTACTTCCCCGACGAGAACCACTGGGTGCTCAAGCCGCAGAACGCGAAGCTCTGGTACGGGACGGTGCTCGCCTTCCTCGACGAGCACCTCAACGGGGTGCCGTTCGAGCGCGACGCGCTGCTCTAGCATCGTCGCGCCTCGGGGCCGGGGCCGCCTCGGCCGTCGGCCCGGCGTCGCGACGCGTCCACGCGTGGCCCGGCCTGGACCGGCAGTCCGAACTTCTGGCCCGTGCGAGCCGAATCCGGACCGGCAGTCCGGGAAAGGTCAGCCGGGGGGCCCGCCGGGGCCCCTTATTGTCCGGATTCGGTCGCCGGCTGGACTAGGGATCCAGATCCTCACCAAACCAGTCCCGGAATTCGGACTGGCAGTCCACGAGGCGGCCGAAGGAGCGACTGGGGCGCGCCCAGACGGCAATCGGCTGCGCTGGCGCCGTCCGGGGGCGCCCCCTGCAACAGGGCACCGAACAGAAGTCTCCGTCCCCCTGAGTGCGTGCTGCGGTCAGTCCCGGAGCAGGGTCCGAAGCGCCGCTTTCACGCGCTCCTCGAGCCCGGCCCCGACCGCGCGGTCCGAGACGGCAAGCCGGGACGCCTCGCGCGCCTCGCCCAGCGAGTAGCCCAGGGCCTGGAGCGCGGCCACGACCTCGTTCTCGGACGCGGTGGACATGGCGGCGGAGGTCCCGGCCGCGATCCCTGCGGCCGACACCTTCTCCTTGAGCTCGAAGATGATCCGCTCAGCGAGCTTCTTGCCGATGCCCGGGATGGCCACCAGCATCGCCTGGTCCTGCTGGAGGATCGCGAGCTGGAGGTCGGCCGCAGGCCGCGAGCCCACGATCGCCATCGCCACTTTTGGCCCCACGCCCGTCACCGTCAGCAGCAGGTTGAAGAACCCGAGCTCGTCGGCTCCGCGGAAGCCGAACAGGGCCTGCTGGTCCTCGCGCACAAGGTGGTAGGTGTGGAGCTTGAGCTTGCCGCCGGCCGACGCCGACGCGAGCACGGACGGCGCGACGAACACCCGGTAGCCGATGCCGCCGACCTCGACGACCAGCGAATCCGCGGCGATCGCCCCGACAACACCCTCCACCGACGCGATCACTGGCTGGCGTCCCGCACTACGGCTTGCGCGGCTTGGGGGCGGCGCGCTTGGAAGCCGATGCCGTGCCCGACGCGGGCTTCGCCTCGCGCGCCACGGCCTCGCGCACGGCCCGCTCGTAGGGCGTCTCGCCCCTGGTGATGGGCGCGACGGCGGCGCGGTCCAGCACGCCCGACTTGGCGGCGCCGGCGTTGAGGCGGTCGCCCGGCCGCTCTGCGTTCGCGATCGAGATCGCGCACGCGAGCGCGTCGGCGGTGTCGTCGGGCGTGGGCACCGCGTCGAGGCCCAGGATCACGGTCACCATCCGGCCCACCTGCTCCTTGTCGGCGCCGCCGAAACCGGTCACGCCCATCTTGATCTCGTTGGGCGTCGCCTCCCGGACGGGGATCCCGTGCTGGGCCGCCGCCAGCAGCACCACGCCGCGCGCCTGCCCCACGCCGAACGCGGTCTGCGCGTTCTTGGAGAAGAACAGCCGCTCCACGCCCACCAGGTCGGGCGCGTGCGTCTCGATGAGCTCGGTGAGGCCCTCGTGGATGCGCAGCAGGCGCTCCGGAAGCGGGGCGTCGGGCGTCGTGACGATGGACCCGTAGTCCACCGCGCGGAGGCTGCCGCCCGTGCGCTCGACCACGCCGTAGCCGAGCGCCGCGGTCCCGGGGTCGATCCCCAGGACGATCACCCGGCGTACTCCTCCATGAGCTCTTCCGGGATGTCGGCGTTGCTCGTGACGCGCTGGACGTCCTCGATGTCCTCGAGCAGGTCCATCAGGCGCAGGACCTGGCGGACGTGGTCTGCGTCCACCGTCGTGGTCTGCTTGGGGATCATCGCGCTCTCCGCGTCCTCGACCGCGACCCCGGCCGCGTCGAGCGCCTTGCGGACCGACTCGAGGTCCGAGGGCTCGGTGTAGATCTCGATCGGGTCGGTCTCGGTGTCCACGTCGGCCGCGCCCGCGTCGATGGCCGCCAGCGCCACCTCGTCAGGGTCGACGCCACCCCGGGCCACGGTGATGAGCCCGCGGATCTCGAACTGCCAGGCGACGGCGCCCGAGCCGGCGAGCTGCCCGCCGGCTTTGGTGAAGATGGAGCGCACCTCGGCCGCGGTCCGGTTCCGGTTGTCCGTGGCCGTCTCGACCAGGACGGCGACCCCGCCGGGGCCGTAGCCCTCGTAGGTGATCTCCTCGAACTCGACGTCGCCGCCGGCGCCGGTCGCCTTCTCGATCGCCCGCTTGACGTTGTCCGCGGGCATGTTGATCGAGCGGGCCTTGTCCATCGCCAGTCGCAGCCGGTAGTTCGCGTCAGGATCGCCGCCGCCAGCGCGGGCCGCGACCATGATTTCGCGGGCGACCTTGGTGAACATGGCGCCGCGCTTGGCGTCATTGGCGCCCTTCTGGCGCTTGATCGTTGACCACTTGGAATGTCCGGACATCGGCCGGGAGTATACCGACTATCAACCGACTATCATCGGGTCAACGGGTCCGGCTTCCGATTTCACGCGTCCCGCGGCCCAGGGACGGACCTGGCATCGCAACCGAGCGCAGCCTGCGCCCACTGCCCCGCGTCGTGTCCGGGTCCTGCGGTCCGGCGCACCGGAGCCATACCGAGAGGAACCGCGCGCGATGACCCTGAAGAGCCACGACCTCGCCCACATCAGGAGTGTCGTCCTCGCCGGCCATGCCGGCGGGGGCAAGACAACGCTGGCGGAACAAGTCCTGTTCCGCGCGGGGGCGATCCCCCGCCTGGGTCGGGTTGACGACGGCACGGCGCACCTCGACTACGAGCCAGAGGAGCAGAAGCAGCACCGTTCACTGGCGCTGGCCGTGGGCACGTTCGAGCACGGCGAGCACGAGATCACGGTGGTCGACACTCCCGGCTACCCGGACTTCGTCGCCGAGATGATCGAGGGCTTCCACGCCGCCGACGCCGCCCTGTTCGTGATGGACGCATCGGGCCACGTCGAGGCCGGCCTGGAGAACGCCGTCAAGGTCGGGCGGTCCACCATGACCGCCGCCTGCTTCGTGATCAACAAGTGCGATCGCGAGAACGCCGACCCCTCGGGTGCCCTGGACGCGCTGCGCGCCGCGTTCGGCACCAAGGTGGCCCCGCTGCACCTCGCCATCGGCGCCGCGGAGACCTTCACCGGGTACGTCGACCTCGTCCACCGGCGGGCGTACCAGCTCGACGGCGGCAAGGAGGTCGAGATCCCCGTCCCGGCGGAGCTCGCCGACGAGGTGTCCCTGCGTCGAGACCAGCTGCTCGAGGCGGCGGCCGAGGCCGATGACGCGGTGTTCGAGAAGTACCTCGGCGAGGAGGAGATCACCGACGCCGAGCTCGACGCGTGCCTCCACAAGGGCGTCCGCGAATCGATCCTCGCGCCGGTGCTCGTCACGTCCGCCACCAAGGGCATCGGGCTCAACGCGCTCCTCGACGCCATCGTGCGGTACCTCCCCTCGCCCGAGGAGGAGGGCCCGTTCGCGGCGCAGGACAAGGCGGGCAAGGCGGTCGAGGTCCCCGCGACCGCCAGCACGCCGCTCGTCCGCGTGTTCAAGACCGCCGCCGACCCGTTCGTCGGCCGGCTCACCTACCTGCGCGTCCTGGCCGGGACCCTCAAGAGCCAGAGCTCCGTGTTCAACAGCACGAAGGGCGAGGACGAGCGCATCGGCCAGCTGCTGTTCCTCCACGGCAAGGAGCAGGAGCCTGCCGCCGAGCTGCGGGCGGGCGAGATCGGCGCGATCGCGAAGCTGGGCGTGACCGAGACCGGCGACACCCTCACGACGCGTGACGCGGGCCTCAGGCTCGCCGACATGCCGTTCCCCGACCCGACGCTCCAGGTGGCGATCGAGCCGCTGTCCAAGGGCGACCTCGACAAGATGGGGCCGGCCCTGCAGCGGATGCTCGAGGAGGAGCCCACGGCGCGCGTCGAGCGCTCCGAGACCGGCGAGCAGATCCTGCGCGCGGTCGGCGAGGCGCACGTCGCGGTCATCTGCGAGCGGCTCAAGCGCAAGTTCGGGGCCGCCATCGTCACCCGCACGCCCACGGTCCCCTACCGCGAGACCATCCGCGGCACCACCAAGGCACACGGCCGGTACAAGAAGCAGACCGGCGGCCACGGCATGTTCGGTGACGTGTGGATCGAGCTCGGGCCCAACCCCGCGGCGGGCGTCGAGTTCGCCGAGAAGGTCGTCGGCGGCACCGTCCCCAAGGGGTTCTTCCCGGGCATCGAGAAGGGCGTCCGCGAGACGGCGGCCGAGGGCGTCCTCGCCGGCTTCCCGCTGATCGACTTCAAGGCGACGCTCTACGACGGCTCGTTCCACCCGGTGGACTCCAACGAGCTCTCGTTCAAGATCGCCGCCTCCATGGCGCTCAAGGAGGGCGTCATGCAGTCCAAGCCCGTGCTCCTCGAGCCGATCATGGCGGTCGACATCCGCGTCCCCGAGCAGTACATGGGCGAGGTCAACCGCGACCTCAACGGCCGGCGGGGGCGGGTGCTGGGGATGGACACCGCCGAGGGGGTGCAGGTCATCTCGGCTCACGTCCCGCAGGCGGAGCTGTTCTCGTACGCGACCGAGCTGCGCTCGCTGACCGGTGGGCGCGGGACGTTCTCGGCGGTGCTCGACCACTACGAGGACGTGCCCGGGAACCTCGCCGAGAAGATCATCGAGGCGCACAAGAAGGAGCACAAGGAAGAGGGGCACTGACCCTCAGCCCTTCCGTCGACGCGGCGCCGGCCTCCGGCGCCGCGTTTCGATTCTCGGCTGGCGCGCGATCCGGCCCGTCTGCTGCCTTGTCGGCTCCGGTGCTCGCTCACGCGCCGCCAGATGTGCTCAGTCCACGGGCGGCCGCGCAGCCGATCCCCAGACACTCAGTCCGCGGGTGTTGAACGAGTCGTCTGCCCCGAGCACTCGCCAAGGGAGTGTCTGGGGATCAGGGCGCGCCAACCACTCGCCATGCGAGTGTCCGGCGATTGGCGCCCGTCGAACACTCGTCACGCGAGTAACCGGGCGTAGCCTGGGACGCGGCGATCGCCGACCCTTGACTCGGCGCGAGGACGCGTGGACCGTGGTCGCGACGGGCGCAGGGAAGGCCCCCGGCCAATCCGCGCAGCAACCGCGCTGGAAGCTGGCACCCGGCGTCAGCGGCTCCGGTCGTGGCCATCGATCGCGCTGATCAGCTCGTGCACCGTGACCTTGCCCTCGTAGAGCGCGCGGCCGACGATGACGCCCGCGCACCCCGCGGCCTGGACGGCCAGCACGTCGTCGAGCGACGAGACGCCCCCCGAGGCGATGATCCGCCCGCGCCCGAGACGCACCAGCGAGCGCAGCAGCGCCACGTCCGGCCCGCCCAGTAGCCCGTCGCGGTCGATCGCGGTGACCTCGAACGTGTCGATGCCCGACGCCGAGAGCATCTCGAGGGCGTCGGTGGCGGGGACACCCTCGGATCCCTGGCGCCAGCCCTCGCCGTAGGCCATCCCGTCGCGGATGTCGAGCGACCCGACGACCCGAGCCGGTCCGTAGCGGGCGACGAGGCCGAGGGCGAAGGTTGGGTCGCGCAGCGCCGCCGTGCCGACGGACACGCGGCTCGCCCCGGTCCCGAGCGCCCCCGCCACGGCCTCGGCGGTGCGCAGTCCACCGCCGACCTCCACGTGGATCCGGCCGTGGACCTCGGCCACGATCTCGGCGACGAGCTCGAGCTGCATGGGCTCCCCGCGCCGAGCGCCGTCGAGGTCCACGACGTGGAGCCAGGTGGCCCCGGCGTCGGCGAACGCGCGGGCCACCGCGACGGGCTCCTGCTGGTAGACGGTCTGGCGCGCGAAGTCGCCCTGCACGAGTCGGACGACGCGTCCGCCCTCGAGGTCGATCGCCGGCAGGATCGCAAACCCGGCCACGGCTCCTCCGTGTTGACGTATTAGTACACTACTACGCTATCATGCTAGCAGATCGGCAGGGAGCGACCCGGCCGACCCCCGATCGGGAGGATCGCACCCGTGGCAAGCGAATGGAGGACCCCCGACCTCGACGCCCTGCTCGACGTCATTCTGCGCCTCGGTGACCGAGAGGAGGCGTTGAGCTTCCTGCGCGACCTGTGCACGGTGGGCGAGCTGCACGACATGGCTCAGCGCTGGGCCGTGGTCCGGATGCTCGACGCGGGCCTCCACTACGCGGAGATCTCCCGGCGCAGCGGCGCCAGCACCGCGACCATCACGCGCATCGCTTCGTGGCTCCACCATGGCGAGGGCGGCTACCGCAGGCAGCTCGACCGCCTGGAGGTCGAGACCGGCAGCGTCTACCCAGAGGCGGACGAGGCATGAGGGACCGCCTGCGCCTCGCCATCCCGAACAAGGGCCGCCTCGTCGAACCGACGCTCTCGCTGCTCCACGCGTCGGGCCTCGTGTTCGAGGAGCACGACCGCAGCCTCGTCTCGCACGTCGCGAACCAGCCGCTCGATATCCTGTTCGTCCGCACGGGGGACGTCGTGGAGTTCGTGGCCGACGGCGTCGCCGACGCCGGGATCACCGGGGCGGACATCCTGGCCGAGGCGGGCCGCGACCTGCCGATCATCGCGCGGCTGGGCTACGGCCGCTGCCGTCTCGCCGCCGCGGTCCCCTCGGACGCCCCCGCACGGGCCGTTGAGGACCTCGCGGGCCAGCGCGTCGCCACCTCCCACCCCGCGATCACCCGCCGCTTCTTCGCCGAGCGCAACCTCCCGGTCGAGGTCGTGCCGCTCTCGGGCGCGGTCGAGGTGGCGCCCCGCCTTGGACTCGCGGACGCCATCGTGGACCTCGTGTCCACCGGCTCCACGCTCCAGATGAACGGCCTGCGCGCGATCGGCGACGTCCTTGCCTCGGAGGCCGTGCTGGTCGCCGACCCAATCGCCCAGCAGCAGCGGCCGGCGGACCTCGAGAGCATCGTGATGATGCTCGGCTCCGTGCTCGCCGCCCGTAGCCGCAAGTACCTCATGATGAACGCCCCGGTGTCGCACCTCGAGGAGCTCGAGGGCCTCCTCCCGGGGCTCGAGTCGCCGTCTGTCATCCCCCTCGCGCACACCGGCATGATCGCGATCCACTCGGTCGTGGGCGCCGACGAGGTCTGGGGGCTGCTCCCCCGCCTCAAGGCCGCCGGTGCGTCCGGCATCCTCGTCCTGCCGATCGAGAAGATCCTGCCGTGAGCCCGACCCCCGTCACGATGGCCGACCCCGAACAGCCCGCCTCGTACAGCTGGGAAGCGACCGACGAGGGCGTCGCCGCCCGGTTCGGCCTGCCGGTCGAGCAGGTCATCCGGTTCGACCTCAACACCTCCCCCGCCCCGCCCGAGATGCTGGGCGAGATGCTGGCCGCGGGCCGCTTCGAGACGAGCCTCTCCGAGTATCCGCCCGGCGACTACCGCCACCTGGTCGAGGCGGCGGCGGCGCGCTACGGCGTCGGCGTCGACGAGGTGGTCCCGGGGGCCGGGGCCGACGAGATCCTCGACATGGCCGTCAAGGCGTTCCTGCGGGCCGGCGAGCGAGCGGTCCTGCCCGTGCCCACCTACGCGATGTACCGGGTGGTCACCGAGCAGCGCGGCGGGACCGTCGCGCCCGTCAAGCGCCTCGGGCCTGACCAGGGCTTCGCGCTGGACCTGCCGGCGATCCGCGAGGCGGCCCGCGACGCGGCGATGGTGTGGGTGTGCAACCCGAACAACCCGACGGGCGCCGAGGAGCCCGGGGGCGCGATCACCGCCCTGCTGGACGGCATCGAGGCCGACGCCGCCGCGGAGGGCCGCCGGCCGGCCGCCGTGGTCGTGGACGAGGCGTACGCCGAGTTCACCGGGCGGTCCGTCATCGGCCTGCGGTCCCGCTACCCGAACCTCGTCGTCGTGCGCACCGCCTCGAAGGCGTACGCGCTCGCGGGTCTGCGGGTCGGCTTCGCGATCGCCGCGCCCGCGACCCTCGCGCGGGTAGCCCTCTACCGCCCGCCGGGCTCGATCGGGACGATCTCGGAGACCGTGGTCACCCGCGCGCTGCGCGAACCGGCGGCGATGCTCGCGAACGTCGCGCGCGTGGACGCCGAGCGCCCGCGGCTCGCCGCCGCCTTCGAGGCCGCCGGCTGGCGACCCTACCCCTCGGTCACCTGCTTCGTGCTGGTGGACCTGGGCTCCGCGGCCCGGGCGTCGTTCGTCGCGGCGCGCCTGCTTCGCCGCGGCCTCGTGCCGCGAACGTTCCCCGCCGGCCACCCAGCCGAGCGCTGCCTGCGCGTCACGGTCCGCGCCGCCCACGAGAACGACCGGCTCATCGAGGCCGTCGCGCAGATCGCGCCGGAGGCCTCGGACGTCCCGCCGGACGCTCCGGACACGGCGCCGCACGCGCCGCAGCCCGCCCTGGAGGAGCCCTCATGACCACGCCCCTCGGCGCGCTCGAGATCCTCGAGCGGAGCCCCCGCAGCGTCCGGCTCCGCCGGGCCACGCGCGAGACCACGGTCGAGGTCGCGCTGACGCTTGACGGCTCCGGCCGCGCCGAGGTCGGGACCGGCATCGGCTTCTACGACCATCTCCTGACCTCGTTCGCCCACCACGGCCTGTTCGACCTGGTCCTGCACGCGAAGGGCGACCTCGAGGTCGACGAGCACCACACCGTCGAGGACGTCGCGCTGGTGCTGGGAGCCGCGTTCGCGGAGGCTCTGGGCGACAAGGCCGGGATCAACCGCTTCGGCGACAGCTCGGTGCCGATGGACGAATCGCTGGCGACCGCAGTCGTCGACCTCAGCGGGCGGCCGTACGCGGTGATCGACCTGCCGTTCCGGGGCGGGCGGGCGGGCGGGCTGCCGCTCCAGCTCGTCGACCACGCCCTCGAGTCGTTCGCGCGGACCTCGGGCGCCACGCTCCACGTCCGGGGTGCGGGCCGCAATGACCACCACCTCGCCGAGGCGGCGTTCAAGGCGCTCGGCCGAGCACTGCGCGTGGCCTGCGAGCCCGACCCCCGCCGGACCGGCGTCGCCTCGACCAAGGGCTCGCTCGGGTGACGGGCGTCGTGGCGCGAGGGGGCGCGCGCGTGCCGGTGACGGTGGTCGACTACGGCGCCGGGAACCTGGTGTCGATCGAGCAGGCGCTGGTCACGGCAGGCGCCGACGTGCGGCGCGCGGCGACCGTCGCGGAGATCGGCCAACCAGCGCTGCTGGTCGTCCCCGGCGTGGGCGCCTCGGCGCCCGCGATGGACCGCCTGCGCGCTGGCGGCTTCGTCCCGGCGATCCTCGACTGGATCGCCGCCGACCGGCCGTTCCTCGGCATCTGCCTGGGGCTCCAGCTCCTGTTCGAGGCCAGCGACGAGGACGGGGCGGCCACGCTGGGCGTCCTGCGCGGGCACACCGTGCGCCTCGACGGCGCCCCCACGCTCCCGCACATCGGGTGGAACCAGGTCGAGCGGCGGTTCGACCACCCGGCCTTCGCGGGCATCGCGGCCCGTGCCGACTTCTACTTCGTCCACTCGTACGCGGGCGCGCCTGCCGACGACGAGGTCGTCCTCGCCGAGACCGAGCACGGGATGCGCTTCACGGCCGCGGTCGCGCGCGGCAACCTGCTGGGCGTCCAGTTCCACCCGGAGCGCTCCGGCACCGACGGGCTGCGCCTCGTCGCGAACGTCGTCCGATCCGCAGCGGACGCCGCCTGATGCTCCGCCGCCGCGTCATCCCCTGTCTCGACGTCGCGAACGGCCGCGTCGTCAAGGGCACCCGCTTCGTCGACCTGCGCGACGAGGGCGACCCGCCCGAGCTGGCCGAGCGGTACGCGCGAGAGGGCGCCGACGAGATCGTCTACCTCGACATCACGGCCGCCCCGGAGGGCCGGGGCACGCTCCTCGACATCGTGGAGCGGACCGCGCGGCGCGCGTTCATCCCGCTCACGGTGGGCGGCGGCGTGCGCAGCGTGGACGACATGCGCGACGTGCTGCGGGCGGGCGCCGACAAGGTGAGCCTCAACACGCGAGCCGTGGAGGACCCCGATCTCGTGCGACGCTGCGCGGCACGGTTCGGCAGCCAGGCCGTGGTGGTGGCGATCGACGCGCGCCGCGTCCCGGCGAGCGAGGCGGTCCCGTCGGGCTTCGAGGTGGTCGTCCGGGGCGGCCGGGAGCCGGTGGGCCTCGACGCCCTCGCCTGGGCGAGGCGCGTGGTCGAGCTGGGGGCCGGCGAGCTGCTGGTGACCTCGATCGACCGCGACGGCACGGGGTCGGGGTTCGACACCGAGCAGCTGCGCGCGATCTCGGGGCTCGTCACGGTCCCGGTCATCGCCTCGGGCGGCGCGGCGGGGCCTAAGGACTTCATCGCGGCCGTGCGCGACGGGGGCGCCGACGCCGTGCTCGCGGCGGGAATCTTCCACCGGCGCGAGTGGACCATCGCGGAGGTCAAGGCGGCGATGGCCGCTGCGGGACTGCCGGTGCGCATCCTGCCCGGCGGGACGGAGGCGGCATGAGCAGCGAACCCCGGAACCTCGACGGCACGCGCGGCGGCGCCGGCCCGGTGGACCTGAGCGCGGGGCTCGCGCCCGACGCCGTCGCCTGGGGCGAGGGCGGTCTGGTCGCCGGCGTCGTCCAGGACGTCGCCGACGGCCGGGTCCTGATGGTCGGCTGGCTCGACGCCGAGGCGCTCGCTGCCACGCTCGCGACCGGCGAGGTGCACTTCCACTCGCGCTCGCGGGGCCGGCTGTGGCGCAAGGGCGAGACGTCGGGCAACGTGCTGCGCCTGCGGACGCTCGCGCTCGACTGCGACGGCGACGCGCTCCTGCTGGGGGTCGAGCCCGTCGGGCCGACGTGCCACCGGGGCGTGCGGTCGTGCTTCGACGCCGCCGGCTCGCCCGCGACGGTGCCGATTCCGCAGGGCTTCGCGTGGCTCGAAGCGCTGTGGGCGACGATCGCCGAGCGCGGGGCCCAGCGGCCCGCCGGGTCGTACACGACGCGCCTGCTCGAGGGCGGCGTTGACCTCGCCGGCCGCAAGGTCGCCGAGGAGGCCACGGAGGTGCTCCTGGCGGCCAAGAATGACGAGGCGGCCGAGCGGGCCGGCATGGACAGGTCGGAATCGGGCCGTCTGCTGGCTGGCGAAACCGCTGACCTCGCCTACCATGCGCTCGTGCTGCTCGCCGAGCGCGGCCTCATGCCGGCAGACGTCATCGCGGTCCTGCGGGATCGGCATGGGAGGCCCGGCGGGCGCTGAAGGGAGCCACCCGATGCCCGCCGCCAACGCGTTCGCCCCGCACGACAGGGCGAAGCAGATCTTCGCGGTGACGCTGTTCGTGGACGACCTGGCCGATACCGAGCGCTTCTACCACGAGGTGTTCGGCATGCCGCTCGTCCACAAGGACGACGACTCGGTCGCCTACCGCTTCCCGAACATGATCGTCAACCTGCTGCTGGCCACGGCGGCGCCCGAGCTCGTCGCGCCGGCGCCGGTCGGCCCCGCCGGGACGCCGTCGCGGATGATGCTGACCCTCGAGGTGGACGACGTCGACGCGTTCGCCACCCACCTGCGGGCCCTCGGCGTGCCGATCCTCAACGGCCCTGCCGACCGACCCTGGGGACCGAGGACGGTCACGATCGCGGACCCCAGCGGCCACTGCTGGGAGTTCTCGGCCGGCTGACCCGCCAGCCCGAAGCGGAGTGGTGGCGCTCAGCCTCGGGCCACTCGGACGACGGAGCGGTTGCGCTTCCCGACCCGAACCTCGAGCCACTCACCGGCCACCGGCGCCGGCACCGCGGCCGCCTGGTCCGCGATGCGCTCCCCGTTCACGGTGATCGCGCCGCCGGAGATCAGCCGCCGCGCCTCGCCGCGCGACGGGGCGAGCCCCGTCTCCGCGAGCAGCACGGCCACGCCGCCCGCGACGACGTCCGGCGTGGTGCGCGGGCCGTTGGTGGCAGCGTGGATGCGGGCGAGGAGTGCGGGGTCGGTCACCGGCTCGCGCTGGAACAGCGCCCCGGACACCTGGACCGCGGCCCGCGCCTCCTCCTCGCCGTGGACCCGCGCCGTCACGTCGAGGGCCAGCTCCCGCTGCGCCTCGCGGGCGTCCGGGCGCGCCGCCGTCGCCGCGTCGAGCGCCTCGATGCGCTCCCGCGACCACAGGGTGAACCAGCGCAGGTACGTCCCGATGTCGCGGTCGTCGACGTTCACCCAGTACTGGTAGAAGGCGTACGGCGTCGTCCGGCGGGGGTCCAGCCAGACGGAGTCGCCCGCCTCGCTCTTGCCGAACTTGGTGCCCGACGGCGAGAGCAGCAGCTTGTAGCTGATGCCGTGCGCGGGGCTCTGCTCGCCGCCCTCCCCGCCCCCGCCCGCCGTCCGGCGGATCAGCTCCAGGCCCGCCGTGATGTTCCCCCACTGGTCCGCGCCGCCCATCTGCATCTCGACGCCCTGGGTCCGGTAGAGGTGCGCGAAGTCGGCCGCCTGGAGGGTCATGTAGCTGAACTCGGTGAACGAGAGTCCGCGCTCGAGGCGCACCTGCACGGAATCCTTGGCCAGCATGTACGGGATCGTGAAGTGGACGCCGACCTCGCGCAGGTACTCGATGAGCGACATCGGGCCCAGCCAGTCGAGGTTGTTGGCCATCACGGCGCCGGTCGGGCCGGGCGTGAAGTCCAGGAACCGCTCGAGCTGGGCGCGGATCGCGTCGGCGTTGGCGCGGACGTCGGCCTCGGTCAGCATCGCGCGCTCGGTGGAGCGGTGCGACGGGTCGCCGATCATGCCCGTGCCCCCGCCGACCAGGGCGACGGGCCGGCCGCCG
Source organism: Chloroflexota bacterium (assembly GCA_021783095.1). Taxonomy (GTDB): domain Bacteria; phylum Chloroflexota; class Limnocylindria; order Limnocylindrales; family CSP1-4; genus CAIXZV01. The sequence goes on along the minus strand of JAJXUG010000002.1, from coordinate 5,878 downwards.
CGCAACTGGAGGCGGATGAGGCCGAAGATCGGGATCAGGTGCCCCACATGGAGCGAATCCGCGGACGGGTCGAAGCCGTTGTAGGCCGCGATCGTGCGGCCCGTGGCCAGCCGCTCGCGCAGGCCCGGCGTGGTCGCGTGCAGGATCCCGCGCCACTCCAGCTCGTCGATCAGGCCCGGCAGACCAGGTTCCGGATCGGCTGGCGGGCCGGCAGGCGTCACAGCGACCGCGTCGGATCCGTCACGGTCGGACCCCTTCATGGGGACTCGGTTGTTCATTCCCTGCATGGTATCGTCGACCAGACATGCGAAACAGCCTCGCCCGGCGGCAGCGCCACCGTCGCCAGGGTGCGCGTCACCGCCCCCGCGGCGTAGGCGTCGTCCGATCGACCCTGGTCGCCCTCCCGATCATCGTCTTCGGGTTCCTGGTCGTGGTCGGCCTGGGGGCTGGGGTCGCGGCGGTGAGCGCCTATCAGTACCTCGCCCAGGGCCTGCCCGACCCGACGACGCTCGACACGATCACCTTCACCTCCCAGACGGTGGTCTACGACCGCACGGGGAAGGTGCAGCTGGCGAAGCTGGGCAGCGACCGCCGAGACGTCGTCCAGTACAAGGACGTCCCGCCGGCGCTGATCGACGCGACGACCGCCGCCGAGGACAAGACCTTCTGGCAGAACGCGGGCTTCGACCCCGCCGCCTTCGTCAAGGCGACGATCGACACGCTGCAGGGCAATGACCGCGGCGCCTCGACCATCACCCAGCAGCTCGTGCGCGCCCGCCTGCTGCCGCAGGACGTCCTCGACGGCAACATCTACATCCGCAAGGCCAAGGAGATCATCCAGTCCATCCGTCTGACCCAGGCCTATCCGGGCGTGGCCGGCAAGCAGACGATCATGCAGGACTACCTCAACCAGAACTACTACGGCAACCGCTCGTACGGCGTGGCGGCCGCGGCCAAGGGCTACTGGAACAAGGACCTCACGGACCTGACGCTCGCGCAGATGGCGCTCCTGGCGGGCATCCCCAAGTCGCCCACCCAGTACGACCTCGTCAAGAACGCCGTCGAGCAGTCGGTCACCGGCGCCGACGGCAAGGCCACCACGGAGCTGGTGGTCCCGGCCGCCTCGGCCATCGTCCAGCGGCGCAACTACATCCTCGACCTCATGCTCACCCAGTCGAGCCTCGGCACCTACACCCAAGCGCAGATCGACGCCGCCAAGGCCGAGCCGGTCATCCTCGCCTCGCAGGCGACGCCGCAGTGGCTCGCGCCCCAGTTCGTGTGGCAGGTCCGCGACGAGCTGGGTCAGCTCCTGTGCGGGACCACGCAGTGCCAGAAGATCGACACGGGCGGCTACACCGTCTACACGACGCTCAACTACTCCATGCAGCAGACCGTCGAGAAGTGGGCGTACGCCGCCGCGGTCATCCCCAACCTCTCGAACCAGACCGCGGCGCTCAAGGCGAAGAAGATCCCGTCGTCCGAGTGGGGCTGGATCCGGAACTTGACGGGCCAGAACGTCCACAACGACGCGGCGGGGGTGGTCGACTACCGGACCGGGGAGGTGCTGGCCTACGTGGGCTCGGCCGACTACCTCGGCAAGGGCAACAAGAAGTTCCAACCCCAGTTCGACGTCCTGGGTGATGGATTCCGCCAGTCGGGGTCCTCGATCAAGCCCATCGACTACGCCGTCGGCATCGATGACAAGACGATGACCGCGTCAACCCTGTTCATGGACGTGGTCACCAACTTCGCGGCTCCCGGCCAGACCCCGTTCCTGCCCACCCAGGCCGACAGCCTGGAGCGAGGCCCAGTGCGGCTCCGGAGCGCCCTCGAGTTCTCGCTCAACGTCCCCGCGATCAAGGCGGGGTTCATCAACGGGCTCGACCACCAGCTCCAGCGGTCCAAGGACTTCGGCCTGGTCTACCCGCCCAACACGTACCCGGTCGCGTCCGAGAGCATCGGCACCCTGCTGGTCCACCCGATCGACATGATCAGCGCCTTCGGCGCCATCGCGGATGGCGGCGTCCTGATGCCGCGCCACACGATCCTCAAGGTCATCGGGCCGGACGGCGGGCAGGTCTGGCCCCAGCCGGGCGTCACCCTCGCCGGCAAGCGCGTCGTGTCCAAGCAGGCCGCCTACATCATCACGGACATCCTCGCGGGCAACACGCAGCCGTCGGTCAACCCGTTCTGGGGCAAGTGGCGGATCACGGACGGCGTCACCAGCAGCAAGGTCCGCCCCGCCGCCTACAAGACCGGAACCACCAGCGACAACCGGGACGTGCTCGCCGACGGGTACCTGCCGCCGCCATCCGACCCCAAGCTCCCGGGGCTCGTCGTGGGCGTGTGGATGGGCAACTCCGACAACTCGCCCAACTCCGGCCGGCTCTCCCTCGACAGCTCGGCGCCGCTGTGGTCCGCCATCATGTCCGAGATCGCGAGGGGCATGCCCATCGAGAGCTTCAGCAGGGTCAAGCCGGCGGGGCTGGTCACGGCGACGGTTGACGCCTTCACCGGCATGAAGCCCGGCCCGACGACGCGCAAGACCATCACCGAGCTGTACCTGCCGGGGACGCAGCCCACCGGGCCGGCCAAGGTGACCGTGACCGCGGACATCGACGCCGCGACCGGGCTCCTCTGGCAGCCCGGCTGCGCCGGCCCGATGCAGACCCGCTCGTTCATCGACTTCAGCCAGGTCGAGGCCGGCTTCCCCGCATGGCAGAAGGCCGACATCGCGTGGCAGGCCCGTGCGGCGCGCGGGCCGGGGGTCGTCGGCGGGCCGAAGCACACCGCCACGAGCTACTTCTACGGACAGGGGTTCTTCCCGTTCGGCGCCAGCTGGGGCGGCTCGTTCGCGCCCACCAAGCGGTGCTCGGTCGTGCCGGTCACCCCGCCGCCCACGCCGTGCATCTCGCTGGATCCCCTCTCGCCCTGCCCCTCGGCGCCCCCGCCCAGCCCGGCGCCCGTCCCCACGCCGTCGTAGGGCCGGCACACCAGGGAGGCGACGCAGCGGCGGTCGTGTGACCCGCCGAGCTCGCCTCCGTGTTCCTGGCGCGCTGGCCGTGGGACCGAGAGACTCTGCGCCCGAGGCCAACGGGGCTACAGCTTGACGATCGTCGCTCCGTCGCCGCCCTCGCCCCGCTCGCCCGCGCGGAAGCTGCGCACGAGCGGGTGGGAGCCCGCCAGGTCGCGCACCGCGTCGCGAAGGGCCCCCGTCCCCATCCCGTGGATCACCACGACCTGGTCGAGCCCCGCGAGCGACGCGTCGTCGAGGTAGCGCGACAGGGCGTCGAGCGCCTCGTCGACGCGAGCACCGCGGAGGTCCAGCGACGACGCCACGCTCCGAGCGCGCTGGAGGCGCAGGCCCGTGATCCCGGACGCCGCCTCACCGCTCGAAGCCGGCGAGCGCCGTGAGCCGATCGAGCCCGTGGAGCCCGGGCCGCCGTTGCCCGCTCCGCCGCCAGCGGCCGAGCCGATGGCCGGCTCGAGGTCGTCCACCACCACCGACACGCGCATCCCGCCCGCCTCGAGCGTGGCGCGCGTGCCGCCCTTCTCGAGCGCCGCGATCCGGCCCTCCCAGCCGCCGCTCCGGCTCCGCGCCCGGTCACCGAGCCGCCAGGTGCGCGGCGCCGCGGGCGCTGCCCGGCGCTCCTCCTGGGCGGCCGCCTCGGGCAGGCGCTCGAGCGTCCGGTCGGCACGGGCGAGGGCGGCATCGATCGCCGGCGCCGTGACCGTCTCGCGCTCCAGCCTGCGGCGCATGTCCGCCACGTCCTCGCGCAGCTCCTGCACGAGGCGCTGGGCCTCCTCGCGTGCCGCCTTGACGGCCTCGTCCCGCTCGCGGCGCGCCTTGCGGCGCTCCTCCTCGGCGGTGCGCAGCGCGTCGGCGGCCTTCGCCTCGGCGGCCCGCGCCCGCTCGACCGCCACTGCGATCTCGTCCTCCTGACGCCGGATCGACGCGAGGGTCGACTCGAAGGCGCGCTCGTTCTCGGTCAGCCGGCTGCGCGCGTCGACGACGATCGGCTCCGGCAGCCCGAGGCGCTCGGCGATCGCGAACGCCTGGCTGCCGCCCGGCAGCCCGATGGTGAGCCGGTACGTGGGCGAGAGCGTCTCGAGGTCGAACGCCACCGAGGCGTTGCGCGCCTGCGGGGTCTCGTGTGCGTAGACCTTGATCTCCGCATAGTGGGTCGTGGCCGCCACGAGGGCGCCCGAGCGGATGAAGTGGTCGAGGAGGGCCTGCGCGAGCGCCGAGCCCTCGGTGGGGTCCGTGCCCGCCCCGAGCTCGTCGAGGAGGACCAGCGTGGCCGGCCCGGCGTGCTCGACGATCCGGATGATCGAGCGCAGGTGGCCCGAGAAGGTGGACAGCGACTGGGCGATCGACTGCTCGTCGCCGATGTCAGCGAACACGTCGCGCAGGATCGGCAGCGTGGAGCCGGTCTCGGCCGGGATGTGCAGCCCGGCCTGGTGCATCAGCGAGAGCAGCCCGAGGGTGCGGAGCGTGACGGTCTTGCCGCCCGTGTTGGGGCCGGTGATGACCAGCGCGGTGTAGCCGTCGCCGAGGCGGATGTCGATCGGGACGACCCGCCCGGTCAGCCCCGGGTGGCGCGCCGACAGGAGCACCACCTCGATCCGCTCCGACGTCTCCGCCCGGACGCCGTCCATCTCGGCCGCCAGCTGGGCCTTCGCCGCCCAGAAGTCGAACTGGGCGAGCGCCTCGAGCGACTCGCGCAGCATTACCGCGTTCGCGGCCACGAGCGCCGAGAGCTCGTCGAGGATGCGGCCCTCCTCCTCCTCGACCGCGGCCTGCGCCTCGCGCCACGCGTTGCCGAGCTCCACCACGACCAGCGGCTCGACGAACAGGGTGGCGCCGCTGCCCGACGCGTCGTGGACGATGCCCTTGACGCGGCTCCTGGCCTCGGCGCGGATCGGCACGACGTAGCGGCCGTTGCGGAGCGTGATGATCGGCTCCTGGAGGGCGCTCCCGAGCTCGGAGCCGACGAGCGAGTCCAGGCGCCGGCGCAGCCGGTCGTACGCGATTCGGACGGACGCCCGCAGCGCGCCGAGCCGCGGCGACGCCGTGTCGAGCAGGTCACCCGCGGGGTCAAAGCTGCGCGCGAGCGTCGAGCGCAGGGCGGGCAGCCCGTGCAGTCGCCGGCCGACGTCGCGGATCAGCGGCCGGCGGTCGTCGGCGATCCCCGTGGCGAGGCGCACGACGGCGTCGAGGGTGTCGACGATGTCGATGAACTGGAGCGCCTCGAGGCGCCCGCCGCGCAGCGCCCGGCCCACGAGCGGCTCGATGTCCTTGGCTCCCCCGATCCCGACGCCGGGCCGCTCCGAGAGCAGCGAGCGCGCCTGGTCGGTCTCGTCGAGCCCGCGGCCGACGATCACCGGGTCCGACGACGGGAGCAGCGCCGCCGCCAGCCGCCGCGAGGGCTCGAAGCTGGTCCGCTCGGCGAGGCGGTCGCGGACCTGCGGGTACTCGAGCAGCGCGATGGACCGGGCGTCCACCTCAGCGTACCCGCCGGCTCAGCGCGGGGCTGCCGGCCACGGCCAGGCGCCACGGGACGCTCGTCCACGGCTCGCCCGCGTAGGCGATGCCCACCCGCGGTCCGGCCACCACCTCGGGCTCGGGCTCGTCCTCGGGCCGCGCCGCGAGGTGGAGCGGCGCCGTCGGGTCGCACAGGTCCATGCCCGAGAAGGAGCGGTCGATGCCGAACGCGGCGCCCACGCTGCCGGGGCCGGCGGCCAGTCGATGGTCGGCCACGCGCGCCCCGCCGCGGGCGGCGCGCATCGCGTCGGCCCCGGCGATGGGCTCCACGGCGCGGATGAGCAGGGCCGCCGGGCGTCCGACGGCCTCGGTGACGACATTGAGACAGTGGTG
>JAJXUG010000025.1 GCA_021783095.1 Chloroflexota bacterium | reverse complement strand
CGGGTCCCTGCGACATCGGTGTGCTCCTCCCGGTCAGCTCGGCAACGGCTGCCGGAGAGAATCGTATCTGCGCCCGAGCCTGCCCGTCAGCCCCTCAGAACGCGCGTTTCACACCAGCCACCTAGCGTCCCGTCCCTGAAGTCGCCCGCCGGCTGCCGCCCGGGGCCCCCGCCGCGCGCCGTCGGCTGAGTCGCGCTGGACTCGCCCCGGGCGGCTTCGTGCGCGGGCGACGGCACGGGCCGGGGGTCCGGGTCGTGGCCGGTGCGCGCGGGAGGCGCTCCTGACCCTGACGCGACTCAGCCGGCGCGACGCTGCCGGCGGGGGACCGGCGCACCGGGACACTGGCGCCGATCAGCGGCCCTCACGGCCCAGGCGGCGGAGACCACGTTGCGAGCGGCGCCGCGCCGGCTCCCCCACGATCTGCACACGCCCCGCACAGGATGCGCACATTCCCCTGCCAGCCTGCGCGTTGACGCCCCCACCCATCGGCCGCTGGACAACGGCCGATCATGGCCATATCCTTCACGTCACATTGATCATCTGGATCTGATGATCATCTACATCTAGCGAAGGGCCAACGCCACCTCCCATGCTCGCCCCAGATCTTCGCCAGTCGCTCCTCGACGAGCTCGCCTCGATCACGCCGGAAGGCCATCTGCGCCAGATGCGCCACTGGCCCGGCGGTCGGATGAGCCTCGTCCACCTCAACGTGCTGTTCGTGCTCTCGGGCGAGGGCCCGCTGCCGATGAACCGCCTCGCGGAGCTCCTCGACGTCTCCCAGGCCAGCGCCACGGGGATCGTGGACCGCATGGAGCAGCGCGGCCTCGTCGCCCGCGAGCGCGCCGCCGAGGATCGCCGGATCGTCCGGGTCGTGCTCACCCCGCAGGGCGAGGGCCTGATCGCGAGCGTCGCGACCGAGCGCCGAGACAAGCTCGTCTCCCTGCTGGACACCCTCGCCGACGAGGACGCCGCGGCGCTCCTCCAGGGGATGCGCGCCATGCGCCGCGCCCGAGAGGCCCTGTTTCCCAAAGCCCCGTCCACGCCACCCGACAGTTCGGAGGCACCCCGTTGATCCGACTCCTGCGGCGCCAACTCGGACCCTACAAGGGGTCAGTCGCGCTCGTCCTCCTGCTCCTGCTCGGCCAGTCGCTGGCCAACCTCTACCTGCCCGAACTCCAGGCGGACATCATCAACAACGGCGTGGTGAAGGGCAACACCGACTACATCGTGCGGACCGGCGGCTTCATGCTCCTGGTCACCTTCGGGCTGATGCTCGGCTCGTTTGTGATGGTGTTCTTCTCGGCGCGTGTGGCGATGGGCCTCGGCCGCAACGTCCGGCATGCCATCTTCCGCAAGGTCGAGACCTTCAGCCAGGTCGAGGTCAACCACTTCGGCGCCGCGAGCCTGATCACGCGGAACACGAACGACGTGCAGCAGGTCCAGCAGGTCGTCCTGATGGCGATGGTCATGATGCTGTCCGCGCCCATGATGATCATCGGCGGCGTGATCATGGCCCTGCGCCAGGACGTCCCGCTCACGGGGATCCTGGTGGTCATCGTCCCCATCCTGCTGATCGTGGTGGGCATCGTCATGTCCCGTGCGATTCCCCTGTTCCGGGTCATGCAGAAGAAGATCGACCAGATCAACCTGGTCATGCGCGAGACCCTCTCGGGCGTGCGCGTCATCCGGGCGTTCGTGCGGACGCGCCACGAGGAGGAGCGCTTCGACGAGGCCAGCCACGACCTGATGGACACCGCGCTCTCGGTCAACCGGCTGTTCGCGATCACGATGCCCACGATCTTCCTGATCATGAACCTGAGCCAGATCGCGGTGACCTACTTCGGCGGTGTCCGCGTGGACTCGGGCGGCATGCCCATCGGCAACCTGACCGCGTTCCTGCAGTACATCATGCTGGTGCTGTTCTCGGTCCTCGGGGCCACCCTGATGCTGGTGATGGTGCCGCGCGCCCAGGTGTCGGCCGGCCGCATCAACGAGGTCCTGGACACCGTGCCCTCGATCGCAGACCCCGCGGACCCGGTCTCGCCCCGGCGCTCCGGCCACATGGAGTTCCGCGACGTCTCGTTCAGTTACCCGGGCGCCGAGGAGCCCGTCCTGCACGGGATCAGCTTCACCGCGAGCCCGGGCGAGACAACCGCGATCGTGGGCTCCACGGGCAGCGGCAAGTCCACGCTCATCAACCTCATCCCGCGCCTGTACGACGCGACGGCGGGCAGCGTGCTCGTTGACGGCGTGGACGTGCGGGCGTTCGACCGCCAGGACCTGTGGCGGCGGATCGGCATGATCCCGCAGAAGGCGTACCTGTTCGGCGGCACGATCGCGTCCAACCTGCGCTACGGCGACGAGCAGGCCGATGACGCCGCCCTGTGGAGGGCGCTCGACATCGCCCAGGGCAAGGACTTCGTGGCCGAGATGGACGATGGCCTCGAGTCGCCGATCTCCCAGGGCGGCACCAACGTCTCGGGCGGCCAGCGCCAGCGGCTCGCCATCGCGCGGGCGCTCGTGCGGCGCCCCGACATCTACGTCTTCGACGACAGCTTCTCAGCGCTCGACTTCCGCACGGACGCCCGCCTCCGCGCAGCGCTCGCCCGGGAACTCGGGGAGGCGACCGTGATCATCGTCGCGCAGCGCGTCGGCACGATCCTCCACGCGGACCAGATCGTGGTCCTCGACGAGGGGCGGGTCGCCGGCGTCGGAACCCACAGCGAGCTGATGGCCAGCTGCGAGACCTACCGCGAGATCGTGCTGTCCCAGGTCACCGAGGAGGAAGTGGCATGAGCGGCCCGACGGCACGGCCCGACGGCAACGCCGGCGGCGGCATGGCTCCGGGCGCCCGTCCCGGCGGGGTCGGCTTCGGGCCGGGTCGCGGACGCGGCCCGGGCGGCGGCGGCCCGATGGGCATGGGCATGGGCATGGGCGGCGCGAAGTCCAAGAACTTCGGGCCCTCGTTCCGACGGCTGGTGCGGGAGCTCCGGCCTGAGTCGCCGAAGATCGCGCTGGTCATCGCGCTCGCGGTCGTGAGCGTCGTGCTCTCGGTCATCGGGCCCAGGATCCTGGGCAACGCCATGAACGTCGTGTTCACCGGATTCCTCGGCAACCAGCTCGGACAGCAGTTCCCGCAGGCCGCGGGGCTGTCGCACGACCAGCTCGTCGCGCTGGCCAAGCAGACCGGGAACAAGACCTACATCGACATGCTGACTGCCTACCCCGACCTGCTGGCCGGCATCGGCATCAACTTCGCCAAGCTCACGACGATCCTGGCCACGGTCACCGCCATCTACATCGCCAGCGCGCTCTTCTCGTGGGGCCAGGCCTACATCATGGCCGGGGTCACCCAGCGGACCGTCTACCGCATGCGCGGCAAGGTGTCCGAGAAGCTCGGCCGCCTGCCCCTGTCCTACTTCGACCGCGAGTCGCGGGGCGACATCCTGTCCCGGGTCACCAACGACATCGACAACATCAGCCAGACGCTCCAGCAGAGCCTGACCCAGCTGATCACCTCGGTGCTGACCGTGGTCGGGATGCTGATCATGATGCTCACGATCAGCTGGGAGCTGGCGGCGATCTCGGTGCTCGTGGTGCCCGTCTCGGTGGTCGTCACGATGTTCATCGCCAAGCGCTCGCAGGTGCAGTTCGCGGCCCAGTGGGACCGGACGGGCACGCTCAACGGGCACGTGGAGGAGATGCACACCGGCCACGCGATCGTGAAGCTGTTCGGGCGCCAGGAGGAGGCCATCGAGGTCTTCGACGAGCGCAACGAAGCGCTCTACGACGCGTCCTGGCGGGCCCAGTTCATCTCGGGCCTGATCCAGCCCACGATGCAGTTCGTGTCGAACCTCAACTACGTCGCGATCGCGGTGATCGGCGGCGTGCGCGTGGCCACCGGCACGATGACCCTGGGCGACGTGACCGCGTTCATCTCGTACTCGCGCCAGTTCACGTTCCCGATCGTTCAGGCGGCCTCGATCGCCAACGTGCTCCAGAGCGCCGTCGCATCGGCCGAGCGCGTGTTCGAGCTCCTCGACGAGGCGGAGGAGATCCCCGACCCGGCGCAGCCGGCGCTGCTCAAGGAGCCCGCCGAGGGGCGCGTGACCTTCGAGGACGTCTCGTTCCGCTACCTGCCTGACAAGCCGCTGATCGAGGACCTGGACCTGGCGGTGGAGCCGGGCCAGACCGTGGCCATCGTCGGCCCGACCGGCGCCGGCAAGACCACGCTCGTGAACCTGCTGATGCGCTTCTACGACGTGGACCGCGGCCGGATCACGGTGGACGGGCACGACACCCGGACGCTCACGCGGGACAACCTGCGCAAGACCTTCGGGATGGTCCTCCAGGACACATGGCTGTTCAAGGGCACGATCCGCGAGAACATCACGTACGGCTGCGACAGCGAAGTCTGCGAGGAACGCTTCCACGAGGCGGCCGAGGCCGCCCACGTCGACCACTTCGTCAAGACGCTGCCCGACGGCTACGAGACCATCCTCGACGACGACGCGACGAACACGTCGGCCGGCGAGAAGCAGTTGCTCACGATCGCCCGGGCGTTCCTCGCCGACCCGCCGGTCCTCATCCTCGACGAGGCGACCTCGTCGGTCGACACGCGCACCGAGGTCCTCATCCAGCGGGCGATGGCCCGGCTGATGGAGGGCCGGACGTCCTTCGTCATCGCGCACCGCCTGTCCACGATCCGCGATGCGGACATGATCCTGGTGATGCGCGATGGGCGGATCGTCGAGAAGGGTACGCACGAAGAGCTGTTGGCCCAGCGCGGCTTCTACCACGAGCTCTACGCCAGCCAGTTCGAGGAGGCGCTCGACCCGGTGGCATAGCCCGCGGCCTTTCCTCACTTCTCCGCCCCGCCGGCGTCGCCGGCGGGGCGGTTCGATCCCCGCGATCCGCGGGCGCCTGCGATGAGGGGTGTGGCCATCCGGCGGTCATACCCGATTGGGACGCGCACACCGTTCGATCGGGCCAGACGGCCCCTCTCCGCGCTGCGGCTCGAGGCGACCATCCCACCGATCCACGACGGACGGTCCCGACATGTCCGCCGGAGCAGGGCGCGTCGGACGACGGGCGCGGCGGGGCGACGCAGCGTGGCGTCGCGACAGCCATGGGAGGCACCCATGACCACCCCCGTCATCGAGACGACCGGCCTCACCAAGTGGTACGGACGCCAGCGCGGCGTCGACGACGTGGCGTTCAGCGTCGCCGAAGGCGAGGCGTTCGGCTTCCTCGGCCCCAACGGCGCCGGCAAGACCACCACGATCCGCCTGCTGCTGGGCTTCCTGCGCCCGACGGCGGGCGACGCCCACCTCTTCGGGCGCGATGCCTTCCGCGAGGCCGCCCAGCTCCACAAGCGCGTCAGCTACCTGGGGTCCGACCCCGGGTTCCTGGGCGAGCTCACCGGCGCGGAGCAGCTCGAGTACCTCGGCCGGCTGCGCAAGCTGCGGCGGCGCGCGTGGGCCCCGCTCGCCGAGCGCCTCGAGCTGGACCCGAGCGTGCGGATCAAGCGCCTGTCGCGGGGCAACCGCCAGAAGATCGGCGTGGTGGCCGCGTTCATGGGCGAGGAGCCGCTGCTGGTCCTCGACGAGCCCACCAGCGGCCTCGACCCGCTCATGCAGCGCGAGTTCCTGTCCCTCGTCGCCGAGGTGCGCTCGGCGGGCCGGACGGTGTTCCTCTCGAGCCACAACCTGGTCGAGGTGGAGCGCGTCTGCGATCGAGTCGCGATCATCCGGGACGGCCGAATCGTGGACGTCTCCTCGGTTGCCGAACTGATGGGCGCCCACTGGCGGTCGGTCAACCTCGTGCTCGACACCCCACCGGCTCCGGATGCATTCGACCTGCCCAACGTGGAGGTGGTGGCGATGACGGGTCGCGAGGTCCACCTGATGGTGCGCGGCGACGTCAACGCCCTGCTGGCCCGGATCAGCAGCCACCGGGTGGTCGATGTCGCGATCACCACGCCCGACGTCGAGGACATGTTCCTGCGGCTGTACCGCGGCGGCGGGGAGTCGCGCCCCGCCGCGATGCCCGGGGAGGTGCTGGCATGACCGCGTTCCGCCTCGAGCTCCGTCGCAGCCGGGCGCTCGCCATCTGGCTCGCCGTCGTGGTCGCCGGCTACGGGGCGATCATGGGCGCGATGTACCCGGTCCTCAAGGCAAACGACGCCCTGATGAGCGAGTACATGCAGACGTTCCCCAAGGAGTTCCTCGCTGCCTTCGGGATGACGGGCGTGCTGTCCGACCCGGGCATCTTCTTCACCACCTACATCGGCAGCTGGCTGTGGCCCATCATCGCGACGGCGGCGGCACTGCTGCTCGGCACCCGGGCTGTGGCCGCGGACCTCGACCGGGGCTTCCTCGATCTGCCGCTCGCGACGCCGCTCTCCCGAACTGGCTACCTGACCGCCAACATCGTCGCCCAGGTGATCGTGATGGCGATCCTGGCCGTCGCGGTGGTGGCCGGCCTCTGGATCGCCGCCGCCGCCACGGGCACCGTGTTCGACGTCGCCGGGTTCGCGCTCGCCGGCCTCCTCTCGTTCGTGTTCGGCTGTGCGCTGGCCGGCGCCACCACGCTGCTGTCGGTTGCCACGCTCAGTCGCGCCCGGTCGTCGGGGGTCATCGGCGGGGTGGTGATCGCGATGTACGCCGTCTTCGTCGTGACCCAGGTGTCCAAGGACTGGGCCTGGATCGCGCCGATCTCGGCCTGGGACCACTTCCGGACCACGCCGCTGATCGACAACGGCGTGGTCCCGGTGTTCGACTTCGCGCTGTTCGCGGTCATCGCCCTCGCTGGGTGGCTCGCAGCGATCTGGGCCTTCCGCCATCGAGACCTCGCCGCCTAGCCAGGGCAGCCGCGCGCGACAGGACGCCGCCGGTTCCACCGGCGGCGTCGTCATTTCCGGCACGTCTCGTCGATCTCGCGACGCCCAGTCAGCCGCCCTCGGAGCGGGCGGCCTCCTCGTCGCCTTCCTCCGCGACGATGCGCGCCACAACCGCGAGGATCTCCGCCCCGAACCGGTCCGCCTTGCTGGGCCCAATCCCCTTGACCCGCCAGAGCGCCTCGAGCGAGCCCGGCCGCGCCTCGGCGAGCGCCGCGAGCGTCGTGTCGTGGGCGATCACGTAGGGCGGCTGCGCGAGCTCGCGGGCCTTCTCGAGCCGCCAGGCGCGGAGGGCCTCGAACACCGGGTCGCCGGCGGACGATGCCCTCGCTGACGTGGCGCCGTTCTTCTGCCGCCCTCCCGCGTCGGCTGACGAGCCCGCCGTCGTCCGGCTCTGGCGCCCCGCGCGCCCGGGCGTCGCGACCGGGGCCCGAACCGCTGCCAGGAATCGGCTTGGCCGCCGTCGCCCTTCGCCACCGGCCCGGCCGGCGCGCATCTCGGCCCACGACAGGAGGAGGTGCACGCGGGCCCGGGTGAGCCCGACGTACAGCAGCCTGCGCTCCTCGGCCAGGGCGTCGGCGTCCTCGCCCGCCTGGCGGATCGGCAGCAGGCCCTCCTCGAGCGACGGCAGGGCCACGGCGTCCCACTCGAGACCCTTCGCGCGGTGGTACGTGAGCAGGTTCACGCCGTCGGCCGACCCGTCGCGCTCAGCGGCGGCCCGCGCCTCGAGCTCGGCCAGCACGTTCGTGGCGTCCGCGGCGGGGTCGTCGTCCAGGCGCGCCTCGACGATCGCGAGCAGCGTGTCCAGCGACGCCTGCCGCTCCCGGGCCTCGTCACCCCGCTCGCCCGCCGCCACGGCATCGTCCTCGAGCCCGAGTTCGCGCCGCCAGCGTGCCTCCACCTCGGCCGCCAGCTCGGCGCCGCGGAGCCTCGCCGCCTGTCCCGTCGAACCAGCCATCCGCCGGACCACCGCGAGCGCCCCGCGGACCTCCGAGCGCTGATAGAAGGGCACGCCCCGCACCTGGTAGGCGATGCCGGCCCGGGTCAGGGCCGCCTCGATCGGGACGAGCTGCGCATTGACCCGCACCAGCACGGCGATCTCGGCTGGCTCCGTGCCCGAGCGAACTCGCGTTGAAATCCAGCCGACGAGCGCATCGAGCTCCGCCTGGTCGCTTGCGTGGCGCGCGATGACCGGCTCGGGACCCGCTTGGCGCGTGGGGACAAGCCGCTTGGCCCGGCCGTCTCCCGCCAGCAGCCGGTTCGCGAGCGCGAGCACCTGCGGGGACGAGCGGTAGTTCCGGATGAGGGCCACCTCGCGCGCGCCCGGCCAGCGCTGGGCGAACGTCGTGAGGAAGCCCGACGTGGCGCCGGTGAAGGTGTAGATGGTCTGGTCCTCGTCCCCGACCACGCACAGGTCCCGCCGGTCGCCCAGCCACAGCTCCAGCAGGCGCTGCTGCAGCGGGTTCGTGTCCTGGTACTCGTCCACGCTGAACCACGACTTGCGGGCGCGGACGAGGGCTGCGGCGGCCTCGTCGGTCTCCAGCAGCGCGATCGTCTCGAGCAGGAGGTCGTCGAAGTCGATCCTGCCCGCCCGGACCTTGGCGCGCTCGTAGCCGTCGTAGACGCGAACGAACAGGTCCTCTGGGATCGGCGGCTCTCGCCCGGATCCCTCGGCCGCGGCCCCGTACCCGCGCGGCGGGATGCGCCGCGACTTCGCCCATTCGATCTCGTCGGCGAGGTCCTTGGCAGGGGTGAAGCGGTAGTGGCCGGGCAGCTGCCGGGCGAGGCGGCCGATCATCGGGAGCTTGGCGTCGAGCAGCTCCGGCAGGGACTGCCCGTCGTGGCGGCCTGGCCAGAAGTGGCGCAGCTGGCTGAGCGCCTGGGCGTGGAACGTGCGAGCGGCGACGCCCGGCAGCCCGAGATCGCGCAGGCGGGCCACCATCTCGCCAGCCGCCTTGTCGGTGAACGTGACGATCAGGACTTGGTCGGGCCGGACGGCCTCCGTGGCGATCGCGTAGGCCGCGCGTCGGCTGATCACCCGTGTCTTGCCGGAGCCGGCGCCGGCGAGGATCGCAACCGGGCCGCTCGTCGCGAGCACGGCCTCACGCTGTTCTGGGTCGAGGTCGGCGAGCAGGCCCGCCGGGTCGAGTCGAGGCACGCCCGAAGGCTAGCAGCGCCGACTCACTGCGCGATCATCCGCGGCCCGGCTCCCCGGGCCAGCGTCGCGCGATTGCGGCTGCACCGCGCCACAGCGCACGGTGCCGTGACCACGTCTCGCGGTCGAGCCCACCGCGTCGTGCACCCAGCGGCCCTGCCAGCGTCGTGCACCCAGCGGCCCTGCCAGCGCTTCGAGCTCCATATCGCCCGCTCCATGCCGCCCGGCGCACGACGGGCATGCGATCCGGCGCACCGAACGGCCCGACTGGCGCTTCGCCCGCCCTCAGGGCCGCACCATGCACGCCTCCCCGCGTGCGGCCTGGGTTGAGGCCCCGGGCCCTACCTGGGCGAGCCCCCATCCGCGACCGGCGTCCGTCGGAAGGGTCGCGCGAGCTCGGTCAGCCGGGCGAGCTCGTCGTCAGCGAGCACGAGGTCCGCCGCGGCCGCGTTCTGCTCCAGCTGGCTGACGACCCGGGCGCCGGGGATCGCCACGGTGTTGGGGTGCGAGATGACCCACGCGAGCGCGACCTGCGCGGACGTTGCGTCGTTGCTGGTCGCGATCTCGGCAAGGGCTGCCTGGAGCTCCATGAGCGCGTTCGACGTGTGCGCGCCCTTGACTCGGCCGTCCATGGACCGGCGGACGGGCGGGAGCGAGGCCGGGTCGCGCCCCGCGAGGAGCCCCTTGCCCATCGGCGACCAGGCCACGATGCAGCGGCCCGTCTCCTCCGCGTAGGGGACCAAGTCGTCCGCGGGATCGGGCGAGACCAGGCTGAACTGGACCTGGTTCGCGATCGCCTTCGCGCCGAGGCCTCGCTCGAACGCCTGCCACTGGGCCACGGAGTGGTTGCTGACCGCGAACTGGCGCACGTGGCCGGCCTCGAGCAGCGGGCGCACGGCCTGGCCGACCCGGCGGGGCGACACGAACGGGTTGACCCAGTGGACGTAGTACAGGTCGAGCCGGTCCACCTGTAGGCGCCGCCGGCTGCCCGCGCACTGCCAGGCGACGACGGGCTCGGCGGGGGCGATCGGCATCAGCTTGGTTGCGACGGTGAGGCCGTCCCGCTGGCCGTCAAGGAGATCGCCGAGCTCGGCCCCGATGATCCGCTCCGAGCGCGCCGGGCCGTACGCCTCGGCAGTGTCGATCATGGTGATGCCGAGCTCGAGGGCGCGGCGCAGCAGTGCCGGGGCGATCTCGCGCGCGTACTGCTCGCCATATCCCCACTCGCGGGACCCGAACTGCCAGGTGCCCAGGCCGATACGAGAGACGCGGAGCCCGTCAACGTCGATGTAGCGCATGGCCGTGAGTCTATGCGTGACCCGGGTTTCGGCCCTCCGTGACACCCAAGCTGTCGCGCTGGGCTGTAACAATGCGTCCATGCGCTGGCCCTTCTCTCGCCCAATCCGAGCCGACACGCCACCTCGAACGTGGCCGCCGCTCATGGCCCACGCCAGGGAGGCTGACGGCGTCGACGCCGAGGTGGATGAGGAGCCGTTCGTGTGCTCGATCTGTGGCGGCACGGACCTGCCCGAGGCCGGGGACTGGGACCCGCCCATCTGCTTGGAGTGCGACGCCCAGATCAACTCCGACGTGGAGACTGAGATGAACTGAAGGGCTGGGCCGCAGCGGCGCGTCTGGCTTCGGCCCCGTGGTCCTCGGTTCCCCTACCCTGTGCGGGTGCCGAAGCGCAGAACGAAGCCGAAGCCGGCCCCCGCCAGCAGCAATCCCGTCGGCTATCAGCCGCCCGACGGTTCCTGGTCGTCGTCGGCCGCGAACCGCAGGACGATGCAGGCGAACCGTTCGCGGGACACTCGCCCCGAGCTCGCCGTGCGATCAGCCGTATTCGCGAGAGGACTGCGCTATCGGGTCGCCGTCCGACCGGTCCGGGCCGTCCGCCGCTCGGCGGACCTCGTCTTCACGCGCGCCAGGGTCGCGGTGTTCCTGGACGGCTGCTTCTGGCATGGCTGCCCTGAGCACTTCCACCTGCCGGCGACCAACACCGACTACTGGGGCCCGAAGATCGCTGCCAATGCCTCTCGCGACGCCGAGACGGACCGCCTGCTCGCCGCCCAGGGCTGGCTGGTCCTGCGCTTCTGGGAGCACACGCTGGCCCTCGAGGCCGCGACGCAGATCGAGGGCGCGGTCCGCGAGCGGTTGGTGGCGTTGCGCCGGACCGAGGATTCGCCGCTGGCCCACCACGCCGACGACGCGTCGGAGCAGCCCGGCTGAGGGTCGGCCAGCGTGGTCGTCGGCTCGAACCGTCCGCGTCGAGCGAGTGGTCTCGAACCTGGGAAACCGGATGCGCCCCCTCGGCGTCTTGGCGGCGCATGACCGGAGGCGGCCTCGCCGGTCAACGAACACGGGGCCGAACGCAAGGGGCATTGATCATGGACAGCATCACGACCGGCGGCCCGAGCCGCTCCAGGGGGATCCGGCTCACCGTCGTCGCCGTGGCCGCGCTGGCCGTCGGACTGGTGGCCGGGCCGGTGCTCGCCGGCGTCACCGCGCCGCGTCCATACGCCGCGAGCAACGCCGTCGCGAGCGACACGCCCACGGAGCACACGATCACGGTCAGCGGCCTGGGCAAGGTCACGGTCATTCCCGACCTCGCGCACGTGCAGCTCGGCGTCCAGATCCAGAAGCCCACCGCCAAGGCCGCCCGGGATGCAGCCGCGACCACCATGGCCAACGTCGTGGCGGCGATCAAGAAGCTCAACGTGGACGACAAGGACATCCAGACCACGCAGGTCTCGCTGTCGGCGGTCTACGACTACCCGAGCAACAGCGCTCCCGTGCTGCGCGGCTACCAGCTCACCAACCAGGTCGCGATCACGGTTCGGGACCTGTCCAAGCTCTCCGACGTGATTGACGGCGGCGTGGCGGCGGGCGCGACCACCGTCGACGGGATCAGCTTCGACGTCGCTGACCGCACCTCGCTCGAGGCGCAGGCCCGCGATGCAGCCGCCAAGGATGCCCGCGCGAAGGCTGACGTCTACGCGAAGTCGCTCGGCCTCTCGATCACCGGCGTCGCATCCGTCTCCGAGCAGGTCTCAACCCCCGTCTGGTACTCGCCCAACTACGCGATGCCGGCGGCCGGGGCGCTCGACAAGGCTGCCTCCACCCCGACTCCGGTCCAGGCTGGCTCGACCGACGTCACGATCACGGTCCAGGTGTCCTTCCTCATCAACTGACCGCGGCGACCGGGCGGCGGGCGGCGGGCCACGTGCCCCTCGCCCGCCGTTTCGATTCCGGGCCGTCGCCCGCCTCTTCGCCAGCCGACCCGGGCGACAATGGCTGCCTCACAGCGCGAGGAGACAGGCATGCGGATCGTGGTGACCGGGGGCAATGGCAAGGCGGGGCGCTGGGTCGTGCGCGACCTGCGCGAGCACGGCCACACGGTGCTGAGCGTCGACCTGCGCCACGACCCGTGGGAGTGGGACGACCGCTGCCGCATCGCCGACCTGACCGACTACGGCCAGGCGGTCGAGGCCCTCGCGGGGGCCGATGCGGTCGTCCACCTGGCAGCGATCCCCGCGCCCGGCATCCGCCCGGCGGCGGAGACGTTCCGCGTCAACATCACCTCGACCTACAACATCTTGGCCGCCGCCGAGGCGACGGGCGTCGGTCGCGTCGTCTGGGCGTCAAGCGAGACCGTGCTCGGCCTGCCGTTCGACACGCCGCCCCTGTTCGCGCCCATCGACGAGACCGTCGAGCCCCGTCCCGAGAGCTCGTACGCGCTCTCGAAGCTGGCCAGCGAGACGATGGCGGCGCAGTTCGCGCGACGCACCGGGACGCCTCACGTGGGGCTGCGGATCTCGAACATCATGGAGCCTGATGACTACGCGGCGTTCCCCTCGTACTGGGGCGACGCCCAGCTGCGCAAGTGGAACCTGTGGGGCTACGTCGACTGTCGGGACGTGGCGCAGGCGTGCCGCCTCGCGCTGACGACCGAGGTCGAGGGCGCCGAGGTCTGCATCATCGCGGCCGACGACACGGTGATGACCCGCGACTCCGCGGACCTCATGGCCGAGGTGTTCCCGGGCGTGCCGATCCGCCGCGAACTGCACGGCCGCGAGACGCTGCTCGCGATCGACCACGCACGCGAGGTGCTCGGCTTTGCGCCCGCGCACCGCTGGGCCGACCACGTCGCGGAGCGCTGACCACGCGGCAGCGTCCGCGCGGGAGCGCCCGCGAGGCCGGGTTCGGCCCTAGCCCTCGAGCGCCTGCGCCAAATCGGCGATGACGTCGTCGGGGTGCTCGCCGCCGACCGAGAGGCGGATCAGCCCGGCGTCGACTGCGGCGATCGCCCGCCCCGCCTCGCCCTGCTGCTGGTGCGTCGAGATCGACGGGATGGTGGCGATGCTCTTGACCCGTCCGAGGTCCGTCGCACGGAACACGAGCCCGAGCCGGTCGTATGCTCGGCGCGCCGCAGGGAGGCCGCCCCGGAGCGTGAACGAGAGCAGCGTGCCGAAGCGGGTCGCGGGCCGGCCCTCGGCGTCGCCGTCTGCGAGCGAGAAGTCGCGGGCGGCCACGGCGTGGCCCGGGTGGGTCTCGAGTCCCGGGTACCAGACGGTGTCAACCGAGGGGTGCGCGCCCAGGTACCGCGCCACCGCCATCGTCGAGCGGCTCCAGGCGTCCATCCGCGTTCGCAGCGTCCTTAGGTCCGAGATCAGCGCGAGCGCGGAGGCG
Source organism: Chloroflexota bacterium (assembly GCA_021783095.1). Classification (GTDB taxonomy): domain Bacteria; phylum Chloroflexota; class Limnocylindria; order Limnocylindrales; family CSP1-4; genus CAIXZV01. Next base: position 43,322 of record JAJXUG010000025.1, on the reverse strand, counting down.
GGTGACAGTGCCGCGCCGAGGTCGCGCGCTGGGAGCAGCTTGAGGTGCATCGCGAAGTCGGCGCGCAGGTCGTCGGCGCCGACGCGGACCTGGATGTCGCGCCGCGCCGTGACCGCGCCCGCGATCGCGAGGCCGGACGAGCCGATCGCCTTGGACAGCGAGTGGATCACGATGTCAGCGCCCAGGCTCAGCGGGCGGAGCAGCGCAGGCGTGGCGACGGTCGAGTCGATGAGCAGCGGGATCCCGTGCGCGTGGGCGAGGGCGGCCAGCGTGGGGATGTCGGCCACGGCGAGCGCCGGGTTCGAGGGCACCTCCGCGTACAGGAAACGCGTGTCGTCGTCGATCGCCGCGGCCCAGGCGTCCGCGTCGAGCGGATCGGAGATCCAGCGCAGCCCGATCCCCCGCTCCGCGGCGTAGCGGCTGAACAGCATGAACGTGCCGCCGTAGCACCTCGCGGAAGCCACGAGGTTGGGCGTGGCTCCCGGCCGGGAGGGGTCGATCGCGAGCAGCGCGTTCGTTGCGAGGTGGACCGCGGCCATCCCCGAGCCGGTGACCACCGTGGCGGCCGTCGCTTCGGTGCCGTAGGCCTCGAGCAGCGCCAGCGTCTCCTCGAGGTAGTGCGTGGTGGGGTTCGCGATCCGCGTGTAGCCCCAGGCCGGCATCAGGTAGCCGAGCGCGGCCTCGAGGTTGTCGCTGTCGGCGAAGTGCTGGGCGGGGGCGAGGTAGGCGGGCTCGATGATGGCGCCCTGGTTGGCCGCCGCGGCGACGTGGTCGTAGAGGCCGTGCACAGCGATCGTGTCGAACCGGCGGGTCCGGGCGGCGGCGCGGGCGCGCTCCTCGTCTTCGGCGGCCTGGCGGCCCCGCTCGATCCAGGCGTCGAGGCCAGAGGCGACGGGTTCGGTGTCGGCGGTCATGGGGCGACTCCGGGTAGGGTGGGTCCGCCCATGATCGGGGATTCGGCTCCCCGCATGCAGGCCGTCTCGGATGGGCGATTGAACCGCGCAGCGTCGCGCGACCGTCCCCCGCCGGCCCCTCACGGCCGCCCGCGCGCCCCGGCGACGACGTCGGTGGCCAGCTCAGGACTCGGCCAGCTCCCCCGCGCGGTGGGCCGTCATGTACTCGACCGCGTACTCGTCCTGCCCGGTCAGCACGTTGGCCGCCAGCCGGAACGGCTTCGCGTCACGATCGAGGGCAGCGGCGCGGGCAGGGTCGGCCACGTTCGGGTCCACGATCCCGGAGTCCACGCCGGCGTCCAGCGCGAGCGCGAGGAACGCGTCGTTGACCAGGCGGCGGTTGGGCAGGCCGAACGACACGTTCGACAGGCCGCCGGTGAGGCGCACTTCCGCCCCATGCTCCTCGCGGAAGCGCCGAACCGAGCCCAGGAAGGTGTTGCCCGACTGCGCGTCGACGCCGACGGGCAGGACCAGCAGGTCCACGTGGCAGTCGGCGGGGGCGATCCCGCGGGCGAGCGCCTCGGCGTAGATGGCGTTGGCGTTGGCAACTCGTCCGTCGACCGTCGACGGCAGCCCGCCGGTGCCGGCCGCGGAGAGCACGACGGCCCCGTGGTGTGCCGCGACGAGGTCCAGGGCCTCGGGACGCTCCGCGGACGCTGAGTTGAGCATCAGCGGTCCGCACGGGGCCTTCGACGCCGCGAAGCCCGCCACGAGGACCGGGAGGCTGGAGCTGTCGAGCGAGAGCGGCACGGCCACGGCTCCCTCGAGCAGGCGGACCAGCCATGCCATGGCCAGCACGCGCACGCCTTCATCGGGGCTGATCTCGTCCACGTTCACGTCAAGATAGTGGGCGCCGTTGCGCTGCTGGCGGATCGCGGCCGCAATCAGATAGTCCCGGCCCGCCTGCGCCGCCTCGGGCGACACATCACCGGTGAGCTTCGTCTCGAGCACCCCATCCCCGCCGAGGCCCAGGAGCAGGGCGTTGCGGATGTGCTTGACCTTGTTCTTGGCGAACTCGGACGACTCCGCGACAGGCGACGCGATGGGGCACGTGCGCTCGGCGCCCGACGCGTCCCGGAAGACGACGACCTCGATGCCGTCCACCGTGGCCACGTTCTTGCCCTGGCGGGCGAAGCTGCGGGTGGCGTGGACGTTCTCGCCGATGATGACGAACGGGACGCGTTCGGCCATGGGCATGCGGCTCTCCTGGGTGCGCAATGGGCTGGCTGTGAGTATCGGTCGAACGGGACGGGTCGGGGGTGCCTGTTGCTCGCGCCGGCCCCGGGCGCGGGGGCGGCCGAAGAACCGGAGCCTGGGGCGGCACGACCCTGCGACCGGGGTCCCCGTCTTGACGCCCGCCCGGGCTCCCAGTACGGTCGCCCAGACTGTAAACGATTGCAGGCTCGGTCTGCGGCGAATGTGCCGGGGTCCGACGCCGGCCGGGAAGGAACGACCCCATGGCCCCGCCCATGTTCCCGCTCGCTGTCACCACCGAGATGTTCTGGCTCGACGTGCCCTACCTCGAGCGCGTCAGGCGGATCGCGGACCTCGGGTTCCAGGTGGAGATGTGGGACTGGACGACGAAAGACCTCCCGGCGATCGCGGCCCTCGGCGCCACCTGGTCCACGATGACCGGCTACGTCCACGGCGACCTGTACGACGCCGAGGGCGGCAACGTCATGGTCGAGACCGCGAAGCTGGCAATCGAGGCCGCCAAGGTCATCGGCTGCCCGCGTCTGGTGGTCCACGGCGCCGAGCTCGACGGATCGCGCAACGGCCTCCCCTTCCGCCCGCAGTCGGTCACGACCGGCCAGATGTGGCTCAACGCCTACCGGACGCTCGAGCGGCTCGCCCAACTGGGCGAGGAGAACGGCGTCGTGTTCTGCCTCGAGAACCTCAACCTGCACGTTGACCACGTGGGCACCCCGTTCGGCACGGCCGAGGACACGATGACCCTGGTGGGGACGCTGGACCGGCCGGGCGTGCGCATGCTGCTCGACCTCTACCACGCCCAGATCGGCGAGGGGAACCTGATCGAGCTCGTGCGCAAGGCAGGCAGGCTCATCGGCGAAGTCCAGGTGGCGGACGTGCCCGGCCGCATGGAGCCGGGCACCGGCGAGGTCAACTGGCCCGCCGTGGCCCGCGCCCTCAAGGACAGCGGGTACTCCGGGGTTGTGGGGCTGGAGGCCAAGGCGTCGGGCGACCCGATGGTCGCGATGGAGGCGTTCCGTGCTGCATTCAGCGAGTAGCCGCGCCAGGGGCGTCGTGGGGTTGCCGCCCAGTACCGTGCCCCGCAACGCATCGGCAACTGCTTGCGCGGCCGCACGGTAAACTGTCAACAACCTGCCGCTTGACCTCCGACCGCGGGTCATCCGGTGCGACACTGGCGCTCCGCCGCCGGGCCTGCCGTCGAAGGCGTCCCGTGACGGATCCGAAGAGGGACCGCATGACCGGCTTGATGGACGAGGGCCCGCGACTGCTCCGGGGCGGCCCGGTGGCGACCGCCATCCGGGAGCAGGTCGCCGCGGACGTCGCCGCGTTCAGGACCGAGTTCGGCTACACCCCCGCGCTCGCCGTGCTCGTCGTGGGCAGGGACGCGCCGTCGGCCGTGTACCTCCACAAGATCCTCGACGGCTGCCGGCTCGTGGGCATCGAGGACCGCCTCGTCGAGCTGGCCGCCGACGCCACCGAGGCCGATGTGCAGGCGGCGATCCGCGACATCCAGTCGGACCCGGTGGTCGCCGGGGTCATCGTCCAGCAGCCGCTGCCCAGGGGCATCGCGCTGCGCGCCGTCATCGACGTGCTCGACCCGCGGCGCGACATCGACGGCATCCACCCGCTCAACGCCGGGCTCCTCTCGCTCGGGTACGACGGGTTCCTCCCCGCCACCGCGCACGCCAGCGTCGAGCTGCTCAAGAAGTCCGGCGTCGCGCTCGGGGGCCGCCACGCGGTGGTCATCGGCCGGTCGAACGTCATCGGCAAGCCGGCGGCCATGCTGCTCCTGCGCGAGAACTGCACGGTCACGGTCTGCCACAGCAGGACCGAGAACCTCGCCGCCGTGGTTCGCACCGCCGACATCGTCGTCGTCGCCATCGGCCACGCGAGCTTCATCACGGGCGACATGCTCAAGGCCGGCGCGGTCGTCGTGGACGTGGGGATCAACGTCGTGGACGGCAGGCTCGTCGGCGACGTGGACTTCGAGTCCGCCTCGCGCGTGGCCTCGGCCATCACCCCGGTCCCGGGCGGCGTCGGGCCGCTCACCAACGCCATCCTGCTCACCCACCTCGTCCGGGCGGCCCGCGACCACGCGACCGGCTGCGTCCCGCTCGGCGCCCACTCCCTGAACATGCCCACGCCGGAGGCCCGCTAGATGCCGTTCCCGTCCGACCTCGAGATCGCCCGCTCGGTCACGCCCCGCCCGATCGCCGAGGTCGCCCACGAGCTGGGCTTCCGCGACGACGAGGTCGAGCTGTACGGCAGCGCCAAGGCGAAGGTCACGGTCGCCGGCATCGAGCGCATGGAGCGCGAGCACCCCCGCGGCAAGTACGTGCTGGTCACGGCCATCACCCCCACCCCGCTGGGCGAGGGGAAGTCGACCACCACGGTCGGGCTGGCCCAGGGCCTGCAGCGCATCGGCAAGAAGGCGGCGGTCGCGCTCCGCCAGCCGAGCCTCGGCCCGGTGTTCGGGATCAAGGGCGGCGCCGCCGGCGGCGGCCACAGCCAGGTCATCCCGATGGAGGACTTCAACCTCCACCTGACGGGCGACACGCACGCCATCGGCGCCGCGCACAACCTCGCGGCCGCGTTCATCGACAACCACGTCCACCACGGCAACGCGCTCGGCATCGACGCCAACAACATCGTGTGGCCGCGGGTCATGGACATCAGCGACCGCGCACTGCGCGACATCGTGGTGGGCCTGGGCGGCAGGGACAACGGCTACCCCCGCCAGACGCAGTTCGTGATCACCGTGGCGTCGGAGGTCATGGCGATCCTCGCCCTGGCGAGGGACCTGCGCGACCTCCGCGAGCGCCTGGGCAGGATCGTGCTGGCCACCACGCGCGACGGCGCGCCGGTCACGGCCGAGGACCTCAAGGTCGCGGGCTCGATGGCCGTGCTGCTCAAGGACGCGCTCAAGCCCAACCTCATGCAGACCCTCGAGGGCGGCCCGGCCTGGGTCCACTGCGGCCCGTTCGCCAACATCGCCCACGGCAACAACTCGATCCTCGCCGACCGGGCGGCCCTCGCGACCAGCGACATCCTCGTCACCGAGGCGGGCTTCGGCGCAGACATGGGCGCCGAGAAGTTCTTCGACATCAAGTCGCGGGCCTCGGGGCTGCGCGCCGACGCCGCGGTCATCGTGGCCACGGTGCGCGCGCTCAAGATGCACGGCGGCGTGGGCAGGATCGTGGCCGGCAAGCCGCTCGACCCCGCGCTGCTCGAGAGCAACCCGGACGGCGTGCGGCGCGGCGGGGCGAACCTCGCCAGGCAGATCGAGAACGTCCGCGCGTTCGGCGTCCCGGTCGTCGTGGCGATCAACATCTTCCCGACCGACACGGCCGAGGAGATCGCGGCGATCAGGGAGGTCTCCCTGGCGGCCGGCGCCCGCGACGCGGTCGAGGCGCGGCACTTCACCGACGGCGGGGCGGGCGCCACCGACCTCGCGCGCGCCGTCTGGGCGGCGGCCGAGGAGGGCGCCCCCGACTTCCAGCTCCTCTACCCCGACGACCTGCCGCTCAAGGGCAAGATCGAGGCGATCGCCACGCGGATCTACGGCGCCGACGGCGTCGACTACAGCCCGATCGCCAGCAAGCAGCTCGCCCAGTACGAGGCCATGGGCTACGCCGGCCTGCCGATCTGCATGGCCAAGACCCAGTACTCGCTCAGCCACGACGCCAAGCTGCTCGGCGCGCCCAAGGGCTTCCGCATCCCCGTCCGGGAGGTCCGCCTCTACGCGGGCGCGGGGTTCGTCACCGCGATCCTGGGCGACATGCGCACGATGCCGGGCCTCAACTCGCGCCCGGGCGGCGAGCGGATCGACATCGACGACGACGGCAACGTCGTCGGGCTGTTCTAGCCGCGCTCCGGTGGGGGCTCGGCGAGCGTCGCCCCGGTCGACCCTGACGTGATCGTCGACGCCGTCGGGCGGGTCCTGCCCGTCCTGCTGCTGTTCGCCCTGGGCGCCCTGCTGCGGCGTCGCAGATGGCTCGCGCCGTCCACGGTGGCGGACCTGCGCCGGTTCGTGCTGACCGTCACCCTGCCGTCCGCGCTGTTCCTCACGTTCCTGCGCGTCAGCCTCGAGGCGCGGTACCTGCCGATCATCGCGACCGTCTTCGTGGCCTGCGCGGTGATGCTCCTGGCAGGCCCGACGTTGGGGCGGCTGGTCGGCGCGCGCTCGCCCTACACGGGCGCCCTGTTCACCGGCTTCGAGGCCGGGATGCTCGGCTACGCCATCTACGGCGGGGTGTTCGGGCAGGACAACCTGTACCGGTTCGGCATCATCGACCTGGGGCAGGTGCTGTTCGTGTTCTTCGTCCTGGCCACGGCGCTGACGCGACGGGCGACCGGCGTTCGACCCGGGCTCGGGTCGACCGTGCGCTCCTTCCTCGCGACGCCGGTGATCCTCGCGATCCTGGGCGGCGTGGTCGGGCGACTCGTGGGCCTGGGCGACCTGTTCGCGGCCTCGCCGCTCACAACCTCGATCCCCACGACGCTCGGGCTGCTCGGCGCCTGCACCACGCCGATCATCGCGATCGTCATCGGCTACTCCACCACGCTGCGACCTGCCGCCCTGGGGCGACCCGCCGCGACCATCCTCGTGCGGCTGTCCGTCTGGGTGGTCCTGGCGATCGGGTTCGAGCAGCTAGTGGTGGAGGGGCTGCTCGGGCTCGATCGGCTGTTCGGCGCAGCGGTGCTCACGATGGCCGTGCTGCCGCCCCCGTTCGTGATCCCGCTCTACATGGGCGCCCGGGCGAGCGATGAGGACCGCGCGTTCGTGACCGATGCGCTCTCGGTGGCCACGGTGCTCACGCTGGTGGCGTTCCCGGTGGTCGCGACGGCCTTCTCCGCCTGAGCCGCCCTCCGCGGCTGGCTGATCTAGCTGGTGACCTTCATCCCGCAGGCCTTGAAGTACTCGTGGGTGCGCCGCGCGATGGGCAGGGGCTTGTCGAAATCGCACGGGTACAGGTCCTGCTCGACGATGCAGTACAGGTCCCGGTCCAGCGCGGCAAGGGCGGCGAGCAGGCTCGGCATGTCGGGCTCGCCGAGCGGCGGCTCGACCATCGCCCCCAGGCGCACGGCCGGGGCGAAGCCCAGGCGCTCCTCGCGGACGCGGGCCTGGATCGCGACGTCGACCTGCTTGAGGTGGACGTAGGCCACCCGGTCTGGGTAGTCGGCGATCAGCCGCAGGTTGTCGGCGCCGCAGTAGGCGACGTGGCCGGTGTCGAGGCAGAGCTTGACGGTGTCAGGGTCTGTCCCGTCGAGGAAGCGCTCGATCTCCTCCTGCGTGCCGACATGGCTGTCGGCGTGGGTGTGGAAGGCGAGCACCGCTCCGTGCGCGTCGGCCACGTACTTGCCGAGCTGGTCCATCCCCCGGGTGAGGTCGTCCCACTCGTCATCGGTCAGGGTGGCGGGCCCGGTCATGTTGCCGTCGAAGTCCGTGTAGCCCTCGGGCAGGACGATGAGGTGCCGAGCGCCGCTCGGGCCGATGACGTCCATCGCGGCGTCGCAGGCGGCCTTTGCCTTCACGAGCGCGTCGCTGCCCCTGTGGAGCGCTGCCGAGACGGTGCAGCCGGTGAGCGTCAGCCCGCGTCTGGCCAGCTCCTCGCGGACGATCGCAGGGTCCTCGGGCAGGTAGCCGAATGGCCCCAGCTCGCTGTACTGGTAGCCGGCCGCGGCCGCCTCGTCGAGGTAGCGGCTCCAGGGCGTCTGGAGCGGGTCGCCGGACGGGTTCCAGACGCCCCACGAGTCCGGCGCTGTGCCGAGGCGGAGCCTGGGATACGAGGGGGTCATGGGTGCTCCTTGCGGCGGACCATCGCGGGCGGCGCCTAGGCCTGCCAGTGCCGGTCGATCACCTCGCGCGCGGTCGAGGCCGCCCTGCGGGCATTGTCGGGGTTGTGGTGGAGCGTGTAGACGTCGCGGACCAGGAGCTCTGTCGAGCAGCCGCGGGACGCCTCGAGCGACTTGCGGAGGTGCCCGGCCCAGGCATCCCCGTCGAGCACCTCGTCCACGGACAGGTAGTTCGGGTTGGGCTTGCGCGAATAGACGATCCCGGTCCCCCGCAGCGCCTCGCCCATGAACGCCTCGTCGGTCCACTGGCTGATCGAGACCTTGCGCAGGTGCGGCAGGGTGCGGATGTCATCCCAGCTCTGGTGGACCGCCTCGCAGCAGCCGTAGTAGAGGAGGCCGACCGGCTCCGCGATCTCGCGGACGTACGGGTACAGGAACTCCGAGGCCATCGACGGGCTCATCCCGGTGCCCTCCTGGAGGTTGGTCGCCTGCCAGCGGTCGCGCCAGGTCACGTGCGCGGGGTCGTAGCCAGCGGGCGGCAGCAGGTGCGTGTAGTTGTGGCCGGACCACCAGACCTCCTGGTGGTCGCTGTTGAGGCCCAGGATCCCGGCCAACTCCTGCTGGCGCATGATCGAGAGCGCGTTGTCCCGCAGGTACGCCATGACGGCGTGCACCGCGTCGGGCTCCTCGTGGCAGGCGATGAAGAAGCTCTCCATGCCCATCAGGTGCACGAGCCGCTGGGTGAGGGTGTTGAAGTCGTGCCAGGCCACGACGAGCCGCACGGGGATGAGGTCGCCGACCACGTCGTCGACGAAGGCCTTCCAGGCAAGGGAACCCTCCTTGTCCACCGTGACGGCGGCAGCCCGGAGCCTGGGCAGGTCCGCGGTCAGGTTGGCGATCGGGTGGTCCATGCCGTAGCCCACCGCCATGCCCTCCGCATCGAGGGCATGCTCGGTCCTGACCTTGATGTCCGGACCGAACTCGTCGATGTCGATGGACCACGGGAGGTCGAGCGTCGGGGGCACCACGCGGTCGTCCTGCCACACCTCGTGGGGCCGCGTTGACCGGATGAGCTCCTTCTCGATGGCCCGGCCGGCGTCGGACTGGCAGCGGTAGCGCCGCTCGGGCAGGAGCTCGAACATGAAGTTGGTGGCCTCGAGGATGAACGGAGGCCGCACGTTCGCCTTGCCGTCGTTCAGGTCGAACCACTGCTGCCGGCGCTCCGCCATGACCGGAAGGGACGCGTATCCGGCCTGGCGCGCGGCCAGCTCGCGCAGGTACGCGCGCTCATCGGGAGGAATGGCCCAGGCGCCGCTGCGCCCCTGGTGCCCCGCCGCCCCGTTCCGCGTCCCCGTCATCGCCACCTCGTGCTCAGCCCGCCAGCAGCCGGCGGGCCAAGTCGACGGCGGCCCCGGCGTCGGCCGCCTGGCCGTCGGCGCCAATCTGGGCGGCGAACTCGGGTGTGGTGGGGGCACCGCCGATGACCACCTTGGCCGGGAGGCCCGCAGCCCGGACAGCCTCCACCACGGCGCGCATGTTGGGCATGGTGGTGGTGAGGAGCGCGGACAGGCCGACGATCTGGGCGTTGCGATCCCGGGCCGCCTCCACGAACCGTGCCGCGGGGACGTTGACCCCCAGGTCGACGACCTCGAAGCCCGCCCCCTTCCACATCATCCCGACCAGGTTCTTGCCGATGTCGTGGAGATCGCCCTCGACCGTGCCCACGACCGCGGTGAACTCGGGCGTGACCCCCGCGGCCACCAGGGCCGGCTCGAGGATCGCGGTCGCCGCCTTCATCGCCCGCGCGCTGATCAGCATCTCGGGAACGAAGATCTCGCCATCCTGGAAGCGACGCCCGACCTGGTCCATGGCAGCGGTCATCGCGTCGAGGATCGCCTTGGGGTCCTGGCCGTCCTCCAGGGCGGCGGCCGTGAGCTCCGCGGCGACAGCGCGGTTGCCCGCCTCCACGGCGGCGGTCAGGGTCGCGAGGTCGGCGGTCATCGAAGGGCCCCTTCCGCTGCGAGCTCGGCCTCGGCCCGCAGACGCTCATCGGAGATCATGACCGGGGTGCCATCGGCCGCGGCACGCTTGACGGCGTCGAGGACCAGGGCGTTCTCCGCGCCGTCGGCGAACGAGGACGCGATCCCGACCACGGCCGCCATGGCCATGGCCTCGGGAGCCGTGCGGGCGGCGGGCTTCTCGCACAGGATCGCCTTGCCGCGTGCGGCCAACGCCTCAACGACGTGGCGATGCTCGCTGTTGGGCAGGACCACGCTGACCGCGTCCACGTCGTCCGCCTCGGCGATCGCCTCCCAGTCGGTCTCGACGCGCTCGACCTCGAACTTGCCCGCGAGGTCAGCGGCGAGCGGGCGATTCGCATCGGCGATTGCAACCAGTTTCACGCGGGGCGCGGCATCGCCGTAGAGCGAGCGCAGGTTCCGGTACCCGGCGGCGTGCGCGCGCCCGGCCATGCCCGCCCCGATGACCGCGACCCGGATTGCCCGATCAGCCATGCCTGCGCCTTCCTTGTATGCCCGACCGAGGTCGAGCTCGAGGGTCAAGCGGTGGGAATCTCGCCCGCGCCCCGGCGAGCTTCCTAACTGGAGCCGATATTTCAACCGATTTCGCAGAGTATAGTGGCCTCACCGATCCATGGCAACGCGTCGAATCGATGCCTCGCGAGAGGGACCGTGGACTCCATCTACGAACTTGCGCGCCGCGCCGGCGTGGCCCCCTCGACCGTGTCGAAGGCGCTGCGCGATGACCCGCGGATCAGCGTGGCGACCAGGGCCCGCGTCCAGGCGCTCGCGAGCGAAGCCGGCTTCACCGTGAACGCCGCGGCGCAGAGCCTCACGACGAGGCGCACCCTGACCATCGGCGTGATCGTCAGTGACTACGCCGACCCGTACAACGGGCTCCTCATGCGCGGGATCGAGGCGGCGGCGATGGCAGCGGGCTACCAGCTGCTGGTCTCGAGCGCCCACGAGACCGGCGTGCGCGAGGTCGACATCGCCCGGACGTTCCGGCAACGCCGGGTGGACGGCATCATCATCGTGGCGTCCCACGTCAGCGAGAGCCACGAACACCTCGATCCCCGGATCCCGGTCGTCTTGGTGGCGGAGAAGCCGGCGCTGGTCCCCGACCGCCCCCTGGTGAGCTGCCTCATCGTCGAGGACGAGGCCGGTGCCAGGACCATGACCCAGCACCTGCTCACGCTGGGCCACCGCCAGATCGGCTATGTCGCGATCGGTCGGGCCTCCCTCGCGAGCGACGCGCGCCGGGCCGGCTACGAGGACGCGCTCAGGCAGGCCGGGATTGAGCCCGACCCACGCCTCGTCGTCGTGCCCAACCGGCGGGACATGGCGGGCGTCGGCGCCGAGGGAGTGCAGCTGCTGCTCCCCCAGCGGCCCACCGCGATCTTCTTCTACAACGACCTCGCCGCCATCGGGGGGCTGCGCGCCGTCATCGACCGTGGGCTGCGGGTCCCCGAGCAGATCAGCATCGCGGGATTCGACGACCTGGAGATCTCGCAACTCGTGACGCCGCCCCTGACGACCATGGCGCAGCCTCGGCTCGACATGGGGCGGATGGCTGCCGAGCGGCTGCTCGCCATGATCGGAGGTGATGACGACCGGACGCCGATGACCGCCGTCTGCACGCTGATGGTGCGCCGATCCACCGCGCCCCCGCCCGACTGAGGCACCTCCAGCCGCCGACCGCGAGGCTCCCCCATCGAACGCCCCGCCGCCCCGCCGAGATCATCAGCACCCGGATCCCGCGGTTCGCCGGTGGCACGCCGCACAGCCACCAGCGAACGCGCTCACGTCCCGCTGTCGCCCACCTGGACCGAGGAGGAAGCGCCATGGAAGCCCGTGCCGCCCTGTTGACCGAACCCCGCCACTACGAGCTGCGCGGCTTCCCCATCCCGGAGCCCGGGCCGGGCGCGGTCCTCGTGCGCAACGAGCTGTCGGGGATCTGCGGGACGGACAAGCACACGTACCAAGGCTATGTGGCGCAGTACACCGGGGCGGCCAAGCCCTCGTCGACCCCGTTCCCGATCATCCAGGGCCACGAGAACGTCGGCACCGTCGCTGCGATCGGCGGCAGGGTGCTCGACTTCGACGGCGTCGAGCTGGCGGTCGGCGACCGGGTGGTGGTGAGCCCGAACCTGGTCTGCGGAACCTGCTGGTCCTGCACCCACGACCTGCCGTACACGCTGTGCGAGAACATCCTCGACTACGGCAACACCATCTCGGCCGCGGAGGCGCCGCACCTGTTCGGCGGCTGGGCGCACTACCTCTACGCACTGCCCGGGAGCAAGATCTTCAGGGTCCCCGATGACCTGCCGAGCGAGGTCGCGGTCCTGGCCGAGGTGTTCGCGGTCACAATCGGCCTGGACCGCGCCAAGCAGTTCGGCGCGTTCCCGGGGGAGGGCTTCCAGTTCGGCGACACGGTGGTCGTGTTCGGCACCGGGCCGCTGGGCCTGTGCCATGTGGCCAAGGCGAGGATGATGGGCGCGGGCGTGGTCATCGCGGTCGACCTGTCCGCGCAGCGCCTCGAGTTCGCCCGGCGGCTGGGAGCCGACCATGCCGTGGACCGCAGCAGCGCCTCGGCGGACGACCTGCTGGGGCTCGTCCGGGACCTGACCCATGGACGCGGGGCGGACGTGGTGGTCGAGTGCGCCGGCGTGCCGGCGGCAGTCCCCGAGTCGCTCGACCTCCTGCGCCCCGGCGGCACGTACATCGAGGTGGGCAACTTCAGCGATCTCGGCACCGTGGCGATCTCACCCAATCGACACCTGTGCAGCAAGGGCATCCGCATGATCGGCATCCCGGGCCAGGAGGCCGGCGCCTACGGACCCTCGATGCGGCAGATGGCGCGGACCCTCGACGAGTACCCGTGGCGGTCGTTCGTGTCCCACCGCTTCCCGCTCGAGCGGGTCGAGGAGGCCGTCCTGACCGCGATCGAGCCCGGCTCCCTCAAGGTCGTCATCGACCCGTGGCAGGCGCCGGCGTAGGCGACCCCGCCCAGCGCTCAGGGCCGTTGCAGCCGACGCGCCGGGGTGCCGGGCGCGACGGCACGCCCGAGGCGAGGTCGGCGTCGGCTACAGGCGGCGGCGTACCCCCGCCCGTCAGGGCTTTGCGACGGCGTCCTTGGCCATCTCCCGGGCGACGCTCTGGAGCGACGGCTGCTCGTTCCCGAACCGCTGCAGCTCGTGGCTCAGCTGGGCGAGCTCCTCGCCGCCGGCCATCATCTGCGTGAGCTCCGCGACGGTGATCTGGTCCTTGGTGTAGCTCCCCATCACCTGCCCCAGCTTGAGCAGGACGAAGCGGTCGCCGACCGGATAGGCATGATGGGGGTTGTGGGTGATGAGCACCACGCCCCGGCCCATGTCACGCGCCTGGACGACGTAGCGGAGCACGATCCCCGACTGGCGGACGCCGAGGGCCGAGGTCGGCTCGTCGAGGATCAGCACCCGGGCGCCGAAGTAGACGGCGCGCGAGATGGCGACGGCCTGCCGCTCGCCGCCCGAGAGCGTGCCGACGTACTGGTTGGGATCGGAGACGTTGATCCCCATCTTCGCCATCTCGTCCTTCATGACGCCCTTGGCGCGCCCCTGGTCGAGGAAGCGGATGGGACCGTACGACCGCGTCGGCTCCTGGCCCAGGAAGAAGTTCCGCCAGATCGACATCATCGGCACGGTCGCCAGGTCCTGGAACACCGTGGCGATGCCATGCGCGCGGGCCTCGCGCGGCCCGTTGAAGTGGACCGGCTGGCCGTCCACGAGGATCTCGCCCTCGTCCGGCGGGAACACCCCGGACAGCGTCTTGATCAGCGAGGACTTGCCCGCGCCGTTGTCGCCCAGCACGCAGGTGACCTCGCCGGCGCGAACCTCGAGCGAGACGTCGCGGAGCGCGGTGACGCTGCCGAAGTACTTGCTGACGTGGCGTGCCTCGAGCAGCGGCGCAGGGGCGGCCCCGGCCGGCGACGTCGCGGCGGGATCGGGCTGGCTGGTCATCGGCGTGCCCTCTGTGCCTGGCGGAACGTCACCGCGTTGACGATCACCCCGAACAGCAGCAGGATCCCGAGGAAGGCGAACCCCCAGTTGCTCGGCCAGCGCGCGTAGATCACGCCCTGGAGCGCCATGCCGATGATGGCGGCGCCGATCGATGCGCCCAGGACGGACCCGTACCCACCCGTCAGCAGACAGCCGCCGACGACGGCCGCGACGATGTAGTACAGCTCGTACCCGACGCCCTGCTCGGACACCGCCGACATGCCAGCGGTGAACTGGATGGTCCCCACGAGCCAGGCGCCGAGTGCCGTGCCGATGAACAGCAGGATCTTGGTCGAACCCACCGGCACACCGACGTTGCGCGCTGCGTTGGGCTCGCCGCCCGCTGCGTAGATCCAGTTGCCGACGGTGGTCCGCGACAGGATAAGCATGCCGAGCAGCGTCACGGCCAGCCACCAGAGCAGCGCGACCGGGAAGGCCGGCTGTGACCCGATGCTGCCGCCGAAGATGGCCTTGGCGGTGTCGGAGCCGGCCGGCGGGTTGAGCACCGTGACGACCGTGCTGTTGGCGTTGAGCGCCTCGACGAGGCCGACCGAGGTGCCGCGGAGCACGAAGAACGTCGCCAGCGTGACGATAAAGCTGGGCAGCTTGGTCTTCACGACCAGGAAGCCGTTGAACAGGCCGACCAGCACGGCGAAGACGGCGGACACCGCGATGCACAGCCACAGGTTCCAGCCGAACTCGTTGGCGAGGAGGCCGATCAGGATCGCCGTCGAGCCGGTCATGACGCCGGCCGACAGGTCGAACTCGCCGCCGATCATCAGCAGGCCGACGGGCACCGCCATGATCCCGAACTGCCACGCCTGGGTGAGCCAGCCGACGAAGCCCGCCTGCGATAGCCAGAGCGGACTGGAGGTCGGGTTGAGGGCGAAGATGAGGAAGATCGCCAGGGCAGCGAGCGCGGCCCCGACCTCCGGCCTCCGGAAGATGCGGGTGACTGTTCGCGCCGCGACGACGCGATCGCCGGGACTGGCAGCAGGCGCGGCCCGCTTCGTCGGGGTCGGCACATCCATGGTGCGGTCGCCCACCTCTCCTCTTGCTCGCTGGCCCGGGCGGGGTACCCCCGGCCCGGGCCAGCGTCACATCACGTGTGCCTGGTAGGAGCGCTCGTGCTCAGGACTCGCCGGCGGCGGCCCCAGCCTCCACGTTGGAGACGTTGGTCTTGTCCACGAGGAGCGGGCCGGTCGGAACGGTTGTCCCGCCGCCGACGCTCGCCCCGTAGTGGGCCTTGTAGAGCTGGAGGAACACGATCGGCAGGTAGCCCTGGAGGTACTGCTGCTGGTCGACGACGAAGTCGATCGTCCCGGCCTTGACCGCCGAGATGTCCCAGCTGTTGAGGTCGAACGTGGCGAGCTTGATCTTGCTGCCGCTGGGCAGCGCCGACTGCACGCCCTGCGCAATCGCGTTGTTCAGGGTCATGACGGCGTTGACGCCGGGGTGGGCCTGGAGGTACGCGGTGACCTGCTGGGCCGATGCGCTGGGGTTGGAGGCGGCGTTCGGAACGCTCAGGGTCAGCTCGGTGCACGCCGGGCCGCTGGCCGGGGCGTCGCCCGTCGAGCAGGTGGCCCCCGTGCCGAGCGCCTGGGCGATGCCGTTGCAGCGGTCGAGCAGGTTCTGGCCGCTCTGGTGGATGACGCACAGGACGTTGTTGGCCTGCTCCGCCATGAAGCGGGCGCCGGCCTGCTTGCCGGCGAACGCCTCGGGCTGGCCCACGCAGGTCATGGCACCCGACGCCGCGATATCGGCATCGTCACAGCCGGCGTTGATGAGCACGACCGGGATGCCGGCCTTCGCCGCGGCGGCGAGGGTCGGGTTCATCAGGCTGGGGTTGTGGTCGGAGACCGCCAGGCCGTCCACCTTCTGGTTGACGGCGTCCTGGATGGCCTGGTTCTCGGCGTTGTCGTCAGGCTGCGCCTGGCCCTGCTGCTGCGATCCGTAGACCTCGGTCAGCGTGCAGCCCGTGGCCGCAGCGGCATCCTTGGCGCCCTTGTAGACGACGCTCCAGAAGCTGCCCGTGTCGCCATGGGTGATGACCGCGAACTTGTACGGACAGCTGGCCGACGCGGCACCCGAGCCGCCGCCGCTGGCAGCCGGCGAGGGCGTCGCTGTGTTCGATCCGCAGCCGACGACGATGGCGGCGCTGGCGATCAGGGCGCCCGCGAGCCGCACCACTCGATTGATGGCCATATTCTCCACTCCTCCGTGAGAAAGCCTTGCCGACTACCGACCGGCGCATCTGCCACCGCCGTCTGGCGGGCTCCATGTGGCCGTTGCGTTCGTCGCGTAATCGATTGCAGACGTTAGTCGCGCGGTGTTCGCCTGTCAACACGGTTCAGCAACCGCGCCGCACCCGGGCGCCGCCGTGGGCGTCGTGCGGAGGTGGGCCGAGCCGTCAGGCGCCGAGCAAGCCCTCGAGATAGGCGCGGTTCGCCTTCGCGGTAGCCGTGGGGTCGCCGGGGCAGGTGTCCTGCTCGATCACGTACCAGCCGTCGTAGCCGACATTCCGGAGCGCCGCCACGACCTCGGGAATCCGCGCCATCCCCTCGCCCAGCGGCGGGAAGACGTACTGCGCGAGCGCCTGGCCGAAGGACCAGCCCTCGGCCCTCGCGCGGGCCAGCACCGCCGCGTCCACGTCCTTGACGTGCACGTGCCGCACCCGGTCCGCGAAGCGGGGCAGCAGTTCGACCGCGTCGCCGCCCCCAAACGCCAGGTGCCCGACGTCCAGGCACCAGCCCACCAGCGCGGGGTCCGTCGAGTCGAGGAGGCGCGCGGTCTCGGCCGGCGTTTCCACGTACGTGCCGACGTGGTTGTGGACGACGAGCCGCATCCCGAGCGGGCCGAGCCTGCGGGCCAGCTCGTCGAGCCCGGCCCCGAGGCTGCGCCACTGCTCGTCGGTCAGGCCCCGGGACTCGTCCACGTGCCCGGCCTCGCCGCGGCGGCGGTCGTCGCCGGCCTCCGCCGCGATCAGCACGCTGCCGCCGTTGGCCGCCAGGAAGCGCGCGATCCCGAGCGCCCGCTCGAGCTCGGCGTCCCACGCCCCCCGGTCGCGGAACCCCAGCGCCACGAAGGCGCCCACGAGGTCGAGGCCGCGGCTGGTGAGCGCCTCGTGGAGCTCAGCGGGGTCCGTCGGCATGGACGGGCCCCACTCGGTGGCCTGGTAGCCGGCCTCGACCATGTGGTCGAGCGCCTCCGCGTACGGCATCCACGGGAACACCTCGGGTATGTCGGGGTTGTTCCAGTTGACGACCGCGGTCGCGATCCTCACACGAGCTCCTCCCGCTGGAGCGTCACGGCCTGCTCGTAGCGGGCGCGCGCGGCGACCACCAGGTCCGACCCGCTGACCTCGGCCGGGGGCACGTCCCACCAGGCCTCGTAGCCCGGCGCGCGCTTGTCCGGCGACACGTGGACGTGGATCACGGTGAGGCGGTCCGCCGTGCGCGCGGCGGCGATCGCGTCGCGGATCTCCTGCTCGGTGTGCGCGGTGACCCCGATGGCGCCCATCGCCTCGGCGTGCTTCGCGAAGTCCACCGGGACGTAGCCGCCGGTCAGGCGGCCCGTGCCGGCCTCGCGGAACCGCAGCTCGTTGCCGAACTGCGGGATGCCGCAGCTCCAGGCCAGGTCCTTGATGCACTGGTAGCCGTGGTTGTCGAACACGACGATCGTGATCCTGATGCCCTCGGCGACCGCGGTGACGATCTCGGAGTTGAGCATCAGGTACGTGCCGTCGCCGATGGCGACCACCACCTCGCGCCCGGGCTCGGCCAGCTTGACGCCCATCCCGGCCGGGATCTCGTAGCCCATGCAGCTGTAGCCGTACTCGAGGTGGTACGCCTTCGAGTCCTCGGGCCGCCACAGCTTGAGCAGGTCGCCGGGGAGCGAGCCCGCCGCGCAGACCACGGTGGCGTGCCCGCCGACCGCGTCGTTGAGGATGCCGATGACCTCGGGCTGGGCGAGGTCGGCCGTCTCCCCGCTGGGCGTGCGGTGGAAGACCACGCGCGCGTCCCACTCCTCCTTGAGGTCGGCGATCCGGTCGCGGTACGCCTGGCCGGTGCCGGGGTGGTCGGCGAGGGCGGCGGTGAGCCCGAGCAGCGCCTCGCGGGCGTCGGCGATCAGCGGGACGGCGCGCAGCTTGTGGGCGTCGAAGCCGTTGAGGTTGATCCCCACGAAGGCTGCGTCCTCGTTCTGGAAGATCGTCTTGGACGCGGTGACGAAGTCGCCCATCCGCGAGCCGATGGCGATGACCAGGTCCGCCTCCTTGGCCAGGCGATTGGCGGCGAGCCCGCCGTTCGCGCCCACGGGCCCGACGTTGTACGCGTGGTTCCAGGGCAGCACGCCCTTGCCGGCCTGGGTCTCGCTCACGGGGATGCCGAACGTGGTGGCGAACGCGTCGAGCGCGGCCTCGGCGCCCGAGTAGATGGCGCCGCCGCCGGCGACGATGAGCGGGTGCCTCGCCGTCCGGATGAGCTCCGCCACCTCGGCCAGCGCGGCGGGCTCCGGCACGGGCCGGCGCACGTGCCACACGCGCTTGGCGAAGAAGCGCTCGGGCCAGTCGTAGACCTCGGCCTGGACGTCCTCCGGCAGGGCCACGGTCACGGCGCCGGTCTCGGCCGGGTCGGTGAGGACGCGGAATGCCTCCGGCAGCGAGCTCAGGAGCTGCTCGGGCCGGCTGATCCGGTCGAAGTAGCGGCTGACGGGGCGGAAGGCGTCGTTCGCCGAGACGTCGTGCTCCACCGGGTGCTCCACCTGCTGGAGGACGGGGTCGGGCAGGCGGTTCGCGAAGTAGTCGGACGGGAACAGCAGCACGGGCAGGCGGTTGACGCTGGCCTGCGCGGCGCCGGTGATCATGTTCGTGGCGCCCGGGCCGATCGAGCTGATGCAGGCGAACGTCTGGAGCCGGTTCTTGTGCTTCGCGTAAGCGGAGGCGAGGTGGACCTGCGCCTGCTCGTTCTGGGGCCGGAAGTACGGCATCGCGCAGGCGTCGCCCAGCTCCTCGAGCGCCTGCCCCAGCCCGGCCACGTTGCCGTGGCCGAAGATGCCCCACACGCCCGCGATGAAGCGGTTCTCGACGCCATCGCGCTCGACGTGCTGGGCCGCCATGAACCGGACGATCGCCTGTCCGACCGTCAGCCGAAGGGTGGACAACGCGTGGCCTCCTCTCAGGGGAACGACTGCGTGCGGCGAGGCGGGCCGACGGCGAGCGCCTGGTGCATTTGGCATCGGTAATCGTTTACACTCTAGTCCGGCGCGACCCTGGAGCGCAACCCTCCCCGGCCTTCCCCCCGGTCTGGGTCTCAGGGCCTGCGCTCACCGGATTGGCTGTCAACCGACGATCGGCGCCCCGCGGCGGGCCTGCCGAGACGAGCATCCAGGAGGCACCGCACATGCTTCGCATCGCCATGTTGGGGGCCGGCCGTGTCGGCCAGGTCCACGCCCGCTCGATCAGCGAGCACCCCGATGCGGAGCTGGTCTGGGTGTGCGACCCGATTGAAGCGGCCGCCACGGCGCTGGCCAGCAAGTACGGCGCCCAGTGGAGCCTCGACCCGGAGGACGCGTTCGCCGACCCGTCGATCGACGCCGTCGTGATCGGCACCCCGACCAACACCCACATCGAGATGCTCCGCCGCGCGGTCGACGCGGACAAGAGGGTCCTGCTCGAGAAGCCCATCGACCTCGACCTCGCCAAGATCGACGCGGCCTGGGCCGAGATCCAGCATCGGGCGCCGTTCGTCATGCTCGGCTTCTGCCGTCGGTTCGACCCCTCGTTCCAGGAGGTCAAGGAGCGCGTCGCGAAGGGCGAGATCGGCATGGTGCGCGCGCTCCGGATCACGTCGCGCGACCCGCAGCCGCCGCTCGCGGCCTACCTGTCGGTGTCCGGGGGCATGTTCAAGGACATGACCATCCACGACTTCGACATGGCGCGCTACCAGCTGGGCGACATCGTCGAGGTCCAGGCGATGGGCTCCGACAACGGGCTCGACGACTTCAGGGAGGCGAAGGACCACGCGCAGGCGATCATCGTGATGCGTGCGGCGAGCGGCGCCCTCGCCACGATCGTCAACAGCCGCACCTGCGCCTACGGCTACGACCAGCGACTCGAGGTCTACGGCGACCTGGGCTCCCTCGAGGCCGGCAACTGGACGCCGACCACGGTCCGCGCCAACACCGCGACCGAGACCGAGGCCGCGGGGCCCATCCTCGGCTTCTTCCTGGAGCGCTACATGCCCGCGTTCAAAGCGGAGTTCGACGAGTTCGTCAGGGCCGTCACGGAGGAGCGGGAGCCCGCCGTGGGCTTCGCCGACGGACGCGCCGCGCTGGTCCTCGCCGAGGCCGCCAACGAGAGCGTGGCCACCGGGCGGGTCGTCAGGGTCGGCTGAGGCGCAAGGACGCGAGCCGCCCAGTCGCCCAGGCACGGATCTCGCTCATCCACGGTTGGCCGCGGTATCCGCACGGCGCGGGGAGCCGAATCCCATCCACCTACGGGCGGGAACCGTCGATGAGGCGAATCGGCGGCCGCGAGGACACCGGCGACCCTCGAACACCGGCCTCAACCGCAGACGACGCAAGTCCTGCGGTTCGTCGCGAGGATGACGGCTAGCGCTCCGCCAGCACCCGCTCGACGATCCGCTCCGCGGCCAGTCGTCACCACGAGCGGCACCGCCGCCGCGGCTTCGGCGATCGCGGCCTCGTCGACCGGCTTGACACACGGCACGTGGAGCACCCCGGCGCCGATCCCCTGTTCTGCCGATCCCCTGATCTTGACGCGGAGCCGTCCCGTCCACTAGGCTGCGCAATCGATTACTCCTGCACGAGGCAGCGGGCTGGCGCCAGCACGACAGCGGCAGCACAGGCGGAGGCAAGGGGCTCGGATGGGGCAGGCGCGGCAGGCGGCGAGCATCCTCGCAGCCCGAAACCGAAAGCTCCAGGATGCCGGCGCGGCCCGGCCCGCATGAGCGACCGCGTCGGGCCGCCCACCATCCGCGACGTCGCCCGAAGGGCGGGCGTGTCGACGGCCACCGTCAGCCGGGTCCTCGCCGGCATCGGCAACCCCAAGGTCGAGACCGCCGGCGCCGTCCTTGCTGCGGTCGAGGCCCTCGGCTACCGGCCGTCGGCCGTGGCGAGGTCGCTGCGGATGCGCCGCACGAACACCTTCGGGCTGATCGTCACCGACATCCAGAACCCGTTCTTCCCCGAGCTCGTGCAGGCCGCGGACGATGCCGCGAGGACAGTCGGCTACTCGATCCTGCTCGGCTCTGCCGCGTTCGACGAGCACCGGGCCGTCCACTACCTCGACCTCATGGCGGACCGCCGGGTGGACGGCATGATCGTGGCCTCGAGCCAGGTCGCCGAGGAGAGCTGGCGCTGGCTGGTCGAGTCGCCGGTACCCGTGGTGGTCGTGAACGCCGAACCGGCCAGCGTGCCGATCACCGTGATCACCAGCGACAACCGCGGCGGCATGCGGACGGTCGCCGAGCACCTGATCGGCCTCGGGCACCGCCGGATGGCGTACATCCGCGGGCTCGAGGGCATCACCGCTGACCAGCCCCGCGTCGAGGGCTTCCGCGCAGCGTGCCGCGACGCGGGCATTCCCGCCGACGGCCTGATCGAACTGCGCGGTGACGCGCAGTTCGCCGGCGGCGAACGGGCCGTGTCCGAGCTCCTAGCCGCTGGCACGGACGTGACGGCCATCGCCTGCCACAACGACATCACCGCCATCGGCGCGCTGCGCGCGCTCCGGTCCGCCCGGATCCGCGTCCCGGCCGACATCAGCGTCGTGGGCTGCGACGACATCGCCGCCGCCTCCTGGGTGGTGCCCGCCCTGACCACGATCGCCCAGCAGAAGGCCGAGATGGGCCGGATGGCAGTCGAGCGGCTGCTCGCGATGCTCGACGTCGGCGATGGCGGCATCGCGCCCGAGACCATCCGGATCCCGATGGTGCTGCAAGTCCGCGAGTCCACGGGCCCAGCCCGTGTCGGAGGAGTCGGCTCATGACGTCGCCCATCGTCCTGCGGGGCGATCACCACACACCGGCCGGTGAGCCCGGCCTGATCCAAGCGGAGCAGCAGCACATGATTCGCATCGCGAACGCCCCCTGCTCGTGGGGCGTGATCGAGGGGATCGAGGGCGAGACCGCGGGCTACGCGCGGGTCCTCGACGAGATGGCCGAGACGGGCTACATCGGCACGGAGCTCGGCGACTGGGGCTTCATGCCCACGGATCCGGACGAGCTCAGGGGCGAGCTCGATGCCCGCGGCTTGGCGCTGATGGGCTCCTGGGTCAGCGTGTGGCTCCACGACCGCTCGCGCCACGAGAGCTCGGCGGCGGACGCCGTGCGCACCGCCAAGCAGCTCGCCCGCGTCGGCGGCAAGGACGCCGTCGTGGTCCTGGGCAACGACCCGTACGGCGATCCGCGCCGGACGAGGATCGCCGGCCGCGTCCGGCCCGAGGACGGGCTGACCGACGAGCAGTTCAAGATCCTCGCTGATGGCGCCAACCACGTCGCCCGGCGGGTCTGGGACGAGGCCGGGATCCGGACGGTCGTCCACCAGCACATCGGCACCTGGATCGAGACTGGGGCCGAGGCGCGCCGGCTGTTCGACACGACCGATCCCGCGGTCCTGGGCCTGTGCCTCGACACCGGGCACTGGACGTTCGGCGCGGGCGGCGACCCGGTGGCCGCCGTCCGCGAGTTCCGCGACCGCATCTGGCACGTCCACTTCAAGGACGCCGAGCCGGCAGTCATGGCCGCGTCGCGGGAGCACGGGTGGAGCGGCCCCGAATCCGTGGGCCATGGCGTGTTCTGCGAGTTGGGCAGGGGCGCCGTCGACTTCCCGGCGATGCTCAAGGCGCTCGGCGACATCGACTACAAAGGCTGGATC
The DNA here is from genome assembly GCA_021783095.1 of Chloroflexota bacterium. Taxonomy (GTDB): domain Bacteria; phylum Chloroflexota; class Limnocylindria; order Limnocylindrales; family CSP1-4; genus CAIXZV01. Next base: position 20,408 of record JAJXUG010000025.1, on the reverse strand, counting down.
GTCGTGGAGCAGGATGTGCTGCCCGGCATGGGCCAGCCGCGCGAGAGCGCGAGCCGGAACCGCGAGTACCTGCGGTCCATCGGCGTCTAGGCTCTCCACAGCGGCGCACGCCGGGCAGGAGCGCCTGTCCGGCGCGTGGCTGTCTGCAGGCGGGCGCGAGGAGGCGGCATGGCCGAGAAGGTCCGGGTCGGGATCGCGGGAACCAGCTGGTGGGCCGATTCGATGTACCTGCCCGCACTCGCCGGCCACCCGCAAGCCGAGGTTCGCGCCGTGGCCGGGACGCGGCCGGCCCACACGCGCGAGTTCGCCGCCAAGTGGGGCATCCGCACGGCGTACGACACGGTCGCCGAGATGCTCGACGGGGAGCCGCTGGACGCGCTCATCGTGGCCACGCCCAACCGGTCCCACTTCCCCATCGCCCACGCGGCGCTCGAGCGCGGGCTGCACCTCCTGTGCGAGAAGCCCGTCGGGATGTCGTCGGCCGAGGTGCGGCGCCTGGCCGACCTGGCGGCCGCCAAGGGCGTCACCACGATGGTTCCGTTCACCTACCGCAACATGCCTGGCATGCGCTACCTCAGGGAGCTGGTCGACGAGGGGTACCTCGGGCAGCCGTACCACATGAACATGCGCTACTACGCCGGCTACGGGCGCGTCGGCGAGTACGCGTGGCGGTTCGACCTCGACGTGGCCGGCGCGGCGCTCGCCGGTGACCTCGGGTCCCACCTCGCCTACCTCGCGCGGTGGTACTTCGGCGAGGTGGCGTCGGTCACGGCCGAATTCGGGTTCTCCGTGCCGCGCGCCTCGCGGCCCGACGGGAGCGACTACCCCCGGGGCGAGGACTCCGCGATCATCCTGCTCCATTTCGTGAATGGCGCGACGGGCTCGCTCCACGTCTCGTCGGTGGCGCACGAGCCGTCGTCATTCGGCCAGCTGCAGGCCGTGGAGTTGCACGGGTCCGCGGGCACGCTCCACCACACGAACGACTGGAACGCGATCCAGGGCGTTTCGGGCGCCCGGGCCGACGAGCCGGCCGTCCACGAGCTGCCCATCCCCGACCGCCACTGGGGCGGCGCCCCGCGCGACGATGCCCACGAGACCTACAAGCACGTGTTCCGCGAGCAGGACACCCAGGCCCGGGCGTTCGTGTCTGCCGTGGCGCGCGGCGAGCGGGTCCAGCCCGATCTCGCCGACGGCCTGGCCGTCCAGCGCATCGTGGACGCGGCCATGCGCTCCGCTCACGAGGGCCGGCGGGTCCCGATCGCCGAGATCGTCGCCGCCGAGGGCTGAGGCAGCCCCGCCAGGCAGGACCTGGTTCACCCAGCTCGAACCGGGCCCTGGGGCACGGGCGAGCCTGGCTGGCCGATCTCCCGGCTGGACCCCTGGTCCAGACTCCCGTCGTGGTCGGGGCTGATGCTGGACCACGGGTCCAGTCGACGACCGATTCAGCCGCCCCTGAGGCCCCGTGACCGCATCAACCTGGACCGTGGGGCCAGCCTCGGCGGGTGCATGGTCGGGAGTTGGGACTGGCAGTCCAGTCGCGGCGGCCGAGGTGGCCCGCGCGCCTCGGGGCGAACGACGGAGGACGGCGCATGGGCGAGGGCGGACGAAGAGGAGCGCCGCCCGAAGGCGGCGCCCAACGAAAGAGCGGAGTTGGCGTCGGCGCGCCCGGAGGGGGGACCGGGCGCGCCGACGCCGATGGGGTTACGAGTTGCCGGGGAAGACCAGCGAGAGCGGCCCCTGCCTGCCGGGCTCCGGCCAGCGCTCGGTGACCATCTTCTGCTGGGTCCAGAAGCGGACGCCGTCCTCGCCGCGCATCGGCAGGTCGCCGATCGACGAGTCCTTGGAGCCCGAGAAGCTCATGAAGCCGGCGGGCACCGGGATCGGCACGTTGACGCCGATCATCGGGACGTCGACCTCGAGCTTGAACCGCCGGGCGGCGCCGCCGTCCTTGGTGAACACCGCGGTGCCGTTGGCGTACCTGTGCCCGTTGATGAGGGCCACGCCCTCCTCGAACGTCTTCGCGTGGACGATCCCGAACACCGGGCCGAAGATCTCCTCGCGGAAGATCCTCATCTCGGGCGTGACGTTGTCGAACAGCGACACGCCGAGGAAGAAGCCGTCGGGGTTGGGCCCCTCGAACGCGCGGCCGTCGACCACGAGCTCGGCGCCCTCGGACTCGCCGACGCCGATCCAGTCGATGACCGACTCGCGGTGCTCCCGCGAGTAGATCGGCCCCATGTCGGCGCCGGGCTCCATGCCGTCGGCGATCTTGAGCCTGGCGATCCGGTCGAGGATCCTGGGGCGGAGCTGCCCGCCGGTGTCGCCCACCGCGATCAGCAGCGTCTGGGCCATGCACCGCTCGCCGGCCGAGCCGAAGCCCGCCGCGACCGCCGCGTCGGCCACCATGTCCAGGTCCGCGTCGGGCAGGACCAGCATCGCGTTCTTGGCCGAGGTGTACGACCCGACCCGCTTGCCGCGCCTGGTCCCCTCCTCGAACACGTACCGGCCGACCGCCGTCGACCCGACGAACTGGATCGCGCGGATGCCGGGGTGCTCGACGATCGCCCTCACGGCCTCCTTGCCGCCGTAGACGATGTTGAGCGTGCCGTCCGGGCCGCCCGCCCGCGTCCACAGCTCCGCCTGGAGCTGGGTGGCGCCCGGGGTGTGCGAGGACGGCTTGAGGATGACCGTGTTGCCGGCCATCAGCGCCATCGGGTAGATCCAGGTCGGGACCATGACCGGGAAGTTGAACGGCGTGATGGCCGCCACGACGCCCAGCGGCGCCCGCATCGTGTACGTGTCCACCTTGGTGGAGACGTTCGGGGTGTTCATGCCCGAGAGGTGCACCGGCAGGCCGCAGGCGAAGTCGATCGTCTCGATGCCGCGCAGGACCTCGGCCAGGGCGTCGGGGAACGTCTTGCCGTGGTCGCGCGTGATCAGGCGCGCGAGCTCCTCGCGGTGCTCGTGCATGAGCCCGCGGAACGCGAAGAAGATGTTGCTCCGCGCGATCAGCGGCATGTCGCGCCAGGCCGGGAAGGCCGCCCCGGCGGCGGCCACGGCGGCGTCGACCTCCGCCTGCCCGCCGCGCGGCACGCGCGCGATGACCTGGCCCGTGGCCGGGTTGTACACCGGCCCGGTCTGCTCCGGCAGGACCTCGACCCTGGTGCCGTTGATGTAGTGCGAGAGGATCGGCAGGGTCGCCGCCTCATTCGGAGAATCGATGGCCACCACGTGCCTCCAGCTAGGGTTGCGGATTGGGGACGCGTTCTGCGGCGTTCAGCCAGCCTTGACGTCCGGGTTGGGGAGAACGATATCCCTGACCACGCCGACGAGATCGTGATATGAGGCGACAAACGAGCGCAAGGTCCGGGCGGTCGCGCCAAAGGTCACGAACTCGGCAGGGGCGAGGCCGTCCGGCTCATACGCCCGACGGAAGTCGGGGATCCGGGCCAGCAGGTCGTCGATGAGCGCCTGGTCCACCGGGACCTCAATGCGCGACACGGGGTCGATGCCCGAGTTGTTGAACCGGACCTGCCAGGCGTAGGGCATCGTGAGCACGACGTCGGCGCCCACGAGCTCGGTCCAGTGCAGACGGTGGCGGTAGGCCGCGGCGAGCAGCCGGGTCCGGTAGCCGCGCTCCTGGTAGATGGCGTAGGCGCGCTTGAAGGCGGCGATCCCGGCCCAGTTGGCCGCGGCCGGGTCGAGCGCGACCCCGTCCCGGTCGACGAGCACCCTCATCCAGTCGTCGAGCCGGCCGATCATCAGCGAGCAGACCGGCGACGCGTGGCTCATGTCGATCCCGGCGGCCTCGGCCCGGCGCAGGCCCCGCTCGACCGCCTCGGCCGCCGCGATGCACTGGGCGACCGTGAACACGACGGTGACGTTCGCGACCACCCCGCGCGCGGTGGCCTCCTCGGCCGCCTCCAGGCCCTCCGCGGTGCACGGGAACTTGACCTGGATGTTGGGCGCGAGCGTGCTGAAGTGCACCGCCTGCTCGGCCATGCGGTCCGGCGTCCGGTAGTTGGCCGGGTTGGTCTGGAGCGAGAGGCGGCCCTTGCGGCCGCCGTGGGCAGCGAACACCGGGGCGAGGATCGCGGCGCCGCGCTGGCCCATCTCCTCGATGAGCTGCCGAGTGATCTCCACCTCGGACCAGTTCGGGTGCTGGACTGCGATGTCGCGCACGCGCGGCACCCAGTGGTCCTTCTCCTTCTTCATCACCTCGCCGACGATCGTCGGGTTCGAGGTGGCGCCCGTTCCGCCGCGCTCGACCGCGTACTCGAGCTCGGCGACGGCGCAGGAGTCGTTCCAGTAGTCGGTCGGGGTGGTCTCGACCATCTTCGCCAGCGGGCTGGTGACTGCGGCGAGGGTCATGCGGTCGTGTCCTCCTGAGCCCGAGGCGCCGCCGGAGACCAGTTCATCAGCCAGGCGTGGTCCGGGTCGATCGTGAAGTGCCAGGCGCGGTTGGGGCCGGCCATGATGTTGAGGTAGTAGGTGTCGTAGCCGGCCGGGGCGCCGAAGGGGTGGTAGCCCTCCGGGACCAAGACGGCGTCGAGGTCGCCGACCGCCATCGACTCGTCGAGCGACCGGTCGGCGGTGTAGACGCGCTGGAAGCCGAAGCCCTGGGGCTTCGCGAAGCGGTAGAGGTAGTACTCCTCGAGCCGCGCCTCGATCGGCGGGTTCTCGGTGTCGTGCTTGTGCGGCGGGTAGCTGCTCCAGTTGCCGCCGGGCGTGTACACCTCGAACGCGATGAGCCGACCCGCCTCCATCTGCGTGTCCAGCAGGTGGTGGATCCGGCGGGCCGTGTTCCCCTCCCCGCGGGCCTCGACCAGGATCTCCTCCGGGGCGATGTACCGGGTGAGGCGCGCCGCGCCCCCGGGCGCCGCGGCCACGACCACCAAGGCGTCCGTCTGGGCGACGAGGCGGATCGCGTCGCCCGGCGCCACGAGCACCACGGGCGCGGCCGGCCCGTCGAAGACGCTGGCCCGGGAGCCGATGCCCGGCAGGTGCAGGTCGCCCGCCGTCACCGACGCGCGGCCCTCGAGCACCAGCACGAGCCGCTCCTGGCCGTCGGCGTCGCGGCTGATCGCCTGGCCCGGGACGAGGCGGTGGACGGTGACCGTGACCCAGTCCCAGCCGGCGTTCGCGGGATCCACGTGGCTGACCACGCCGTCGGCGTCCGGGGTGGCCGCGCGGCGGAGGAGGTGCCGTGCGGCCACCGGGGAACGGTTGACAACGTCTGGGCTGCCGGTCGTGGGAACAGGCGGCATATGGGATCCTCCACGCTCGGCAATCGATTACATGAGCATGATGCCGCGCTGGCCGGAGAGCGTCAAGGGCGGGGGCTCCATTCGAGGGCTGTCGCGACGGACCGCGGATCGGGCGGCACGACAGCTGGCTGATCCGCGACGTGGTGAGGCGCGGTGACGCCCGGGCCCGCCGGAGCTCTCCCTCCCCTCCGGCGCCAGCTTCACCGGCGAGCCGTCGGCCACTCTCCCCGGCCAATGGTTCGCCAACGCAGTCAAGGCGCCTCAGGCCTCTGGCTCCCGCCACGGCTCCGCGCCGCTGGCTGTCTGGCTGGCTCCGGCGCCGGCGGGTCGTGTAGCCTCCCTGCGTCGGGCGACGAGCGGACACGGAGGCGGCATGGGCGACATCACGGCACTGCGCGGGGTGTGGAACATCGTCCCGACGCCGTTCCTGCCCGATGGGGCGCTGGACCTCGCGTCGATCCCCGGGCTCGTGCGCTTCGTCCGCGCCACCGGCGTCGAGGGCATGACGATCCTGGGGGTGCTGGGCGAGGCCGGTCGGCTGGGCGACAGCGAGCGGTCCGCGGTCACCGCCGCGGTGCTCGACGCTGCGGCGGGCTCGATCCCGGTGTGCGTGGGCGTGTCCCACGCGGCCACCGACCGGGCCATCGCGTTCGCGCGCGAGGCGCAGGCGGCCGGTGCCCACAGCGTGATGCTCGCGCCGCCGCCGCTCCCCCGCCCCACCGACGCCGCCCTGCGCCGCCACTACCTCGCGGTCGCCGAGGCGGTGGACCTCCCGATCGCGGTGCAGGACCACCCCGCCTCGTCCGGCGTCCCGATGTCGGTCGAGTTCCTCGTCGCGCTGGCCGCTGAGGCGCCGTCGTGCCGGGTCGTCAAGCTCGAGGAGGAGCCGACGCCGCCCAAGGCCGGCCGGCTGGTCGCCGGTTCGCCGGACCTCGTGGTCCTCGGCGGGCTGGGGGGCGAGATGCTGCTCGAGGAACTGGGCCGCGGCACGCACGGGACGATGACCGGGTTCGGCTTCCCAGAGGTGCTGGTGGCCGTGGTGCGCCGCTGGTCCGCCGGTGACCGAGCTGGTGCTGCCGCGATCTTCGACCGCTTCGCGACCCTCATCCGATTCGAGAACCAGGCGCTCCTCAACCTGCCCATCCGCAAGCTCGTCTACCAGCGGCGGGGCGCGATCGCCCACGCGACCGTCCGGGCGCCGGGGATGCCCGCGGACCCGGGGACGGTCGCCGACCTCGACGACGTGCTGCGGCGGACCGGCCTTGACCGGCACCTGTCGGCGGGCTCGGTGCTGCCGGAGCTGCTCGCGAGCTGACCGCGGCGACTTCGCGCGGGCGTCGTCGGGGCGCCACCCGCTACGGCAGCGCGCGGACCATCCCGCCGTCCACTGGGACGATCGCGCCGGTGACGAACGACGCCGCCGGCGACAGCAGGAAGGCCCCCACTCGACCGATCTCGGCGATGTCGCCGTACCGGCCCAGCGGGATGTTCGCCTGCGTGCGCCGCGCGATCTCCTCGGGCGTGACGCCAGCCGCCTTCGCCCGCATCCCGTCGAGATAGGCGATCCGCTCGGTCGCGATCCGCCCCGGCGCGAGGCCGTTGATCCGGATGGGGGCGATCTCCGCGGTCAGCGTCTTGACGAGGCCGGCCAGCCCCGGGCGCAGCACGTTGGAGGTGGTGAGCAACGGGATGGGCTCGCGGACCGACGAGGAGAGCACGATCAGGATCGAGGGGTCCACGCCCTCGCGGAGCGCCGGCAGCGCCGCCCGGATCAGTCGAAGGACCGCCTGGAGCGTGCCGTTGATCGCGGTCTCCCAGGCGGCCTCGTCGAGCGTGTCGAAGGTCCCGCCGGGAGGGCCGCCGGTGTTGACGACGACGAGGTCGAGGCCGCCCATCGCCGCGAGCGCGCTGCCCACGGCCTCGGCGGCGCCGCCAGGGGTCGCGAGGTCCGCCACGACGGGGACGCCGCCCAGTCGCGCTGCCTCTGCCGCGACGCGGTCCGCGGTTCGTCCCACCAGGGCCACGCGCGCGCCCTCGCCCGCGAGGGCCGTGGCTATGCCGTTGCCGATCCCCGAGGCGCCGCCGCCGACGAGGGCGCGATGCCCGGCGAGTCCCAGATCCATCCGATCCTCCCGCTGCCGTTCGCGACAGGGTAGCGAATTTCGGCGCGGCGGCCCTTCGGCGGCAGCCTTGCGGCGTCCCGGCCGCGGACCGGTCGGCGTGCCCGAGGCGGCACCCGCATCCTGTACGCTCGGCGGGCAGCCGGGTGGACTGAGGAGGTTGATGGGCAGCGGGGTCGTCGTCGAGCTGTTCGTGATCCTGCTCGCGATCGCCGTGGGCGTCGCGCTCGTCACGCAGCGCCTCTCGATCCCCTACTCCGTGGCGCTCGTCATCGCGGGGTTCGCCCTCTCGATCACCCAGCCAGCCACCGACGCGCGGATCACCCCCGACCTCATCCTCGTGGTGTTCATCCCGGGTCTGGTGTTCGAGGCGGCCTACCACATCGACGTCGGGCACCTCCGTCGCCAGTTCGCGTCGGTCGCCATTCTCGCGGTGCCGGGCGTGCTCATCACGGCGGGGATCGTGGCCGCGATCGTCGCCGCGACCACGGGCCTCGAGCCGCGCCTCGCCTTCGTCTTGGGCGCCATCGTGTGCGCGACGGACCCCGTGGCCACGGTGGCGGTGTTCAAGAAACTGCGAGCGCCCAAGGCGCTGGGCACCGTGGTGGAGGCGGAGAGCCTGCTCAACGACGGCACCGGCGTCGTGCTGTTCACCATCGCGCTCGCCGGGGCCACGTCGTCGTTCTCGCTCGCGGACGGTGTCGTCCGCTTCGTCCTGGCCATCGTGGTCAGCGCCTCCCTGGGCGGCGTGGCGGGCTACCTGGCCGTCCGGGTGATGCACTTGGCCGAGGACCACACGGTCCAGGTGATGGTCTCGCTGATCGCCGCCTACGGCACGTACATCGCGGCTGACGCCCTCCACCAGTCGGGCATCATCGCGACGGTCGTGGTGGGGCTCACCATCGGCAGCGCCGGCGGGCGGTACGCGCTCCCGGCAGCCACGACCGAGGCGCTCGACGCGGTCTGGGACGCTGTCGCCTTCCTGCTGACGGCTCTGGTGTTCCTGCTCATCGGGATCGTCATCACGCCAGCGCAGCTTGCAGGCGCCGGGCCGGTCATCGTCGCCGGCTTCGTGGGAATCACCCTGGCCCGCGCCGCGGTCGTGTACGGGCTGATCGGCGTGGGCGGGCGGCTGCTGACGCGACGGCCACGCGTCCCGATGTCGGCGGGATATCTCCACGTCATGTTCTGGGCGGGGCTGCGGGGCGCCATCGCCATCGCGCTTGTGCTCGCGCTCCCGGCCGACCTGCCGCAGCACGACCTCATCGCGGGCGGCGTGTACGGGATCGTGCTGGTCACGCTGCTCCTGCAGGGCACGACGGCGGGCTGGGTGGTCCAGCGGTCAGGCGTGCTGTCCGGGCAGGCGGGCGGCGACGGCGGTGGCGCGGAGGCGTCGGCCCGAGCCTGAGGGCGCAGCACACGCCTCGATCGGCTGTTGCGCGGGGTGCAACCGAAACGCAACCGGCCCGCTGCCGCCCCGGTGCCGCCTTCTCCATCCGATCGGCGCAGCATGCAGCCGCTTCTCTCGCAAACGTTCACGGTCGGCGAACGACGGTCCCGGCTCCGCCGCCCGGCACAACGGGAAGGACAGCGCCCAATGACGTACCCGGTGTTCGACTCCAACGGGATCTCCGGCCGCGAGGCCGCGGGTGGTCCCGTCACCTGCGCGGCCTGCGGCTGCCGCCTCGAGCGGAGCTTCCGCGACAGCGGCTCGGCTTGGTTCCACTTCGCACCGATGGCGGGCCGCGACGCCCGCGGCTGCAAGGTGGAGTGCGCGAACGAGGCGCATGACGCCCGTGGGCGCGCCCTGGTGGCCACCGCCTAGCAGTCGCCGCCTTCTCAGCAACGACACGGCCCCGGTCACGCCCCGGGGCCGTTTCGATTCATCAGGGATTCGTCGGCTGGCGTTCCGCCGCCGGCGGCCGGGCGCCGTTGGCGCGACGGGGCGCCGTTGGCGAGGCGCCACCAAAACCTCACGTTTCGGCCGTCTCGACCCGGAAGCGTTGGCGAGGCGCCACCAGATCGCCGTGGCGCGCGGGTTGGGGCCGGGCGCCGTTGGCGCGGCGCCACCAATGTCCGCACCCGCTGGCGAGGCGCCACCAGAACGGGGCGGCCCGGCCGCCGCGGGCGCGGAATTGGTGGTCTTCCGCCAACGCTGCTCCCCGGAAACGCCTCGCGGGCGGCTGGGGTGTTCTCGTCTGCGAGCCGCATTCCAGCAACTGCACACGTGACGCCCGGGCAGGGGTCTGCTGCCATGCGCTCACGGATCGACGGCCGGCGCTCGATGTGTGCCTGCTGGGGACGAGTCACCGGCCCAGGGCCAGCCGGGGCCACCCCCGTGACCGCGGCTCGCCGCTGCCAGCCGCGGCAGGGCGCTGCCAGCCGCTCGGCTCGCCGCTGTGCCGAACCGGCCGGTGTTGAGCGTGGGCTCAGAGCGGCTCGGGGCAAGCCCGCGGATCAGGCCCGCTCGTCGGCCTCGATGCGGTAGCCCACCGAGCGCACCGCGACGATCCGCGGGCCGCCCACGGCCTCGAGCTTGGAGCGCAGGCGCGCCAGGTGCGGCTTGAGCCAGAGCAGGTCGGGATCGGGCTCGGCGGGCCATCCCGCGCGCGCAAGGCGGTGGTGCGGGATCAGGTCGCCGCCCGCCCGGACGAGCGCTTCGAGCAGGCGGAACTCGGTGGGCGTGAGGCCCAGCGCCGTCACGCCGACCCTCGCCTCGTGGCGCGCGGGCTCGAGCGTGAGCGAGCCCGCCGTCAGGAGCCCGGCCGCCCCGTCGCCGGCCCCGCGACCGGTCCCGGCGAGGTCCACGCGGCGCATGACCGCCGAGATCCGCGCGAGCAGCTCCTGCTTGCCGAACGGCTTCACGAGGTAGTCGTCCGCGCCGATGCCCAGCGCCTTGACCTTCGCCGCCTCGGCGCTCTCGCCCGAGACCACCAGCACGGGCACGTTCCCCGACGCGCGCAGCTGGCCGATGACCGTGAAGCCGTCGGGCCCCGGCATCGCGAGGTCGAGCAGCACGAGGTCGGGCCGCTCCTCGCGGAAGCGCTTCACGGCCGTCAGGCCATCGTAGGCGGTGATGACCTGGTGGCCCTCGGTGCCCACCAGCGCGGTGATGGCGCCCACCATGGCGGGGTCGTCATCCACGACCAGGATCCGCAAGGGCCGGGTTCCGATCACAGTGCGTCCTTCCTTTCAGGCGGCGGCTGCGGCGGGCAGCGCGAGGACGAACCTCGCCCCGCCGCTGGCTGCGGGTTCGCACCACAGCCGGCCGCCCATGGATTCAGCGAGTCGACGCGCCGCGTAGAGCCCGATGCCGGACCCCCGCGCGGTGTTCGTCTCGCGGCGGGAATAGGGTTCGAAGATGCGCTCCCGCCACTCCGGCGGGATGCCGGGCCCCTCGTCGCTCACGCCGATGCGCGCGACCCCCTCCACCAGCGACCAGTCGAGGTGGATCCGCGTGTCGGGCGGGGCGTACTTGACGGCGTTCTCGATGAGGTGCTCGAGCACCTGGCGCAGCCGGGCGGGGTCGGCGACGACCGACAGCGGCCGCGCCGTGCCCACCGACGCCTCGTGCCGGTGGAGCAGCGGGGCGACGTCCGCGAGCATCTCGGTGACGAGCGCAGGGACGTCGATCGTCTGGAGGTCGGCGGGCTGGTCGGGCACCACGCGCACGGACTCTAGGATGGCGCCCACGAGCCGGTCCAGCCGCTCGATCTGCTCGAGCGTGCCGTCGTGCCAGGCTGCGCGGGTGGCGCGGCGCGTCGGGTCGCGCGAGGTCCGCCCGTCGAGCGGCGGCTCCTCGGCCAGGAGGTCCGTGTAGGCCCGCACAACCGCGAGCGGTGTGCGCAGCTCGTGGGTGACGAGCGCGATCAGCTCGGAGCGGGCGTGGTCGAGCGCCTGGAGCTGGACCACCTGCGCCTCGGCCTCGCGCTGGAGGCGGCCCTTCTCGACGATGCCGGCCAGCAGGTCGGCGATCGCGGACAGCTGGGCGAGATCGTCGTCGGTGAAGTCGCGCTGGGCCTCGGTCTGGATGTTGAGCACGCCCACCACCTGGTCGCGCCACGTCAGCGGCACCGACAGCATCGACGCGATGAAGCGGCGCTGGTCGAGCCCGCGGACCCACAGGAACCGGTGGTCCGAGCGGACGTCCGGGATGGCCTCGGGCTGGCGGCCCGCGGCGACGCGCCCGGTGATCCCCTCGCCCATTGCCACGTGGGCCCGGCCGATGTGGTGGCGGTCGAGGCCGTTCGTCGCGGCGAGCGTCAGCTGCTGCCCGTCCCGGTCGAGCAGGTACAGGCTCGACACCGACGCGTGGAGCGCATCGCGCGTCCCGTCGACCACCGTCTCGAGCAGCTCCTCCCAGGTCCGGGCCGTGGTGGCGAGCCGCAGGATCTGGTGCAGGAACCGGAGCTCGGCGACCGGGTCGCGGGGTGCGCTCGGGGGCACGGGGACGGGACCGTACAGGGGATCGTGCGCATCGGCGGACGCCGCGTCGAGGGCGCCACCGGCCCCGACCCCGGCCGCGTCGGCAGCACTGTCCGCCGGAGCCGATGCCGGACCCGATGCCGCATCGGACCCCAGGGCCGGAACCCGGGGGCGATCGTCGTTGCTGCTCGTGCTCGCCATCTCGGTGCAAGCCTAGGCGTCTTCGCCACCTTCGTCGGTTTCGGCCCGGTAGCGGGACGGTGCCCTTGCAGTCGAACCGTAACCCACGCGCCCATTGGTGGGCGAGGATTCGGGCCATATCCTGTGCGACGTGCCTTCTCGAGCCGCCCGCGCCCCGCGGTCCACCGACGCGCGCGCCACCGAGGCCCGGTTCGCCGCGGTCGCCGCGGAGCCGCCGGGCCCGGGGCTGGGACGCGCGCGCGACCCCATGGCGCGTGAGGTCCGGCTCCTCGGCGCGCTCCTCGGCCAGGTCATCGCCGAGCAGGCCGGCCCCGAGCTGTTCGCCGTGGTCGAGCGCGTGCGCCGTCGGACCATCGCCCTGCGCCGGGGGGACGATTCGTCCGCCGCCTCCCACGAGGCCGAGCGCGCCCGCCTGATGGCCGACCTGCGGGGTCTGGACACGGCCGGGGCGGCGGCGGTGGCGAAGGCGTTCACGCTCTACTTCCAGCTGGTCAACCTCGCGGAGGAGCGGCAGCGGATCCGGACGCTCCGCTCGCGAGCTCGGCGCGCCCGCGGGCGCGGGATCGACGAATCGCTGCGCGAGGCCGTCGACGTGCTCCGCGCGGACCACGATGCGGCCGGCGTTCGGGCGCTCCTGGGCCGGACCGTCGTCCACTCCGTGCTGACCGCGCACCCCACCGAGGCCCGTCGCAGGACCCTGCTCGTCGCCCAGCGCCGGGTCCGCCGACTGCTCGACGCCCTCGACGATCCGCTGATCACGCCCGACGAGGACGCCGAGGTCCGGCGCCGCCTGCGCGAGGAGATCACGCTCCTGTGGCACATGGCCGACCTGCGGACGGCCCGGCCGTCGCCGCTCGACGAGGTGCGCTCCGCGCTCGCCATCTTCGACGAGGTGCTGTTCACCGTCGTCCCGCGGTTCCAGCGGGCCGCCGACCGGGCGCTCGACGCCTGGCGGGCCTCGCCAGCGGACGACCCCGGGCTCCTGGCCGCGGACGCGGGTCGGTCGGGAGCTCGCCCGCCCGAGGTGCCGGCGATCCTGCGCTTCGGCTCGTGGATCGGCGCAGACCGCGACGGCCACCCGGGCGTGACGGCCGAGGTGACGCTCCAGGCCGCGCGCCTCCAGACCGAGCACCTGCTGCGGGGCTACGAGGCGGTGGCGACCCGCCTGATGAGCACCCTCGCGGCGCGCGTGCCGCCGGAGCGGCTCGACCGGGCGGTGGGCAGCGCCCTGGCGCGCGACGCGGAGGAGCTCCCGGAGGCGATGCGCCAGCTGCGCGGCCGTTTCGCCGACGAGCCGTACCGCCAGCGGATGGGGGCGATCGCCGAGCGCCTTCGGCGGACCCGCGCCGCGCTCACGGGCGAGACGGCGCCGCGGGCGGGCGGATATCCGGGCCCCGCCACGCTCGACGCGGAGCTCGCGGTCCTCGCCGACGCCCTCGAAGCGGACGGGCAGGGCCGGGTGGCGTGGGGCGAGATCGCCGACCTCCGCTGGCAGCTCGCGACGTTCGGGTTCCACCTCGCGTCGCTCGAGGTCCGCCAGCACGCGGACGTCCACCGCGCGACGGAGGCCGCGCTCGAGCGCGGCGCGCCCCCGGACACGGAGGTCGCCGCCGGCGTCACGGCCGAGGAGGTGCTGGCCACGTTCCGCGCCATGGCCCGGCTCCAAGCCCGGGCCGGGGTCGAGGCCTGCCACCGCTACGTCATCTCGTTCACCACCACCCCCGACGACGTCCGGCGCGTGCTGGACCTCGCGGCGCGCGCTGCCCTGCGCAACCCCTTCTCCGTCGCGGCGCCAGCGCTGGCCGGCCTCCCGGCGCTGGCCCCGGTCCTCGACGTGGTGCCGCTCCTGGAGTCCGCCGCGGCGCTCGAGGGGGCCGGGCCGTTCCTCGAGGCGCTCCTCGCGGACCCTGCCTACCGAGATCACCTCCGGACGCGCGGCGACGCCCAGGAGGTGATGCTGGGCTACTCGGACTCGTCCAAGGAGAGCGGCGTCCTCGCCGCCAACTGGCTCCTCTACCAGGCCCAGGAGACGCTGGTGGGCGTGGCGCGGCGGCACGGGATCACGCTCACCCTGTTCCACGGCCGGGGCGGTGCCATCGGGCGCGGCGGCGGCCCGGCCAACCGCGCGATCCTCGCCCAGGCGCCGGGGTCCGTCGACGGCCGGCTCAAGTTCACCGAGCAGGGCGAGGTCATCGCGGCCCACTACGCGGACGCGGCGGTCGCGGAGCGCCACCTCGAGCAGGTGGCGGCCGCGGTGCTGCTGGCCTCCACGCCCGAGCACGAGCGCGCCGTCAGCGAGGCTGCGGCGCGGGGCGCCGCGATGATGGGCGAGCTCGCGGCGGTCTCGCTGGCCGCCTACCGCACGCTGGTCGAGCGACCCGCCTTCCCGGCCTTCTTCCGGGCCGCCACGCCGATCGACATGATCGCGGACCTGGGGCTGGGGTCGCGGCCGTCCTCGCGGCCGGGCGCCGGCAGTGCGTCGGGCGATGCCGGCCCCGGCCAGGATCTGGCGACCCTGCGGGCGATCCCCTGGGTGTTCGCCTGGTCGCAGGCCCGCGCGAACCTGCCCGGCTGGTACGGCCTCGGGACGGCGCTCGAGGCGGTCGCGGCGAGCGCCGGAGGGGACGCGGTGGCCCGGCTCGGCGACCTGTACCGGCGATGGCCGTTCTTCGCGTCGGTGCTCGACAACGCCGAGCTCTCGCTCGCGAAGGCCGACATGGGGATGTTCCGCCGGTTCGCCGACCTGGCGCCCGGGCCCGGGGCGGTCGCCATTCGCGAGCTGATCGAGGCCGAGCACGAGCGGTCCGTCCGGCTGCTGACGCTGGTGACCGGGCGCACCCACCTCCTCTCGGACCACCCGGCGCTGGCCCGTGCGATCGAGCTGCGCAACCCGTACGTCGACGCGCTGTCCGCGCTCCAGGTGGAGCTGCTGGGGCGGCTGCGCGACCCGGGCCTCGAGCGGGCGGAGGCTGCGGCTGTCCGCTCCGTGGTGGGCGCGACGATCAACGGCGTGGCGGCGGGGCTCCAGAACACCGGCTGACCCGCCGCCGCCTGAGCCTGCTCCGCCCAAGCCGGAGCAACTCGCGGCCCGGCCGGGCAGTGGCGATCGGCGCGGCGCACGACCGGCCCGCACGCCCGCGCCCCGCACGGCACCATGGTCGGGCGCCGAACGAGCGCGACGCGGCACACGGAGGCGACTGGCGATGCGCGAGATCACCGGGGCGGTCATCGAGCGGTCGGGAAGCCCGGTGGTGATCGAGACCCTCCGGCTCGCCGACCCCCTGCCCGGCGAGATGCTCGTCCGGATGACCGCGGCGGGCGTCTGCCACTCCGACCTCCACGTGCGCGACGGGGACTGGGTGCGCTCGGGCCCCGTCGTGATGGGCCACGAGGGCGCGGGCGTGGTCGAGGCTGTCGGGCCCGGCCTCGACCCGTCGGTGGTCGGGCAGTCGGTGGCGCTCTCGTGGCTGGCGCCCTGCCTTCGCTGCCGCGAGTGCCAGCGGGGGCGCCAGTGGCTCTGCGTGGGATCGCCCGCCTACCGCCACGCCGGGGTCGACGGCACGCCCCGCCTGTCGCGCGCCGACGGGACGCCGGTCCTCTCGTACCTCTCCATCGGCACGATGTCGACGGCCCAGGTCGTGCCCGCATCCGCCGTCGTGGTGATGCCCGACGGCGTGCCGGCCGAGGTGGCCGCGCTCATCGGCTGCGGCGTGTCGACCGGCGTCGGCGCCGTGGTCAAGACCGCGCAGGTCCGACCCGGCGACACGGTCGCCGTCATCGGCCTCGGCGGCGTCGGCCTGTCGTGCGTCATGGGCGCGGTCCTCGCCGGGGCGCGGCGGATCGTCGCGGTGGACATCAGCCGGACGAAGCTCGACCTCGCCGGCTCCATCGGTGCGACCCACGCCGTCCTCGCCGACCCCGCCAGCCCGGAGGCGACCATCGAGGGCATCCGGGCGGCCGCGGGCGACGGCGGCCTCGACTTCGTCTTCGAGGCCATCGGCAACCCGGCGACCGTCGCGCAGGCCATTGCGGTGCTCCCGCCCGGCGGGACGGCGGTGCTGGTCGGGCTCACCCGCTTCGGCCAGCAGGCGTCGTTCGAGGTGTTCCCGTTCGTCGACGGCGGGCGTCGGATCATCGGCTCCAACTACGGCTCGGCGGTGGCGGCGGTGGACTTCCCCGCGTACGCCGAGGCGTATCTGGCGGGCCACCTCCCGATCGACCGCCTCATCGACCGTCGGCTGGCCCTGCCCGAGCTCGAGGACGCGTTCGACCGGCTGCGCGCGGGCACCGTCGCCCGCCAGGTGATCATCTTCTAGACCCCCAGGCCGCGTCGCCCGGCACGACGCTCGGGGGCGTGCAGGGCCGCTCCGTGCCCGCGTGGCACCGGGCATGACGGGCCGTGCCGCTACGGCACCGCCAGCGTCCGCTGCGCCAGCACCCCCTGGTCGTTGCTCTGCGCGTACAGGGCGACCGTGTAGGTGAGCCCCGACGCGAGGCAGCCGACGCTCACCGTGCCCGACGGCGCCGGCCCCGAGGCCTCCACGATCCCGGCGACCCCGCCGGTCCCGCCCTGCGGGTACGCGCGCACCAGCACCCCCGTGGCGTCAATACCCGTGAGCGCATAGGTCACGGTGGCGGTCGGGCAGGAGGCGACCGCGGTCGTCGAGGGCTCGAGGCAGAAGGCCCGGCCGTTGAACGTGCCGGCATCGGCGCAGGAGGAGTCGGGCGAGGCCGCTAGCACCAGCGGCGGGACCAGCGCCCCCTGCGGGACGTGGAGGTACGGCGAGAGCCCGGTCCCGAAGCCGAGGCTCGGCGATGACGCGGAGCCCAGCGAGACGTCGAACTGCGCCACGCCGACGCCGGTCTTGAAGTCGCCCACCGGGCTGACCGCGGCCGCCGTCCCGCTGCCCGCCACGGCCTGGAACTGGTACTCGGTGGAGGCGGCCACGTCGAGGCGTGCCAGCACCACGGTCTTGCCCTCGATCTGCGCCGTCGTCATCGCGGATGCCGTGCCCAAGACCGCCGGGCTCCCGCTGACCGGCCAGAACCGCACGTCCGAGGGGGCCGACGGGTCCACGGTGAACCCGACGATCGCGACGTTCGAGGTGGGCGAATCCACGAACAGCACGCTGACCGAGGGGCCGGGCGGAGGGATGACCAGGGGCGGGATGTCGAGGCGCACCGTCGCGGTCAGGCCAACCGGGCAGCCGTTCGGCCGTGGCACGCGGAGGCAGATGTCGAGGAACGGGATGAGGTTGATCCCGCCGTCGCTCCCGTCCCGGATCGCCTGCAGCGCCGGCGCGAACACGGCGGTGTCACCGGCGAGGTACGGACCGCGCCACGGCGGGCTCGAGCCCGTGGGCGGCGACGGGACCGCAGTCGAGGCCGACGGCTCGACCGATGCGGACGCCGAGGCGGATGGCTGCGTGGGGCCGGACGGCGCCGCCGACTGCGATCCAGTGGTCGGCTGGTCGGGCGGCATCGGCAGGACGTCGGGGTTGACCACCTGGGGCGGGGTGCCGCCGGGCGGGTAGGCCCACATCGCCGACGCGCGGTCGCCTCCGGAGAACGCCGTCAGGAACGCGTCCACCGCGGCGGCAGGCCACCAGTCGCCCTCGTAGCCGGCCCACGGTCGCCCGAGTGGGTCGATCACGTAATAGGCCTCGGGGATGCCGTGCGCAGGGTCGCCCGGGTAGTAGCCGTCGAGGTAGATGGCGTGGCCGCCCGTGAAGTCGGCCTGGAGGCGCAGCGGCGTCGGGACCTGCCCGTACACGCCCTGGACCACCGCTCCGTAGCCGGCCTGGAGGAGCGCCTTGAGCGACGACAGGCGGACCAGGCCGTAGTCGTAGCTGATGCCGTAGCCGCGCCAGAGGGCCTGGGCAAGGTCGTTGAGGCTGGTGCCACCGCTCTGCTTGTCCTGGAGCGAG
The DNA here is from genome assembly GCA_021783095.1 of Chloroflexota bacterium. Lineage (GTDB taxonomy): Bacteria > Chloroflexota > Limnocylindria > Limnocylindrales > CSP1-4 > CAIXZV01. Next base: position 2,468 of record JAJXUG010000025.1, on the reverse strand, counting down.
CGGAGCGTGGAGCCGTCGGTCACGATGCCGCTGGCGAGCCGCGTGAGCATGGCGCCCGAGGCCAGCGTGCAGTTGTAGTTCTGCAGCGGCCCGCCGTCGAACTGGGTGATCGGCGTCACGCGCGGGAAGCCGGTGGGGTTGACCCACTTGACGGGCTGGGCGCCGAGGAGGCTCTTGGCTGCTGCCTCGAGCTGCGCGGGCGTGAGCGTGGGCAGCGGGACGGGCGTGCCGGAGGGGACCGTGTTGAAGGCGACCGGCACATTGCCCGGGGCCACGGGCACATTGGTCCCCGACGGGGTCTCCGGGCCGGCCAGCAGATACGCGGGCGCGTTGCCAGCCGACGACACTGGCGCGTTGTTGGCGGTGGCGCTGACGATGATCGAGGCGACGAACCCGCTGATCAGCGCCGACACGGCGAACAGCAGGACCTTGGGCAGGAGCGAGGCGAGGCGGGTCATGGTGTGCAGTACTGGGAGGACGTGACAACGGAGATCTGGGCCGACGTCGCCGACCTGCCGGCGTCGTCCTTCACCACAGCTTGGAGTTGCCAGGTTCCCTGGACGTTCAGTGGGAAGGTGCCCACGCCAGCCGCGAGCGCCCAACTGAAGACACCCGTAGACGTCGGCTTCGTGCTCGTCGTGTGCGGGACGCGTTTGGGGTCAATCATCGTGAGCGTGGCCGAGATGAGAGCGGCAGCTTTGTCGGATGCCGTCACGGTAACGACGGTTGCGTTGTTGTTGCAGATGATGCCGGCGGCCTTGAACCCGAAATTCTGGGGGTTGGCCCCGAAGCTTGTGATCACGACCTTCGGCACGGGGGTAGCCGTCGGCGTCCGGGTCGCCGTAGGGGTGGGCGTGGGTGACGGCGTGGGCTTCGGAGTCGGCCGCGGTGTCGGCTTCGGAGTCGCGGTTGGGGACGGTGTGGGTGACGGCGTGGGCGACGGCGTCGGAGTCGGTCCCGGCGACGGCGTGGCGTTGAGGATGGCCGTCAGCGGCTGCACGGGCACGATCGCGGGCGACGGCGCCCCGGCCTCGGCCGCGCACGAGACGACCGGCAGCGAATCCACGGCCCCGCTGACCGTCAGCGGCCCGGCCTGCACCCAGCCCTCGGTGCGGCCGGGCTCGGGCAGGTGGATCCGCAGCCACGAGCTGTCGGCGAGGCGGCCCGTCACGAGCAGCTGCTGGCCGCCGGCGATCGTGAGCAGCGCCGGGCCCTGGTTGGGGCACGGGTAGACGGCCACGCTGTTCGCACTGGTGGAACCGGCGCGCTCGCTGTTCGTGATCGCATAGCCGCCCAGGCCGCCCGCGACAACCCCGGCGACCAGCACCGCGACCGCCGTCTGGGGACCGCCCAAACTGGCGAGCGCGCGCGCCAGCCACGCACCGGAAGCGCTCACCGGCGGTCAACCGAGGCGGGACAGGCGACCCCATCCATCAGCCGCAGCATACGGGCCTGTCAATAGGTCTCGGCGCCCGACGTCGGGCAGCGGAGCCCGAGCCGGTCATGGCGCAGGCACCCCGAGCACCCCGATCTCACTCACGGCGGCGTCGTCGAACGGCGTGCCGGCGACGGAGGTCTTGACCGAGGGGTAGGTGGTCACGATCGTGATCCGCACGCGTGTCGCGCCCGTGACGGGCGTCAGGTTGATCCTCTGGGCACTCGTCGTGTCCTTAAGCCGCACGGCCAGGGGCGCGCCGCCGTCCACCGAGATCTGGACGTCTTTCAGCCGCAGGTTCCCCTTGTAGAGCGCAGTCGACGCCTGGAAGCCGTTCCAGATGACGACGCCGGTGACGGTCGACGGGTCGAAGGACACCTCGATCCACTCGCCCTTCTCGTTGGGCGAGCCTTCCTGCCAGCTCGTCTTGAGGCTGCCGTCGATCGCGTTCTGGGCGCCGTACCTCGTCGTGTCGCCGAGGGCGATGGACGAGGCGGCGGCGCCGGTCAGCTTGAGGGCCTTCCCGACGAGGGCCGGGGCCGAAGCGCTGGCGCCGGCCGAGGCCAGGGCCGAGGAGGAGCCAGGCGCCACGGCAGCCGCCGAGGACGCCCCCGCTGGGCTGCCGAGCGAGGGCGCCGCCGAGATCGCCGAGGCGGGGCCGCTGCCCTTGAGCAGGTTCGACCCGACAACCGCGGCCACGCCGGCGAGCACGCCGAGCACGATCACGACCACGATCCAGACGGGCAGACCGCCCCCGCCCCTCGGCGCCGCGCCGCGCGGGGCGACCCCGGGCGGCAGGCCGGGCGTGGGCGGGCCGGGCTGGACGGGTCGGGGCCCCGGGACGGCCGCCACCGCGGCGGCGATCTCGTCACGGGAGCGCGACGCAATCCTGGCTGCCGGCGACAGCTTGGCGCCGCACGTCTGGCAGAACGTCCGCGACGCGGCGTTGGCGATCCCGCAGGACGGGCAGCGGAGCAGGCCCTCGCCCGCGGGGCCGGTGGGAGGCAGCGGCGATCCGGCGGGGGGAGCCGGC
>JAJXUG010000115.1 GCA_021783095.1 Chloroflexota bacterium | reverse complement strand
GCGCAGCTCGACGAGGCGTACCTCTCCCTTACCGACCCGGTCGGTCTCGAGGGCTCGGCCCTCAGGAGCCCGACGAGGCCGCCGACGGTCGTACCCGGCGGGCCGGCGACACCTCCGGCCCGCCGGGGCCCCGTCTCCTCTGCGGCCGTCGCGGCGGAGGCGCTCGCGGGGGCAGATGCAGCGGTGCCGCCCGACGCGACGGCCGAGCCGGTCGACGACACCGACACCGACGACATCGACGCGCTGTTCGCCTCGGTCACCCCGGGTGCGCACCGCGATCTGGTGAGCGGCGGGAAGGCCGATGCCGCGCCCGGGTCTCGGCCGCGAGGCAAGGCCGGAGCCACTCCCGCCAGGGCCATCCAGGCCGCCCCGGCCGAAGCCAGGAGCGGCGGCCCGTGGAAGCTCGTCGCGCTCGGGCTGGTGGGCCTCATGGCCGGAGCATTGATCCTGTTCATCGGCTACACGTTGGGCGGGAGCGGCACAACCCCGGTCTCTGTGGCCGCGGCGTCGCCGTCCGGTCCCACCGTGGACATGACCCAAGTGGCGGCGCTGATGGCCAAGCTGCAGGCCAACCCCCAGGACATCGCGACGATGCAGGCCATCGGCGACGCGTATTTCACCGGAGGCGACTACGCCACGGCCGGGACGTTCTACGACAAGGTGCTCGCGATCGACGCCAAGAACGAGAAGGCCCTGCTCGCGAGGGGTGCCGTGTACTTCAACACGGGTGACTCGGCCAACGCCCTGAAGGAGTGGACGCAGGTCGTCTCGATCGACCCGAAGAGCCAGGAGGCCCACTACGACCTCGGGTTCCTCTACATGAGCCAGGCGTCGCCCGACTGGACGAAGGTCCAATCCGAGTGGAATACCGTGATCGCGCTCGACCCGACCTCGTCGATCGCGCAGACGGTCCAGCAGCACCTCACGTCCCTCGCGCAGCAGTCGCTGATCCCGGCGCCGTCCGGTGCCGCCGGCACCTCTGCCGCGCCGTCCGGTGCCGCCGGGCAAAGCGCCACGTCCCCTGCGCCCAGCGCGGCTCCCAGCGCGGCGCCGTCGGCCGCAGGCACCGGCTCGCCGGCAGCCTCGGGAAGCACGGTGCCGTGACCGACCTCGGCAGCATGCTCGGCCTCGGCCTCGCCTTCGCCGGCGGCCTCGTGTCGTTCGCATCCCCCTGCTGCCTGCCGCTCGTCCCGGCGTACGTGAGCTACATGGTCGGCGCCACCGGGGAGGTCGCTGCCGGCCGCCGGCTCGCCGCCGCGCACGGCCTCGCGTTCGTGCTCGGCTTCTCGCTCGTCTTCGTGGCGGCGTATGCCGCGCTCGGCGCGGTCGGCGTGTTCGTCGACCGCCGGGTCCTGAACGCGGTCGGGGGTGCCCTTCTGGTCATCCTGGGGCTGCAGGTGTCCGGCCTGATCAACATCCGGGCACTCTGGCGTGACACCCGAGTCCTGCCCGCGATGGGCGGCACGTTCGGCGGCGGCATGGTCATGGCCGGAGCCGAGGGCGGCCAGATCGTGGCGGGACGAGCTCGCCCGGCCTACAGCCGCTCCTTCGCGTTCGGCCTGCTGTTCGCCGCGGGCTGGAGCCCCTGCATCGGGCCCATCCTGGGCGGGATCCTCGGCCTGGCCTCGACAAGCGCCTCGGTGGCGACCGGCACGGCCCTGCTGGTAGCCTACGCCGTCGGGCTGGCGGTGCCGTTCCTGGCCGTGGCAATGGGTGCCTCGTGGGTCGCCACGCGGCTGACTTGGGTCGGCCGCCACCATGCCGCGGTCAACGCCGTCACGGGCGCCCTGCTGGCGGTGCTCGGCCTGCTGATGATCACCAACACGCTCGGCCAGCTGGCGAGGTTCACCTCGCCGCTTGGCCTGTAAGGAGGTAGTCGGAGATGGTCCACGAGGTTCGCACTCCGCCACTCCGGCCGGCGGCAGTCGCGGCGGGAGCGGCTGCCAAGCCCAGTCTGATGGACCGCGTGGACGCGCTCCTCGAAGGGCTGTGGCACCTGCTCACGTCGATGCGGGTGGCCATGGTGCTGATGATCCTCCTGGCCGCCCTGTGCGTCGTCGGCTCGCTGGTGATCCAGATCCCGACTGGCATGGGCGACGACCCGGCGGCGAAGGCCCAATGGCTCGATTCGGTCCGCCCTCGGTTCGGCGGCTGGACGGGCATCATGGACGCGCTCAGCTTCTTCGACGTCTTCAACTCGCCGGCCTTCCGGGTGCTGGTCGCCGCGCTCGTGATCAGCCTGATCGCCTGCACGGTCCACCGGCTCCCCGGCGTGTGGCGCACGGCGACGAGGCCCCGCGTGGACGTGGGGCCCGGCTTCTTCGAGCACGCGCCACAGCATGAGTCGATCGTGGTGCACGCCACCGCGGCAGAGACCCTCGAGAAGGTCGGCAGCGTGCTGAGGCGGCGCCACTATCGGACCGTCACCCAGGACGACGGCGCCGTCCACATCTACGCGGACCGGTTCCGCTTCATGGCCTTCGCCTCGCTGGCCGGCCACGTCTCGCTGATCCTGATCCTCCTGGGCGCGATCATCGGCACGACGTTCGGCTTCAAGAACCAGTACTTCGCCGTGCCCGAGGGCAGCACCGTCCTCACGGGGACTGAGGACGGGCTCGCACTCAAGCTGGTGAGCTTCACCGACACCTACTACCCGTCGAACGGCCAGCCCGAGGACTACCTGTCCCAGGTCGTGCTGCTCAAGGATGGCCAGCAGGTGGCCGCCCAGACGATCCGGGTCAACGAGCCGCTCACCTACGACGGGGCCACCTACTACCAGCGAGCGTTCGGCCCCGCCGTGGCGCTCACCATCAAGGACGCGTCGGGCAACACGGTCTACCACGAGGGGATGCCGCTCGACGGCTCGTCCACCGACGGCTCGAACCGCAGCGCCGGAGCGCTCCTGATCCCGGGCACGAACGACACGATCAACGTCTTCGCGACGACGGGAACCTCCGACACCACCATCCAGCCCGGCCAGGTCCAGATCGTGCTGTATGCCGGCGGCGGGTCCACGGCGACGGCCACCCAGGTCGTGGACCAGGGGAAGGCGACGGCGGTCGGCAGCTACACTATGACCTTCGACCGCGAGTCGAAGTACTCAGTGCTGTCGATCAGTCGCGACCCGGGACAGATCCTGGTGTGGCTGGGCGCGCTGCTCCTGTTCCTCGGCTTCACGCTGGTGTTCCTGCTCCCGCAGCGCCGCGTGTGGGCGCGCATCTCAGCGCGGGGTGCGATGTCGGTGCTGTCCGTGGCCAGCCTGGGCCGCCGTGACGCGGCCCTCGGCACCGACTTCGAGGATCTCGTAACCGACATCCGCTCGGCGCTGCAGGCGCCGGCACAGGCCTGAGGGAGGTCCCCGCAGATGGACAAGCTGTCCGGCTATGCATTCGTGGCGGCGGGGCTGAGCACCGCCCTGGCGACGCTGTTCTACTT
>JAJXUG010000114.1 GCA_021783095.1 Chloroflexota bacterium | reverse complement strand
ACGAGGGACTGGCCTACCGCCTGCGGACGAAGCTGCACGCCGCCGCGGGCCGCGCGGTCGAGCGGCTCTCCACCGACCTCGACGCCGACGCCGACACGCTCTCCCTGCACTTCTGGCGCGGCGGCGATCCGGCGTCCACCTGGCGCTACGCCCGCATGGCCGGTGACCGCGCGGCCCGCGCCTACGCCAACACCGACGCCGCCGCCCAGTACGAGCGGGCGATCGACGCATCGCGTGGCCTTCCCGACGTGACCGACGCACAACGGCTCGAGCTGTGGCGCCGGTTGGGTGAGGTCCGTGACCTCGCAGGGCTCTACGAGTCGGCCATCGACGCGTTCGGCAAGGCGCTCCGGCTGGCCCGGGACGATCGGGCCGCCGCGAACGACCTGCTGCTGAAGCGGGCGAACACGCGGCTGCGGGTGGGCTCGTCATCGAGCGCGCTGGGGGAGCTGACCCGCGCCGAGCAGGCGCTGGCGGGCGACAGCTCGCTCGAGGCGCGGCAGGAGCGGGTGCGGATCAAGTCGATGCGGGCAATCGTCCGTCAGGCCCAGGAGCGGCTCGCGGACACGCTCGCCGAGGCCCAGGGCATCGTCGACGAGGCCCGCGCGACCGGCGAGTACGAGGCTCTCGAGTCCGTTCTCATCGCCATCGACGTGGCCGCGTTCCAGCTCGGTGACACCACGGTCGGCGCGAATACCATGGAGGCACTGGAGCTCGCACGCGCCCATGGCCGCCTCAAGCGCGCCTGGTCGGCGCTGACGAACCTCGGCGTCTTCGCCTTCTACACCGGGCGCTGGAATGTCGCGGTAGAGCGATACGTCGAGGGCCGCGGCGCCGCGCTCGAGCTGGGCGACGTCGTCGGCGCCGCCTACGTCGGACTCAACCTGGGCGAGCTGTACGTCAACCTGGGGCAGCTGGACCAGGCATCCCAGGTACTCGAGGACGCGGTGCGGGTGCTGCGCGTGGCCGGTTCGCACACCGACGCTGCGTACGGCGTCCTGCAGCAGGCCCGAGCCCACCTGAACCGTGGCGACCTGGAGACCGCGGAGCGGATGGCCGAGGACGTCGAGATCGAGTTGGTCACGCTCGCCCAACGGGTCAGCGCGCTCGAGGCGTCGCTCGTGCGGGCCGAGGCGCTCACCCGCCAGGGGCGCGCGGCGGATGCCCTGGCGGTCATCGAGGTCGCCAGCGAGTCGGCCAAGGGCGAGGGCGTGGCCCTGCTGCCACGAGTGCACCGCGAGCGGGCGCGCGCGCTGCTGGCGCTCGCACGGCCGGACGACGCGGCTGTCGAGGCCGCCCGCGGGCTCGACATCGCGCGGGAGCACTCACTCGCGTACGAGGAGGCCATGCTCCTCGACGTCCAGGCGGCCATCGCGGACGAGCTCGGCGACCACGAGCTCGCCGGGCGATCATTGGCGGACTCGACCCTGATCCTCGAACGACTCGGGGTCAGCATCGCGGTCGAGTCACCGGGGAGCTGACGCCGCGACCAGGGCGCCGGTTCAGCGAGCCTAGGGGTCTGCGAGAAGCCGCCCGGTCTGGCCGCGGTCGCGCCGAGCCGGCGCAGACACGCCGAAGGGCGGCGGAGGATGACTCCTCCGCCGCCCTTCGGTCGAGCTGGATCAGTAGGCGAACTTGGCGTCACCCGTGAGGTAGACGAAGTCGACGACCTGGAGCGATCCGTCGGCCAGTTCGGTCTGCTGCTCCCCGAACTGGCAGGCGTACTGAGTGCCGTCCATCGGGGAGAAGTCGGCGGGCACTCCGCCGTACGTGAATGCGGGTCCGGGCTGGTACAGCGTTGCCGGGCAGCTGGTCAACGTGTTCACGGTGGCGGCGCCGCCGGTCACCCCGCCGTCCTCCCAGTTGATCTTGAGCGCCGGAATGGGGAACGACACCGTCGTGCCACCCGAAGGCGGAGCGATGGTCCGCGTGAAGGTAACCACGAACTGGGCGCTCACCTGAGTGCCGGTCGCGGGTTTGTGGAATGTTCCAGAGCCACCGGAGGCCGTCAGGCTGTACGGGATGGGCTGGCAGCCGTCGGACGTCGCCACTCCGTTGTCCAGGCGCTGAACCCGGATGCTCGTGACGTTCCCGTCGTTGCTCACGGTCGGCGTCGTGCCGGTGCAGTCGAGCGTGCCCTGCGCCAGCGAGTACAAGAAGAGCTGAGTGCGGTGCTCCCCGAGAGACGCCGGCCACTGCGCGCCGCCCTGGACCGAGAACTGACCGACCTTGGCCGTCAGCACGACGCGGTCCCAGGTCAGCGCCCCCGGCTGTGTCGTGTCGTAACCGGCGAGGCTCAGGTCGTTGGGGTCGAGTCCGGCACCGGCGGCGATCGGGTCGATGTGCCAGTAGCAGTTGTTGTTGTAACCGCTCTGCGGACCGGAGTTCGACGTGGAGTTGCAGATGAACAACTGGTCATACGAGTTGTACAGATCCTGTGGAGCGCTGAACCCGGACTGCATCTCGGCGCCGCCGACGCGGTGAGAGCCATTGTAGAAGTCGGCCATGATGACTGCGTTCCCGGCGAGGTTGATGTCGAAGTTCGCCGAGTTCGCCCGCGCGGGACCGTAGAGCGTGGCTAGCGGGCCCGTGGCGGACTGGTCTAGCTGCCAGGACAAGGACTCACCCGCATCCGCATTGACCTGGTAGCACGCGGTGCCGGTCTTCTTGTTCGCCGACAGGACGCCCATGCTCGCGTTCGCGAAGCTCGCCTTTGCGTTCGTGGCCGCCGGCTCGGCGTCGAACGAGACGAAGCTGGTGCCGCTCGTTGCGAGCGAGCACTTGTCTCGAGCCGTTGTGATGTCTTGCGCGGGCAGCGCCGGCGCCCCGCTGTAGGTGAATGTGGCGGGCGACGACAGGGTGCTGAATGTCAGGTTTCCCGCCGATACGAGGATCGGTGTGGTCGAGCTGGCGTCGGCGCGGGCGGACGTCGCCAGACCGGCCCCCACGACGCCGAAGGTCGCGACGACCGCGGCACCCGACAGTGTGGCGATCCATGACCGTGCCCTCATGTGCGTGTTCCCCTCATGCGTCTGCTGCAAACTCCGTGTCGGCCAGACCTCGCGAGCACGCTGTAGCGCGCTCCCCCAATGGTGCTGGCCAGGTCCGGCGCTGTGCTGCCACCGAACCTCGTCCCCTGATGCGGAGAGGGTAACCGTATGCAACGGGTGAGGACAGGCTTACCGGACCGTAATCTGCGGAACAGTGCAATTTCCCGGCAATTTGTCACCCTGCGTTTACCTTCGGCCCCGTTCTGTTGCGCCGAACGGGTGACGGGCCGCAGGGGCCGGCGGGCCGTCTTGGCTCCGCGGGACGCGCGTCACGAGACGCCGAGAGCCACGGGGTCTCGATGTCCTGAGCCCGCGTCCCGACGATCCGTCGGCGGGCGAGGCTCCCTCGGGATGAGCCCGCCGGCGGGCGGTGGTCAGTCCCGGAACACCTGC
>JAJXUG010000113.1 GCA_021783095.1 Chloroflexota bacterium | reverse complement strand
AATAGATGCCTGGTCACCCGACTCACGCCCTGGTCCTGCGGTCGTGACCGCCCGAGGAGGCCCCTCCATGACGCGCGCGAAACCTCCGCCGGCTTGACACTGCCCGCTCCTTCATAGATGCCATAGAACCTGTCATCGAGTGGCGGCAGCATCAGCCCCATGCCGTCGATGGTCGAGCTGGACAACGCGGAGTGGGCCCTCGTCGCTGACCTGTTCGACCCGCCCAAGCGTGAGGGCCGCCCCGCCGTCTACTCGCGGCGAGACATGGTCCGCGCCATCCTGTTCATCGCGCGGACCGGCTGCCAGTGGCGCTACCTCCCGGCGTGCTATCCGCCCTGGGAGGCCGTATGGCAGCAGTGGCGGCGGTGGCGCGCCTCGGGCGTCTGGGCAGCGGCGATGGAGAAGATCGCGCAGATCATCCGCACCAAGCACGGGCGGGCGGCGACGCCCTCGATGGTGATGATCGACGGCCAGACCGTCCGCGGCGGGCGCGCCGGGCCGACGTTCCACGACAAGGGCGGACGCGGCGGGCGAACGAACGGCGCGAAGCGGAGCGTCGTCATCGACATCCTCGGGCTGCCGCTCGCCGTCTCGGTCGAATCGGCCCGGCCCCACGACGTGAGCGCGGGCCGGCGGCTGCTCGACGCGACCCTGCCGGCCCTCGGCACGGTCCAGGCCATCGTCGCGGACCGCGGCTACCGGGGCCTCGGGAAGATGGCGAACAAGAGGCGGATCCGGCTCGACATCAAGGCCCCGCCGAAGGGCACGAGCGGCTTCACGCCCATCGCCCCGCTCTACCGGGTCGAGCACGCGTTCGCCCGCCTCGGACGCTGGCGGCGGCTGTCCCGCTGCTACGAGGGCTGCCCCGAGAGCGCCCGCGCCTGGCTCGAAGTCGCCTCGCTCGGCTACCTGTTCGCGCGGCTACGAGCCGAGCCGCCCTGACGCACCGGCGGACTTGACCGGGAGCGACCGACAGCGGACGCTTCGCCCATGAGGGGTGTTGCGGCTACGATCACCGGGCTGGCGATCGCCCTCGCCGCGTGCGGCGGGCCAATCGCCCCGTCGGCAACCCCGGCAGTGCCGAGCCGACCGTTCACCAGCGCGCCAGGCGAGTCGGCGGACACCGCCGTCGCCATCTCGCCCTCGCCGTCGCCCATGTTCTGCGCAGGCCGAAGCTGGCCGCCCTATCCACTCGGAGGCATGGCCGGCCTGACCGCGCGGTCGGTGGATCGCGCGACCATCGAGATCACGAACCACACCGCGAAGACGATCTACTACCGAGTGTCCGGCTGGCAGTTCGACCAGTTCGAGACCTGCCGCGCACTGGGCGAGATCGAGGTGCAGCGCGGGCCGCTCGATCCCGGCGCAACCGAGCGCGTGATGGTTGATCCAGGATGGCAACAGGCCGGCGTCGCGGTCACCCTCGCTCTGTGGGACCGCCCCTGCGGCGAGGCGTGCTCCCGGGAGCCGGTCGGAGCGATGGTCGTCCCGCTGTCTCCGCTCGAACCCGCCGCGTCCTGACGACTCCGGCCTCCGGCGCGTCGGATGCCGTCAGGGGTCGAGTTCGTTCACAGGCTCTCAGTCACGTACGCGTGGTCCAGCTCGTGGACCTGCCAGGTTCGGAGGTGCGAGCAGGCGCCCTTCGCCCCGCAAGGGCAGTCCGGCCGCGGCGCTGGTCGTCGTTTCGCGATCTCGGTCACCTCGACGAGCCCGAGGCCCTTGAGTGCGCCGAGGATCGCCCCTCCCCGCTGCAGGTAGTACGGATCCTGGGTGGTCAGCGCGACGTTCAGATCGCCCGCGAGAATGACGCGGGAGCCCTTCGCCGAGTCGAACAACGGGATCAGGTCCGCGACGATCCGCAGGAGCGTCGTCTGCGCGTAGACGTCGATGACGTTGTAGACGCTGATCACGGTGATCGGCGCGATCCCCTCGATTGCCACTTCGCCGATCGCGACTGAGCCCGGGAAGGTGTTCGTCAACTGGAACCGGCGGCGGGAGAAGCGGGTGGGGACGGCCCAGATCGTCTCAAGCGACAGGCCCGGCCGAGTCACGATTGCCGATCCCCACGGCCGGTAGTCGGCGATCTCGCGATAGATCACGGACCGAGTGTCGAGGGATGCCGGCGGCACCGTCTCCTGCAGGAGCGCGACGTCCGGACGAAGCTCCGTCCGAAGGTAGTCCCACCCCTTGGCTCGGGTGTCCTCGGGCCGCGTCGGCTGGCGCCAGTGGTTCATGTTCCAGCTGACAACGCGAAAGTCCACCGCCTGGTTCTCATCCGGCTGGCGCTCGCTCAACTGGTGACTCCCTCGGTGGCAGGCGGCAGCGAGCCTGAGATCAACGCGGGCGTGACCGTGCGCGGGTGTCCGCCACGCACAGGGGATGGCCTCGTCCGCCCCTGCCGGTTCGGGGTCATTGTCTCCCGGGCCTGTGCCAACTGTGTGGCAGGCTCGCTGCGCAGGATGTCGCGAGCGGCCAATAGACTCGTCGACGATGGGCGACTGGCGCGTGAAGTACGACGGCGTGTGCTCGAGGTGCGGCATTGCGCTCCGTGCCGGCGAGGTCGCCGTCTACGACCGGCCGACCCGCACGATCCACTGCGTGTCGTGCCCTGCTGCCCCCGCGCCCGAGCCGCCCGAGCTCGATGCCAGCGTCGCGGGCCGGTCCGCCCGCCGGGAGCACGAGCGGCGCGCCGCGAAGCGCGAGGCCGCGGTCAGGGGGCGGCGGGGGGACCGCCTCGGGGGCGTCGTCCTCGCGCTGACCGACGAGCCGCAGTCGACGAGGGCGTGGGCGATCGGCGCCCGCGGCGAGGAGAAGCTCGCGAAGGCCCTCGACGGCTTCACCGTCCTCCACGACCGCCAGGCGCCGGGCACAAGAGGAAACATCGACCACATCGTCATCGCGCCGGCCGGCGTCTTCGTCGTCGACGCCAAGAACAACCAGAGGCGGATCGAGATCCGCGACCGCGGCTCGTTCTTCAGGACCGACTACCGCCTGATAGTCGCGGGCCGTGACTACTCGGCGATGGCGGACAAGATGGGATGGCAGGTCGACGCCGTCAGATCGACCCTCGAGGCGCACGGCATCGAAGCGCCTCCGCCGATCACGCCGGTCCTGTGCTTCCTCAACGTCGAGTGGCCGCTGCTCGGGGCGCCCGAGAGCTTCCGCGGCGTGCGGATCGAGAGCCACCGGTCGATCAAGGGCGTGATGACCACGTCGGTGCAGCTGACGGAGCCACGGACCGACCACCTGGTTGCAGTCCTGTCCGAGGCGCTGCCCCCGAAGTAGCCGACGACCCCCTCGTCGAGGAGAGCGCATCCGAAAGCACTAGTGCCTCATGCCGCAACGTCGGGGAGCGAATGGTGGACCTCGGCCTTGATGCGCCAGGGCTTGGCGGGGCGGGCGTTGCGGTTGTGCCAGCGGATGTAGGCGTGGATCGCCCGGTCCTGCTCGG
>JAJXUG010000024.1 GCA_021783095.1 Chloroflexota bacterium | reverse complement strand
CCGGTGCACGCCCGGGCTGGCGGCGCACGGCGGGCAGGCGGCGCACGCGGGGGCCGGCTGGTGCACGCGGGGGGACGGCGCACGCCGGGGCGCGCCCGTGCACGCCGGGGCGACACGACCGGAACCGTGAGCTCCGGGGACGCGAAGAGAGCAGGCCGGGGAGGGCCTGCTCTCGGGGAGGAGCGGAGCGGCGAGGCTTGTCAGCCGAGGACGGCGAGGACAGCGGCCAGGCGAGGGTGGGCGGTCACGATGCGGACCCGCGAGAACACGGAGCGGAGGCTCCAGACCTCGCCCGCCGCCGCGTAGGCGACGAACAGGGCGACGGCGCCGTAGAGGAACTGCTCGTTGACCGGGCCGTTGGCGAAGCTGAAGTTGGCGATCCAGAAGAAGGCCATCATCAGGCCGCCCATGACGCCCGCGAACCGGGTGGCGAGGCCCAGGATCAGCGCGAGCCCGATGAGGATCTCGCCGCTGACCACCAGCGTGTTGACGACCCCCATGAGACCGGCGTTGCCGGCGAGCGAGACCCACAGGCCGTGGGTCGGGTTGACGATGGCGTTCGCGGCGGATCCGGGCAGGGTGCCCGCCGTGGCGCCCTTGAGGAAGCCGCTGGCGTCGAACGCCTTCGTGGTGCCGTCGAAGTGGAGCAGCTTCTCGAGACCGGCGAAGAGGAAGCCGCTGCCGAGCACGATGCGCAGTGCGGCGATTCCCTTGGCGGCGGGACGCGTGCCTTCCATGAGAGTGTTTCCTTCCAGCTCGTCCGTCCGGTTCCCTCCGGACCATTGCTTTCGAGCTGAGACGAGTGTCGTCCTGCGGCACCCCGGAGCGCCGGTGCTGGACCGCCCGACGCTGGAGGACGCTGCAGGACCTCTGGCAGGGAGAAACCCCTGCATCGGTCCCGTAACGATGGCCCTCCGATTCGGGCCCCTCGGCACCCGGCTGTCGCGACGACGGCGATGTCCCGCTCGTCCTCGGGCACCTTCTTGCCGAGGCCGGTCAGGGTCGTCGTGCCCATGGCCGCGGATACGGCGTTCAGGAGCGTCTCGCAGGCCGCCTTGTCCGCGAGCCTGCGGCAGTCCAGGCGGGGTTCCGCCCGCGGGTCAAGACCGGTTCGGGGCCGTCCGCGCCATGCGCGCGCGCCAAGGCTGCTCGATGATTGCGCGAGGACTGCCGCCGGGCGGACAGCGACCGGGCAGCCAAGGCAAGCGAGAGGAGGAGCCGCCGTGACCTACTCGATCGTCGCCCGTGACCCGGCGACCGGCGACCTGGGCGTCGCGGTCCAGTCCCGGTTCCTCGCCGTCGGGTCCGTGGTGCCGTGGGCGCGTGCGGGCGTCGGCGCCATCGCCACGCAGTCGTTCGCCAACGTCGCCTACGGCCCGGACGGCCTGGGGCTCCTCGCCGGCGGGGCTGACGCGGAGACCGTTGTCGCCCGGCTCACCGGAGCCGATGCCCTCCGAGGGCAGCGCCAGCTGGGGGTCGTGGACGCGAGCGGGGGCTCCGCGACGTACACCGGGCGCTCGTGCTTCGCCTGGGCCGGCGGTCGCACGGGCCCGGACTACGCGGCGCAGGGCAACATCCTCGCGGGCGCCGGCGTGGTCGATGGTTTGGCGGAGACGTTCGAGGCCGGGGGCCTCCCCTTCCCCGAGCTCCTGGTGGCGTGCCTCGCGGCGGCGGATGCGCAGGGCGGCGATCGGCGCGGGCGCCAGTCGGCGGCCCTGCTGATCGTGCGCGAACGGGGCGGGTACGGCGGCGGCAACGACCGCTGGATCGACCTGCGCGTGGACGACCACGAGGATCCCATCGGCGAGCTCGGCCGTCTGCTCGACCTCACGCACCTGTACCTCGAGCGGCCGACGGCCGGGGAGCTGGTCGCCCTCGACGCGGACCTCGCCGCCGAGGTGCGCGGCGCCCTCCGAGGCCTCGGCTGGGACCCGACGGCGGTGGGCGCCCCGGTCTACGCCCCGATGTGGCCGGAGGAGGCCGGGGCAGGCGCCGACGACGAGGAGCGCCCGAGCATCGGCGAGCCGCGGGCCTTCCCCGAGGGCTGGGACGCCGCCTGGCAGGAGCGCCTGCTGGCATGGATGAGCGTGGAGAACCTCGAGGAGCGGACGGCGGCGGCGGGCTGGATCGACCCGCGAGCGCTCGAGTGCCTGCGCGCCGCGGCCTCGAAGGCTGGGCCGGGATCCGGGGGCTGACACGATCCGCGTGGCCCCTCGGCGCGCCGCCCCCACCACCTGCTCGACAGGCTGCGCCGCTGCGGCGCGCTCATTCCGCTGGCCGGCGCGAGCCCTGCGACAATCGGGCCCATGGCCGAGACGACAGCGTGGCGGATCCGGCGCGCGGCGCCCGCGGACGCCATGGCCCTCGCCGAGATGCACACGCGCGCCTGGCAGGTGGCCTATCGCGGCATCGTGCCGGACGGCTTCCTGGACGCGATGGACGTGGCCGCCCGCGCCGCGCGCTACACGCTCGGCGCCACCGGTCCGGCCGATCCCCGGACGTGGATCGCGGTCGAGGGCGACCGCGTGCTCGGCGGCGTGACCGTGAGCTCGAGCCGGGACGAGGACGTGCCGGGCCTCGGCGAGGTGCGCTCGCTGTACGTCCATCCCGATGCGTGGGGCACCGGCGTTGGCCGGGCGCTCATGGCGCAGGGCGAGCGGCTGCTGGCCCGGGAGGGCTTCACCGAGGCGTTCCTCTGGGTGCTCGAGGCGAACCGCCGGGCGCGCCGGTTCTACGAGATCGCCGGGTGGCGGCCGGACGGCGCACGGAAGGCGTTCGAGATCGCGGCGCGCGAGATCCCCGAGGTCCGGTACCGGAAGGCGCTCGCGACGCCAGCGTGAGGCCGTTGTGCGGGGAACGCTATCCTCGGCCGATGCCGGACGCCGACGCCGAGGTCCCCGCCATCCGCACCGAGCGCCTCGAGCTCGTCTCGATGTCGCTCCCGTTCATGCGAGCGCTCGCCGCGCACGACCTCGAGGGCGCCTCGCGCGAGCTGGGCGCCTCGCTGCCGGACGACATGCCCGAGGACCTCGCCAACTTCCTCAGCTACCGGATCCCGATGCTGACCGCGGACCCCGCGAGCCGGCCCTGGCTGGGCCGGTCGATGGTGTGGACGCACCCCGGCGGGGGGCGCGAGGTCATCGGCACGATCGGCTTCCACGCGCCGCCCGACGAGACGGGGCGGGTCGAGATCGGCTACCGCGTGGAGCCCGCGTTCCGGCGCCAGGGGATCGTGACCGAGTGCGTCCGGGCGCTGCTGGCCTGGGCCGAGACGCAGGGGGTCCACCGCTTCCGCGCGTCGGTGGCGCCCGACAACGTCGCCTCGCTCGCGGTCGTGCGCTCCTTCGGCTTCGAGCAGGTGGGCGTCCAGATGGACGAGATCGACGGCGAGGAGCTGGTCTTCCACCTCGACCGGGACGGGCCGACGGAGGACGACCCGGCCTGAGACGGCCCCCTCGTCGTCAGGGATGCCGGTCGAACGCCATGTGCAGGCGCGTCCAGGTCTGCGCCCTGTCATCGCCGTGCTCGTGGCCGTTGACCGCGCGGCAGACCCACCCGAGGCGGAGCGCAATGTCGCAGGCGGCGAGCAGCTCCTCGCGTGCCGCGAGATGGGCGAAGCCCTCGAGATAGGCGTCCCGGAACGGGCCCACGTCCACCGATCCCTCCACGTCGTCCGGGCCCCACGCGATCACGCCCTCGAGCGCCACCGACAGCGAGAAGAACGGGTGCGAGACGCAGGCGTCGCCCCAGTCGATGATCCGGTAGGCCCCGTCGCCGACATAGACGGCGGAGTCGTTGAGGTCGTCGTGCTCGATGGTCTCGGGGATGCCGAAGCGGCCGAGATCCGCGGCCATCGCCGCGACGCGCGGAACCTCGCTCCGCAGCCGCCGCAGCTCCCCGTCGTGCGCTCCGTCGTCGAGCGTGCCGAGTTCGGCGAGCATCGCCTCGAAGCGCGCTGGCAGGACGTCGAGCCGCAGATCCGGCGTGCCGACGGCAACCAGCGCGTCGGCGTCGCCCGCGAGCTCCACCTGGAGCCCGGCGTACAGCGGCAGGACCTCGAGCCAGCGGCCCACGTCGCGCTCCCGCTCCACGAGATCGCGCAGCGGCGTCCCCGCATCGGCCATGAGCAGCCAGCCGGTCGCAGGATCCACGGCCAGGGGCGCCGGGACGAGGTCCGGGCGGCGGGCGGCGAGGAACGCGGCGCGAGCCGCCTCGCGCTCATGGGCCGGCTCGTTGGCCTTGAAGAAGACGCGCCCGTGGTCGGTGGGGACGGCGAGGACGACCGACCAGGGCCGGACGCGGACCTGTTCAATCGGCCCCAGCACCCGGAATCCGAGCTCGCGGAGCCTGCCTGCGATCCACTCGTGCGCCTCTCCGACCACCTCGTGCCCATCCTCGATCACGCGGACGAGTATCGGCCAGGGGCGAAGCGCGCGATGGGCAAGCGCTCAACGCCGAACGGGGCGATCCTATTGGTGACCGCCGCCGACGTCCCGCGCCGATCGTTTCGTGAGGTTCGCCTCTTTGGACAACCTAGACCGCACGCTCGCCAAGGTCCGCGCCGCGGACAAGCTCAACCGAATGGACCTGCGCGACCTCGTCGTCGCGGCAGGGCCGGCTGCGGTCGCCCCCATGGCCGACTGGATCGGCCACCCGGAGTACTCGCGCTTCGCCGTCCGAGCGCTCGAGCGGCTGGCACAGCGCGAGGACAGCCACGAGGCGGCCCTCGAAGCGCTCCTTGCCGGACGGGAGGACGCCGAGTCACGCGAGGTCATCCACGACATCGACGAGGTGTTCGTTCGCCTCGGCGTCAAGCGGCCGCCCGTGAAGCGGCCCTCGAAGGCGGGCGAGGCCACGCCGCAGGGCCTGCCTGGGCAGCCCGGCCGACGCTACTGGGCGATGCGCACCAGCGGCCACCGCCCGGACTTCGTCTGGGCCGAGCTCAAGGCCGGTCGGCTGCGCCAGGGCTGGGGCTGGGCAGAGGAGCAGGACCTCCGCCGCATCGCCGAGCGCCGCCGGGCCAAGGCCGAGCTCTCGGCGGCCCAGCTCCAGGCGTGGCGGGCGCACCGGATGCTCGCGACCGAGTCGGCGGGAATGCGCGTGGGCGACCTCGTGGTCACCCAGAACCTGCCGCGGCAGGGGCGGATCTCCGTGTGCCGCGTGGCGGGCGCCTACTACTTCGAGATGCCGGCCAGCGCCTACCCCGAGGACCTCGGCCACATCCTGCCGGTCAAGCTGGTGGTCGAAGACATCGACCGCCGGGACGGCCAGGTCTCCGAGGCGCTCCGCCACGCGATCAGCCTTCGCCCGCGGCTGTACGAGATCACGCCGTGCGGCGGCGACGTCGAGGCGCTGCTCGGACTCGACAACGAGGACCCGGACCCGGAAGCCTGACGAAGGCCGGCCGGGACGAGGCCGTCGGCGCCACGTCGGCGCGGTCCCACCCGGGGAGAGGCGCTGGGGTGCGGGCGCAGCGCACCGATGAGCGCGCATGCGCGAAGCTCGGCCGCGCTGCAGCGTGCGGCTCAGCGCCGCCAGATGGAGCCCGACCGTGTCGCCGCCAGCGTCCCCACGCTCACCACCGCCCAGAAGACGATGAGCAGGAGGAAGAGCCCAGCGGCCAGCGCCTCGAGCCATCCGGCCTGCCACGCCCTTCCGAGCGCCAGGGTGCTCGCGACGTATGCGCCCAGAGGGAACGTGAAGGCCCACCAGCCCAGGCCGTAGGGGAGACTGCCGCGGCGCAGGTAGGCGGCCAGCAGGACCGCAGCCGCGGCGAGCCACCAGAGGCCGAACCCCCAGATCGTGGCGGCCGCCACCGACGAGATCACGCCGACCACCGGCGCCGAGGCGCCCCACAGCGGGGCCCCTGCCTGTCCCAGCCGCAGGAGGGCGAGGCTGCCGACGCCGATCGGCCCGAGCCCGATCCACAGCGAGGGCGCCAGGGGCGCGGCGGGCAGGGGGTGGAACACGAGCCGGTCGTAGAGGAGCGAGGCGACGAGGACGAAGAGCAGGAACCCCATGCCCCAGAACGCGTAGCCGGCCAGGACGAGCATCGACAGGTCGCCAGCCGCCACATGCGGGGCGAGCGGCACCAGCGCCATGGGGACCACGATGTTGACGACCGGCGGGATGAACCACGCGCCGTTGGCCGCCTGCTGGTCCACGCCGTGGTTGACGAAGAGCAGCGCCGCGAACGCGACGCTGACCGCGAACGCCAGCGCGATCCCGACCACGGCCAGGACCGCGACGATGGTCGTGGTCGCCGACGCGGACAGGACGGAGGGCCCCACGGTCGCGATGCCCACGGCCAGCACCAGGATGCCGCCCGGGAAGGTCCCGTACAGGGCGCCGGTCAGCGGGTTGGCGAGATCCGCGCGCGCGGCGTCCGGATGCCGGATCCAGCGGACGACATAGGGGATCCCGAGTCCGACGGCGAGCAGGGCGGAGATGGCGACCATCGCCACCCCGATCGCGTGGGCCGCATCCTTGAGGCCGACGACCTGTCCCGGGTTCTGGTAGGCGACGATGCCGACGATCGCGGTGCCCATGACCGCGCCGAACCAGCCGGGGTGGAAGCCGCGCAGGCGGGCGAGTGGGACGGCGGCGGCGGGGTTGGCAAACGTGGTGGCTGTCATCGAGATTCGCGTCCTTTCGCAGGTTGGCGCTGGGAGACATCGGCCGGACCGCGGGGACTGTCGCTGTGGTTCGTGGTTCGCTCCCTCGCCTGATCGGCCGGGTACTGGCCGTCAGTGCAACATGGGCGGTCGACCGGGACGTCCTCGGCCAGGGCGCAGACGATGGTCACGCGCTGATGGGCACGCCAGGCTCTACTCGCCGAGCCAGACCTTGATGTCGTCGGCGGAGGGCACGCGCCCGAAGCTCACGACCTTGCCGTCGATGACCAGCCCGGGGGTGCTCAGGATCCCGTAGGACATGATCTCGGCGTAGTCGGTCACCTTGGTGATCTCGGCCTCGACCCCGACGGCCGCGACCGCCTCGCGCGCGTTCTTCTCGAGCCGGATGCAGTTGTTGCAGCCGCTGCCGAGGACCTGGATCGTCTTCACCGGTGAAACCTCCGTTGCGGGCGGGGCGGGTCTGGCGCCGACCTCGCAGGGGATGGCCGTCAGGCGGCCAGCCAGTTGAACAGGTAGCCGATGACCACGATCCCGACGGCAACGGTGCCGGCGAAGGTCGCCAGCAGGCGCGGCTTCATGACCTTCCGCAGGATCACCATCTCGGGCAGGGAGAGGGCGGTGATGGCCATCATGAACGCGAGCGCCGAGCCCACCGGCAGGCCTTTGCCGAGGAGCGCCTCGATGATCGGGATCGTGCCCGCGGCATTGGAGTAGAGCGGAACGCCCAGCGCGACCAGCGCCGGGACCGCGAGCGGGTCGCCGCGGCCGCCGACCTGGACCACGAGGTCGGTCGGGACGAAGCCGTGGATCAGCGCGCCGACGCCGATGCCGACGATGACGTAGGGCCACACGCGCCCGACGATGTCCAGGGTGGAGCGCCACGCGTCGCGGGTCCGGTCCGCCAGCGTGGGCTTGAAGTCCACGGCAACGCTCCCGGCACGGATCTTCCAAACGTAGTCCTCGACGTAGCGCTCCAGGCCCAGCCGACCGATGAGCAGCCCCGCGAACACCGCGACGACAAGTCCCGCGACGACGTATGCGATGGTGAGCTGGGGGCCGACGAGACCCCACAGGAGGACGATCGCGACCTCGTTGACCATGGGCGAGGCGACGAGGAACGCGAACGTCACGCCGAGCGGCACGCCCGCCTCGAGGAAGCCGATGAACAGCGGCACCGCCGAGCACGAGCAGAACGGGGTGACGATCCCGAAGCCCGCCGCGGCGGCCGTGCCGACGACGGCGTTGCGCCCCGCGAGCGCGCGCCGGACCCTCTCCGGCGAGACGTACGAGCGCAGGAACGAGACCAGGGTCACGATGCCCGTGAGGAGCAGCAGCACCTTGGGCACGTCGAACAGGAAGAAGGCGACGGCCTGGCCGAGCTGCGACGCCTGGTCGAGCCCGAGGACCTCGAAGGCGGCCCACGTCGAGGCCGGCAGCGCGAGGAGCCAGGCGACCAGCCAGAGGACCGCGCCGACCGTGACCGCGAGCCGGAGCGGCACCTGCGCGCGGCGGGCGGCGAGCGTGGTCACCGCAGGACGTCCGCCAGCGCTGCCCGGGCCGCGGCGACGGCCTCCTCGTCGCGCTCGTAGTAGAGGAACCGGGCGTTCGCCTCGTGGCGGGCGGCGCGGACCAGGCCCGCATCGCGGAGCTTCGCGAGGTGGTTGGAGACGTTGTTGTCCCGCTCGCCCAGGGCGGCTGCCATCTCGCACACGCAGTGCGGGCCGTCGGCCAGCATCCGCAGGATGCCCGCCCGCGTCCGGTCGGAGAGCAGGGCCGCCGCGGCCGTCGCCGCGTCGACGTCGGGAGCCGGAAGGTCGAGACGGGGTTCGCCCACGACCGGGAGGGGAGTTGCCATCGGGATGCCTCTGGTGGACTGGGGCGGGACACCTCAGCGCTTGATGAACATCACACGATTGGATGAACTGTTGGAGGGCCGGTTGTCACGATTCCCGGCTTCTGGCGGCCCCCAGCGACTCCCTCCCCGATCGGCGGCCCTCCCGTGTCGCGGGGGGTCGTGGACGCTCCCGGAGCTCGTCCGCCACATCGGGGCGGGCGAGGTCGTGGCGATCAGCCCCGCGGCCGACGGGGGCAACGGCAGCCTCGAACCTGTGGCGCTCACGACCGGCGGCCGGCACGTCGCCGCGGCGGCCGGCGTCCCGGCGGGCGAAGCTGCCGACGCGCTGCGATTCGCCTGGCGCACGCCCGCCGAAACGCGCACACTCGGGGCCATGACCAGGGGGGCCGACGCCGAGCGGCGAGTCACCAGCCGACTGCGAGACGCGCTGCCGCCGCCCCACGCCGTGTACGAGAACGTGCGCTGGACCGCGAGCCCCGCGCCCGGGCGACCCGCGCTCGACGGCGAGGCCGACATCGTGATCGCCCATCCCGAAGGCGGCCTCCTGGTGCTGGAGACGAAGGCCGGCAGGCCGTCGCGAGACGCCCGGGGTCGCTGGTTCCTCGGCCCCATCGAGCTCCGCGCGTCCCCGTTCAAGCAGGCCGAGGACAATCGCCACGAGCTGGTCCGCGCGCTCACCGCGCTGCCGGGCTGGCCGACGGGGTCGAGGCCGCGAGCCGGCCACGCCGTCGCCTTCCCCGACGTCGACCTCGCGAGCCTCCCGGCCGGCCACGTCCTGCTGGGCCCGGACGCGGACCGGCGGATCGTCCTCGACGCGCAGGCGCTCGAGAGCGCGGCGTCGGCGCGGGCGTGGGTCGAGGCGGCGTTCGCCTTCTACGTGGGCGACGGCTCGCACGGCGATCCGCTCGGCGAGGCCGGGATGCGACGCGTCGCCGACCACCTCGCCCCTACCGTGGAGCTCCACCGCCTCGTCCGCGGCCGGATCCTCGACGACCGGCCGACCCTCGTCGCCGCCACGCGCCAGCAGCTGTTCGTCCTCGGGCAGACGAAGTCGGCGCGCCGCGTGGAGGTGGTTGGCCCTGCGGGCTCCGGCAAGTCGATGCTCGCCGCGGAGAAGGCACGCCGGCTCGCGGCCGAGGGCTACCGGACGCTGCTCGCCTGCTACAACCAGCCGCTCGCGACGGCGCTCGGGCGCGAGCTGGCCGGAGTGGAGGGCGCAGCGGGGGACGCCGGCGGCGGCCTCACCGTCGCCACGTTCCACCGGCTCGCCGAGCTGCTGTCCGTGCGCGCCGGCGTCATCGCGCCGCACGGCCCGCGCGTCCCGGACGGCTGGTTCGCGGCGCTCCCCGGCGCCCTCGGCCGGGCGATCGAGCGGCTGCCCGGCGAGCGCTTCCACGCGATCGTGGTGGACGAGGGCCAGGACTTCGACGCCGAGTGGCTGCTGCTGCTCGAGCAGCTGCTCCACGATCCCGACGACGGCGTGCTGTGGGTCTTCCACGACCCGGGGCAGGCGCTTCGCGGCCCAGACGTCGTCGGCCAGCTGGAGCTGCCGGTCCGCCTCACGCTGTACGAGAACCTGCGCAACCCGGGTTCGGTCGCCGCCCTCGCGAACCGCTTCTACCGCGGCGACGAGGCGGTGGTGGCCTACCGGGATGGTGAAGATGGCGGGCTCGCCAGCACGAGCCGGTGCACGGTGATCACCGCAGCGCCCGGTCGCGAGACGGTCGAGGCCGTTCGCCTCGAGCTCCACCGCCTGCTGAGCGTGGAGCGGGTCCGCTCCTGGGATGTGGCGGTGCTCTCGGGTAGGAGCGCGGCGCGGAGCGAGGTCTGGGCGCGCCGCCGGTTCGGCAACGCGGTGCTCTGGAACGGCTCGATCCACGACGACGGCTCGTCACGGGGCCTCGCGCCCGAGGACGTGCCCGACGAGCCGCCCGACGACGCCGTGGTCCGGTTCGAGACCGTGCGGCGGTTCAAGGGCCTCGAGCGGCCGGTCGTGATCCTGTGCGAGCTGCCCACGGATGGCGACCGCCTCGACGAGCTCCTCTACAGCGCCCTGACCCGGCCGACGACTGAGCTCGTGGTGATCGCGCCACCGGCGCTCGCAGCGCGACTCTCGCGCGCGTGACATCCAAGGTGTCACCCGATCGCCGACGATAGACGCGCATGCAGCTTGTCGATGGGAGCCACGTCTTCGCCGCCACGGATCTGGTGGGGTTCCTGGCGTGCGAGCACCTGACCGGGCTGGAGATCGCGCGGCTGGCGGGCCTGGTCGAGCGCCCAGTCCGGGACGATCCCGAGCTGAAGGTCATCCAGCAGCGCGGGTTCGAACACGAGGCGAGGTATCTCGCGTCGCTGGTCGCCGCGGGCCGGGCCGTGACCGAGATTGCGCTCGACGGGTCGATCGCGGACGGCGCCGAGCAGCTGCGGGCGGCGGCGCGCGAGACGGAGGCGGCCCTGCGCCGCGGCGACGACGTCGTCTACCAGGCCACGTTCTTCGACGGCCGGTGGCGAGGCCATGCGGACTTCCTGCTCCGCGTCGAGCGGCCGAGCGCGCTCGGCGCGTGGAGCTACGAGGTGGCGGACACCAAGCTCGCCCGCCACGTGAAGGCCAGCGCCATCCTCCAGATCTGCTCCTACGTGGAGGGCCTCCAGCGAATCCAGGGCGTCGAGCCCGAGCACCTGCACGTGGTCTTGGGCGGCAAGGCGCGCGAGACGGCGACCTACCGGGTCGCGGACTTCATGGCCTACTACCGCATGGCGAAGCGGCTCTTCGAAGCGCACGTGGCTGAGACGACGCCCGCCAACCCGCCGGTCGGCACGTACCCGGAGCCCGTCGAGCACTGCGACGTCTGCCGCTGGGAC
Source organism: Chloroflexota bacterium (assembly GCA_021783095.1). Lineage (GTDB taxonomy): Bacteria > Chloroflexota > Limnocylindria > Limnocylindrales > CSP1-4 > CAIXZV01. The sequence continues at coordinate 47,214 of JAJXUG010000024.1, read as the reverse complement.
GAGGTCTGCTCCAAGCGTCGCCGGACGGACGACCACCTCTCGCTCGTGGCCGGGATCACGTCCCGCCAGCGGCGGGCGCTCGTCGAGCGTGGCGTCGGCACCCGCACCGGCCTCGCCCTCGCGACGCTGCCGATGACGCCGAGGCTCGAGGGTGCGAGCGCGGCGGGCATCGAGCGCGTCCAGAGGCAAGCGGCGATCCAGGTCCGCGATCCCGCGCCCGGCGGCGGGCGGCTCTGGGAGCTGGTTGAGCCGTCCCGACTCCGCGACGGCACCCTCGAGCCGGACCGCGGCCTGCTCGCGCTGCCGGACCCGCGCCCGGGCGACCTGTTCTTCGACATCGAGGGCGACCCCTACGCCGCCGACGACGGCATCGACTACCTGTTCGGCGTGCTCGAGCCGGGCGTGGTCGAGGAGGGACCGGACGGAGCGCGGACGTCGGCGTTCCACGCCATCTGGTCGCGGGACGCGGACGGCGCGGTCACCGAGGCGGCGGAGCGGGCGGCCTTCGAGCGGCTGATGGACCTGTTCGCGGACCGGCTCGCGAAGGACCCCAAGATCCACATCTACCACTACGCGCCCTACGAGCCCACCGCGCTGCGGCGCCTCATGGGCCGCCACGGCACGCGCGAGGACGAGGTGGACGGCCTGCTCCGCGCCGGCACGCTGGTGGACCTCTACCACGTCGTCCGCCAGGGGATCCGCGCCTCGGTCGAGAGCTACTCGATCAAGCGCCTCGAGAAGCTGTACGGCTTCGGGCGCGAGGTCGACCTGCGCGATGCGGGCAGCTCGATCGCGGCGTTCGAGGCGTGGCTCCAGGGCGTGGACGCCGAGCATGGCGAGGAGACGCTGGCGCGCATCGAGGCCTACAACCGCGACGACGTCGTGTCCACGCTGCTGCTCCGCGACTGGCTCGAGGCCACGGTCCGGCCGGCCCTCGCCGTGCTGCTCGGCGTCGACCCGCCGCGCAAGGTCCCGCGCGAGCCCGAGCCGTACGAGGAGCTGGCGGTTGCACTGTCCGAAGTGGAAGCCCTGGCGGAGCGGCTCGCGCCGGGTGGCCTCGACGACGGCACGCCCGACGGCCACGCCCGCTGGCTGCTCGCCCAGCTGCTGTGGTGGCACCGGCGCGAGGACAAGTCGTTCTGGCGCCGCTGGTACGAGCTCAAGGACGAGCTGACCGAGGAGGAGCGGATCGACGCCCCCGAGCCTCTCGGCGGTCTGGAGTTCGTGCAGGAGGTCGGCCCGGACAAGCGCTCGGTGGTCTACCGCTACCGGTTCCCCGAGCAGGAGCACCAGGTCAAGGTCGGCGGCACGGTCAGGGCGCAGGACGGCAGCTATCCCGGGTCCGTGCTCGCCCTCGACGAGGCCGCCCGCACGGTCGATCTCAAGCGGCGCGCGACCGAGGCGCCGGGCGCCGTCCGCTCGCTCATCCCGTTCGACTTCGTGGACCCGACGGACCTCCACCAGAGCCTGCTGCGGCTGGGCGAATGGGTCGCCGAGCACGGCATCACCGGCGACGGTCCGCGTCGCGCCGCCCGGGACCTGCTGCTGCGCGAGCCTCCACGGGCGGGCCAGCCCGATGGCGGCGCCATCCGCGACGAGGCGGCCGATGCCGCCGAGGCGGCCGTGGCCGCCGCGCTCGCCCTCGACCAGAGCTACCTCGCGATCCAGGGGCCGCCCGGCTCGGGCAAGACGTACATCGGCGCCCGGATCGCGATCGCGCTCGCGGAGCGGGGCCTGCGGGTGGGCGTGACGGCCAACAGCCACAAGGTCATCGGCCACCTGCTGGGCGAGATTGAGGACGTCGCCAGGCGCGAGGGCCTGCCGACGCCGCGCATCGGCCAGCGCACCGACGCCGACAAGCGCGTCTCGTTCACGGGCGCCCGGCCGCTCAAGGAGAACGCCGCCGCGGAGCAGGCCCTGCTCGGGGGCGAGCTCGACGTGGTGGGCGGCACCGCCTGGACATGGTCCCGCCCCGAGTTCGCCGGCCTGCTCGACGTGCTGATCGTCGACGAGGCCGGGCAGATGTCCCTCGCCAATGCGCTCGCCGTGTCGCAGGCGGCCAAGTCCGTCGTGCTGCTGGGCGACCCGCAGCAGCTCGACCAGCCGCTCAAGGGCTCGCACCCGCCCGGCGCGGAACGGTCCGCGCTCGCGCACCTGCTCGACGGCGCGGCCACGATGCCCGCGGGCCGCGGCATCTTCCTCGAGCGGACGCGCCGGCTCCACCCGTCGATCTGTGCGTTCACCTCGGAGGCGTTCTACGAGGGGCGCCTGGAGCCGATCGCCGGCCTGGAGCGGCAGGAGCTGCTGGGTGCCGAGGGCCAAGGCGCCGCTGGATCATCGGGCGTGCGCCTCGTCACCGTGCCCCACGCAGGCAACTCGAACGAGTCGCCCGAGGAAGCGGCGGCGGTCGCGGGGCTGGTCGATGCCCTCGCCGGGGGCGCGCTTTCCTGGACCGACGCGAAGGGCCACGAGCGCCCGGTCGGCCTCGACGACGTCCTGGTCGTCACGCCGTACAACGCGCAGGTGGGCGCGCTGGAGGCGCTGCTCCCGGGGGGCGCCCGGATCGGCACCGTGGACAAGTTCCAGGGCCAGGAGGCGCCGGTCTCGATCTACTCGATGGCCACGTCCACCCAGGACGAGGCCCCGCGCGGCATGGAGTTCCTCTACTCGCTCAACCGCCTCAACGTGGCCACCTCGCGCGCCCGCTGCGTGGCGTACGTCGTCGCGAGCCCGGGGCTCCTGCGCGTCCGCGCCCGCACGCCACGCCAGATGCGGCTCGCCAACGCGCTTGCCCTGTTCGCGGAGCACGCAGCGGCCGTGGAGCCGCCGCAGCCCACCGAGGCGCGTGCCGGGCAGGCGTCGCGGTGACGGGGTCTCGCGCGCCGGCAACGAGGGAGCAGGGGTCCGCGCCGGTCGGGCGCGTCATCGGCGAGCGCTCTGCAGGCGCCGCGCGTCACGCGGGAGATCCCTGGTTCGTTGGGTTGCCGGCATGCATCCATCCCTGACAGCCTGGCGGGTCACGCGGACCGCTGCTCTCGCGCTCGCCGCCATGGTCCTGGTGGGCCTTGGCGGCGGGGGTCCGGCCGCGACAGCCGCGAGCGGCGTCGCGGTGGTCAGCCACGGGCCGCGGTCGGCACCGAGGGTGGCGCTCACCTTCGATGACGGCGTCGATCCCGCCAACTGCCGGAGGATCCTCGCGATGCTCGTCGAGCGTGGTGTGCCCGCCACGTTCTTCCCCATCGCCGAGGCGATGCGCGCCGACCCTGCGTTCTGGAAGCTCGTGGTCGCCGAGGGCGACCCGATCGGCGACCACACCCTCACCCATCCCCAGATGCCGACCCTGACCAGGGCGCAGCAGGTGGCCGAGATCGAGCAGGCGCGCCAGCTGGAGGAGGCGACCTCCGGGGCGCCCGTGCTGCGCGTCTTCCGCCCGCCGTACGGCGCCTATAGCGCGGCCACGCTGTCGGCCGCGGCACAGGCGGGCTTTTCCACCGTGCTGCTGTGGGACACCTCGGACAGGGACACGTCCCAACACGGGACGGTCGCGGAGATGCTGCACGCGGCCGAGGCGGCGACCGACGGGTCCGTGATCCTCATGCACTGCGGGCCCAACGCGACGCCCTACGTGCTCGGGCCGCTGCTCGACAGCCTCGCCGCTCGCGGGCTCGAGCCAGTCACGATCCCGACGCTCCTGCACCTGAACTGGACGACAACGGCAACGGGCCCGCGGCCCGCGGCCGCCGCGATCCTCGACGGGTTGTCACCGCTGCCGCCGCAGTCGTCCGGCGGCCCGCTCGTCGGTCCCTCGGGCATCGGCACGATGACGTTCCCGCCGTTCGTGCCCCCGGGCGGCGCGCCCAGCGCTCCTTCGTCCGCGTCCGCGCCGCCGGCGAACGCATCCGCCTCGCCGCCGCCGCACGGTTCTGCCTCGGCGCCCGCCACCGCGACCGTCTCGCCAAGCCCGCCTGTGAGCCCGTCGGAGGGGATCGCCGCCGTCGCCACGCCCACGGGACGAGGCGGCACGACGGCGGCACCAGCCCCCAGCCCGCCCGCGCCCACCGCTGACGACGCTCTGCTGCTCAGCGTCGGCGTGGGCATCGTCGTGCTGTCGCTGGCCATCGTCGTCGTCGGGCTCGCTCGCGCGAGGCGGCGCCCCCACGGAGGCTGAGCCGAGCTGGCACACCGGCGAGAGGGTGACGCCAGCCCACGCACGGGGCACGTCTTGCGCACGGTGGTAGCCTCTGCTCCCGGCTCGGCGCGTCCCGAGGAGCCTGCCGCCGGGAGCATCGAGGATCAGGGCACCGTGGCGCGTTCCATGTGGAAAGGGGCCATCTCGTTCGGCCTCATTACCATCCCGGTCAAGCTCTACACGGCGACCGACGCCGAGGCGAGCGTAAGGTTCAACATGCTGCACGCGACGGACCTGTCGCGGATCCAGATGAAGACCTGGTGCCCGGTCGAGGACATGGCCATCGCGCGGTCGGACACCGTCAAGGGGTACGAGTACGCCTCGGGCAAGTACGTGGTGATCACGGACGAGGACCTCGAGAAGCTCCCCCTCAAGACGATGCACACGATCGAGATCGAGCAGTTCACGCCGCGCGAGGCGGGTGTCGGGCCGCTCGGCTTCACCAAGGCCGCCTACTACGTCGAGGCCGACAAGGTGGGCCGACGCGCGTTCGCGCTGCTCCGCCAGGTGCTCCAGGGCAAGGGCCTGACCGCGGTCTGCAAGGTGGTCATCCGCGAGCGCGAGGCGCTGGCGGTCCTCGACCCGTTCGAGGACACGATGATGCTCACCACGCTCCACTGGCCCGACGAGATCCGCTCCACGGCCGACCTCGACCTGGGCGAGGACACGTTCGAGTTCAAGCCGGCCGAGCTGGCGATGGCCGACCAGCTGGCCGACGCGATGACCGCGGACTTCGAGCCCGCGAAGTTCCGCGACGAGTACCGCGAGGCGCTGATGCAGGTCATCGAGGCCAAGGTGGCCGGTCAGCAGATCGTCGAGCCGCCGCAGGCCGAGGAGACCGCCTCCGGCAACCTCGTCGACCTCATGCGACTCCTCGAGGCCAGCGTCAGGGCCCAGGTGGACGCGCGCGACGGCAAGGGCGGCACGCCGGTCTCGCTGGCCGAGGCCAAGGCGACGCGCGGGGCCGAGCCGAAGCGGGCCGCGAAGCCGAAGTCGGCGACGGCTGCCGCACCGGACGAAGCCGAAGCTGCGGAGCGCCGCCCGGCCCGCCGCAAGCGCGCGTCCTAGCCGCGGGGCCGGGGCGCGAGCGCGGCGCCGACGGAATCGGGCGCGCATCGTGCCCCTCGACGAGTACCGCCGCAGGCGCGACTTCGCGCGCACGCCAGAGCCCGCGCCGGCCGCGCGGCCCGCGGATGCGCCGGACGGCCGGCCTGCCGTCGCCCCGTTCGCGCTGTGCCGCCGCTTCGTCGTCCAGCGCCACCGAGCGCGCCGTCTCCACTACGACCTGCGCCTCGAGCTCGACGGCGTGCTCGTCTCGTGGGCCGTGCCGAAGGGGCCCACGCTCGACCCGGCCGTGCGGCGGATGGCGGTGCACGTCGAGGACCACCCCCTGGGCTACTACGACTTCGAGGGCACCATCCCCAAGGGCGAGTACGGCGGTGGTGACGTGATCGTGTGGGACTGGGGCACCTGGGAGCCTGAGCGCGAGACCGCCGATCCCGCGGCGGCGCTTGCCGCGGGCGAGCTCAAGTTCCGCCTCCGCGGCGAGAAGCTGCGCGGCCGCTGGACCGTCGTGCGGACGGGCGAGGCGACCCGCCGCTCCGCAGGCGGCGACGAGGAGTCGGGGGACCCCTGGCTGCTGCTCCACAAGCACGACGCGGACGCGGCGGAGGGCTGGGACGCCGAGGACCACCCGGCCAGCGTCAAGACGGGCCGCACGAACGACGAGACGCGCGACGGCGCGGCGCCCAAGCTGACTGGGACGCCCCCCGTCGGTGGCGTGGACCCGGACCTCGCGCTCGCGGTCGAGGCGCCGATGCCCCGCTTCCTCGCCCCGATGCTGGCGACACCGGCGATCGCCGTGCCGCCCGGGCCCGACTGGCTGGTCGAGGTGAAGTGGGACGGCTTCCGGACGCAGGCGCTGGTGCGGGCGGGCCGGACCGAGCTGCGGTCGCGCAACGGGGTGGACGCGGGGGGCTGGTTCCCCCGGCTGCGCGGGCCGTCGGACTGGATCGACGCGGCCGAGGCGCTCGTCGACGGCGAGGTGGTGGCGCTCGACAGCGCGGGCCGGCCCGACTTCTCCCTGCTCCAGGAGCGGATGAACGACCCGAGGGGCGGCGTGGTGCTCGTGGCATTCGACCTGCTCCACCTCGACGGATGGTCGCTGCTCGACGTCCCCCTCGAGGCCCGCAAGGCGCTCCTCGCGAGCCGGCTGCGCCCGGACCCGCGTGTGCTGTACGCCACGCACGTGGTCGGCGACGGGCCGGCGTTCTACGAGGCCGCGGTGCGCAACGGGATCGAGGGCGTGGTGGCCAAGCGACGGCGCTCGCGCTACCAGCCGGGCCGCCGGTCCGGCGACTGGGTCAAGCGCAAGGGCCGGCCCAGCCAGGATCTGGTCGTGGGCGGCTGGACGCCCGAGGGCGGCGGGACGAAGGGGCTGGGCGCGCTGGTCGTCGGGGTGTACGAGGGCGACCGGCTGCGGTTCTCAGGGGCCGTGGGCTCAGGGTTCCACGGCCAGGCGCGTCGCGAGCTGCTCGAACGCCTTGCCGCCCTCCAGACCGACGCGCCGCCGTTCGACCCGCCGCCGGCCGCGGGAGCCCGAAGCCGGTGGGGCAAGGACCTCGCGGGCGTGCGCTGGGTTCGGCCGGAACTGGTGATCCGCGCCGAGATGGCGGGCTGGACGCGCGACGGCAACGTGCGCCAGGCCGCGTACAAGGGGCTGCTGGACGACCGCGATCCCACGACGGTGACCCGGGAGGCGGACGCGCCGGACGAGACGACGGACGTGGCAGCCGACCCGGACCCCTCGACGACAACGTCGGCCTCGTCAGCATCGGCCTCGTCAGCATCCCAGAACGGCGCCACAGCCGAGGAGCTCGCCGCCCTCGCCGCCCTCCCCCGCCAGGGCACCTGGCGCGTCGGCGGGCGCGAGCTGGCGCTCACCAACCTCGACAAGGTCCTCTTCCCGCCTCGCGACGGCAGCGATGAGCCGCCGGTCGCCAAGCGCGAGCTGATCGCCTACTTCGCGCGGATCGCGCCGGCCATGCTGCCCCACCTCGCCGGGCGGCCCCTCAACCTGCACCGCTACCCCGATGGCGCCGGCCACCCAGGGTTCTGGCAGAAGCAGATCCCCTCGACCGCCCCCGCGTGGCTGGAGCGCTGGCGCGAGAGCCTCGAGGGCCGGCGCGAGGACCGCGACCCCAACGACCACCTCGTGGCCGAGAGCGTCGGCGCGCTGTGCTGGCTCGGCAACCAGGCCTCGTTCGAGGTGCACGCGTGGACCTCGACCTGCGAGGACCCGTGGCGGCCCACCTACGCGCTGATCGACATCGACCCCGGCGCGAACACGACCTGGGAGCAGACGCTCGCCCTGGCGCGCCTCTACCGCACCGCGCTCGAGCACCTGGGCGTGCGCGCCTACCCGAAGGTCACCGGCGGCCGCGGCATCCACGCCTGGATCCCCCTGGAGCGCGGCCGCTACGGCTACGCGGAGACCTCGGACTGGGTGGAGAAGCTCTCGCGCGCCGTGGGGGGCATCCTGCCGGACCTCGTGTCCTGGGAGTGGTCGAAGGCCGATCGCGGCGGCAGGGCGCGCCTCGACTACACGCAGAACCAGCCGATCAAGACGCTCGTCGCGCCGTATGCCGTGCGTCCCGCGCCCGGCGCCCCCGTCTCGGCGCCGATCGCGTGGGGCGAGCTCGACGACCCCGACCTGCGGCCGGACCGCTGGACGATCCGCACGATCCTCGACCGCGTCGCGGAGCGGGGCGACCTCTGGGCGGGGCTCCCCGAGGACCGGCAGGTGCTGCCGCGGCTGTAGCAGGGCAACGTCGAGCCGGCGACAGCGGACCCCGGCGCGCACGAACGACGACGCCCGGGCCCTGGTCTCAGCTGCGGCGGCGTTGCTCCGGACCGCGCTTCGCGGGCCGGTTCGCGGGCCGCGGCGGCCAGGGCGGCGTGCCCTCCATCCGGTCGGGGCGGGTCTCGGGTCGACGCGCGGCGAGCACCGGCGGGGGCGGGGCGGGCTCGGCGCCCTTTGCGGCGGTGACCTTGACCAGGCGGAGCGCGAGCACCGGGCAGTTGTCCACGGCCCGCTTGGCGATGTCGAGCAGGTGCGCCGGCACGTTGCCGGGCGCGATGACCGGGTAGCCCCACTCGTCGAGGTCGATCCCCTCGGGCAGGAGCTCCGCGCACGTGCCATAGGCGTCGCAGGAGATTCGGTCGATCTCGATGTGTTGCCCGGAGTCCAGCACCCGCCGGCCGCTCATGCCCCGACCCTCGCTCCGCGGCGCATCGCGCAGCGGCGGTGGTGCTGGTGCGACGTCCAGTCGGCGTCGTAGACGCGCAGCGAGCTCGCCAGCAGCGCCGTCGTGCCGTCGGGCATCCGACACGCGCCGCGCCCCGTGATCGACTGGCTCCAGCCCCGCAGCCGCGAGAGGTCGTCCTGGCGAGGCTGGCCGGTGGCGATCCGAGCCGAGGCGTCGGCGATCGCGCGCAGGCCGAACACGCAGGGGCCGCACTGGGCGGCGCTGGAGCCGGCCATGTAGTCCATGATCCGCGCGGTCGTGGTCACGCCGCACGCCTCGTCGCCGAGGAACGCCACGACCCCGGCGCCGAAGGCGGCGCCCGCGCGGCGCAGGAGGACGGGGTCCAGCGGCTGCCGCCAGGCCTCGGCACCCGAGATGATCGTGCCGAAATAGCCCCCGAGCAGCACCGGGCTGCCGACCGAGGCGCTCACCCCGGCCCACTCGGCCAGCTCGCCGACGGTGGTGCCGAGGTCGATCTCGAGCACGCCGGGCCGCGCGCCGCCGGTCACGGTCACGAGCGCGGTGCCGCAGGTCTCGGCGCGGCCCGCCTCGCGGTACCAGTCGGCGCCATAGCGGGCGATCAGGGCGACGTGGGCGAGGCTCTCGACGTTCTGGACCAGCGTGGGCCTCCCGCCGACGCCCTTCTCGTACGGGCGAGGCGGGACGGTGGTGGGCCGCGGGTCGCCGATGTTGACGAAGTGGACCGCGGCCGACTCCTCGCCCGCGATGTACGACACCGGCGGGGTGACGAGCATGGTCGGGACCCGCGGCAGGGGCGAGGTCCGGTTCGCGGCCCGCTCGGCCAGCGCCCGCTCGAGCGCGATCCGCGCGTCGACGTGCTCGGACCCCACGTACAGGACCGTCCGCCTTGCGCCCACGGCCTCGGCGGCCAGTTCCAGCCCGTCGAGCACGAGGTGCGGGCGTGACGCCATCAGCACCCGGTCCTTGTGGGCGAGCGGCTCGCCCTCGGCACCGTTGGCGAGCACCACGGCATCGCCTTTCGCGCGACCGGCGACCGAGGCCCACTTGCGCCCGACGGGGAAGCCCGCGCCGCCGCGGCCGAGCAGCCCGGCGGCGTCGATCATCCCGATGAGGTGGGCGCGATCCGTCCGGCCCGGCAGGTCGCCGAGCCGGGCCCGGTGACCGGCGAGCGACTCCGCGCCGGCAGCCGTCGACGGCCCCGAGAGCAGGCGGGCCGTCATCGTCCCTTCGTCCGCCGGGCGGCGTCCTCCCACGACGAGGTGAGGACCGCGTCCTCCAGCCGCCCGCGCCCGGAATCCCAGACCGAGATCCGGAACAGCAGACAGGCGCCCACGGCGCCGAGGCTGATGCCGCCGATCGCGAGCATCCAGAGCGAGCTGGCGTCGCTACCCGAGAGGAAGCTGTGGGCGAGCGCGAGCGGCCACATGGCGTAGCTGGTCCAGTGGATCGCGCGCCACAGGCCCTGTGGCATGTGCGCCCGGAGCAGGCCCGTGATGACCAGCGCGATGAACAGGTACATCGAGACCACGCCCAACGCGACGGGCACCGGACGGTAGGTCGACACGAGGGGCACGAAGGCCGCGGACCAGCCCAGCGTGACGAACGGGTCGAGCACCGCGCTCGTGATGTGGACCACGTTGAACACGATCGCGAGCAGCGAGATGCGGCGGTGCATCTCGAGGTTGAAGAACCGCGGCCAAGTCTCGTGCCAGAACCGAGCGACGGTCAGGAGGCCGAAGCACACGGAGGCCGTGACCATCAGCAGGGAAACGATTCCCGAGCCTCGGGCAACGAACCAGAGGAACTGGTTGAACATGGGGTTGGGCTGACTCCTGGGCGGCGGTGCTGGGCGCGCGGCGGCCTGGGCGCCGCGCCACGGGCGTCAGGAGCCGCCGCTGCTCACGTGGGACTGGCGGCGGCCGGAGGTCGTGGGCGGGGTGACCTGCTGGGCGCCGAAGAAGGGGTTGAGGATGTTGCCCTGGTCGTCCTGCCCAGACTGGCCGGTGACGCCGTTGATCGGCTGCTGCGGCTGCTGGTCGCCGCCGAACGACTGGATGCCGGCGGCGCTGACCGTGTTGGTCTTGCCGGTGTACGTGAGCGCGGCGGCATAGCCGAACACGCCGGTGGCCGCGATGCCGAGCACGGTGGCGCCGAGCGTCATCGACTGGAGGCGGCGGTCCGCGCGGTTGCGGGTCTGGACTCGAGCGGGGATAGTCGGGTTCACAAATGCCAGTCTCGGGCCGAATTCTTTGGGAACGATGACAGCCCAGATGTGGAAGCTCACAGGATTGCGGCCCTGCGTGGCAAGCGGTCCGCCCCGCCAGTCGCCCGCGTCAGGGATCCGCTGCGCCGAGCGCCAGCCCGCTTGCGCACCCAGACGCAGGCCGTGCGCAGGCGCAGCGGGGACCTGGGGTTCGCCGGCCCGGCGGGCGACGGCAGCCTCGACGTGAACTCCCGGGCTCAACTACGCTCTGGCTGCACCCGCCCCGCGCCTCTGCCGCTCGGAGGAACCCAATGGCCGACATCGATCCCGGCACCGAATTCGTCCGCGCAGTCGAGGCCGAGCGCGCCGCGAAGGACCAGGACTTCCGCATCTCGCCCTACAGCCCCATCCCCGACGATGAACGGGACAGGTTCACCGGGCTCGCCTACTACCCGGTCGACCCCGCCTACCGGCTCGAGGGGCTCGGACTCAACCCGTACGAGGGCGGCGAGTCGGAGGCGTTCCTCATGCCCACTTCGACCGACGAGATGCGCCGAGCATGGCGGGCCGGCACGTTCCGCTTCGAGCTGCGCGGCCAGCCCCTCTCGCTGGTCGCGTACGACCTCGGCAATGGGTCGCTGTTCGTGCCCTTCCTGGACGCGACGAGCGGTGCCGAGACGTATGGCGCCGGCCGGTACCTCGACCTCGAGCCGGAGCTCGACGGGACCTTCACGCTCGACTTCAACCTCGCGTACTTCCCGTACTGCGCCTACTCGCCGGACTTCTCGTGCCCGCTGACGCCGGCCGAGAACCGTCTGCCGGTGCGGGTGGAGGCCGGCGAGCGCCTGGCGGCGGCCTGATCGCCGGCAACTGACACGCGGCTGCAATGAGCCGGCCATTCCGGCCGAGGCGGCCCTGTCGGACAATGCAGGCCCGGCCATCCAACGCAGCGGAAGGAGTCCTCGTGCGTCCTGCACCCATGTTCGCCCGCCTCGGCGCGTCCGCGGTCCTCGCGCTCGCGGTCCTCGCCCCGGCGACCACCGTCATCGCGCACAGCCCGGCTTCGGGCGACCATGCCGCCGTCAAGCGGATCTTCGTGATCATGCTCGAGAACCACAGCCAGAACACCGTGATCGGCGACCCGAACGCGCCGTACCTGACCTCGCTGGCGAGGGACAATGGTCAGGCGACCAACTACTACGGCGTCACGCACCCGAGCCAGCCCAACTACGTCGCGGCCATCACGGGCCAGCTCGACATCAAGCAGATGACCGACAACCCGGCCAACCACTTCGCGTGGCCGAACCTCGTCGACCAGCTGGAGTCCAGCGGGCGGACCTGGGGCGCCTACATGGAGGCGATGCCGTCGGCGGGCTACACCGACGCCACGGCGCCCGGCGGCGTGGCCCTCTACTCGAGCAAGCACAACCCGTTCGTCCACATGGACGACATCGCCTCGTCGCCCACCCGTCTCGCGAAGATCAAGCCGTACACGGACCTGGCCTCGGACCTCGCCAGCGCGCAGGCGCCCGACTTCGTGTGGATCAGCCCCGACCAGTGCAACGACATGCACGGCGGCGTGTACGCGACCGTCGCGGGCCATCCGGAGACGCCGTGCCCCTACGGCAACGGGGTTGACGACCCGAACGACGCCTCGCTCAAGCAGAAGGCCGACGCGTTCGTCCAGAGCGCGGTGCACACCATCACGTCCTCGCGCGCCTGGACGGGCAACAGCGTGATCTTCGTCCTCGCCGACGAGGCCGACTTCGACGGCGCCGCGACCAGCACCGACCTGTGGGCCGACGTCTCCGGCTGCTGCGACTCGCCCGGCTACGGCATCGCGCCCGCCCTTCCCGAGGGCTACGTCCTCACCGACAACGGCTCGCATCCCTGGAGCGGCCCGTTCGGCGGCGGCAAGGTGCCGGCGATCGTCATCAGCCGCAACGGGGCCGGCCCGGTCACCGACAGCACCCCGTACAACCACTACTCGCTGCTGCGGACCATCGAGCAGGTCTGGCGCCTGCCGTACCTGGGCTACGCGGCGGACGGCGCCAACGTGCACGCGATGACGCCGCTGCTCGCGCACTAGCGTCAATCCCATCCGCTCAGCCGAGGCCCGCCCACGCGGCGGGCCTCCTGATTCCCGGCGGCGTGCCGCTCCGAGCGCTCGGGGCGTGGGGTCGGGCCCAGACGTCCGAAAGGGCACGCCACGACCTGCTCTGGTGCCCGTCTCTCCGTCCGACCGGCGGGTGTGGCGCAGGCCGCTCGGCCCTCCCCCGCCGTGTCGAGCGGCCCCAGACTCGCCCGACACGGTTCCGGCCGACGCCACCAGGATGGCGCGGGACCGCCGGAGGAGAGGGATGGGCAACGCCAAGCTCGAAGCCTGGGTCGCCGAGGTCGCGGCCCTCTGCCGGCCTGACCGCGTCCACTGGTGCGACGGCTCGCAGGCCGAGCACGACGAGATGATCCGGCTCCTCGTCCACGCGGGGACGGCCACCCCGCTCGACGAGGCCCGCCGCCCGGGCAGCGTCCTGGTGCGCTCCCACCCCGCGGACGTCGCCCGCGTCGAGGACCGCACGTTCATCTGCTCCGCCCGCCCCGAGGACGCCGGCCCCACCAACAACTGGGCAGACCCGGCCGAGATGAAGGCCACCCTGCGCGGCCTGTTCGACGGCGCCATGGCCGGCCGGACGATGTACGTGATCCCCTACTCGATGGGCCCCGTCGGCTCGCCGATCGCCAACATCGGCGTCGAGGTCACCGACTCGCCGTACGTCGTGGCGAACATGCACCTGATGACCCGGGTCGGGGCTCGCGTGCTCGACGCCCTGGGCGCCGAGGGCGAGTTCGTCCGAGGGCTCCACTCGGTGGGCATGCCGCTGGGCCCCAGCGACCCGGACGTCCCGTGGCCGCACAACCTCGAGCACAAGTACATCACCCACTTCCCGGACACTCGCGAGATCTGGTCGTTCGGTAGCGGCTACGGCGGCAACGCGCTGCTGGGCAAGAAGTGCCACGCGCTGCGCATCGCGTCGGTCCAGGCGCGCGACGAGGGCTGGCTGGCGGAGCACATGCTGATCCTGAAGCTGACCAATCCCGAGGGACGCGCGCACTACATCACCGGCGCCTTCCCGTCGGCATGCGGCAAGACGAACCTCGCCATGCTCCAGCCCACGCTCCCCGGCTGGAAGGTCGAGACCATCGGCGACGACATCGCCTGGATGAAGCTCGACGCCGACGGGCGGCTCCGCGCGATCAACCCGGAGGCGGGCTTCTTCGGCGTCGCCCCCGGGACCAGCATGGGCAGCAACCCGAGCGCGATCCGGACGCTCAGCCGGGACGTCATCTACACCAACTGCGCGGTCACCGCCGACGGCGACGCCTGGTGGGAGGGCATGACCGACGAGACGCCCGGCGGCATGACCGACTGGCTCCGCCGTTCGCACGCCCCGGGTGGCACCCGGAAGGCCGCCCATCCGAACGCGCGGTTCACGGTCGCGGCCAGCCAGTGCCCGGTGATCGCGCCCGAATGGGAGGACCCGGAGGGCGTCCCGATCGACGCCATCCTGTTCGGCGGGCGCCGCGGGAGCACGATCCCGCTCGTGACCGAGGCGTTCGACTGGACCCACGGCACGTTCATGGGCGCCACGGCCGGCTCCGAGACCACGGCCGCGGCAGTCGGCGCCGTTGGCCAGCTCCGCCGCGACCCGATGGCCATGCTCCCGTTCTGCGGCTACAACATGGCTGACTACTGGGGCCACTGGCTCTCGTTCGAGGGCCGCACGCAGCCGTCGAAGCTGCCCCTGGTGTTCTTCGTCAACTGGTTCCGCAAGGGTGCCGACGGCAAGTTCCTGTGGCCCGGCTTCGGCGAGAACAGCCGCGTCCTGCGATGGGTCGCCGAGCGGATCGAGGGCTCCGGCGAGGCGGTGGACACCCCGATCGGGCGGCTGCCCGCGCCGGGCGCGCTCGACACGTCGGGGCTGTCGCTCCGCGACGGCGCCCTTGACGAGCTGCTTGCCGTGGACGTGGCCGGCTGGCTCGACGAGGTGGGGCTGATCCGCGAGCACTTCGCGCGGTTCGGCGACCGCCTCCCGAGCCCGCTGGCGGACTGCGTGGACCAGCTCGAGGCGCGGCTCAGGGCCGCGGGCGCCCCGACCGGCGTCGCCTGAGGGCGGCTCGGGCCCAACCCACTCTTCGGCCCGCAAGGCCCGCGAATGGGCCGGTGAGCGGTCGGGCACCGTGTGCAACGATCGCCGCGCCCGCGGCATTCCGGCGTCGATCAGCACCAGCGCCCCCACGCCGCCGCCTCGACCGTCGCGCCGGGCCAGTGGCGAGTCCGACCGCCGTCCGGGCCCGCACGCCCGCGGAGCTGAGCAGCGGCCCGTTCCCACCCGTGCCCTCCGGGTCGCGCCCCGCGGCCGCGCGCACCTGTGCCTGGATGGCGGCCACGCGCCGGCGTCAGTCGAGCGTCATCGCCATGCCGCACCTCCGTCCCGGGCCGCCGCGGATCCTCCCGGGAGGACCATCGTCCTGCGTCACGCCCACCAGCGCCTGCGCGTCATCCGGCCGTGCCCAACGCCAGCTCCGTGATCCGGACCTGGATCACCCGCCTTGAGACCACGCGCGCCGCCGCGCTCGTCCGTCGATTCCTGCCCGGCGGTGCGTTGACCCTGTCCGTGCTCATGTTCGGCGGGTACCTCATGGGGCTGGGCCGCGACAAGGTCCTGGCCCACACGTTCGGCCGGGGCGCCGCGCTCGACGCCTACAACTCGGCGTTCATCCTGCCCGAGCTCGCGCTCGACGTCCTCGTCGCCGGCGGGCTCGTGGCGCCGTTCGTGCCCATGTTCCTCGGGCTGCGCGACGAGGCCGCGGCTGACGCGGACCGGTTCGCTCGCACGGTGCTCGGCCTCGCCGCCGGAGTGATGACCGCGGTGTCCGCCGTGCTGTTCGTCGTCGCCCCGGCCACGGTGCAGGTGATCGTGCCCGGCTTCCCCGACGCCCAGAAGGAGCTGTACGTCGGGCTCTTCCGGGTGATGTGCCTGACGCCGCCACTGTTCGCCGTGTCGCTCGTCCTGGGCGAGGTGCTGGTCGCCCAGCGGCGCTTCGTCTGGTACGGCCTCGCGCCCATGATGTACAGCGGCGGGATCGCGGCGGGCGGGCTGCTCCTGTCGGGTCCGCTCGGCATCTACGGGGCGGCGTGGGGGGCCGTGGGCGGCGCCCTGGCCCACCTCCTGGTCCGGCTGGCCGGCCTGCGCGGCTCGGGCTTCCGGCCGATCCCCTCGCTCCGGGCCACCCGCGGACTGGGGGAGTTCCTGCGCCTGATGCTCCCCAAGATGGCGAGCCAGCCGCTCGAGCCGCTCGCCTGGGTCTTCTTCACCAGCATCGCGTCCGGGCTCGCCGTGGGCTCGATCAGCTCGCTCAACTACGCGCGCAACTTCTTCGGCGTGCCGGTGAGCATCATCGGGATGGCCTTCGCCATCGCCGCCCTGCCGGAGCTCTCCGAAGCTGCCAACGCGGGCGATCGCGCCGCGTTCCGGCGCCTGTTCCGCAAGACGCTCCTCCCGATCGTCGGGCTGTCGGCGGCGGCAGGCCTCGCGCTGTTCGTGCTCTCAGGGCTGATCATCGGCCTGTTCCTGACCGGCGGTGCGTTCGACGCCGAGGACCAGGCCCGGACCGCCATGGTGCTCGCAGTGTTCGCGTTCGCGGTGCCGCTCGAGAGCGTGATGAACCTCCTCGCCCGGGCCGTGTACGCCACCCGGAACACGCTCCTGCCCACGCTCAGCGCGCTCATCGGGTTCATCGTGGTCGTGGTGGCGGTCAGGGCGTGGGTCCCCGTGCTGGGACTCGAGGCGATCCCGGCCTCCTACGCCGCTGAGATGGGTGTCCGGACGCTGCTGCTGGTCGCGGTGCTCGCGATGCGGGTGGCCGGGATCCGCCCCCACGCGCCGGCCGTTGCGGGCGCCGGCGAGGACGCCTTCGCCCGGCACGTCCACGGCGCGCCCGGGATGACGCCCCGGCGCGGCTCGTCGGTCGGGCAGGCGGCCCTGATCCTGACCACGATCGTGGTCCTCGTCGGGACCGCGATGGCCACCAGCCAGGCGCTCAACTCGTCGTCGATCGCGGCCGTCCCGGTCGTCACGCCCTGGGCCCAGGAGCTGCCGCTCGCTTCGCACAATGTGCCCTCGCTGCCGCCGTCGCCGCTCGCCACCGTCGATGCCACGGCAAGCGCGTCCGTCCCGCCGTCCGGCCCGGCAAAGCCCAGCACGACGCCCAAGCCGACGCCCAAGCCGACGCCGACGCCCAAGCCGGGCCCGTTCCAGATGGACCTCTACGAGCGCGGCGACTACGTGGGCGAGTACACGGACCTGTGGTGCGTGCCCGCCGCCATCCAGACTTCGATCAACATCATGAGCAAGGGCGCGGACACCTCGAGGGCCTTCCAGACGAAGCTGTTCAACCTCGCCTACTCGATGGAGCCGGCCAACGACGGCAGCGTCGACGCGGTCGCCTGGCCCGAGGTCCTCACGAAGCTCGGGTACGGCACGTTCAAGGAGGACTCGCGGGGCAGCATCAATGCTGCGGCCTGGACGGTGGTGAAGGCGATCCGCCTGACCAACCGCCCGGCCGGCCTTGTCGTGTGGAAGGGCTGGCACTCGTGGGTCGTGTCGGGCTTCAAGGCCACGGCGGATCCCGCCGTCACCAACGACTTCTCGGTGCTCGGCCTGTACGTCGAGGACGTCTGGTACCCGCGCCTGTCATCGATCTGGGGCTACTCGAATCCGCCCGACACGTACGTGAAGGTGTCCGACCTCAGCATCGACTACAAGCCGTACCGCGAGTGGACGGCGGACCCGGCGCGGGACGGCAAGTTCGTGTTCGTGGTGCCGGTGCCCTGACGACTCGCCCGGGGAGGGGCCATCGCCGGACGCGACAAGGCCCCGGCGTCGCCGCCGGGGCCTGTGCCGTGGAAGGCGGGCGCCGGGCGAGTGGTCCCGGCACCCTTGGGACTACGCCGATTGGGGGCGCGTCCCGAGGTTGACCGTGATCGTGGTCGTCTGGCCATTGCGCAGGATGGTCAGCGTCACCTGCTGGCCGGGCACGTGCTGGCCGAGCATGAGATCCAGGGTGTGGGTGGCGTCGAGCGCCGTGCCGTCGACCGCGGTGATGATGTCGCCCTCGGCGAGGCCGGCCTGCGCGGCGGGGCTGCCGGCGACGATCGCCGCGGACGTGGATGAGGACGACCCGTTCGTGCCGTTGCCGGTGGCGTTCGAGCCGTTGCCGTTGCTGCCTCGGCCCGTCGAGCCCTGGCCCGCGATCTTCTCGAGCGCCGCGTTCGAGGGGATCCACGCGCCGTTCGCGACCGGGAGGCCGGCTTCGGACTGGAGCGTCGGGTCGATGGTCTGGAACCGGACGCCCAGCCAGGCTCGAGCGAGCGGCTGGCCGGCGGACGCCTGGGCGAGAAGCGGCTTGGCGATGTCGATCGGGATTGCGAAGCCGATGTTCTGGCCCTGCGACGAGACGGCCGTGTTGATCCCGACCACGTTGCCGCCAGCGTCGAGCAGCGGCCCTCCGCTGTTGCCCGGGTTGATCGGCGTGTCGGTCTGGATGAGGTTGTCGAGCGACTCGCCCTCGGCGTCGATCGTCCGGCCCACCGCGGAGATGATGCCGCTGGTCACCGACCCGGTGAGGTTGCCCAGCGGGCTGCCGATCGCGATGGCCTGCTGGCCGACCTGGATGCCGGCCGAGCTGCCGATCGGCGCGGTGGGCAGCCCTGAGGCGCCCTCGATCTTGACGATCGCGAGGTCGGTCAGGGTGTCGATGCCGTAGATGGAGGCGTTGAACGTGCGGCCGTCCCTGAGCGTGACCGTGAGCTTGCTCGGGTTGCCGGCCACGACGTGGTGGTTGGTGAGGACGAGGCCGCGGGCGTCGAAGATGATGCCGGAGCCGATGGCGGTGCCGGACCCGCCTCCCTGGCCGGTGATGGGGTTGGTCAAGGTAACGCCGTCTGCCGTGATCGTGACCACGGCCGGGCCAACCGCCTTGACGATGTTGGGGATCGAGGCCTGACCGCTGGCCGGGACGGGGTTGGCGGGCGTGAGCGTCGGGGCGCTCCCTAGCGTGCTGGGCGCAGCCGGCGTGCCCGGGGTGGCGGTGGCGCCCGGCGCCGCGGCGAGCACGTTGGCAGGGGTGGTGGCGGTGGGATGCGCGGCCTCGACGGCGACGTAGGTCGTGCCCGCTGTCAGCACGGCGGTCGCGACGATTGCCACCGCGAGCGCGAGGGGCGTGACGCCTCGAGCGCGCGGCGCCTGCGCGGGCTTGATGGGGAAGGGCGGGATGGTCGCCCACGCCGGGGGCGGCGCGGCCTCGGGCGACTGGCGGGTGGGGTCATCGGGCCGCGCCCAGGCGGGAGGCGGCGTGGCGCCCACGGGCTGGACCGGTGCGGCTTGGGGCCCCGACCAGGGCGGGAGCGCCGTGCGCTCGGCCGGCTGGCGAACCGCGTCCCCGGGGTTCATCCACGCGGGCGGAGTCGGTTCGCCGAAGGGCGGGCGGGCCGCGTCCGGGCTGCCGGCGGCGGGACTCGCCGGGATGACCGGCTGATTGACGGCCGGGAACGCGGGCTGCGTGGGATCGTCGGGTGCCGGCGCGGGCGGGATGCTGCCCGGCGCCGCCGGCAGGAGCGGGTCGGGTCGGTTGGTGTCGCTGGTCATGGTTCCCCTGTCCAGGCTGGGTCAAGTTCGCGTGACACGGCGCCCGGGGGCACCGCGATGGCCCCATACCACCGCCTGCGGGTGAGGGATCCGTGAGAAGCGGGGCAATCCGGTGAACTTTGTGATTCCTTGACCCGTTCGCTGCCCGCTCTGAACCCCCGACGGGGACGCTCCCGTGGACCCTCGCAGAGCATCCGGAGTACCGTGGCGCCATGGTCAGGATCGTCGTGTACACGGGCAAGGGCGGCGTCGGCAAGACCAGTGTCGCGGCCGCGACGGCGCTCCTCGCGGCCGAGCGCGGCTACCGCACGATCGTCCTGTCCACGGACGCCGCGCACAGCCTGGGCGACTCGTTCGACCGGCAGCTGGGCCCCGAGCCCACCGAGATCGCGCCCAACCTGTGGGGCCAGGAGTCCGAGGTCTTCCACAACATCGACAAGTACTGGGGCACGATCCAGGAGTACGTCTCGAGCCTGCTCCGCTGGCGCGGCCTCGACGACGTGCTGGCCGAGGAGATGAGCGTCCTGCCGGGCATGGACGAGCTCGCGAGCCTGCTCTGGATCGCGGAGCACCACGACTCGGGCAAGTACGACTTGATCGTGGTGGACGCCGCCCCCACCGGCGAGACGCTGCGCCTGCTGAGCCTGCCCGAGGCCGGCCGCTGGTGGCTCGAACGGGTCTACCCGATCCAGCGCAAGATCGCCGCGCTCACCGGGCCGATCCTGGGCCGCGTCACCGGCATGCCGACCCCGAGCGCGGACGTGTACAACGCTGGCGAGGCCCTGTTCGGCAAGCTCGAGCACATGCACGACCTGCTCGCGAACCCCGAGCTGACGTCGGTGCGGATCGTGCTCAACCTCGAGCGGATGGTCATCAAGGAGGCCCAGCGCTCGTTCACCTACTTCCACCTGTACGGCTACCCCACCGACCTCGTGATCTGCAACCGCGTCCTGCCCGACAACGCGGGCGCCTACTTCGGCGCCTGGCGCGAGGCGCAGAAGCGCTACCGCCCGCTGGTCGAGGAGTCGTTCGCGCCAGTCCCGGTCCGCGACGCCCCGTTCTTCGATGAGGAGGTCGTCGGCGAGCGGATGCTGCGCACGCTGGGCGGCGCGGTGTTCGGCGACGAGGATCCGGCCGGGTTCTTCTACCGCGGTCGCCCGTACACCGTCCGCCGCGAGGGCGACCGGTTCGTCCTGGAGCTGGAGCTTCCGTTCACCTCGCGCGAGGAGGTCCGCCTGACGCGCTTCGCCGACGAGCTGGTGATCGCGGTCGGGTCGTGGCGGCGGAACCTCATCCTGCCGCGCATCCTCGTCGACGCCGAGACGGTCGGCGGCGGCTTCCACGACCACACCATGCGAATCGAGTTCGCAGCCGCCGGGACGGCGGTCGCGGCGCAGAAGGGAGCAGGCTGACGATGGCCGAGACCGATCGCGAGATGGAGCTGACCGAGCGCCTCGCAGCGCTCGAGCGTCGGCTGGCTGAAGTCGAGGCGAGAGCCGCCGAGGCGGAAGCACGGGCCGGCGGCGGCCCGCTCGGTGTGATGGACGCCGTGTTCGCAGCCGTGCTGCCCGCCGAGGCCCGCGGCCACCTCCGCGCGGCGCGCAAGGAGCAGCTGCTGGCGGTCCGCTCGCTGGTGGACACCTGGATCGAGCGCGTGGACCGCAAGGCCGACGAGCCGCGCCGCCGCCACGAGAGCATCCACCTCGAGGACGCGTAGGCAGACGGGGGCGGACCGCGTCGGGTTCCGGATCGGGCGCGGGTTCGGGCCGGCCCTCGTTGTGGGCCCCGGCGCCGCGGGTCGCCCGACCGCGTCCGGGTCGGCGTCCGCCAGATCGTCCGGCGGGGGGCGCTGGTTCTCATTTCTGCCCCTGGCTTCGCGGCTCGTCCCCGGTCCCCGTTTGCATCCGCCAGATCGCCTCTTGGGTAATGCTTGGGCACCGGACCTCCCCCAGATCGTCTCGTGGTCGCGATTGGGTGCGCGCATCGGGGGAGGGAATCTGTGGGTCGGTCCGAAGAGGCTTCTCCAGGTGCCGGTCCGGCGTGCGGTGAACGATCACCGTCGACGAGACGACCCTAACCAGCCCTCAATCTGGAAGGGGCGCAGGCACTCGACCGGGAGCGCTCAGCGCGTTGGCCAGGGCGACTGCGTCGCGCTGACGGCGACCGTCGATTCGGCGGTCTGCATCGGCGGCTCGTCACGGACAGTGCAGGCGGGGTCGGGCCATAGGAAGAAGCCGAGGTAGTTGTACGCCCACGTGATGACCACGAACCAGCAGCAGGCGGCGACGATGCGCTTGATCACTGGTTCAGGATGGGCCTGCGGGCCGGACTGGAGAACCACCCGTTCGTAACCGGAACAGCCGCCCCAATCCGACGGACGGAGGCGGACAACCAAGACCCTCCCGTACAACCCGACTCGGGACGCGGCTTGCAGGTCCGGCCGCCGCAGGGTTCGCTACGTCTAGCGACGGAGTAGCGGGCCCGTTAGGCCGGGTGGCGCGTCCCGGCACCGCAAGGCGGCGGTTCGACGACCCGAGCTGACATTGCGTGGAGAATGACCTTCCCAGTAGCGGTTTGGGGCCGCAGCTTCGCGCTGGCGCTGGCATGCTGGGTCGCGAACCGCCTCTTGGCTGGCCCGGCCGCGGTCGCCGGGTCGCGCAGAGGGACGCATGGACGTCGATGAGCGACCTAGCATTCCCCGTCGGGTTCCTGTGGGGCGCGGCGACGGCGGCCCACCAGGTTGAGGGGGACAACTCGGGGTCCGACTGGTGGGACTGGGAGCGCCGGCCCGGCACGCCCTGCCCCGACCGGAGCGGCCTCGCCTGCGACCACTATCGGCGATACCCGCAGGACGTTGCGCTCCTGGCGTCGCTCGGCCTCAACGCGTACCGCTACTCGGTGGAGTGGGCGCGCGTCGAGCCCGAGAACGGCCGCTTCGACCAGGCGCAGCTGGACCACTACCGGGCGATGACCGATGCCGTGCTGGCCGCCGGGATGACGCCGATGGTGACGCTCCACCACTTCACGCTGCCCCGGTGGGTCGCCGAACGAGGCGGCTGGCTGGACGCGGAGGTGCCGGGACGCTTCGCGCGGTACTGCGACCGCGTGGTGCGCGCCCTCGGCGACCGGGTGACCTGGTGGTGCACGATCAACGAGCCGGGGGTGGTGGCGTTCGGCGGGTACCTCGGGGCGCTCAACTTCCCGCCCGGGCGGAAGGACGTCGGATCCTGGGAGCGCGCGAGCGTCGGGCTCATCGAGGGGCACCGACAGGGCCTCAGCGCGGTTCGTGCGTCCGCGTCACGCGCGCGCGCCGGCATGACCCACTCGATGAACGACTGGGAGGCGAACGAGGCCGGCCGGCCGTTCATGGAGTGGCTCCGGCGCCGCAACGAGGACGTGTTCCTCGAGGCGGCCGCCGATGACGACTTCGTCGGCGTGCAGACCTACACGCGGGTGCCCGTGCGCGTGAACGCGGCGCTGGGCGTGCTGCTGCGGGTGGCGCTCGGGATCCGGCCGCTCGCCTCCGCGCTCTTCCCGCCGATCATCCGGGGCCAGTCGCTCAACCCCGAGCCGGCCATTGCCGCTGGCTCGCGGCGGACGCAGATGGGCTACGAGTTCCTGCCCGAGGCGGTCGCGGCCACGGTTCGGCGGGTGGCCACGCTGCTGCCCGGCAAGGACGTCATCGTCACGGAACACGGCGTGGCCACCGATGACGACGCCGAGCGGGTCGAGTTCATCGACCGCGGCCTCCGCGCCCTGCATGCGGAGATCGTCGCTGGCATTCCCCTGCGCGGCTACATCCACTGGAGCGCGCTCGACAACTTCGAGTGGGCCCGTGGATACGGCATGCGGTTCGGCCTGATCGGCGTCGACCGCGCGACACAGGCGCGAACCGTCCGGCCGTCCGGGCACCACCTGGGCGCGATCGCACGCGCCAACTCGCTCACGGTGCCCTGACGAGGCCGGTCTCGACCTCTCAGACGCGTCGTGCGAGCGCACCTCAAGGTGCGTGAGCGAGCACCGCAGCCGACAACGCCGCGACGGCGCCGGATCAGCCGCCAGCCTATGACAAGGTGATGGACCTGGCGCCGCCGACTTGCCGGTAGCGGTCCGGATAGCAGGTCAGCACGATCACCTGGCAGGAGGCGCCGGCCAGCGCCAGCACCGCGCCCATCGCCTCGAGCCGGCGCGGGTCGGAGAAGCCCAGGGTGTCGTCGAGCATGACCGGCACGCCGCCGTCCTGGGCCACGAGCATCGCGCAGGCAAGCCGGGTCATGACACCCAGCTGCTCCCTCGCCCCAACGCTCAGGCTCTCGAACGGCACCGTCCGGCCGTCGAGCGTGCGGCTCCGGACGCGCAGGTCGTCGCCCACCTCGACGGCCACCGTCGGGCCGAACACGACCTTCCCGAGCGAGGTGATCTTGTCGCGCAGGGGCCCGACGTAGGCGAGGTGCGCCTCGTCGCGCGCCGTCTTGAGCGCCTCGTAGAGCCGGCGCCTGGCGTCGGCGCGCTGCGTCCACCGGGCGAGCTCCGCCGCCGCGGCGTCGCGGGCCGTGACCGCCTGGTCGCGGCGCTCGGCAAGCCCGTCCTCGCCGTGGTCGCGCAGCCGCGCGCGCACCTCGGCCTGGCTGATCTCGAGCCCGCGGAGCCGCTCAGCCATCCCGTCCACCACCAGGCGGGCGTTGTCGAGCAGCGCCTTCGCCGCATCGGGTCCCTCGCTCTCGAGCGCGGCACGGGCCTCTGCCGCCTCCCTCCCGGCAGCGTCGAGCGCGGCTGTCGCCGCGGCGCGCGCGTCGGCGAGGGTTGCGTCCGGCACGGCCTCGCGTGCCCCGTGAAGCGCCTGCTCGCGGGCTGCAACGTCCGCTTCCGCGATGTCGAGACGAACCGCGGCCTCTCGAGCCGCCCCATCGAGCTCGACGAGCCGATCCCGCGCCGCCCGATCCTCGCGCTCGGCGGCTGCCTCGGACGTCCGGGCGGCATCGGCGGCGGCCTCGGCGAGGTCAGCACGCCCCGTGGCCGCCTCCTCGTCGCCCGGCATCGGCGACTCCGCGTCCCGCGCCTCGAGGTACCCCGACGTCCGGCGCTCCGCCAGCGCGATCCGGGCCTCGAGCTGCTCCGCGCGCCCGGGCTCGTCACCGCCCAGCAGCTCGACGATGCGTCGGCGCTGCTCGGTCCGCGCGGCGAGCGCCTCGCGCCGGGCGACGGCCGCGGTCTCGGCTGCGGCGAGGTCCCCCACCCCGACTCGCCGACAAACGTCGCGCAGCCCGCGCTCGGCGGTTTCGACCCGCTCGGCCACGGCGGCATCGCCGGCACCCGCTGCCACCTCCATGCGCAGGAGACCCGGGACCTCCACGACCAGCCGCGCCTCGACGGACCGGCGCTCAGCCCCGCCCAGCGGAAGCGCGACCGGCGCGCCGTCCAGCAGCACGGTCACGTCCCGCAGCGCCGTCACCACCACCGAGGGGCGCCCGGCCTCGAGCAGGGCGTGGGCCACCTGGAGCTCACGGTCCGCAGCACGGATCGCCTCGAGCGCCGCTTCGTCCACCGGCGTCGATCCCGCGGCTGCCTCCGCATCGGCCAGGGCCGCCCGCGCCGCGGCAAGGCTCGCGCGCCGATCGGTGAGCTCGGCGAGGGCCTGGCGGGCACGGAGGAACTCCACATCGCCCCGTGCACTCCGGCCAGCCGCCTCGGCGGTCTCGCGTGCAGCCCGCGCCTCCGCCAGTCGCGCCCCTGCCACCTCGCACCGCGCGCGGGCGGACGCCAGGGACGGGGCCGCCGCCTCCACCGCGGCACGCTGCCGGTCGCGCTCCCCGACCGACGCCACGAGCTCGCGGACAGCGGCATCGCGTCCCAGACACGCCTCGGCGGCGCGCTCCGCGGTGACCCGAGCAGCGCTCTCGGCCGCCTCGAGCCGCTCGAGGTTGCGCACCAGCCCCTCGATCGCGCGCCAGCGGGCCTCGAGCTCGGCGACCCGCGCCTCCTCCGGCCCCTTCGCCTCCACCAGGCGCGCCCGCTCCGCCATGAGGTCTGCGTCGCGCTCCACGTCCGCGGCGACGGCGCGCAGCTGCTGCTCGAGGCCGTCGAGCACCGCCTGCTGCTGGTTGACCGCCTCGCGCAGTGGCCAGTCGCCCTTCGACTTGCCGGTCGGCGTCCAGTACAGGTCGTACTCGGTGCGGGCACGGTCGAACAGCGTCGTCTCGACCGGGCCCTCGGGCACCGTCCCGGCTGCGCGGTCGAGCGCCTGGCCCAGCGAGCCAGAGGCCGCCTCGCCCAGCGCCGCCTGGCCCAGTCCCTCGCCCTGCCTGATGCGCAGCGCCTTCCAGAGCGTCGCGTCCATCGTCTCGGCGAGGATCTGCTCGACCCGCTCGTGGGCCTGGCGGCCGGTCAGGCTCTCGGGACGGGGCCGGGTGATCTGGAGCACGGTCTCGCTCGCGCGCAGGAACCGCTTGCGGTAGGTGAACGCGTAGGGGCCGGTCTCGACGTCGACCTCGACCTCCGGCCCGGCGTCCCGGTCCACCGGCTTGACCGCCTTCACCTCGGCCTTGGTCGTGGAGTCGAGCTGGCTGAACAGCAGGTCCAGCGCCTCGGCCATCGACGACTTCCCGACCTCGTTGGGCCCGATGACCACGGTCACGCCGTCGCGGGCGAACGACACCTCCCGGTCCTCGACGCCCCGGAAGTTGCGCAGCCTGATCCGCAGGATCCTCACGACGCCGCTCCCGCCGCCGAGGCGAAGCGCACCAGGAGCGCGAGGGCGTCACGCGCCGTGTCGGCCTCCGGGCCCGTGCCGGACGCGTCGGCCCGAAGCCTCGCCAGCGCCTCCGCCGCGAACCCCGAGAGCCGCAGGTCGCCGAAGTCGTCGTCGTCCGGGCGCACGACCAGCTCCGTGTGCCGCTCCCACCGCTCGATGGCGGCGAACAGGTCGCGCTCGTGCTCGAGGAGCGCCTCGAGACGGGCGTTGGCCGAGAGCGACACCGTGCCGACCAGCGTGAGCTTGACGATTGTGCGGTCCTTCGGTGCCAGGCGGTCGAGCCAGCCCGCCAGCACATCGAGCCCGTCCTCCCCGTCGAGGTCGAACCGCTCGCGGTCAAACCGCCAGAGGCCGGTGTGGTGCTTGGTGACCTCGCACCGACCGTCGTCGCGGAGCTCGACCAGGAGCGCGTTGCCGGCATCGAGCTCGTCGTAGTCCGTGGGCTCCGGCGCCCCGGCGTACCAGATCCGGCCCGACGAGCCGACGCTCGTGGTGGAGTGCCGGTCACCGAGTGCGAGGTAGGAGATCCGGTCCTCGGCGAGTGCGCGCTCCGCCGCTGCCAGCCGGATCGCCGCGGGGTTGTCGAGCGCGATCAGGTCGTCCGTGGCGCCATGGGCGACGAGCACCCGCCGCACGCCCGGCGTGGGGCCGAGCCCCTCGCACGCCGCCGCGACGAGGTCCGTGAGCGGACGCTTCGAGAACCAGGGCGCGCCGACCACCTCGACCCCCGGGGCGCCGGGCACCGCGTGCGGCGTGGCGTCCTCCAGCACCGCGACGTGGGACGGGCGACCGCCCGCGAACGTGGGCGCCCGGAAGACGGACCCGGCGTCGAGCGGGTCGTGGTTTCCCGGCAGCAGGAACACGGGCACGGGCACCGACCGGAGGGCGTCGAGCGCGCGGCGCACGGTCTGCGGCGAGACCTGGTTGGTCTCGAAGACGTCTCCGGAGACGACGATGAACGAGGCGCCGGTCTCGCCCGCCAGCCGGCCGAGCGTTCGGATGGCGTCAATCCGCGCCTGGGAGAACCGCGCCTGCGCCTCGCCCGACAGGAAGTGGCGGGTCATGCCCAGCTGCCAGTCCGCGCTGTGGAGGAAGCGCACGCTCATGCGGCGGCTCCCGTCCGGGCGCCCCTCGCGCGGGTCCCTGCCATGCACACCTCCGCCAGCCGTCCGGCGCGCCCATCGGCAACGCCACCGCCGACCCTACCCTATCGCACCCGCCTGCCCGTGCGGGGTGGCCGACGGGCCCTCGGGCACGCCGCCTGCACCACCGACCGGCCTCACATCCGTGAGATGCCGAGCCCGTCGATGAGCACCCTGCGCCGCGACGATGACACCTTGACTGTCACAGTCCCGGAGCGGATCGAGGTGAACTTCGCCACCGTGAAGATCCGCCGGTTGATCGTGGTGGACGAGTAGAGGTTGATCGATCGGAGCAGGGTGGAGCCGAGGTAGACCCTGACCGTGCCGCAGGTGGGGCAGCTGGTCGCGACCAGGACGATCTGCCTGGCGCGGACCGAGGTCCGAACCGCCCTGGCGCCATAGCTGTAGGAGCGGCTCCAGGTGCTGCGGAAGTACGTCGATCCGGTGCCGCCGTACCAGCCACGCGATCGCGCGAGGCTGCGGTCGTCGAGCGGCGTCGTGGTGCAGCGCTCCGACGACCACGGGCCCGCGAAGCCGCCCTGGTCGACGGCGCGGGCGCTGAAGCAGTACGTGGAACCGGCGGCCGGGATGAAGGTCGCCGACCTGGCGGTCGTGTTGCGCCACAGCGCCGTGCTGCCGAACGAGCCGTTCCAGGGCGACCGACGGAACCGGACCTGGTAGCTGGCGATGCCGTGTGTCCCCGGGGTGCCGCTCCAGGCGAGGGTGAACGATCGCCCGATGGTCCAGTACGGCAGGCCGACGACAGATGCCACGGCGAGCGTCGGCGTGGTGGCCGAGCGCGACGGCGCCGAGCGCAGCCCCGCCCCCGCCGCATTGGTCGCGGCCACGCGCACCACCACCGTGACGCCGTTGCCCAGGCCGGTGATGGTGCAGTGCACGGCCACCGCATCGGGTGGCGCGCTCGAGGTGCAACCGCCGACGACCGTGTTCGTGCCCGGCAGGTATGCATCGGCCGTGTACGAGCTGATGGGCGAGCCGCCCGGATCGGCGGCGGTCCAGCCCACCGCCAGCGCACCGGGGGTCGGGGGCGCGAGCTCGACGACGACGCCAGTGGGCGCGCCGGGCACGGACTTGGGCAGCACCTCGGCTGACGGCCCCGAGGCGGGGCCGGCGCCGGCCGCGTTGGCTGCCCGGACGGTGAACGTGTACGCGGTGCCGTTGGCGAGGCCGCCGACCACGCACTCCAGGGGCCCGGACGACCAGGCGCACGTCCTGCCGTCGGGATTCGAGGTCACCGTGTAGCCGGTCACCGGCGATCCGCCGTTGTCTGCGGGGGCGGACCAGGCCACCTGCGCCGACGCGTTGCCGGCCACGGCGAGAACGCCCGAGGGCGCTCCCGGCGGCGCGCTCGGCGTCACGGCGGCCGACGGCGACGAGGAGAGCGAGGTGCCCGCGCCATTGCTGGCGCTCACCGTGAAGGTGTAGGCGGTCCCGTTCGCGAGCCCGGTCACGGTGCAGGTCAGCGGCCCGCTCGTCCAGACACAGCTCGACCCGCTCGGGGAGGCGGTCGCCGTGTAGCCGGTGATCGGGAGCCCGCCGCTGGACGAGGGCGCCGACCATGCGACCGCCGCCTGGCCGTCGCCCCGGGTCCCAACGGCCCCCGTCGGCGCGCCTGGGGCGGTGACGATCGCCACCGAGGATGAGCTCTCCAGCGCCGGCCCGGTGCCCACGGCGTTCGTGGCCCTCACGGTGAAGGTGTACGCGCTGCCCCCGCTGAGCCCGGTCACCGTGCAGGCGAGCGGTCCCGAGGACCACGTGCAGCTGTTGCCGCCCGGCAGCGCGATCGCGGTGTACGACGTGATCGCGCTCCCGCCGTCAGAACCCGGGGCCGACCAGGCGACCTGCGCGGAGCCGGGGGCCGGGGTCAGGCTGATCCCGGTCGGGGCGCCCGGGAGGCCCGGCGCGCCGAAGGCCGCGGTCCCGTTGGGCGTGCCGAGGCCGGTGGGTCCGTCGTACCCGACGACACCCGTGCACCACAGGGCCGGGTCGGGGCTGCAGCTGCCGCCCGCGTTGTTCCCGCCGGTCGCGTCGTTCAGCCCGCCATGGCCGTACGGGTACGACACCGGCCACGTGCCGGCGGCGGGCGTCCCGGCAAGGGCGTAGGCCGCTGCCACGATCGGGGCGGACGCGCTCGTGCCCCCGAGCTGGTACCAGTTCCCGCCGTAGACGACGGCGACGCCCGTGTTCGGGTCCGCCACCGCCGACACATCGGCCACCATGCGCCTCGAGCAGGAGGTCAGCCCGGACGCCTGCCACGCAGGGCGGGTCTCATGGACTGAACAGCCGCTCCCAGCCTCGGACCAGGCGGATTCGGTCCAGCCCCGCGCGTTGGCGGCGGTGCGCAGCGTCGTCCCGCCAACGGCCACCACCCACGGCGAGACCGAGGGGTACTCGTTCCCGCTCATCGCGGCACCCGCGAGGTACCCCTCGTAGCCCTCGTCGCCCGTGCTGGCGGTGATCACCACGCCGGCGTGCTTGTAGAACAGCGTGTCGAGGTTCGCGGATGACCCGTCCTCCGGCCCGCCGTAGCTGTTCGAGATGTACTTCGCGCCCGCCGCGACCGCGGTGTTGACCGCCGCGCCCAGATCGTCGAGGAACGACGAGTCGGCCTCGACCAGGAGGATCGAGCAGTTCGGGCAGATTGCCGAGACCATGTCCAGGTCGAGCGAGATCTCCGTCGCCCAGCCCGAGTCGGCGGCGGGAAGCGGCGACGACTGCCCGCGCTGGTTGACCTTGCGGAAGCAGGGGTTGGCGCCCGCCGACGTGCATGCGGGGAGGCCGAACGCCGCCCGGTACGCCGCGAGGTCGGCCTCCGCCGTCGGGTCGTCGTAGGCGTCGATGACGGCGATGGTGACGCCCGATCCGCCGGCGGCAGCGGCAGCGGTCAGCCCGTAGGCGCTCTGCAGGTCAGCCGGGCGATAACCCGACGGGCTGGTGTTGGTCGATGTCGCCTGGCGCGTTGACATGGGCGTGACGTCCGTCCGGACGATCGCGTGGCAGGCCGCCCGGCCCCGCCCCGGCAGCGCGCAGGCGTGCCGCGTCGGGTGATCGTGGACCGCCGTCGACGCCGAGGCAGCGAGCGCCGACGACGACGCCGGCGTCCCCGCGGAGGCCGGCGCTGCCCAGCCCGACGAGGTGAGGACCAGGAGCCCTGCCACCATCGCGAGGACACGGCGAGCCATCAGCGCCGAGCCGGCGGGCAGAATGTCCCGGAGACACAACATCGGGGTGGCGGGGAGCCTCTAGCGGGCGGCCGGTGCTGGGCAACTCCGGGGCGCTCCGAGGGAGCGTAGCGGCCAGCGGGCCATCGCGGAAATGGGACATTCGGGGGATCCCGGCATGATGTCGTGCGGACCCTTGGGGGAGGCCCACCCACCGTGCCGGACATCCTCTCGAGCCCGCCGCCCGGCGACGCAGGAGCCTCCGATGGAATGCGGCTGGGCTCAGCCGACCTGCGGCTGCTCGTCCACGAACAGGCGGATCCGGGCCTTGACGTTGGCGAGCGAGTCAGCGGCGACGCTCTTGCCGATCTCGGTGGCGTAGGCGGCGTCGAAGGCCTCACGGCTGTCGAACCACAGCTCGGACACGCCGTCATAGGGCGCGTCCTCGTTCTCGACGACGTTGAACACGAGCTTGCGCAGGCCCGGCAGCTGCCGTGCGAGCGGCGAGTGCGCCACCAGCATCCAATTCCGGAACTGACTCCTGCTCATGCCGTCCTTGCGGGTCAGCAGGATGATCGCCTTGAACATCGGCCGGGCCTCCCTGCGCACGCTGGCGAACCGAGCCACTCGGTGCCGCGACTCCGCTAGCGTGCCACGCGCGAAGGCGGACAGAACGCTGGATGCGAACCCTCAGGAGGGCGTGAGCGTCGCCACCCGGTCAACACCACGACGGCGCCGACCACGAGGAGCAGGCCCGCTGCGACGAGCGGGACCGTGGCTGGCGGATCGAGCGCGGCGGCGAGGCGCTGGTCCGGGGCGGGGGTCGGCGGCGCTGGCGGGCCAGACGGCAAGGCCCCGTCGGTAGAGGTCGATGCCACCCCGCCAGGCGGACAGAGATGCCGACGAGGCTGATGGGGCCGAAGCCGACGAAGCCGACGCCGAAGCCGACCAAGCCGCGGCCAGACGCGTCGCGGAACCCGCGCCCGCCGCGAGCGGAGCCAGCACGGACGCCGCGAGCAGCGCCCCCGCCAGCAGCGCCCGCCCGAGCGCATCGCGGACGCTCATGCGGGCATGGTGAGACCCGGCGGCGGGTTCGCGCAGTCGCCCGGTCCGTCAGCCGCCCAGGCGACGCGCCGGGGTCTCCCCGTCCGACACCGCGAGGACGCCCACCTCGGTCACGAGCCCGGTGATGAACCGCGCCGGCGTCACGTCGAACGCGGGGTTGAAGGCGCGCGCGCCCGCGGGCGCGACACGCACCCCGCCGAACGCCAGCACCTCCTCGTCGCCGCGCAGCTCGATCTCGATGTCGTCGCCCGACGCGGTGCTGAGGTCCACGGTCGACACGGGCGCCGCTGACAGGCACGGGATTCCGGCCTCGCGACACGCGAGCGCGAGGCCCAGGCTGCCGATCTTGTTGGCCACGTCCCCGTTGGCCGCGATCCGGTCGGCGCCGAAGATGGCCACGTCCACGAGTCCCCGCAGGATCGTGGAGGCTGCCGCTCCATCGGCCTGCACCCGGTAGGGGATCCCGTCGCGCTGGAGCTCCCACGCGGTCAGCCGGGCGCCCTGGAGCAGGGGCCGCGTCTCGTCGACGTAGACCATCTCGAGGGCGGCCCGCGCGTGCAGCTCGCGCACGATCCCGAGCGCCGTCCCCCAGGCCACCATCGCGAGGGCTCCGGTGTTGCAGTGGGTGATCACGCGAACTGGGTGATCGATCCGGGCCTGGATCCAGTCCGCTCCGTACGCTCCGATCGCGTGGTTGACGCGCTCATCGGCCTCGATGATCTCGAGCGCGGCCGCGAGCACCGCTTCCCGGCCCCGCGTCATGAGCGGCCGAACGCGGTCCACGGCCCAGGCCAGGTTGACGGCCGTGGGCCGCGCAGATCGGATCGCGTCCACCGCGGCGTCGAGGCGCGCCTGCGGCCAGCCCTCGCGCGCCGCCTCGTCCATCGCGATGACCACGCCCACCGCGCCCACGGCGCCCAGCTGGGGCGCGCCCCGGACTGCCAGCCGCCGGATCGCGTCGACCACGGCGTCGGCGGTGGTGAGGTCGATGTACTCGAGCCGGCCGGGCAGCAGCGTCTGGTCGATGACCCGGAGGGCAGCACCGGTCCAGGCGATCGGGCGGAGGTCGCCCACCGGCCCGGTCACTGGTGCACCGAGAGGGTGGCGCCCACCGGGAATGTCGTGTCGAGGTCGCCCAGCTGGAGGCAGCGGAACGTGTTCTGGGCCGCCAGCTCCAGGAGCAGCGCCCGGCGGTGCGCCATCTCCACCGTGTCGCCGAGCGTCGAGCAGCCGTGGTTGGCCAGGATGATCACGTCGCACCCGATCGAGGCCTCGGCGGCGGCATCGGCCAGCTCGTCCGAGCCATTGGGGTAGAACGGGACGCGGCGGACCTCGCGCAGGTAGGAGACGTCGTCGAGCGTCAGCATCCGGATCGAGTGGCCCAGCGCATCGAGGACGACGGCGGTCTGCGGGTGGAGGTGGACGATGGCGTTCACGTCGGGGCGGACCTGGTAGGCGCGCCGGTGGAGCCGCCACTCTGACGACGGCCGCGGGTTGCCCTCGAGCACGCTCCCGTCCAGCCCCAGCACCGCGAAGTCGTCCGGCTCCAGCCGGTCGAGGCGCGTTCCGGCCGCAGTGATCAGGAACGCGTCCCGACCCGGGAGTCGCGCGGAGAGGTTGCCCCCCGAGGCGACCACGAGGCCCAGCCCCACCGCGCTCCGCCCGGCGTCGGCGAGCTGGTCGGCGAGGGCGGCGATCGGGTCGTGCATCAGCGAGGGCTCCTTGCGGCGAGAGGGCACTCGATGATCGCACCGACGAGGGGTCTCGGGCGGGCTCCCGATGAGCCGTCAGCCTGCGCGCGCCGCCTCCACGTCGTGGTCGGCGAAGTACGGGCGCCATGGCCCGGACCCGGGGATGAACGCCTGCATCAGCGCCCGCTCCGCCTGGACCAGGTGCATCGTGTCGTGGGCGGCCCACTCGCTGAGGAGCTCGCGCATGGTCGGCCGAGAGCATCGAGATGGCCGACGTGACGAGGCTGGTCATGCGGGTCCCTCTTCGGCGGGGTCATGGCCGGATCGGCTCGTCCCCCAAGGCACATCGCTGCGCAGATGCAAGGCCGACCCGAACGAGTCTTGCGGAAACTTCACCGCGGGTTTGGGTGGCGGCAACACGTCGGGTGCACCATGGGGCGATTGGAGGTACGCGATGCCCCAGCCAGTTGACGCCGCGGAGGCCATCCGCCGGCGAGCGCTCCTCGTCTGGCCCCGCCTCGATGCCGCGGCCCTGCGCCGCTGCGGCTCGGATCCCGAGCGGGTCGCCGATCTCGTCGCCCGACGCTCCACCCTGCCGCGCGAGGCGATCGTGGGCATCCTGTTGACGCCCGCGGTGACCGAGGTCGAGACCCGAACCTGGTTCGGCTGACCCGGGCGCCCGGCGGATCCGGAGGCCCGACACGCAGAAGGCCGGCGGGCACCCGCCGGCCTTCGTGTTGCCAACCGAGTGGAACCTCGATCAGGCCATCGTCGCCCCCCACAGCGCCTCGATCGAGAGGTAGCGCTCGCCGGTGTCGTAGCTGAACGTCAGGATCCGCGACCCGTCCGGCACCGACGGGATCAGCTGCGACACGGCCGCCAGCGATGCCCCCGACGAGATGCCGATCAGCAGGCCCTCCTCCTTGGCCGCCCGGCGGGCGAACGCCATCGCGTCCGCGCCCTGCACCTGGATCGTGCCGTCCAGCAGGTCGGTGCGCATGACCGCCGGGATGAACCCGGCGCCGATGCCCTGGATGGGGTGCGGCGAGTGCGTGCCGCCCGAGAGGACGGGCGACGCGGTGGGCTCCACGGCGTAGACCTTCATGTTCGGCCAGGCGGCCTTGAGCGCCTCGGCGACGCCGGTGATGTGGCCGCCCGTGCCCACGCCGGTGACCACGTAGTCAAGTCCGTCCGGGAAGTCGCGCAGGATCTCCTGGCCGGTGGCGCGGCGGTGGACGGCCGGGTTCGAGGGGTTCTCGAACTGCATCGGCATCCAGCTGTCGGGGATCTCCTCGAGCAGCTCGCGGGCTCGGGCGGTGGCCCCCTTGATGCCCGTCTCCCGCGGCGTCAGCTCGAGCTCCGCCCCGTACGCGGTCATCAGCTTGCGCCGCTCCACGCTGAACGACTCGGGCATGCACAGGATCACGCGGTAGCCCTTGACCGCGCCCACGAGCGCGAGGCCGATGCCGGTGTTGCCCGACGTGGGCTCGATGATCGTCGACACGCCGGGCCTGATGGTCCCGGCCGCCTCCGCGTCCTCGATCATCGCGAGCGCGATACGGTCCTTGATGGAGCCGCCGGGGTTCTGGCGCTCCTGCTTGGCCCACACGCTGACGCGCGGGTCGAAGAGGCGGTTGATCCGCACGTGCGGGGTGTTGCCGATCATCTCGAGCACGCTGTTGACGGGCACGGCTGGTTCTCTCCTTCGGTGGGGACGCTGGGCTGACTGGGACGCTGGCGCTAGATCACGAAGTCGATGTCGTCGAACCCGTCGTCCGCCTTCCGGACGCGGGAGCGGCTGGTCTGGTAGAGGACCGATCCGGCCGCCACGCTGCTCGTGACGAACACGTTGCCGCCGATGATCGTGTCGTTCCCGACGAAGGTGTCGCCGCCGAGAACCGTGGCGTTGGCGTAGATGACCACCCGGTCGCCGATCGTCGGGTGGCGCTTGTGGCCGGCGAGGTCCTTGACCACGGACAGCGCGCCCAGGGTCACGCCCTGGTAGAGCTTGACGCGGTCGCCGATGACGGCGGTCTCCCCCACCACGACGCCGGTGCCGTGGTCGATGCAGAACCCGCGGCCGATGGTGGCGCCGGGGTGGATGTCGACGCCGGTCCTCGTGTGGGCGACCTCGGCGAGGAGCCGCGGCAGGATCGGCACCCGGAGCACGTACAGCTCGTGGGCGACTCGGTGGATCGCGATCGCGAGGAAGCCCGGGTAGGCCGCCACGACCTCGTCGAGCGATTCGGCGGCGGGATCCCCGGCGAGGATCGCCTCCCCGTCCTCGAGGAGCGCGGCGTGGACGCGCGGGAGGGCGTCGGCGAAGGCGGCGATCACCCGGTCCGCGGTGCCGCTGTCGGTCAGCGGCTCAACCAGGCGGCGGAGGTCGCGGCGGACGAGCACGAGGCGCGCCGCCAGGTCGTCGGGCGCGGCCAGGGCGTCGTCGGACAGCTGCGGGAACAGGATCCCCAGCAGCGCGTCCGCGAACGCCGCGACGTCGCGCTTGAGGGGGTAGATGCGCCCGTGCACCGCGCGGTCGCCGGCGAGCAACTGGGCGAACGCGTGGTCTCGGTCATGGTCG
This sequence comes from Chloroflexota bacterium, assembly GCA_021783095.1. Taxonomy (GTDB): domain Bacteria; phylum Chloroflexota; class Limnocylindria; order Limnocylindrales; family CSP1-4; genus CAIXZV01. The sequence continues at coordinate 11,413 of JAJXUG010000024.1, read as the reverse complement.
AAGCTGTCAGGCATGAGCTCTCCCGGTTCAGCGGAGCGGCGACGACGGGACGGATGGGGCGCGAGCACGGAGCCTCCGCAGGGCGACGTCGTGGACAAGGGGGACGAGGGGACGCGCCGGGCGGGGGGTGCAGCCCGCGCGGCGGGTGGAGACTGCGAGGCCGGCGGAGCGGCGGGCGGTCTAGCGGGCGACCGCGGCGTGGCTCCATGCCGGCGCTCGCCGGGGACAGGAGCAACAAGCACCGCGGAATGCGCGGCGGGGGCGGGTCGTCATGCGCGCAGGATAGCCGCCCATCCCCGAATCGTGCTGGCGCGGGACTGTCAGCCCTCGGCTCAGCGCCTGCCCGGACACGCAGGCCTGCAAGGCGGGACCGCGAGGCGGGCGCTCGCGCCCCCCGGGACGGGGTGTGATGGCAACGTCGGTGAGGGTCCGGGTCAACGGGCGTTGCTCTGCGCGACGAAGGTGGTGTTGCAGTAGGCCTCCGTTGCCGTCTTTGGGCACGCACGGGCTCGCAGAACCCGGCCACCTGGACCTGTTTGGCCGGCAGCCCGTCGGCCGATCATGACGGACGTCGGACCGGGATGACGCCGACATACGGGAGTGGATGATGCCAACGACGGACGCGGGAGGAGCAGGGGCAGCTCGCGTCGACGTCATGCTCGCCATCGTGGACTTCCCGATGCTCAGCACGGCGCTCCGGGCGGTCATCGACCAGGAGCCGGACATGGGCGTCGTCGTCGAGGCCACGAGCCGCGAGGCGATCGTGTCCCAGGCCAAGGCGAGCAGCCCGGCGGTGATCATCCTCGAGTACGAGGCGTTCGCCGCGGTGGGCTGCGGCACGCCGGAGGCCATCGAGGAAGTCCGCTCCGCCGCGCCCGGGGCCAAGATCATCGCGCTCGACTGTCGGTGCGCCACCGAGCAGTTCTCGATCGCCCTGAAGGCTGGTGCCGCCGGGATCCTCACCCGCGAGGCGCTCGCCGACGACGTCGTCTCGGCCGTCCGGGCGGTCGCCGCCGGCCACACCTATGTCAGCCCCGCCATCGTGACCCGCATGGTCGACACCTACGTCCGGGGCAAGCCGGAGGCCGTCGACGACCCCTACGACCAGCTGACCGACCGCGAGCGCCAGATCCTGCTGTTGGCCGCGATGGGGCACACCAACCGTGACATCGCCCGCTCGCTCCACCTGTCCGAGCAGACGGTCCACTCCAATCGCGCCAACCTCATGGAGAAGCTCGGCCTGCACGACCGCGTGGAGCTCCTGCGGTACACGGTCAAGCGCGGCCTGCTGACCCCGTCGGTGCTATGAGGGCCAGGATCCGCCGCCTCTGGGATTCCGTTCGCCCCCGCACTCGTCGCGGACGTGTCGCCGCCGTCGTGAGCGTCCTGGGCGGCGCGGCGGTCCTCGCCGTCGTCCTGTTCGCGGGTGCCGCAATGGCCTGGGATCCGTACCTCGACTTCGCGCTCCACCCCGACAGCAACGCCAAGCAGTGGGCCGCGCTCAGCATGACGTTCGCCGATTCGTCGGTCTGCGAGAAGTGCCACGTCCCAGAGGCCAGCCGCCTGGCCAGCCACTCGCACGCCGACATCGGCTGCCAGAGCTGCCACGGCGCACTGCTGGCGCACGCCTCGGCGGGCTCGAATGCGTCCAAGGCGGACGTCATGATCAAGGTCCCCACAGACGAGGTCTGCGTCCGCTGTCACGCTGCCGCGGAGGGCCGCCCCACCAGCATCAAGACCATCGTCCCGGCCAACCACTACGTGGGCCAGTGCCTCCAGTGCCACGACCCGCACACGGCCTGGGCGCAGCATCCCCCGGTGGTGTCCCACCCGCTCAACAACCTGCCGCCGTGCCTGACCTGCCACGGCCCTGACGGGTTCAAGGCCCGCAACGAGCGACATCCGACCGGCCTCCTGACCGACCAGGAATGCCTCAAGTGCCATGGCGCCGGGCGCGGCCCTGAGCAGCTCGTGCTTCCGCCGGCAAGCCTCGCGCCCATCGCGAGCGCCTCGGCCAGCCCGAGCGAGGCGGTCCCGTGACCGAGCCGCTCGATCCCATGCTGGATCCCTGGGGCCAGGTGACCGCGGGTCAATCCGCCGATGAGCGCGAGCTCGCGGCGCCCGGCGAGGCGCTGCCGCCGGCCGCGGAGGCGTCAGCACAGGCCGAGGATGCGACAGTCGGAGCCGCGCCGCTCGCAACGAACGCGTCGGCCGAACCGGCCGGGTCCTCCGGCGGCGGAGCGCCCTCGGAGGGCATGCGGGTATCGGAGGCGCCTGCGGACGCCGTGCTGGTCCCGCTCGAGGCGATCGCCCCGGCCATCGAGCAGGCGTCGCTCACGCGACGCGCGTTCCTCGGCTTCGGGCTCGCGCTCGCCGGCGGCGTTGCCGGTGCGGCCGCCCTCGGCCAGCTCTTCCCCGTCTTCGCCAGCGCCGGGGACAAGGTCTCCCCGCTCGTCCCCGGCTACGATCCCATGTCGAAGGCATGGACCTTCGTGGTGGACACCTCCAAGTGCATCGGCTGCGGGCTGTGCGTGGTCGCCTGCAAGGAGGAGAACAACGTCCCCGAGTCGGCCGAGTTCACGCGCACCTGGGTGGAGCGGCACACCACGATGACCGACGGCACGCGGTACGTGGACGCGCCGGACGCGGGCATCAACGGCTTTCCGGCCACCTGCACGGCCCCCGGGTCCGAGGGCAAGACCGTCGCCTCCGCGTTCTTCCAGCCGCGCCTGTGCATGCAGTGCGAGGACTCGCCCTGCACGGGCGTCTGCCCGGTCAGCGCCACCTACCGGACCGAGGACGGGGTGATCCTCGTGGACGCCCGCCGGTGCATCGGCTGCGGCTACTGCGTGGTGTCCTGCCCCTACGGTGCACGCTACCTCACGCCCGCGGACGAGGACTCCCCGGCCAACACGCCGGGCGTGGCCGACAAGTGCACCTGGTGCTACCACCGCATCAACCGCGGCCAGCGCCCCGCCTGCGTCGAGATCTGCCCCGTCGGCGCGCGACGCTTCGGCGACGCGAACGACCCGGCCAGCGACATCGCGGAGTACGCGAAGGGCGGCCAGCCCCTCCACCCCGAGTACGGCACCCGGCCCCGCGTGCTGTACCTCGGCCCCACCGTGGCGGAGGCCTGAGCGATGCGCGTCGTCGACAGCACCCTCTACCTCGGCGCCGTGGCGCTGCCTGCGACGCCGCGCGCCGCGCGCAACGCGTTCGTGCGCGAAGTCCGCTCAATGTCGATCGCGACCAGGATCTGGTACGGCCTGCTCGTGGTGGGCCTCGGGATCGGCGCGGTCACCGCGCTCATCGCCCTGCCGCCGGGCTGGGAGGTCATGGGGACCTCGCCCTCGTTCGAGTGGGGCCTGCTGATCATCGGCTACGTCTTCTTCGCGATCCTGACCAGCGGCCTGTGCCTCGCCTCCTCGCTGGGCACGGTGTTCGGCATCGAGCGGTTCATGCCGTTCGAGAAGCGCCACGCGATCCTCGCGCTCCTGTCGCTGACGACCGCGTTCGGGATCATCGCGCTCGAGCTCAGCTACCCGATCCGGATGGTCTTCGGCGCCGTGCTCGTCATCTCGCCCAGCTCGCCCATGTGGTGGATGGGCGTGTTCTACGGCGCCTACCTGGTTGTCCTTGTGGTCGAGGTGTGGACGCTGTTCACGCCTCATCCCACCATCCACAAGTACGCCTGCACGGCGGCGGCCGGCATCGGCGTGTGCGCCCCGACCACCCTTGGCGCGGTGTTCGGCGTGCTCGCGGCCAAGCCGTTCTGGAACGGCGTCTTCACGCCCGTCCAGATGGTCGCGTCGGCCTTCGTGGGCGGGACGGCCCTGCTGGGCATCGTGTTCTGGGCGGTCAACCGCCTCCGCCTCGCCGACTGGGAGCGCTCGAAGGGCGCCCTCGGCTCAGTCCGGATCCTCCTGGCCGGCGGGCTCGTCGTGGCGGCGGCGCTCTTGGCGCGCCAGGTCGTGACCGGCCTCACGAGCGACGTCGCTGACCTCCGCCCGTCCACCGAGGTCCTCGTGACCGGGCCGCTCTCGCCCGCTTTCTGGGGCGTGCGCGTGGGTCTCGGCATCCTGATCCCGCTCGGGATCCTGGCGGTCCCCCGGCTGCGCACGCCATCCGCGACCGCGCTGGCGGCGATCCTGTCGCTGGTCGGGATCCTGGTGGACCGGACGCTGTTCGTGGCTGCGGGCGAGCTCGTCCCGCGCACGACGATGGCCGGCGCCGTCGGCTACCCGTACGCCGAGTACGTGCCCTCCCCGGTGGAGCTCGGGATCCTCGTCGGGGCGATGGCGTTCATGGCGATGGCGTACTCGCTGTGCGAGCGCTACCTGCCGATGGGCGAGGGCGATGTCCACGCCTTCTGGCCGTGGCCGTGGATCAAGAAGCACGATGACCACGAGCAGGAGGACGCCGACACGCACGGAGCCGAGGCCGGCAGCGAGGTGGCGGGCGCGCCGGAGCTCGCCGCCGCCACCGCGGCCGCGGGGCTCGCAGCCCGGGCAGCGCCCGAGGTCAGCGTGGCGGCCGAGGCCGAGGCGGTGGCACAGGTTGCGGGAGTGCCGGACTGATGCTCCGCACCGCGTTCGTCCGCTTCGCGTACCCCGTCGCGGTCCTGGTCCTGGTGATCGGCATCCTCCTGGTCGGCGGGTTCCTGGTCACGGTCGCCCTGCCGGACATGATCAAGACCGGCTCGGCGACATCGCCCTCGGCCGGGCCGGGCGGCATCGCCGGAGCCTCGCCCTCAGCCAGCCCAGCGCCGAGCTCGGGGATGGCGCTCTCGCCGATCGGGATCGAGATGCCCTCCGACGCCAACTGCGGGGCGTGCCACGTCACGACCAACGGCATCGTGGGCGTCAAGGACATCCCGCTCATGGCCCACCCGCTCAAGGGGTTTGCGAACTGCACTGCCTGCCACAACCCGGCCGGGCTGGTGAAGACCGCTCCCGGCCACTCGAGCCTCCATGCCAACCAGTGCCTGATCTGCCATCACGAGAACCCGAACCTCGCCTCGATGAGCGCTCCCCCGCTCCGCCCCGAGCACATGGGCGGCCAGGCCTGCACCACCTGCCACGGCGTCGACCAGCACGCGCCGCTGCCGTCCGACATGGCGGGGCGCGGCGACAACTGCTGGATCTGCCACAACGGGCCCGAGTTCCAGTACCTGTTCAACTCCGCGTCGCCCGGGTGGTCCCCGGAGCCCAAGCCGTCGACGTCAGCGGTGCCGACGGCTCCGGGCGCGAACCCGCTGGGCTCGCCGGCCCCCTCGCCCTCCCCGTCGCCGCCAGCCTCCTGAGGCGAGCGCCGGTGCGGCCAGGGGCCTCGACCGGCGGACCGCCGCCTGGACCCGGTGAGCGCGAGTTGCGCAGGCTCAGCCCTCGACGCGCAGGGTCCGCTCGACGCCCTTCGCCGAGAGGTCCACGAGACACCCGCGGAGAACCCCAATCGACGACTCCGACCCCGCGTTGAGGCAGAGCGTGCTCCCCACCTTGCGCTCGCCGCCCGACTCGTGGATGTGGCCGTGGACGTCGAGGGCCGGCTTCACCTGCTCGATGACCGCGCGGACAGATCCAACCGGGCGAGCTCGGCTTCGGGCGGCCCGCGCGGTTCGACGTCCTGGAGAAGGTCGCGGCCATGCGCAAGGCCGTGGACGGCGCGCCCAAGCCGATGAAGTGGAAGATGGGCAGCCAGGTCGGCGAGCGCGTCCAGTGGCTCGAGGAGCCCGATGAGGTCGGCCACGGGCGATAGCCCTGTTCTCCCCCGCGCATTCCCCAATACTCGCCACGGGAGTGCTCGGCGAGGCCGACATCCCGGATACTCATCCCAGGCGTGTTCTGGAATTCTGGATGCCGCACTACTCGCCTCAGGCGTGTCCAGGAAGGCGGGGCCGCAGAGCACTCCCATGGCGAGTATTGGAGGCGGATAGCTCGGCGCCTCGTCGGCGCCTCGTCGGCGGCACGGCGGCAGAGGTCGATCAGGCGCGCCGCGGTCTAGGCCGGGGGCTGCTCCTCGGGCGGGCGCAAGCGCCGGAACGAGCGGTAGAGCAGCAGGTCGTAGACCACCTTGAGGCCGCCCGAGATCACGAACGGCGCGGATGCGAGCGCGGCCGTCGCGAACAGCGGGCCGGCGATCAACGGCGCCGCCGCCACGCCCAGCGACCGGGCGATTCCCGTCACGCCCGCGGCCGCCGAGCGCTCATCGGGGGCGACGATCGCCATCGTGTAGCTCTGGCGCGTGGGCACGTCCATCTGGCTGATCGCGAAGCGCGCGAAGAGGCACAGGACGGCCAGCGGCAGCGTGGGCATGAACGGCACGAGCGCCAGCAGCACGTTCGACGGCAGGTGCGTGAACACCATCGTGTTGATGAGGCCGAACCGCGCCGCCAGACGCCCGGCCGCCAGCGCCGAGAACCCGGCCAAGATGTTGGCGCCCGCCAGGACGGCACCGAGCGCGCCCGGATCCACCGCGAACCGCTGGTGGAACCAGAAGGCGATGAAGCTCTGGATCGCGAAGCCGCCGGCGAACGCGTCGAGCGCGAACAGCATGGACAGGCGCATCACGACGCCCCGCGAGCGGTGGAGGCCCAGTCGACTGGCGACGGTCTGGTCGCGGACGCTGGCCGCGGGCACCTCGACGCGCGGCGAGACGAGCAGGAACAGCGCGCCCAGGGCGATGCCCACGAGTGCGTAGCCGAAGATGACGAGCCGGTACGCGTCGGCCGGCTGCGCACCGCCCGAGATGGCGGCCTGGGCGATCGCGCCGCCCGTCAAGGTGCCCGCTGCCGTGGCGAAGGAGCCCGCCAGCTGGTACCAGGCGAAGAGCTGGGTGCGGCCACGGTCCGGAATGAGCTGTGAGAGCGAGGCCTGCTCGACCGCGAGGAAGGGCCCCACCTCGTTGCCGGACGGACTGATGACCCCGAGCGTTGCCGCCACGAGCAGCACGGGCAGCAGCGAGGTGGCGGTGAACGCGACGCCCGCGAGGAGCATCAGCGCCGCCCCGGCGACCAGGACCCGGCGCCGCCCGAACCGGTCCGCGTGGGTCGTCAGCCACAGCGAGACCCCGGCATCGCCGAGCAGCGTCAGCCCGAGCAGGAGCCCGGTCTCGGCGCCCGAGAGCCCGATGGCCGTGAGGTACAGCACGAGCACCACGGCCAGGAACCCGTAGCCGAACATCCGCAGGACGCGGGTGGCGAACAGCAGCCCGACGTCGCGACGGGCGGCAGCATCGAGTCCCGGGCGGGTTGGAGCGGCGACGACGGGCCCCGGGCCGGTCACGCCCGGCCGCGCACCATGTCGATCAGGCGCCCGACAATCCGCTCGCCGTCCGCGCGCAGGCCGCTGTGGGCGTACTCGTTGGTGATCCACGGCCGAAGTCCGCGGACGCCGCGCGCCGTCTCCTCGGCGAACACGCGATCGACGTAGACGTCGTCGTGGTAGATGGTCGCTGCCACCGGGACCTCGTTCCGGGCCAGCCGGTCGGCATCGTACAGCCGGGGCCAGGGGTGCTCGGCGAGGATCTCGGCCACCTCGCGATGCCCGCGGAGCCCGCGGTACTCCTCCCACATCCAGGGGAAGACGTGCTCGGCGCCCAGCAGGTCGCCGCTGATCGCATCCTCGGGTGCCAGCCGGTGCGCGGACCAGCGCGTGGCCACGCCGTCCGCGTACGAGGACTCGTGCAGCGTGGCGTACATGGGGTTGCGCTCCCAGCCCATCGCGTGCTGCACGTCGTGGAGGAACGCAGGCGAGCTGAAGGGCAGCTCGAGCACGTGGTGGAGCTTCTCGGAGCCCGCGTTGTCGCCCAGCCACATGCCCAGCTGTCGGAAGCGTCGGGCGGTGAGGCGATCGCCGTTCGGGAGCCGGACGTCCTCGGCGTCGAGGCGCTCGAGGATGGACGCGAGCCGATCGCGGTCGCCCGGATACCGGGCGTGGTACCGCTCGTTCGCCTCGCGCACCCGGATCCAGGTCGCGGCGTAGACGTCGTCCGCCGGCCGGCTGGTGATCGGGGCGAGGCCGCCGGTGATCAGCGACTCGCGGAGGCTCTCCGGGGCGAGCGAGAGGTACGTGAGCGACGTGAACCCGCCGAAGCTCTGGCCCAGCAGGCTCCACCGCTCGACGCTCAGCTCCTGGCGGATGAGCTCGCAGTCGCGGACGATCGAGTCGGCGCGGAAGTGGGTGAGGTACTCCGCCTGCTCGGCCGGCGTCGCGCCCGGGATGACGGCGCCCACCGGCGTCGAGCGCCCGGTCCCCCGCTGGTCGAGCAGCAGGATCCGGTAGTCCAGGATGGCGCGCGCCATCCAGCCCGACAGCGGGCTCGTCGGGCGGGCCGCCTCGTGGCCGGGCCCGCCCTGAAGGAAGACCAGATACGGCCGCTCGAGCCCATCGGGCGCCGCCACCTCGCGGGTGAACACCGTGATGGTGCCCCGCGAGGGGTCGCCGTGGACCAGGGGGACGATGTGCTCGCGCTCGGTGAGGACCGCGCCGGGCACGCGGAAGGTGAGGCTCATGGCAGCCAAGATACCCGGCGCCGGAGCTTCCCGGAGGCCCACCGGGCGCCCCGCGGTCGCGACCTACCAGCGCTGGTGGACGAGCGGCCGGACCTTCGCGTCGTAGAGCTCGCGCACGCGCTCCATCGTCGCCGGCGGCAGCGGCGCCAAGTCCCCGGCGGCAGCGTTTGCCACGGCCTGTTCGGGTGTCTTCGCCCCCGGGATCGTGGCCGTGACGCCGTCGTGCATCAGGATCCAGCGGAGCGCCGTCTGGGCCATCGTTGCGCCTTGCGGGACGAGCTCGCCAAGCGCGTCGGCCACCTCGAGGCCGGTGGCGTAGTCAACGCCCGCGAACGTCTCGCCACGGTCGAACGCCTCGCCGTGGCGGTTGTAGGCGCGATGGTCCGTTGCCTCGAACGACGAGTCGGCGCGCAGCTTGCCGGTCAGGATCCCGGACGCGAGGGGGACGCGCGCCAGGACGCCCACGTCGCGGCGCGCTGCCTCGGCGAGGAAGTGCTCGGCGGGGCGCTGGCGGAGCATGTTGAAGATGATCTGGACGGACGCGACGCCGGGGAACTCGATCGCCTTCTGGGCCTCCTCAACCTTCTCGACCGAGACGCCGTAGTTGCGGATGCGCCCCTGGGCGATCATCTCGTCGAGCGCGGCGAAGACCTCGGGCGTGTAGTAGACCTGCGTTGGCGGGCAGTGGAGCTGGACGAGGTCGAGCGTCTCGACACCGAGGTTCTCGCGGCTGCGGTCGTTCCACGCCCGAAAGGCGTCCGGCTCGTAGTTCTCGGGGACCTGCGGCACGCGGCGCCCCATCTTGGTGGCCACGAAGAACGTCTCGCCGGGCCGCTCCCGGAGGAACCTCCCGATCAGCTGCTCGCTGTGGCCGTCCCCGTACACGTCGGCCGTGTCGATGAGGTCCACGCCGGCGTCGGCGGCGGCGTGGAGCGCTTTGAGCGCGGTGGCGTCGTCACGCGAGCCCCAGTCGCCGCCGATCGCCCACGCCCCGAACCCGATGACCGAGACGTTGCGGCCGGTCTTGCCGAGCCTGCGGTGTTCCATTCGGTTCCTCCCTGCCGGCCCCGGGCCTGCTCCGTCGCCTCCGACGCCTCCGCCGAACCGACACCACGAGTGTAGCGGGGGCAGGAGGCCGTCTCGGAAGGGGTGGGTGCGAGATGCTTTGAATCTGGCAGAAGCATCGGACTGCATCGCCTCCAAGCAGCGGTCCGAACCCGTCGGCCCCGTGCGTGCCAGACCTGGAAGCACACCGGACCAGCACGGCGGCGAGCCCGGCCGGCCGCGATCTGGCGGGGTGACGATCGGCTGACCTGAGGTCGCGATGTCGGGCGATCCTTCTGCCAAGTTGGAAGCAGTCGCCCGGGGGCCCGCTTGCAGAGATGTCCGCGGGAGGGCGCCGGAGCAGGGCGGGGCCGAAGTTGCGCAACGGCCTGCCGATGCGCTGATGTGACTATCGGCCCTATTCCTGACGGGCCGCGCGGCCCGACCATTCCGCCTTCCGCAGCCGCACCGCGTCCGCGGCGCTAGGAGGAGCGAGTTGGTGGCCGACCTGTCCACGCGTTTCACGGGGATCCCTTTCGCCAACCCCTTCCTACTCGCCTCTGCGCCACCCACCGAGTCCGAGAGCAACATCGAGCGTGCCTTCGACGCGGGCTGGGGCGGCGTGGTCACCAAGACCATCGGCATGCACCCCGTGGTCAACGTGGCCGGGCCCAGGACGAAGTTCCTCCGCAGCGATGCGGCCGGTGGCCGGGTCTCGATGGCGAAGCGCCCGGACACGACGCTCATGGCGTCGTGGAACTGGGAGCTGATCAGCGACAAGCCCGTCGACTGGTGGGTCCCCCGCCTCGAGCGGATCAAGCGCAACTGGCCCGACCGGGTGCTGGTTGCCTCGATCATGGCGGGCTCGGGCGACGACAAGGAGTTCGACAACTGGCAGACGCTGACGCGCGCGGTCCAGGAGGCCGGCGCCGACGCGATCGAGCTCAACTTCTCGTGCCCCCACATGGACCGCGTGGACATGGGGTCGAACGTGGGCAAGGACCCGGTCCTGTGCTCCGTCTCGACGCAGGCGGTGAAGGCCGCGGCGACGGTCCCGGTGTGGGTCAAGCTGACGCCGGCGACGGCGAACATCGTCGACGAGGCGGAGGCCACGTTCCGCGGTGGCGCCGACGCCATCAGCTCGTCGAACACCTTCCCGGCGCTGCCGCTCCTGGACCCCGACACCCTCGAGTTCGAGATCAACGTCGACGGCCTGGTCTCGCCGGGCGGCATGGGCGGCCCGGCGATCCTGCCGCTGTCGCTGGCCAAGATGGCCGAGCTGACGAAGGCGTTCCCGGATCGCGAGTTCAGCGGCATGGGCGGCGTGTCGGGCTGGGCGCAGGCGCTCGACTACTTCCTGCTCGGCTGCGGCACCGTCCAGGTGGCAACGGCCGCCATGCTCGACCACGCGATCGGCCCCAACGTCATTCGAGACCTGACCGATGGGATGGCCGCGTTCCTCGATCGCCACGCCGACCGGGGCTGGACGCGCCTCGAGGACTTCCGGGGCCTGCGCCGGGACCGCGTCGTCGCCCAGTCACAGATCCGCCGCCCCGACGATGTCGACTACCACGGCGGGCACGAGGAGGAGGCGGAGGGCTACGCCCCGGGCACCGTGCCCGCGTAGGGTGGGAGGAGAGGGCGGGCCCGGTCGTCGAGGAGGCAGCCGGGCCCGTCCCATCTCCCGGGCAGGATCGCGGCCGGCCGGGAGCCACCGCGCGTCGGGGCTGCGCCGCTTTGAGCCCGTGGTGGCGCGGCGCCAACAAACCCGCCGGTCCGGCGGCGCTCGGGGCCGGGCTGGTGGCGCGGCGCCAACAAACCCGCCGGTCCGGCGGCGCTCGGGGCCGGGCTGGTGGCGCG
>JAJXUG010000070.1 GCA_021783095.1 Chloroflexota bacterium | reverse complement strand
GTCCCGGGCTATGACGTGGACGCGGTCGTGCTCGGCCTGCTCCTGGGCGCCATCGGCGCGCTGCTCGGCGTCGAGGCGCTCGACATGCTGCGGAGGGCGCTGAGGTGACGCACGGCCTCGGCTACCTCCACGGCCACCCGCTCGAGCTCGCCAGCCGCGCCAACCCGAGGCGGTGGGACATCTCCCTGCTGCTGGGCACGGTCGGGCCGGTCGCGGTCCCGGCGCACTACATCTGCCCGGACGCCCCTCCGTCCGCGCTCGACCAGGACGGCATCGGCGCGTGCGTCGCGTTCTCCGGCACCAACGTCCGGCAGGCGCAGGACCACGCCGACTGGGGGAAGTGGCTCTACGGCTCGGGAACGTGGACGGGCAGCGGCGCGAGCACGGGCGCCTACCTCGCCTACTGGTATCTGAAGCACGGCACGCCGGACGGGTCCTGGCCGGGGGACGGCATCCCCGACATCGACGGGTCTTGGCCGGAGGCGTTCCTGCGGATGGCGCTCGCCTACGGCGTGCCGGACATGGAGGGCAGGCCGCACAGGATCAGCGCCTACTACGCCGGCAACCTGGCCGACGCGGCCGACCTGCTGTCCCTGAAGCAGGCGGTCGTCACCTTCGGGCCGGTCGTGTTCGGCATCCCCTGGCCGAACACGTGGATGCGAAACCCGCCCGCCCCGGACTACGAGATGCCGTTCGCCACGGACATGGTCGGCGGCCACGCCATCGCCTGCGTCGGGTGGGACGACGACGCGGACGGGACGTGGCTCGTGTTCGTGAACACGTGGGGCCAGTGGACGGACGCCCGGGGCACGTTCCGGGTCCGCGCCGACTGGCTCATGGCCGCGCCGTTCGGCCCCCAGGTCTACTGGAAGGCGGTGGACGTGCCCGACGCGCCGACCCCGCCCGCACCGGAGGATGCCGTGATCACCGCCGCCCCCGACACCGCCGCCACCCCCTGGGACGTGCTCCTCGACCTGCGGGCGGGCTGCGCCATCACCGCGTCCGACGGCAGGGCCGTGCCGCTCAGGTCGGGCGGCGCCGGCGTGTGGTCCCCGTTCGCCACGGACACGACGCGCCGCGCCGTGCGCTTCAGCAGCGGCGGCATCGCCCAGCTCGGCACCGTCGCGCTGGCGGACTGCTCGAACATGCGCCCGAGGGCCGACCCGGGCGCCGACTACGACGCGGGCCTCGACGCCGCCGCCGCGGCGGTCGCCGCCGTGCCGCGCAAGTGACGGAGGTGACGGCATGACGCCGACCCAGAGACTCAAGGCGGCACGCGCGATCTTCGCCGGGGTCGCCGCCCTGTGCGCGTTCACGATCGCCCAGCCGGACGGCACGTTCCCGGAGTGGGCCAAGGTGCTGGCGGGCGCCGTCGCCGCCGTGCTCGCCGCCATGTCGCCCGAGATCCTGGGCGGCGCGGGGGCGTGACGCGATGATGCGGGTGTGCGACAGCGGCCACCCGCCGCGCCGCGTCGAGTCGGGATCGCCGTGCCGCGCGTGCGCCTCGCTCCGGTCCCGGGCGAGGGAGGCGACGCGACCGTCACGCCGCGACCGCGGGTATGACGCTGCGCACGACGCGGCGCGCAGGGCGCTCGCCGCGAGCGGCGACCCGTGCGCCTACTGCGGCCAGCCGATCGCCGGTCGGTTCGACGCGGCGCACGCGGTGGACGGGCACCCGGAGTTCGGGTGGATGCGGGCGCACCCCGAGTGCAACCAGCGGGCGCGGCTCGCGTCGCGGCGTCGCGCCGGTGCCGACGGGGGGCCCGGGAATCTCACCCCCGACCGCGGTACGTACCCGCGCCCAAGGCATCTCGCGAAGGGTACGGGTCTGGCACGCCCCGCGGTCCCGGGAGCCGAGGGCTGATGGCCGGCCGCGGTCCCGCCCCCGCCGAGCAGCGGCGCCGGGCCAACGAGCCCGAGCGAGGCGAGTGGCAGGCCGCGCCCGGCGCCGGGTGGCAGCACGGGGTGGTCCCCAGGTGCCCAGTCCGATCGGGGGAGGCCCTCGACGCGTGGGCGACGTGGTTCGGCGCGTGGTTCGCCGCGCACTGGGGTCCCGAGGACCTGCCCAACCTGCGCCTCGTCATCCGCCTCTGGGCCAAGTGCGCCAGCGGCAAGGCGATTGGGTCGGAGCGGACGGAGCTCCGCCAGCTGATGGACTCCTACGGCATCACGCCCAAGGGGCAGCAGGACCGCCGGTGGCAGGCCCCGAGGGCCGAGCGCGGACCCGTCGGGCAGCCCGCCGAGGCGCCCCCGACCCTCCCGAGCCGGTACGAGCACCTGCGGACGGTGGCATCGTGACCGCCACGCGCGCCGTCGTCCCGGGGCGGGCGCCCGCGGCGGCCGGGACGCGCCGGTGGTCGGGCCGCGGCGAGTACCCGACCCTCGGCTGGGCCGTCCTCGACTGGATGGCGGAGCACCTCCCGTCGCCTTCCGACCCGTCGCAGCCGCTCGTGCTCACCGACGAGCAGGCGCTGATCGTCCTCCAGTTCTATCGCCTCGACCCCCTCACGGGCGACTTCGCCAACCGGCGCGGGCGCCTCGAGATGGCGAAGGGCTGGGGCAAGTCGCCGCTCCTCGCGGCCATCGCGATCGCGGAGTTCGCCGGCCCCGTCCGCTTCGGCGGGTGGGGCGAGGACGGCGAGCCCGTCGGCGTCGCGGTCTACTGGCCGGTCGTCGAGATCGCCGCGGTCTCCGAGGACCAGACCGACAACACCTGGTCGGCGCTGTACCAGATGCTCAACGCCAACGAGGGCCGGGCGGCGCGCGAGCTCGGCATCGACCTCGGCCGGACGCGCCTGTACCTGACGGGCGGGCGCCCCGGCACGATGCGGCCCGTCACGGCCGAGAGCTCGAGCCGGGAGGGCGCGCGGCTGACGTTCGCGGTCCTCGACGAGACGCACCTGTGGTTCAGGTCCAACGGCGGCGTCCGGCTGGCGGGCACGCTCCGCCGCAACGCGGCCAAGATGGACGGGCGGACCTTCGAGACCACGAACGCCCCGATCGTCGGGATGCACAGCGTCGCCGAGGAGTCGGGCGACGCCGCGGTCGCCGGCGTCCTGCACGTCTGCCGCCGCGCCTCCGAGGACCCGGCCCGCGACTGGCCCCCCGAGCGACTGCGCGCCGAGCTCGACTTCGTGTATGGCGGGTCGTGGTGGGCACCGATCGAGCGCATCATGGCCGAGCTCGCGGACCCGGCCACCGACTGGGACGACGCGCTGCGGTTCTACTTCAACCGCCGCTCCGCCGGCAGGAGCCGCGCCGTGGACCCCGACGCCTGGGACGCCCTCGCCGCGCCCCGCGACGTCCCGCGCGGGACGCGGGTCGGGCTCGGCTTCGACGGCAGCCTGTCGCTCGACTCCACCGTGCTGCGCGCCTGCACGGCCGACGACCACTCGTTCAGCCTCCCGGGCTGGAGCTGGGTCAGGCCGACCGGCCCCGAGATGCGGGCGTGGGCCGCCGCTCACCCCGGGGAGGACTGGCGCGTGCCGCGCGACCTCGTCGAGCAGGCGGTGGCCGAGGCGTTCGAGCTGTTCGACGTCGGGCTGATGCGCCCGGACGCGGCCTTCTGGCGCGACGAGATCACGCGCTGGCAGCGCCTGTACGGGGAGTCCGTGGTCGTCCCGTTCGACACCAACTCGGCGCGCCAGATGGCGCCGGTGTTCGACTCCTGGGCCACCGCCGTGCGGGAGGGGACGCACAGCCACGACGGCGACCCGGTCGTCTCCGACCATGTCAAGGCCATGCACAAGGCGGCGCCCCGCAACGGCCAGCGCGGAGAGGACGGGCGGACCCTGCACGTCCCGGTCAAGGGCGACGACCGCGCCAAGATCGACGGGGGGCTCGCGGACATGCTCGCCCGCCACGCGGCCATGACGATGCCCGAGGCCGCCGCCCCGCGGCCCGCGCCGGAGTTCATCACGCTGTGAAGGCGGACCTCCTGATCCTGTCCGGGATCGCGCTGGCCGTCGCCGCCGCCGCGACCGTGTCCGTCGGCGCGGCGCTGCTCGCCGCCGCCGCCGCCTGCCTGCTCCTCGGACTCGCCCCCTACGCCCGCGGGAGGACCCACCGGTGAGACTGCTGGCAGACCTCCTCGGCCCCGCGCCCGAGCGGCGCCTCGACCCCGGCTTCGCCGCCCGCGACGACGACCGCGACGTGACCGGCTACCCGTCCCCCTCGGGGACGCGCGTCAGCAGCTCGAGCGCCATGTCGCTCTCGACGGTCTGGCGCTGCGTGGACCTCATCTCCAGCACGGTCGGGCTCGCCCCGGCCAGCATGGTCGTCGTGTCGCGCGGGCGCGCCTACCCGCAGTTCGCGCCCCCGGCGTGGATGCTGTCGCCGGACGCGGCCGAGCCGAACGTCACGATCGGCGACCACTTCGCCGAGGCGACGCTGTCGATGCTGCTGGACGGCAACTTCTTCACCCTGGTCGCGCCGTCGGTCGCGGACCCGCGCGCCCTCCGCGTCCTCGACCCGCGCCGGGTCAGGGTCCGCGGCCCCAATGCCGACGAGGCGCGGGACGGGATCCGGGGCGCCCGCTACGACGTCATGGACGCGACCGGCCGCGTGGTCGCCACCGTCGGGCCGGACCAGATGCTGCACGGCTGGTGGATGCGGCTGCCGGGCGAGCCGCGCGGCATCGCTCCCCTCGAGGCCATGCGCCGCGGGTTCGGGGGCGCCCTCGCGGCCGACGAGTACGCCGCCCGGTACTTCGGGCAGGGCGCCTCGCTGTCGTTCGGCGTCGAGGTCCCGGGCTCGCTGTCGCCCGAGCAGCGCAAGGACTTCAGCGACCAGCTCCACGAGCGCCACGCGGGCCTGTCCGCGGCGCACGCGATCGGCGTGCTGACGCAGGGCGCCAAGTTCGTCACGGGCCTCGCCCCGTCGCCCGAGCAGTCGCAGATGCTCCAGACGCGCAAGTTCGCGGTCGAGGACATCGCGCGCGTCTACGGCGTCCCGCCCGGCATGGTCGGCTCCCAGGAGCCGGGCGCGTCATCCTACGCGTCGGCCGTCGAGTGGCGGCGCCAGTTCCGGTCCGACGGCGTCCTCAAATTCACGATGCGCCTGGAGCGCCAGTACGGGCGGCTGCTCCGCGTGCCCGCCTCCGTGACCGACCCGGCCGCGCGGGCCGCCCTGCTGTTCGACCTCGACTGGGTGGACCGGGCGGACATGCTCTCCCGCTTCCAGGCGCACGCCGAGGCCATCAAGTCCGGGTTCATGAGCCCCAACGAGGCGCGCCGCGCCGAGGGGCTCGAGGCGGCGGACGGCGGCGACGTGCTCGTGATGCTGCAGCAGATGGTGCCGCTGCCCGACCTCGGCAAGACGAAGCTCACCGAGCCAGCCGCCGGCCAGCGCCCGGCCGCATAGGAGGCCGACATGACCACCAGCGATCTCCCGGCCGCCGAGGGCGGCACCGAGTCCCGCTCCGCGTCCCTCTGGCCCGGCGCCGAGCTGCGGGCCGCGCCCGAGGGCCTCGCGTTCGAGGGCTACGCGGCCGTCTTCGACACCCCCAGCGTCCGGCTCGCCTTCCCGGGCGTGAACGGGGGCCGGCCGTTCCGGGAGGTCATCCACCGCGGCGCGTTCGCCAAGACGCTGGCCGAGGCGCCGACCATCCGGCTCCTGTGGCAGCACGACGACCGCACCCTCCCGCTGGCGTCCACGAGGAACGGGTCGCTCGCGCTCTCCGAGGACGACCACGGGCTGCGCGTGAGCGGCACCCTGCCGGACGACGAGTGGGGGCGCCCCGTCCGCAACGCGCTCTCCGACGGGCGGGTCGGGGGCATGTCCTTCCGCTTCCAGAAGGTGCTCGACCGGTTCGCCAGCGAGCCGGACGGCGACGTGCGGCACCTGCTCGAGGTCCGGCTGGTCCACGAGGTCAGCATCACGGACAGCCCCGCCTACCCGGCCACCACCGCCGGCGTCAGGTCGGCCGGCGACGAGCCGGACGTGTGGCTGACGGAGGGCGAGCTCGAGGCCGTCCGCGCCGCCCGGGCCACCGCCCCCGCCGCGTGCTGCGACGCCTGCGCGGGAGCCGCCTGCTGCGGGACCGACCCGGCGGCGGAGTGCCCCGACGGGTGCCCGGGGTGCGACTCGTGCGACTGCGCGGCGGACGCGCCCGCGGCACAGGACCAGACCGACTCGGCACCGGCCGAGGCAGACCACACCGCCAGCATCGCGGCGCGACGGGCCCGGCTGGGCCCCGACCCCGAGGGCTGAGACACCGAATCGCCCACAGCCACACGCCGGGCCGACCGCCGGGCCGCCAGCGCAGCGGACACCACGGGATCACGGGCACCACGTCAAGGGCGGGGCTCCACGCGAAGGGAGCTTCACCGACATGGCAGATACGAACCAGGCGAGGCGCGAGTACGACGAGTACCGCCGCCTCGACTCCGAGGCCCGCGCGCTGCTCGACCGGGCCGCGGCCGAGCAGCGGGACCTCACGGCCGAGGAGGACCAGCAGTTCGACCGGCTGGTCGAGGCCTCCAATCGCCACAAGGGCCGCAGCGACCAGCTGGTGCGCATGGACTCCGAGGCGCGGGCCGCCGAGGACGCCATCCGGGCCGTCGTCCCCGCCGGGGCCGCGGACCGGTCGGGCGAGACGGCGGAGCGCGCCGGCATCACGGCGTTCCTCGCCGGCGAGGCGATGCGCCAGATCGCGCTCTACAACGGCGGCAGCAAGTTCGGCGGCGAGACCGGCATCGAGGCGGAGGCCCGCGCCATCGCGGACTTCAGCGACGCCGCGAGCCTGTACGTTGACGAGTTCGCCCAGAGCGTGGCCGTCTACCAGCGGACCGCGTCCCCGTGGCTCGGCCTCGCCACCGTCCGCACCAGCACCAACGGGCGCCCGCTCGTCATCCCGTCGATCACCGCCGACCCGGCCGCCTACACGCCCGGCGAGGGCACGGCGATCACCGAGGCCACGCCGACCTTCGGCACCGCCGCCGCGACGCTCGTGTCGTACAAGGCGCTGGCCTACGTCAGCATGGAGTCCGACGAGGACGCCATGTACGACGTGATGCCGTACATCAGCCGCACGCAGGGCCGCTCGCTCGGCCTCGCGTTCGGCTCGGCCACCACCGCCGCCGTGCTCGCCGCGGCGACCAACGCGGGCACCGCCACCGGCCTCGGCGGCGGCGGCACCGCCACCTTCATCGGCCTCGACGACCTCCTGACCCTCAAGTACTCGCTCGCCGCGCCGTACCGGTCGTCCGGCGCCTGGGTCATGTCCAACGGGATGATCCAGAAGGCGCGCAAGTACACCGACAAGAACGGCCAGTACCTGTGGGGCCCGAGCCTCGTGCTCGGCCAGCCGGACACCTTCGACGGGCGCCCGGTGTACGAGGACCCGTTCCTCGCCGCCCCCGGCTCGGCAACCAAGTCGGTCGTGTTCGGCGACGCGTCGGCCCTCATGGTCAAGCAGGTGCCGCTCCGCTTCGCGGTCAGCACCGACTACCTGTTCCACCTCGACCAGATCGCCCTCAAGGCCGTCTACCGCGCCGCCTCGGCGCTGCCGGACGCCAAGGCGCTGGCGTACATGGTGTCCGCCAACGTGTAGCCCGCCCCATGCGGCCGGGCGGGCGGGCCGACACCCCCCGCCCGGCCACGCACCTCTGTCGGGAGGCCGAGCGCACTTGAAGATCCTGTGGGTCAGCAACAGCCCCGAGGCGCCGAGCGGCTACGGGTCGCAGACCCGGCAGGTGGGCCGCAGGCTCGCCGCCGACGGGCACGAGGTGGTCTTCGCCGCCAACGACGGCGCGCGGGGCGACCGCCTCTGGGAGGGCATGCCGGTCCTCGGGTCCGGCGAGATGCGCTACTCCCTCGACACGATCCGGGAGGACGTGCTCCGGGTGGCCCCGGACCGGGTGATCGTGCTCTACGACGTGTGGGTCTTCACGGAGGGCTCGCGCGCGTCCGACCCGCTGGCGGGCATCCCGGGCGTCGCCGCGTGGGTCCCGGTGGACCACTGGCCGGTGCCCCCGACGCTGATGCCGTGGCTGACCGCGGGCGGGCGCACGGCCGTCGCCATGTCGCGCTTCGGCGAGGGCCAGCTGCTGGCCGCGTCGGCCCGCGACCGCGAGGAGGGCGGCGCGGGGTTCCCGGTCCTGTACGCGCCGCACGCGGTTGACCGCTCGGTGTTCCGGCCCGGCGCGGAGATGCCGGGCGGCGGGGACCCGTTCCGGCGGCTGGCGGGCATCCCGGACGACGTCTACCTCGTGGGCATCGTCGCGACGAACATCGGGACCGGCGTCTACGATCGCAAGGGCTTCGGCGACATGCTCCAGGCGCTGGCGCCGTTCCTCGGGCGCCACCCCGAGGCGCACGTCTACATCCACGCGGGCCAGAGCGGGGACAACGGCATCAGCCTCCCCCACCTGCTCGGCATCCTGGGCCTGCCCGCCGACCGCGTCCACTTCCCGGACCAGCACCTGATCCGCAAGCGCGCCGTGCCCGACGAGGCGATGGCCGCCATCTACGGCTCGCTGGACGTGCTGCTCGGCACCAGCCGCGGCGAGGGCTTCGGCGTGCCGCACGTCGAGGCGCAGGCGTGCGGCACGCCCGTCATCCTGAGCAACTTCACCGCGTCCACCGAGCTGGTCGCCCCGCGCGCGTTCGACCCGTCGGACCGCGGGTTCGAGCGGCACCCGTCCGGGTGGCTGGTCCCGGTGGAGACGGACTACGACCCGCGGCACGGGTCCTTCTTCGGCAAGCCGGTCCTCGGCGCGATCCTCCGGGCGCTCGAGGAGCACCGCGCCGCGTGGGCCGACCCGGCGACGCGGGCGGCCATGCGCGACGCCGCGACCGCCAACTCCGCCCGGTGGGACGCCGACCGCGTCTATGCCGACCACTGGCGCCCGGTCCTCGACGCGCTCGCCAGGGGGACCGCGGCCCCGAACCGCGCCGAGCGGCGCCGGGCGCGGCGGGAGGAGGCGGCGTGACCCCCGACGACCTGCGGCGGCTGGCGGACGACCTCCGGCGGCTGGCCGAGGACCTCGACCGGCTCGCCCGCGACAGCGCCCCGGACCCCGGGCGCGAGCCCCCGTGGTGGGCAGCCGACCCGTCCGAGACGCGGGGCGACGCGCCGTGAGGGTCGCTGTCACCGGCGGCGCCGGGTTCATCGGCTCGCACGTCGCGGCCCTGCTCGTGGCGGCCGGGCACGAGGTCCACGTCGTGGACGACCTGCGCGGCGGGCGGAACAGCGTGCCCGGGGCCCGGCTGCACGCGGTCTCCGTCTCCCGGTGGGACCCGCCCGCGCGGCTCGGCGCGGTCGTCCACCTCGCCGGTCCGGTGGGGCCCGTCGGCGTGCTGCCCGAGGCGGGGCGCATCGTCCCCGCCGTCGTCTCCGACGCGCTGGCGGTCGCCGGGTGGGCGCTCCGGGCCGGGTGCCCGCTGGTCTACGCCTCGACCAGCGAGATCTACGGGCCGCAGGGCGGCGCGTGCTCGGAGTCGCTGCCGCGCGTCACCGTCGCGGGCCACAGCGCCCGGATGGAGTACGCGGTCGCCAAGCTCGCCGCGGAGACGATGCTGCTGAACACCGAGGGGCTGGACGCGCGGGTGGTGCGCCCGTTCAACGTCGCCGGGCCCCGGCAGCGCCCCGAGGGCGGCTTCGTCATCCCCCGCCTCGCGCGCCAGGCGCTGGCGGGCGAGCCCCTGACGGTCTACGCGCCCGGCACCCAGCTCCGCGCGTTCACCCACGTCGCGGACGTCGCCGCCGGCATCGTCGCCATGCTCGAGCGGGGCGAGCCCGGGCTGGTCTGCAACCTCGGCAACCCGGACAACCTGACGACGGTCGCGGACCTCGCGCGGCTCGTGCTGGCGCGCTCCGGCTCGGCCTCGCGCGTGGCGGTGGTGGACCCGGCCGACCTGTGGGGGCCCGCCTTCCGCGAGGCGGCCGACAAGTGGCCGGACGCCTCGCTGGCCGAGGCCCGCCTCGGGTGGCGCGCCCGCCTGCCGCTATCGCGGATCGTGGACGACGCGCTCGCGGAGCTGCGGCCGTGATCCTCGGCGTGCCGTGCATCGGGCGCCCCGACCTGCTGCTGCGGCTGATCGGCAGCGTTGACGAGCCCTGCACCGTGCTGGTCGTGGACAACAGCCCCGACGGCACCGTGTCCGAGGCCATGGGCGACCGGGCGCGGTGCCTCTGGTTCCCGAGCAACCTCGGCGTGGCGGCCAGCTGGAACCTCGTGGTCAAGTCGTATCCCGCCGAGCCGTGGTGGCTGATCGCCAACGCCGACACCGTCCTGGGGCCCGGCGACCTCGCCCGCCTGCGGTCGGAGATGGATCGCGGCGGAGCCCGGTGGGTCGGCATGAGCGGCGACTGGCGCGTGTTCGGCATCACGCGCGAGTGCGTGGACGCGGTCGGGCTGTTCGACGAGAACTACCACCCGATCTATGTCGAGGATGCCGACTACGAGCGGCGCTGCGACATCGCCGGCGTCCCGCGGTACTCGGTCCCCGGGCTCGCCTCCCACGAGGGCTCGGCGACGATCCGCGACCCGCGCCGCGCGGCATCCAACGCGCGCACCTACCCGGCCAACGTCGCCTACCACGAGGCCAAGTGGGGCGTCGGCGTCCGGCAGGCGGGCGGGCACTCCAGCCCCTTCGGGCGCGGCGGGTCGGTGCGGGACTGGACGCTCGACACGGCCCGGGTGCGGGCGCTGTCGTGGTCCGAGCCGTGATCGTCTGCGGCTGGTGCGCCCGGCCCGCGTCCGGGGACCGCTGCGCCGCGTGCGGCCACGCCGACCCCGCGCGCCCGTGGCTCCAGCGCGGGCAGCAGCCCCCGGAGGCGCCCCCTGCGGCCGGGCGCCCGTCCCTCTCGGACGCCGAGATACGGCGGCGGCTCGACGCGGCACGGGCCGCCGGGGCGGCCACGGTGGAGCAGGCCGCGGAGGCCATCGGGGTGGACCCGCGGACCGTCCGGCGCTGGCGCGCGAGGGTGTCCGCGTGATGTCCGCTTCACGTCCTTTTTGCGCCCCGGCGCCCACCCGAGGATAGGCATCGATGACGACGGCGATCGGCTCCTACGCGACGCTCGCGGCGCTCAAGTCGCGGCTCAAGATCACCGACACCGCGGACGACTCGGAGCTGTCCGCGACGTGCGACGCGGTCAACGCCTACATCGAGGGCCCGCAGGCATGCAACCGCGTGGTCGCGCCGATCGCGTCGGCGGTCTACGTCCTCGACGGCGACGGCTCGCGCGTCCTGCGCTACCCGCGCGGCATCCGGTCGGTGTCGCTGCTCGAGGTGGCCCAGTACACCGGGGGCGCCTACCAGGCCATCCCGGCCGGGGACTTCTTCCTCCGCCCGTCCGCCGCCCTCCGCCAGCCGGGCTGGCCCGCCACCCGCCTCGAGATGACCAACATCCCGCACGCGTTCTTCGCCTACTTCCCGTTCGGGTACGACACGGTGCGGGTGACGATGGAGACGGGCTGGGACGCCATCCCGGACGACGTCACGGACGTGGCGCTCACCGCCGCGACCCGGGCGTGGGCGTCGTCGCAGGCGGGGCAGGCGGACATCGTCGGGACGGACGAGATGGGCAAGCCGCTCGTGTCGCGGTTCTTCTCCTCGCGCGACATGGGCACCCTGCGCGCCTACTCGCAGAACCTGCCGTGATCGACTTCGCCGGCATCTGCGACGCGCTGGCCGCCCGGTTCGAGGCGGCGACGCTCGGCACCCCGACGGGCGCGCCCCCGATCGCCGCGACCTTCGGCCAGATGCCCAAGGCCGCCCCGGCGCTGCCCGCCGTCGTGATCGTCCCCCAGGACGGGCAGGTGGTCGCGCAGTCGTCCGCGTGGCAGCACGAGATGCGCCTCGACGCGGTGCTGGTGCTCGCGCGGCGCTCGGGCGACCCGGCGCGCGTCGAGTCGGAGCGGCAGGCGTACCTGCCCTACCTGCTCGCCGCCACCGAGGGCCAGCTGCAGCTCGGCCTCGGCTCGCAGCCGGGGTGGGGCGTCGTCAAGGCGCTGCCGACCGGCTGGGACTGGGCCGAGTGGGACATGGCGGGCGACGGCTTCGACGCGCTCCGCGTCCACTTCCAGGTCTGGGTCGGCGAGAACGTGAGCCTCCGGCCGTGAGCGTCCCCCGCGGCACCGCGACCATCGGCGTCAGCGTCCTCGGCGTGTCCGGCATCCGCGCCGCGCTGCGCCCGCTGCTCGAGCCCGAGATGACCGACGCGCTCGACAGGGCCAACAGGGCCGCGGCGAAGGTCCTCGTCAAGCGGGTCCGGGCCGAGGTCGCCAAGTCCAGCCCGACCGTCGCGCGGTTCGTCCGCGTCAAGCGGGCCAGGACCGGCAGGCCGGGCTGGGTGGTGGGCTCGCGCCGGAGGGGCGTCGGGTTCGTGTTCCCGTTCATCGTCGGGGGCACCAGCGACCACGGCCCGCGCAGCGCCAAGCGGCTCGTCTTCATCCCCGGCTGGAACCCGTACCTCGGCGCGTCGGCCCCCGCCAAGCGCCTCAGCGGCAAGGCGGGCGACCGCCTCGTCATGGTCGCCCGGGTGCGCGGCGTGCGGGCGTCCGACTCGGTCGCCGTCGCCGCGGCGGCCGGGGAGTCCGAGGCGGTCCGGGCCGCCGAGCAGTCATTCGCGCAGTCCGCCCGCCTGTGACGGGACGAAGGGAGCATCCGCAATGAGCGAAGGCGTCTTCAATGTCGTGGCGCTGGGGGCGCAGGCGTCGCTCGCGACGGCCGTCCCCGCGTCAACCGTCTTCCCGGTGGACGCCGGGTTCGGCGGGTTCGCGCTGGACCGGTCGGCCCAGAGCCCAGACGAGGACTGGGGCAGCACCTCCCGCGAGCAGCCGGGCCGGTCGAGCACGGGGCTGCGCTCCGCGTCCGCGAGCATGCCGTTCATCGCGCGGTTCGAGGACCTGCACCAGATCCTCGCCTCGCACGTGTCCAGCGTCAGCACCCCGGTCGGCACCGCCGCCCCGTACACGTGGGCGTACACCTTCGACGAGACGGGCTCGTCGCTCGCGTCCGCGCTGCGGGTGCGGACCGTCGAGTACGGGGTGGACGGCAGCACGCAGGACGAGTGGCGCGCCGTGGGCGCCATCGTCAACCAGCTCCAGCTGGGGTTCGACGCGCTGACGGCGCCCGGCAACGCGGTCTGGAAGGGCTCCGCCGACTGGGTCGCCGTCACCCGCGAGGCCAATGCGCTGACCGGCACCGCGGTCGCCCCGTCCGTCCTCGAGACGATGGAGGGCCACCTCACGACCCTCGCGGAGGGCCCGGTCGCCACCGCGTTCGCCTCGCTCGCGACCGCGACGGCCACCCTCAAGAGCTTCCAGCTCACCTCCAACAACAGCGCCGTGCTGCGCGCCTACGGCGGCGCGTCGGACACGGCCTCGGACATCGGGCGCAGCGCCAAGGGCGAGGTGACCTTCACGGCGATGGTCGCCATCGGGACCGCCACCAAGGCGGACGTCCTCGACGTGTTCGCGGTCGCGGGGTCGGTGCCGACCGAGCGCAGGTGGCGCATCGCGGTCGCGGGCTCGGGCACCAAGTCGCTCACCATCGACTTCCGCTGCCGGTTCACGGCCGTTGACGTCGGGCTCCAGGAGAGCGAGCGGCTGTACCAGGTCAACGGCGTGTGGATCCGCGACGCCACCCTCGGCGGGCGCGGCACGCTCACCCTCAAGAACGGCGTGGCGACGCTCGCATGAGCCGACTAGCCGACCCGTCCGCGGAGCGCGAGGTCGCGCTCCCGGGCGCCTGCCAGTGCCCCGGCTCCCCGCACGACGCCGACCGCGTCTGGGTCCGCGGGGACTTCTCCTCGCGCGACGTGGCCGCCCTCCAGCGGGCGACCGCGCTCGCCGTGGAGCGGCCCGACGACAACGCGACGCTGGTGCCCGCGCTGTTCCCCCACGTCCGGCGGTGGAACCTGCTGGACGACCGCGGCGCGGCACTCGAGCTGACCCCCGACGCGCTGGAGTCCCTGCGCCCGGCCGACCTCGAGGCCGTGATCTCCGGCATCGCGGAGGCCGTGCGCCGGGCGGACCAGGTCCCAAACCCCTCAGGCGCTCCCTCAGCGGAATCGCCGCTCGGGAGCGCATCCCCGACCCCCTAGACGAGGAAGCCTGGGACGTGGAGCTCGCGCTGCGCACCGGCTGGACGCCGGGGACGATCGGATCGCTCCCCGCCGCGTTCCGCCGCGCCTGCCACTGGCGCCTCTGGGTCGGCGCGGTCGTCGGGCCGGAGGGCCTGCCGCCGCTGGCCGCCCCCGAGCCCGGGGCGCCGGCCGACGCCTACCGGCGCTGGGGCGAGGCCCGCCGCGCCCGGGCGGCGTTCGACGCTGCCGCGTTCCCGGAGGGGGAGGGCTGATGGCCGCGCACAAGCTGTCCATCCTCGTCGAGGCGCTCGGCACGGCCGAGGCCAACTCCAAGCTGCGGGGCGTGGACCGGACCATCTCCAAGGTGGGCGCCGACGCCGGCAAGGGGATGCGCACCGCCGTCTCGAACCTCGCCTCGGTCGCGGCGGTCGGCGCCGGGGCGGCCATCGGCGGGCTCGCGCTGGTCCTCAAGCAGGGCACGGACGCGCTCCGGGAGGACGCGGTCGCGGCGGCGCAGACGGCGGCGGTCATCAAGTCCACGGGCGGGGCGGCTGGCGTCACCGCGTCGCAGGTGGGCGACCTCGCCACGAAGATGGCCATGCTCAACGGCGTGGACGACAACGTCATCCAGAACGGCGAGAACGTCCTGCTGACCTTCACCAAGATCGGCAGGGGCATCTTCCCGGAGGTGACGCAGGCCGCGGTGGACATGAGCGCGGCGCTCGGCACCGACATGCAGTCCGCGGTCCTCCAGCTGGGCAAGGCGCTCCAGGACCCGGCCACCGGCATGACGGCCCTGCGCCGCTCGGGCGTGTCGCTGACCGCGCAGCAGCAGGCGCAGATCAAGACCCTCGCCAAGCACAACGACCTGCTCGGCGCGCAGAGGCTGATCCTCGCGGAGGTGAGGCGGGAGTTCTCCGGCGTGGCCGCGGCGCAGGCCGACGCCGACCCCGGGAAGCGGCTCGCGGTCGCGTGGGAGGAGTTCGAGAAGACGCTCGCCTCGGGCGTGCTGCCCGTGGTGCAGGACCTCCAGCGCAAGCTCACCGCCCTGCTCGCAGACCCGTCGGTGCAGGCGCGGGCGAAGGCGTTCGCGTCGCAGGCGGGCGACGCGCTCCAGTCTGCCGCCAGGTTCGCGGAGCAGATCCCGTGGGACAAGGTCGAGAGCGGGCTCGGCAAGGCGGCCGGGTTCGCGGGCGACCTCGTGCGGGCGTTCACGTCCATGCCGCCCGAGGTGCAGGCGGCGCTCATCGGGATCGCCGGGATCAACAAGCTGTCCGGCGGCGCCGTCGCGGCCGTCGGCGGCGACCTGCTCAAGGGCTGGCTCAAGGACACGCTCGGGATCAACGCGGCCGTGGTCAACGTCCGCGGCGGCGTCGTCAACGGCGGCGCCGGCATCGCGTCGAAGGCGGCCGGGGCGCTCGGCGCGGCCGGGGCGGGCGAGGCGGCGGCGGGGACGGGCC
>JAJXUG010000023.1 GCA_021783095.1 Chloroflexota bacterium | reverse complement strand
CGGGGCGGAGGCGAGGGCCGGCGCCAGCGCGCGCAGGTCGCGGTGGAGGCGGGCGCACTCGGGGCAGGACGCCACCAGCGCCGCGGCGCGCTCCAGGTCGGCGCCCGACGCGTCGCCCGCCGCGTGGGCGGCGACGAGGAGCCCGTCGTGGTCGGCGTGGGGGGAGGCGGGGCCGGGCATGCGGGTCATCCCTCGTCCCCCCGGAAGAGGCCCATCGAGCCGGCGAGCCGCTCGCGCAGCGCCAGGCGGCCGCGGTGGATCCTCGATTTGACCGTCCCGAGCGACACGCCCGTGAGGTCCGCGATCGCCTGGTAGTCATAGCCCTCCACGTCGAACAGCACGATCGCGTTGCGCTGGTCGGGCGTGATCGTCCCCAGCGCCGCATGGAGCACGCGGCCGCGCTCGATCCCCAGCGCCGTCCGCTCCGGATCCGCGTCCGGTCCGGCCGGCGGCTGCCACACGTCGTCCTCGAGCTCCGGGTACGGCTGCGACGGGCGGCGCTTGCGCAGGCGCTGCTGGTCCATCGCCGCGTTGATCGCGATCCGGCTGAGCCACGAGCGCACGCTGCCGCCGCGGAACGAGCGGAGGTTCCGGAAGGCCGAGAAGAACGCCTCCTGCACAGCGTCGGCCGCCTGGTCGCGGTCCGGCACCATGCGCACGACGAGGGCGAACAGGTGGTCCTGGTACAGCTCGACGAGGCCGTTGAACGCGTCGAGCGAACCGTCGCGCGCCTGCTCGATCAGGATCAGGTCGCGGCGCTGGACCAGTTCGTCGGCGGCGTCGAGCGGCCGGGCGTCCTCCACGACGGCTTCGACCCCCCTGAGGGCAATGGTGAGGCGCGGCGAGTCTAGCATCGGGCGGGGTGGCCCTCGTGACCGGGATGGGAGCGCTGCCTGGGCATCGCCGACCAGACGGCGCGGCACCGGGGGAGGTTCCCGCCCTTGCGACGACCACGTGATCTCTTGACGTTCTCGCCCGAACCCCTCATACAGGCGCCAGCGCGGACGTCCTTGGGGACCGCCGCGACCGGATCGCCAGCCTAGGGCCGCGCGGCGCGGCCCGTCGTCCCGGAGGTACGCGATGTCCGACCAGGCAAAGGCCACCCTCGACGAGGCCTCCCTCGCCGAGAATCGAGCCGGGCGCCTCTCCGATGCCCAGCGTCGTCGGTTCGCCTCATTCGCCCGAAATGACGGGAAGAACGAGCTCGCCCTGACCCTCGTGCTGGGCATGGTCGCAGGGGTCATGTTCGTCGGCCGAGGGCCGGCCGGCGAGGCCAACCAGCGGCTCCTCATCGGCGCTGCGTGCGTCATCGGCGCCATCGTCTTCCTGGTCCGGGGGCTGACCGGGGCGGACTCCCTGTCGCGCGACCTCGGGGACACCCACATCGACCGCGTCGAGGGCGCGGTCGAGCGCGAGGAGGTGCATGTCAGCGGCGGGCGCGGCCACGCGGCGCCCACGCTCTACTTGGCCGTGGGCGGACGGCGGTACCACGCGTTCCGGGACGCCTACGACGCGGCACCGGAGGCGGGCCACGTTGCGCTCTACGTCCTGCGCCACAGTGGGCGCGTCGTGAACCTCGAGCGCCTGCCTGACCCGGCGCTCCCGGCGGGCGCGCTCGACCAGCCCGTTGACCTCATCCACACCCTTGCGCCCAGCCTACGGTCGCATGACCAGGTAGCGCGGTCTGAGGCGAGAGCCGAGTTCGAGCAGCTGGCCGGCGCCGAGAAGGCGCGCATCGAGGCGAACATGGTGCGGGGTGCCACTGCGCCGCCGCCCGACCAGCGTGATCCGCGCCCGCTCTCCGCCTCGCTGCCGGGCACATGGGCGGGTGCCGGCGCCAAGGCGGTGTTCGGGACTGATGGGAGCGCCGTCATGACGTGGTTCGGCCGCGAAATGGCCGGGCGGTGGTCCGTCGACGCGCACGGGCGGCTCCACCTGGGTCTCGCCGGGCGGGACCAGGCCGTCGACGCCTGGATCGCCGACGACACGCTGACGGTCACCATGGACGGCACCGGCTTCTCGCTCCAGCGCGCCCCCGGCTGAGGCCGCGGGTGGATTCGGACGCCGACGTCGGGCGTGCCGCCGCGGTTGGGCTGTGGCGCGCCGAGGACTGGCTGCTGGCCGGCTGGGTGGCGATCGCCGCGCCGCTGCTGAGCGCCGCGCAGGGCACGTCCGGCGAGCTCCTGCCTGCCAACCGGCTGCTCGACGGCGTCCTCGGCCTGGCGGCCATCGCGGGCGCCGTGGCCTGCCTCGCGGTTCGGCGGCCGGCGGGCGACACAGCCGGCGCCGGGTTCCTGACGTCGGCCGCGGGCGGGCCCTTCTCCGGCGGCCTGCTGCTGGTCATCGCGAGCACTGCGACGGCGCTCGACATCTCGTCGGGGGTCGGGCTGGCGGTCGCCGGGATCCTCGTCGTGCTGGCCGTCGCGCTGCGCCTTCGCGCGGCGCCCGCGCCGGCCCCGGTCCGCCGCCTGCTGATGACGCCCTTCGTCCTCGTCACCGGAACCCTCTTCTGGCGACTGGTCCACGCGATCACGGCGGGCGGCGTCCTCGACCACCTCCGCGGCCTCTCGCTCAGCGGCCTGCAGGCGAACCTGGGCGTGGTCGGGTTCCTCGTCGCCGCCTCGGCGGTCTACTACGCGATGCTGGTGGCAGCGCCCCGCCAGGCCGCCGAGCGTGAGGGCGGCTTCGTCGCCTGGGCCGCGCGCTACGTGCTGTTCGCGGCCGGCATCACCTTCGGCATCGCCTGGCTGCCCGTCCTCGGCGGCTGACCGGCGCCGAGCGGCCGTCGGGCGGCCGCCCGCGGGGCGCCCGGGGTTCCCGCTCGGCTACGATGTCGCGGGGCGAAGTGGCGGAACGGCAGACGCGGCGGTCTCAAACACCGCTTCCCGCAAGGGAGTGTGGGTTCGAATCCCACCTTCGCTACCAGACATCTCGGCAGGTCCTTGTCCACCACTCCACATCCGAACAGGTCACAAGGCCATCTCCGCACGATCGGCGCAATCGTGCCCTTCCTGATGAGCTCGACGGAGCCTTCTCGTCGAAGGTGGCGATGCGGCGCAGCGAGGCCAAGGCGTCTCCGGACTTGGCGGTTTCGTAGGCGACAGCTCGATCCCGGAAGGTGTGCTGTCGGCCGGTCGCGGCGACGCTGGGTCGGGTTGTCGGCAACCCGGCGAGTGCTCGGAATGCCCCGCTCCAGGACGGACGGTGGTCGGGTGACCGTCGAACCAGCCCCGGGCGCCGCCGCCGAAGGTGAGCGGCAGCTAGACTCGCCCGATGGCAGACGACGCATACGAGTTCCTGATCCACCTGTCCAGCGGCCAGACGGTGGTTGCGGATGTCACGGCGGCCGACCTTGCGGACAACGCCGCCCATGTGTTGCCCGAGGCAGACCGGGACGACCGGCTGCGCGCGGCGTCCACGCTCCTCTACTCGACGCTCCTCCACCGCGTGGACACGCGGACCGGCGAGATCGGCGTGCGTGACCGCGAGGGGCGCAACTGGACCATCCCGGCCACCTCCATCGTGGCGTTCTCCTACCGCGCCCCCGACGGGCCCGCCCGGCGCGACCTGGACTTTGTCAAGCCGAAGGCGACACGGGGCGCGTACAGCTCAAGCTAGGCGCCGCCACGCCGTGCCCCATTCACGGCATGGTGGCGGCAGGGTTCGGCCGAGGGTTGGCCCTGGCGATGGGTCGGAGGCGTCGGAGAGCCTCCTGGCCGCACCAGTCCCGTCCCGCCCACCTCGGGCGGGTGGGCGATGCCGTTTCACGCTGCATTCGCGCCCGGCGCCACAGCCGTCCGTGGCATCCTCGGCGCGATGGCCGACGAGATCCCCCAGTTCGACCTGTACGCGGAGCTGGAGGTCAGCGAGCGTGCATCGGCCGAGACGATCCAGGCCGCCTATCGGTCGCTCCAGCTGCGCAACCACCCCGACCGGGTGGGGCCCGGCGCCGGCGACCGAGCGGTGCGGCTGAACATCGCCCGCGACTGGCTGACGGACCCAGGGCGCCGGACCAGGTACGACGAACACCTTGCCGACTCGCGGCGGCGCAGCGAGGCAGCCGATGCCACGGCGGGCGAGGAAGCGCTCGCGGCCGACGAGCCGAGCAGGACGGGCGACGACGCCGACGGCGACGCAGACGAAGCCGGCGATCCCGACGGGGTCGGACTCGACGACCTGGCCGACGGAGCGCTCCGCGCCTCGCACATCCTGCTGCGGCTGGACCTCGCTCGGCTCGTGCGGGTCTGGGTTGTCGGGCTGGCCTTCGTCGGCGGACTGGCGCTGTCGGCGGGACTCACGTCGGCGGTGACGCCGCGGGTGGCCGCTGCGGTTGCCGCCATCCTCGTCCTGCTCGCCCTGACGACACGCCGCATGCGCACCAGTCCGGACGCGGGCCTGATCACGAGGGCCAAGCGCACCGGCTGGTCGGTGCTCGGCTGGCTGGGGCTGGCGCTGCTCGCGGTTGACGGGGCCTCGGTCGTCGCTTTGGCGCTGGGCGGGCCGGCCCCGGGTCCGGGTGCCGCGCTCGGCATCGGGGGCGCCGTGGGACCGGTGCTGGCGGCGACTGCGGCGGTGTCGCTGACCGCGCTGCGTCGCAGGGCGGGGCCAGTCCGGGCGTCCGTGGACGACTTCCTGGCGTTGACCCCGACGGAGTTCGAGGTGGCGGTCGGCCAGGTCCTCGGACGCCACGGGTATCGGCTCAGGCCGACCGGCGGACCCGGCGATCTCGTCGCCGACCTCGCGGGCACCGGCCCCGGGGGGCGCTCGACCGTCGTCCAGTGCAAGCGCTACGCGCCCGGCCACCCCGTGGGCTCGCGGGACGTCCAGCTGCTGATGGCGCTGGGCCTCCGCCACCACCGCGCCGAGCACCTGGTCCTCGTCACCACGTCGGACTTCACGGATCCGGCGCGCGACCTCGCCCAGGAGCACGGGATCGAGCTGATCAACGGCGAGGATCTCGAGGAGCTCACTCGCTGACAGGTTGCGGTTTCTGAAGCAGACGTCACCCCAACCTTGGCCGGCCAGGCCCGAACCATCTGCCGAGCTCGTCGTTCCTCCCCACGAGTGCCGGACACGCCGGCCGCAGAAGGAGCCACCATGCGCAAGGTCAGCCTCCTCGGCGCCGCGATCCTGTCCCTCGCCGCGGCGTCATCCGCTCTCGCAGCCGCCCCGGCCACCGTGCGGACGACGCCAACGACGCCGACGACCGTGCGGGCCCCGGCCGCCCACCACTGGACCGCCGCCTTCAAGGGCGACGGCCTGCGCGTCAGCGCCCGCCTGTTCGCCGCCTCCGGCTGGCGCTTCGGCTGGCTCGAGGTGCAGGTTCGCGGCCTCAAGGCCGGCTCCAAGGTCGATGTCACCCTGGCGGACCAGACGACGACCATGACAGTGGTCGACGTCACCAAGTCGGTCAGGTCCCACCGCGGCGTCCGCTCGTTCCTCGTCCACCTCAACGCCAAGCAGATGGCCGCGCTGAAGACTGACGTCATGGCCAAGGACACCCTCGGCATCACGGTGACCTCGGGGACGGCCACCGCGACCGGGACTCTCGCAGCCGCCAAGGGCTGACCCGACCCAGCTCCCTCCCTGGGCGCCAAGGACTGACCCACGCCCGCTCCCCTCCCGGGCGCATGGGCCGCGCCCCGCGAGCCGATCCCGGCCGTGAACGCCGCCGGGATCGGCTCGCGCGTGCCAAGCGGGGTGTCGCCGGCTCCTCCGCTACGATGACGGCCATCGCAGCCCGGTCGGAGACCCCCATGAGCCTGTTCCAGTCCATGTTCGGCATCGGCCGCGGCGCGGCCCCGACACCCGCCTCCGCCCCCGTGGGCGACACCGAGAGCGTCCGCCGGATCGCGGCCCGGCTGGGGATCCTGCCGCCGGAGCGAGCACGCTTCGTCGCCGCGTTCGCGTACCTGCTCGCGCGTGCGGCACGCGTCGACGTGGCGATCACCGCGGTCGAGACCGCCGAGATCGCGCGGCTGGTGGCGGACGTGGGCGCGCTCGACGCCGAGACGGCGGCGCTGGTCGCGGAGCTGGCGGGCACCCGCGTCGAGCACTTCGGCGCCACCGACGACTACCTGGTCACCCGCGAGTTCAAGGCGATCTCGACGCCCGAGGAGCGCGAGCAGCTGCTGCGCTGCTGCCTGCTGGTGGCCGCCGCCGACGACGACATCGATGCCGTGGAGTCGTGGCTGGTGAACCGGATGGCCGAGGAGCTCGACATCCCGCGACCGGACCTGAACCGGATCCGCGCGTCGTTCACCGACAAGATCGCGGGGCTGGTGGAGGTTCGACGGCTGCGCGACGCGACGCCGGCGGACGTGCCGCCGGCCGCCATCGCTCCCGGGGCCGCGGCATCCTCGCCGGCGCCTGCCCCCCAACCCGCGCCCGACCTCCCGCCCGGCGTCCGGATCGAGCAGGTCTGGCTGGTCGAAGTGCCCTACACGCCAGAGGCGCGCGAGCGGCGGCCGGCGTTCCGCCTCCAGCACCTCTCGCGGCTGGCGCGGCTGCGCGCCGAGGGCAGGATCATCGAGGCCGGCGGCGCGGCGGACTTCTCGAAAGCGGTCCTGCTGATGCGCGGCGCCGACGAGGACGAGGTCCTGGCGCTGATCGCGTCGGACGTCTACACGTCGGGCGGCGTCTGGCACAGCCCGACGGTCGTCGGCTATGGGCGGGTGGTCTCGGAGGGCTGACGATCAGCCGAGGGTCAGGTCGATCACCCCGTCGCCGACGCGGCGGCGCACCTCGGCTTCGAGCTCGGCGTCATAGGCCACACCGCGCAGCTCCATCGGCAGCGCGTTGCCGCCGGGAGCGGGCACGTGCACCACCACACGCGTGGCGCCCGGGCGCTCGCGCAGGACTGCGCGGAAGGCCTGCATGGCCGAGACCACGCGCTCCGTCCCGGCCTCGCGCGTGAAGCGGACGTTGAGCACCGCGTCGGGGGCCGCCTCCACAGGGCGAGAGGGCGCCTGGGCGGCAGCCGCGGCCAGGGCTCGCTGCTCGTCGGGGAGCGCGGGCTCGTCCGGCTCGTCCGCGCCGGCGGGGCCAGACAGCCCCGGCGGCTCCTGGTAGGTCGGGACCGGCTCGCCGGGGGCGACCCGCGGCAGCGCGCTGGGGGCGTTGCGCGGAACCATGGCGGTTGGGCCGGCGCCGCCGCCCGGCGATGCGGGCGCCCGGTGGACCGGTGACGCGGCCGAGGGGCCAGCAGGCACGCCCGAGCCGGGGCCCTGCCGGACGGGTGAGATGGAGCCCGGGTCCACCGCCACGGGATCACGACGAGGGCCGGCGCCCGGCCCGCCGCCTGCGGGGCCGTTCGCGCCACCGGGCCCGCGGAACCCGTTCCCGCCACCGCCAACACCGCCGCCGGGACCGCCGCTGCCGCCGCCCGGACCGCCCGGCCCCCGGCGGCTTCGCTTGTCGAGCGAGCCGACCTCCTTCGCGAACGCGTCGGGCCCGGCCCCGGCCACCGTGTCCCAGTCCCACGCCGAGTCGGCGAGCAGCGAGACCTCCTCGCCGCGGTGGTCCACGCGCCCGGCGACCAGCAGGATCGCCCCGTCTCGCCAGACGCCCATCGTCTGCTCGTAGGTCTTGGGGAAGGCCACCACCTCGATCGTGCCCTGGAGGTCCTCGATCGTGACCACGGCCATCGTGGACTTCGCCTTCGTCAGCACGCTCCGGATGCCGGTCACGATGCCGCCGAGCACGACGCGCTGGCCGTCGAGCGCCTCGTCCTTGAGGTCGCCGGAGTAGGCGGTCACGAACAGCCCGACTCGGTCCGCCACCTCGCCCATCGGGTGGTCCGAGAGGTAGAGCCCCATGAGCTCCTTCTCCCAGCGCAGCCGCTCGCGGACCGGCGTCTCGGGCATCACGGGGAGCGCCTTCTCGAGCACCGCGCCGTCGTCAGAGCCCATGTCGAACAGGGAGGTCTGGCCCGACACGCGGTCGCGCTGGGCGGCCTGTCCCGTGGCCAGGGCGTCGTCGAGGCCCAGCAGCAGCTGCGCCGGGTGGCCGAAGGCGTTGAGCGCGCCGACCCGGATCAGCGACTCGAGGACCTTGCGGTTCGCGAGGCGCACGTCCACGCGCGAGCAGAAGTCGGTCAGCGAGCGGAACTCGCCGTCGGCCTCGCGGGCGTCGATGATCGACTGGATCGCCCCCTCGCCCACGTTCTTGACCGCGAGCAGGCCGAACCGGATCGCCTCGCCCTCGACCGTGAAGCCGAGGTGGCTCCTGTGGACGTCCGGAGTGCGCACGTCGATCCCCAGACGGCGGCACTCGGCGATCGCGGCCGCGACCTTCTCGGCGTTGTCGCGGAACGCGGAGAGCACCGAGGTCATGTACTCGACCGTGTAGTTCGCCTTGAGGTACGCGGTCTGGTAGGCCACCAGCCCGTACGTGGTCGCGTGGGCCTTGTTGAACCCGTACCGCTCGAAGGGCTCGAACGCCTTGAACACCGCGTCGATCGTGCCCGCCGAGACGCCGCGCTCGGCCGCCCGCTCGACGAAGGTCTCCTTCATGGAGCGCAGGACCGAGGACTTCTTCTTGCGGATGGCGTAGCCGAGCGTGTCCGCCTCGGGGCCCGAGAAGCCGCCGAGGGCCACAGCGGCGGCCATGATGTCCTCCTGGTAGACGAACACCCCGTACGTCCGGTTGAGGAACGGCTCGAGCAGCGGGTGCAGGTACTCCACGCGCTCGTGGCCGTGCTTGCGGCGGATGTACGTGGGGATGTTGTCCATGGGCCCCGGGCGGTAGAGGGCCACCATGGCCGCGAGGTCGTACACGGTGGTGGGCTGGAGCTCGCGGATGTAGCGGCGCATGCCCGCGGACTCAAGCTGGAACACGCCGGTCGTCTCGCCCGACGCCAGCAGGTCGAACGTCCTGGGATCGTCGAGGGGGATCGCGTCGAGGTCGACCTCCACGCCGCGGTGCTCGCGGATGAGCTCGACGGCGCGGCGGAGGATCGTGAGGTTGGACAGGCCCAGGAAGTCGAACTTGAGCAGGCCCAGCGCCTCGATGCCGTGCATCTCGTACTGGGTCATCAGGGCGTCCGAGTTGGTCGCCTTCTGGAGCGGCATCAGCTCGGTGAGCGGCTCGCGCGAGATCACGACGCCCGCCGCGTGGGTGGAGGCGTTGCGCGCGACGCCCTCGAGCTGCTGGGCAAACCCGATCAGCTTGCTGACCTGCGGGTCGGCGTCGTGCATCTCCTTGAGCTGCGGGCTGAGCTCGAGCGCATCGACGAGCTTGATGCCCAGCTGGTTCGGCACGGCCTTGGCGATCCGGTCCACGTCGCCGTAGCCCATCC
The DNA here is from genome assembly GCA_021783095.1 of Chloroflexota bacterium. Classification (GTDB taxonomy): domain Bacteria; phylum Chloroflexota; class Limnocylindria; order Limnocylindrales; family CSP1-4; genus CAIXZV01. The sequence goes on along the minus strand of JAJXUG010000023.1, from coordinate 52,273 downwards.
CCATCACCCGGCCGACGTCGCGGATCGCCGCCCGGGCGAGCATCGTGCCGAACGTGATGATCTGCGCGACGTGGTCCTGGCCGTACTTGCGGCTGACGTAGTTGATGACCTCGCCCCGGCGCTCGTCCTCGAAGTCGATGTCGATGTCGGGCATCGTGACGCGGTCGGGGTTGAGGAACCGCTCGAACGGCAGCCCGTAGTGGAGCGGGTCCACCGGGGTGATGCCCAGGGTGTAGGTGACGATGGAGCCCGGCGCCGAGCCTCGGCATGAGGTGGCGATGCCCTGGCTCCGCGCGAACCGCACGAAGTCGGCCACGATCAGGAAGTAGCCCGCGTACCCCATCTGCATGATCACGCCGAGCTCGTAGTCGAGCCGGGCCTGGATCTCGGGCGTCACCGTGCCGTAGCGGCGCACGAGCCCGGCCTGGCACTCCTTGCGCAGCCAGGTCTCGATGGTCTCGCCCTCGGGCACCGGGAAGTGCGGGATGCGCAGCTCGCCCAGCGGCAGCTTGAGGTCCACCATCTCGGCGACGCGCCGGGTGTTGAGCAGGGCCTCGCGCTGGTCCGGGAACAGCCGGAACATCTCGTCGGCGGTCTTGAGGTAGAAGTCCGGGCCCTCGAACCGCATCCGGTTGGGCGTGTCGAGGTTGTTGCCGGTGCCCACGCACAGCAGGACGTCGTGCGCCTCGTGCTGCTCCGGGTGGACGTAGTGCAGGTCGTTGGTGACGATCAGCGGGATGCCCGTCTCCGGCGCCAGGCGCAGGAGCTGCTCGTTGAGCCTCCGCTGCTCGGGGATCTTGTGGTCCTGGAGCTCGAGGAAGAAGCGGCCCTTGCCCAGGATGTCCTCGTACTCCTTGGCGAGGCTCTTCGCGAGGTCCCAGTCGCCGGCCTCGAGCGCCTTGGGCACCTCGCCGCTGAGGCACGCTGACATGCCGACGAGCCCCTCGCTGTACTTGGCGAGGTGCTCCCGGTCGATGCGCGGCTTGTAGTAGTAGCCGTCGATGTGGGCGTCCGTGACCAGCCGGCACAGGTTCTGGTAGCCGGCCATGTCGGTCGCGAGCAGGACAAGGTGGTAGGGCTGGCTGTCGGCCTTGCCCTCCTTGTCCCGCATCGAGCGCCGGGCGACGTAGGTCTCGACGCCGATGATCGGCTTGATCCCCGCCTTCATCGCGGCCTGGTAGAAGGCGACGCTCCCGTACAGCGCCCCGTGGTCCGTGACGGCCAGACTGTCGAAGCCGTGCTTGACGCTGGTGTCGACCAGGTCCGTGATCCGGCCGAGCCCGTCGAGCAGGCTGAACTCGCTGTGCGTGTGGAGGTGGACGAAGTCGTTCGGGGCGATGGTCACGGGAGGTGAATGGTACCGGCCGATCGCTGGCGGCGGGTTTCGCCGGGGCGCGCCGGGGCGGCTTTCGGGGCCGTCGCGGGCAACCCGCGGGATGGTCGCGGCCGGGCATCGACTGCGCGGCGACGATTTCGGTGCCCACCGGTCGATGCGTCGCCTGGGCGGCGACAATCTCGCCGTTTCTGGCCCCGGAGAGGCCGCCGAACGGTCGGATCGTCGCCTGGGAATCGACGGACCGACGCGCCGCGCGCGGAATCGTCGCCGCCCCGGCGAATGGCCTGCGGGTGTCGGGCTGGCCACTCGTCCTAGCGGGCCGGGCTGAACGCCCCCCGACTTGCCGCCGGTTATTTGAAGCCCTCCGGTGCGGCGTCTGTAAGGGTCGCAGGCAACCGCGCGTTCAATATCCCGGCGCGGGCGCGCTGTCGCTCGTTCGGCCTGACCGCCTGCGCGACTGTCGACGGCGAGGCGACGGATTTGGCGCTCACGCGTCGGGACTTCGTCTGGGCGGCGCGATCCGGCCGACTCCGGCGCCTCAGCGACCCTCCGGCGGTCGATTCGTCGCCTGGGAGTCGACGACTGAACGTGCTCCACGCGAAGTCGTCGCCGCCGCGGCGAACTGCGGCGGGCGCAGGCGCGGCGACCCCGAGGCGGGCGTTGCTACCATCTGGCCATGCGGTATCTGGACACGCGCGGTCTGGCCGACCGACCCCGCACGTTCACCGAGGCCGTCCTCGAGGGGATCGCCCCGGGTGGCGGGCTGTTCGTGCCGGAGCGGCTGCCGACGATGAGCCTGGCCGACATCGACAGCCTCGCGGGCCCGCCCTACTCCGAGCGCGCCGAGCGCGTCCTGACCCGCTTCGAGCCGGACCTCGCGCCCGAAGTGCTCCGCGCGGCCATCGCGGGCGCGTACGGCGCCCAGTTCGACGACCCTGCCATCGCGCCGGTCCGCGACCTCGGCGGGAGGCGCCACGTCCTCGAGCTGTGGCACGGGCCGACCCTCGCGTTCAAGGACATGGCGCTCCAGCTGATGCCTCGGCTGTTCTCCGCCTCGATCGATGTCGCGGACGCGGGCGGCGGCGGGCGCGGGCGCGAGTACCTGATCCTCGTGGCCACCAGCGGCGACACCGGCGCGGCGGCGCTCGAGGGCTTCGCGGACCGCGAGCACACGAAGATCGTCGTGCTCTTCCCTGACGCCGGCGTCTCGACGCTCCAGGAACGCCAGATGACGACGCGCCCGGGCGCCAACGTGAACGTCTTCCGGGTCGCCGGCGACTTCGACGCCTGCCAGACGACCGTCAAGCGCGTGTTCGACGACGCCGCCTTCGCGAACGAGCTCGTGGACGACCACCGCCTCAGGCTGTCGTCGGCCAACTCGATCAACTGGGGCCGCCTGGTCCCGCAGGTCGTCTACTACCTCTCGGCCTGCGCCGACCTCCGGGCCGGCGGCGCGCTTGCCGACGGCCAGCTCGTCGACGTCTGCGTCCCCACCGGCAACTTCGGCAACCTGCTCGCCGCGTGGTACGCCCGGAGGATGGGCGCGCCGATCGGCCGACTGATCTCGGCCAGCAATCGCAACAACGTGCTCGCGGACTTCATCGCCACCGGGGTCTATGACATCAGCGGCCGCTCGCTGGTCAAGACGCCGTCGCCATCGATGGACATCCTCGTCTCGAGCAACCTCGAGCGGCTCCTGTTCGACCTGGCGGGCGATCCCGAGAGGATCCGCGGCTGGATGGCGGACCTCCGCACGGACGGGCGGTTCGGGGTGGACGCCGCAACGCTGGGGCGCCTGCGGGGCATCTTCGCCGGCGACTGGGTCGACAACGCCACCTGCCTCGCCACCATCGCCGAGGTGCAGCGCGAGCGCGGCTACCTGCTCGACCCCCACACCGCCGTCGCCTGGAAGGTCGCCGAGCGGCTGGGCGGGGACCGGCCGGTGCTGATCGTGGCGACCGCGCACTGGGGCAAGTTCGCGGGCGACGTGATGCGCGCGCTGGCCGGCCAGTCGCCCGATGCGCCGATGCCGACGGGTGACGCCGAACTGGCGCTGGTGCGCGAGGTCCCGACCCTCGCCCCTGGCGCGACGATCCCGCCGAAGCTCGAGGCAGTCCTGCGCCGCCCGGTGCGCTTCGAGGGGCGGATCGATGGGACCCGCGACGCCCTTGAGGCGGCGCTGCGCGTCTGGCTCGCCGCGAGCTGAGCTCGGGCGCCGAGCGTCAGGCCCCTCTCGGTGCTCTGCCAGGACACGCCCCAGGCGAGTGCCATCCGACCGCGCGTGCCGGAACACGCCTCCGGCGAGTGCAGCGGAACGATGAATGCCAGGACACCCGTGGCGGGCGTGCAACAGCAGGAGCGACCGCATACCACCCCTGGCATGCGTGTTCGGGAAGCCGAACTCGCCAGACCGCGGTCCGGGTATCCTCCCGGTACTGCACCGCCACCCCATCCGGCGCCGCCTACCCCGCGACGCGCCGCGCCAACCCGAGGTACGCCGTGACGTTCAGCGTCGAGCCCCACCGAGCGCCCACCATCGTTTTCGGGACCGACGGCTGGCGCGCGCGGACGGCTGAGGACTACACCTTCGAGTCCGTGCGCCGGTGTGCCGACGGCGTGGCCGAGTACGTCGAGGCCCGGGGCGAGCAGGCGAAGGGCGTCGTCATCGCCTTCGACCGCCGCTTCGCGTCCGAGCACTTCGCGGCGGCGGCGGCCGAGGTGCTGGCCGCGCGCGGCATCCCCGTCGCGCTCGCGACCCACGCCGTGCCCACCCAGATGTCGTCGCTCGAGGTGGTCCTGCGCGGCTCGGCGGCCGCCATCGTCATCACCGCCAGCCACAACCCCTGGACCGACAACGGCTTCAAGGTCAAGGCGCCGACCGGTGCCGCCGCGGGCGCCGACATCCTCAAGATCATCGAGGCGCAGATCGCCCGCAACGGGGATCTCGCGATCGAGCGCCGCCCGCTGGCCGATGCCGAGGCGGCGGGCCTGCTCGAGCGCTTCGACCCGTATGACGACTACGAGGCCCACGTCCGCAAGACGATCGACCTCGACCGGCTCCGCGACGCCGACGCGAGCGTGCTGGTCGAGCCGCTGTGGGGCGCCGGGGCGGGATGGATCAGCCGGCTCCTCGCGGGCGGGCGGATCAGGGTCACGGAGCTCCACCTCGAGCGCAACCCGTACTTCGGCGGGGTCAACCCGGAGCCCATCGCGCCGAACATCAACGAGGCCCTCGCGCGCCTGGCCGGCGGCGGCTTCGACCTGGGCCTGATGCTCGACGGCGATGCCGACCGGGCGGGCGCAGCCGACGAGAAGGGCACGTTCATCCACCAGCTCGAGGTCACGGGCCTGCTCGCCTACTACCTCGCCGAGCACCGCGGCATGCGAGAGCCCGTGGTCAGCAGCGTCAACAACACGTCCATGGTCGGGCGCCTGGGCGAGCGCTACGGCTTCGAGGTCCACGAGGTTCCGGTGGGCTTCAAGTTCATCGGGCCCAAGATGATCGAGACGGGCGCGATGCTCGGCGGCGAGGAATCGGGCGGCTTCGGCTTTGGAGCCCACCTCCCCGAGCGTGACGGGGTCTACGCCGACCTGATGCTCCTGGACCTCTTCCTCCGCGAGCGCGAGCGCGGCGTGTGGCCCGTGTCCAAGGCGATGGAGCGCTTCCACGAGATCGCCGGGCCGTCGTACTACCTGCGGACGGACCTGCACTTCGAGCGGGCGGGTTACGACGCGGTCAAGCGGCGCATCGTGGAGGGGCTCCGCGAGGCGGCGCCGACCACCCTCGCCGGGCAGGCCGTGGCCCGCACGCAGGAGCTCTCGACGCACGACGGCTACAAGTTCTTCGTCACCGACGGCTCGTGGGTGATGATCCGGACCTCGGGCACGGAGCCGCTCTGCCGGGTCTACACCGAGGCGACCTCGGCGGCGATCCGCGACCAGCTCCTGGCGGACGGCGAGACGCTGGCCCGCGGCGGCTGAGGCGCCTGCGCCGCACGGCGCACGGCCCCGACCGACCGGCAGCCCTGCCGCAACCCGGGATGGGACCGGCGGACGCCCGATCGCACCCCCATGACGAGGGGATCGGCGGGATCACCCGACCCTGAAGCGGGGGGCTGGTCGTGGCCTCGGCAGGAGGCGGCGCGACATGCGGCGGCCGCGACGGTAACCTGCCGACATGGACGCGATGCTCCCCGAGATCGACGAGGCGACGTTCGAGGACTGGGTGTTCGACGCGCTCGACGAACTGCCCGAGGCGTTCCGGGCCGGGCTGGGATCGCTGGCGGTGCTGATCGAGGATGAGCCGACGGCCGAGCAGCTCGCGCGCCTGGGCGTGCCCGGGATGTACGGCCTGTTCGAGGGCGTCCACCGCGCCGTGCTGGGGGCGGACCTGAGCCTCCAGCCGTCGAGGATCACCATCTTCCGCGGGCCGTGCCTACGGTCGGCGATGACCGCGGAGGGGGTCCACCAGCGTGTGCGCGAGACCGTGCGCCACGAAGCGGCGCACCAGCTCGGCATCTCGGACGAGCGACTCCGCGAGCTCGAGCGCGAACGCGGCGCGAGCTGAGCGCGCCGGGGCGATACTCGACCCGTGGACGCCCGAATCCTGCTGGTCGAGGACGACCCGTCGATCCGCGAGGTGACCGCGCTCGGGCTTCGCGGAGCCGGCTTCACGGTGACCACCGCGTCTGACGGCGCCGAGGGGCTGGAGCGCTGGCGGGCCGAGAGGCCCGACCTGGTCCTGCTCGACGTGATGCTGCCCAGGCTCGACGGGCTCGAGGTGCTGCGGGCGATCCGCCGCGTGGCGACGACGCCGGTCGTGATGCTGACCGCGAGGGCCGACACGATCGACGTCGTGGTGGGCCTCGAGTCCGGCGCCGACGACTACGTGAAGAAGCCGTTCGAGATGCCCGAACTCGCGGCGCGGGTGCGGGCGGCGCTGCGGCGCAGGTCCGGCGAGGTGCTGCCCGGCTCGAGCGAGGAGCGCGTCGTCCTGGGGCCCGTGTCCATCGACGCGGCCGGCCGAACCGCGGCCCTCGATGGCCGGGAGCTCGGGCTCACCCGCACCGAGTTCGACCTCCTGCTCGAGCTCGCGCGGCAGCCCGGGCGGGTCCTCGCCCGCGAAACCCTCCTCGACCACGTCTGGGGCTACGACTTCCTGGGCGACTCGAGGCTTGTCGACGTCGCTGTCGGACGGCTTCGCGCGAAGCTGGAGTCGGACCCTGCCAGCCCCACGCTGATCGTCACGGTCCGCGGCGCCGGCTACAAGGCCGTGCGGCCGGACCCTTGACCACGCCAGCGGGGAGCGAGCGCGAGGGCCTGATGAGACGCGGGATGAGGATCCCGGGCGGGCTCCGGACACGGCTGGCCCTGACGCTCGTGGCGCTGGTCGCGGTGACGGTGGCGGGGATCGGAATCGGCGTGTACGCGTTCGTCGACGCGTCGCTGCGCGCCTCCATGGTGTCCGAGGCGCGACGACAGGCCGACTTCAACCTCTCGGTCCTGCTCCCGGCGGAGGACCCCGCGCCGACGACCGCCGCTGCGTTCGCTGCGAGCGGGCTGCCGGCCGCCTTCCAGTTCCGCGGCGATGTCGCGACCATCGCCGACTACGGGGGCGGCGACGTGTTCGCGCCGCAGCAGCTCGCGGGCGCGCTGGCGGAGATCAATCCCGAGCTCCGCTCCATCGTGGCGTCGGGACAGCTCGGCTACGCGTGGCAGGACCTGCGCGGCGTCAGCTCCCTCATCATCGGCGGGCGGCAGGGGGCGGCGCCGCCGGACCTCTACTTCGTGTTCGACGCCCGGCCGGTCGACGAGGCGCTCGCCCAGCTGCGGGTGGGGCTCGCCGGCGCCGGGCTGGTGGCCGTCCTCGTCGCGCTGGTGGCCGCGGGGATCATCGCCCGCGGGATCCTGCGCCCAGTGGGCGCGGCAGCCGTCGCGGCGCGCAGGATCGCGAGCGGCGACCTCGGGGCGCGGGTGCCGGCAGGGGGCCGCGACGAGCTCGCTGGGCTCGCGACCGAGCTCAACCGCATGGCGGCCTCGCTCGAGGCCACCATGGCCCGGCTCGAGGAGGCCCAGGGCCGCAACCGCCAGTTCGTGGCCGACGTGGCCCACGAGCTCCGCACGCCGCTCGCGGCGCTCGTCGCCGAGGCGTCGCTGATCGAGCCCGCGCTGGCCGCCCTCCCGCCCGACGCGCGGCGTGCCGGCGAGCTGCTCGCGGGCGACGTGCGCCGGATGCGGACGCTCGTCGACGATCTCCTGGAGATCTCGCGGTTCGACGCGGAGGCGGAGCGTCCCGCCCTCGAGGAGGTGGACCTCGGGCGCTTCGTCAGCGCGGTGGCCGCTGCGCGCCTCCCGGGCGCCGCCGTCACGGTCCCCGCCGCTCCGCTCCTCGCCAGCACCGACCCCCGGCGTCTGGACCGGATCCTCGGCAACCTGCTCGACAACGCCCGGGAGCACGCGACGGAAACGCCCGTCGAGGTGTCGCTGGCCCCCGTGCGCGACGGGGTCGTGATCACGGTCGCCGATCGCGGTCCGGGCGTGCCGGTCGCCGCGCTCCCCCACCTGTTCGAGCGCTTCTACAAGGCAGACCCGTCGCGGCGGGGCGGGTCGTCGGGGCTGGGCCTCGCGATCGCCGCCGAGCACGCGAGGCTGATCGGGGCATCGCTGCGGGCGCGGCCCCGTCCGGGGGGAGGCCTCGTCTTCACGCTCAGGCTGCCGACGGCCCCCGTGACTGTTTCGTTACCCGGCGGCGATGCCGGCGTCACCCGCCCGGACCATGCTTGAGGCGTTCGGAACCCGCACCGAGGTCCCGGCCATGCGAACCGCCGGCCGCCCAGTCACCGCCATCCTCGCCCTTGCCGCTGCCCTCGCCCTCATCGGCTGCACGCCGACGGCTGGACCGCTCGGCACCCCATCCTCGCCCGCCCCCACCGGCGACGCATCGGTCGCCCCTCCCTCGGGCGACGCCACGCCGGGGCCCACCGGCGAGGCCAGCCCCACGGCCGCCGCGCCCGCCACGTCCGAGCCGGCATCGTCGCCCACGTCATCGGCCGCCAATGCCACGCCCTCCGCGCCGACCCCCACGGCGTCGCCGGCCGCCTCCGGCACCACGCTCGTGCGCGCCTACTTCGTGCTCGGCCCGACCGGCCTCGTGCCGGTCCTGCGCACGATCCCGGCCACCACCGGTGTCGCCGCCGCGGCGATGCGCCAGCTGATCGCAGGGCCAAGTGCCGACGAGCTGGACGCGAGCCCGGCGCTCCGCTCGGCGGTGCCCGCCTCGACCCGACTCCTCGGCCTCGCGATCAAGAACGGCGTCGCCACCGTCAACCTCTCGAGCGAGTTCCAGACCGGCTACTCGCAGTCCGCGCCCGACGCGCGGTACGGCCAGGTCGTCTACACGCTGACCCAGTTCAACACGGTCAAGTCCGTCGTCTTCCAGTTCGACGGGCAGGCCTCGAGCGGGATCGGCGGCGAGCGCAGCGCCTACCAGGGCCAGCTCCTGCGCGCGATCTCGGTGGACCACCCGGCGTGGGGCGCCAGCGCCGGCAATCCCGTCCGCGTTTCGGGTGTCGCCAACGTCTTCGAGGCCGCCTTCCGGGTGCAGGTCAAGGACGCCAGGGGCCAGGTGCTCGCAGACCAGCAGGTCATGGCGTCGTGCGGGACCGGCTGCTGGGGAACCTTCTCGGCCAGTGTTCCCTACACCGTCACCAAGGCCCAGTGGGGCACCCTGCGGGTGTTCGACCTCTCGGCGAAGGACGGCGCGCCGGTGGACGTGACCCAGTATCCGGTCTGGCTGACGCCGACGGGCTGACCCCAGCGAGGCGAACGGCGAAGCCGCGGCCAGGTTCTCCTGGGTCGGGGCTTCGCCAGGCTGGAGCCGGTCGTGGCGGGCGCGCTACGATCAGCGGGACACGGCCGCGAGGCGGCCGACAGCGAGGCGAACGTGGTCACCGAACGACACAGCATCGAGTACTGCCTGCCGGTGCTCACCGGGGCGGAGCGGATCGCCCGGGCATGGGCCCGCGCCCCGGCGACGCTCGACCCGGCGACCCGGGCCGCCGCAAAGGAGCGCGCCGCCGAGCTGCTGAGGGCTCACGACGCGGTGCTCGTCGCGCACTTCTATACCGACGGCGACGTCCAGGACCTCGCCCTCGAGACGGGCGGCCTGGTCGCCGATTCGCTCGAGATGGCCCGGTTCGGCCGCTCGCATCGAGCCCGGACCCTGGTCGTGGCCGGCGTCCGCTTCATGGCGGAGACCGCCAAGATCCTGAGCCCCGACAAGCGGGTGCTGGTGCCCGACCTCGAGGCGACCTGCTCGCTCGACCTCGGCTGCCCGCCCGACGAGTTCTCGGCGTTCTGCGACGCGCACCCCGACCGCACGGTGGTCGTGTACGCCAACACGAGCGCGGCGGTGAAGGCCCGTGCCGACTGGATGGTCACGTCCTCCTGCGCGCTCGCAATCGTTCGGGATCTGGCCGCGCGCGGCGAACGCATCCTTTGGGCCCCCGACCGGCACCTCGGTGAGTACATCGCCCGCGAGACCGGCGCCGACATGCTCCTGTGGCGGGGCGCCTGCGTCGTCCACGACGAGTTCAAGGCCGTGGAGCTTGAGCTGCTCCGCGAGGAGCACCCCGACGCGCTGGTGCTCGTCCACCCAGAGTCGCCCGAGGGCGTCGTGGCCCAGGCCGACGTCGTCGGGTCCACCTCCCAGCTGCTGGCGGCCGTCGTCGAGGGTGCCGCGCGCGAGTACATCGTGGCGACCGACAACGGGATCCTCCACCGGATGAGCCAGCTCGCCCCGGACAAGACGCTCATCGAGGCCCCGACCGCCGGTGACAGCGCGACCTGCAAGAGCTGCGCGCACTGCCCGTGGATGGCGCTCAACGACCTCGACGGCGTGATCGCCGCGCTCGAGACCGGCCGGGGCGAGGTCACGGTGCCGGAGCCGGTCCGCGATCGCGCGCTCCGGCCCATCGAGCGGATGCTCGCCTTCGTCGAGGCGAACCCGGGCAGCGTCGTCCCCGCGCACCGCGGCCACGTGCCGCACCTCGGCTCCGCGTAGCCTCGCCGACGTGGAGGCATACGAGGCCGCCCCGGTGAACGAGACCCTCGACGAGGCGCGTGCCCGCAACGTCCGCGACGCGCTGCGCGAGGACGTCGGCACCGGCGACTGGACCGCCCAACTGGTCCCCGACGGACCCGCGCACGCCCGCGTGACCGTGCGCGAGGCGGCCGTGCTGTGCGGCTGCGCCTGGTTCGAGGCCTGCCTGCAGGCGCTCGACCCCCACTCCACGGTCCGCTGGGCCTACGCCGAGGGCGACGAGATGGCACCGGCCACGACCGTGTGCGACGTGAGGGCCTCGGCCCGCGCGCTCCTGTCAGCCGAGCGCCAGGCCCTCAACTTCCTCCAGCTGCTGTCCGGCACCGCGACGGCGGCGCGCCGGCACGCGCGGGCGATCGAGGGGGCGTCGCCCAACCCGCGCGGCTGCCTGGTCCTCGACACCCGCAAGACCATCCCCGGCCTCCGCCTCGCGCAGAAGCACGCGGTCCGGGTCGGCGGAGGGGGCAACCAGCGGCTGGCCCTGTGGGACGGGATCCTCATCAAGGAGAACCACATCACCGCGGCGGGCGGGATCGCCGAGGCCCTTCGTGCCGCCCAGGCCATGGCGGCGGGCACCGACGTGCCGATCCAGGTCGAGGTCGAGCGACTCGACCAGCTCGAGACGGCCCTGAACGCCGGCGCAACGAGCATCCTGCTCGACAACTTCACACTCGACGACATGCGAGAAGCCGTCCGCCGCACGGCCGGGCGTGCGCTGCTCGAGGCGTCCGGGGGCGCGGAGCTCGCCGGCCTGCGCGACCTCGCGGCGACCGGCGTGGACCGGATCTCGGTCGGCGCCCTGACCAAGCACGTGCGAGCGGTCGACTTCTCGATGCGGATGCTCGAGGGCTGAAGCCCGCCCTCAGCTGCTTGAGTGCTGCTTCCGGGCGAGGACGGTCGGCAGGCTGGCCGGCAGCGTGTACGGGTAGTCGCGGCTGTAGTGCAGGCCCCGGCTCTCGTGGCGCGAGAGCGCCGACCGGACGACGAGCTCAGACGTGGTCAGCAGGTTGCGCAGCTCGAGCAGGTCGCGGTTGACGCGGAACTTGGCGTAGTACTCGTCGGTCTCGTCGCGCAGGAGCCGGATCCGGTGGAGCGCCCGCTCGAGGCGCTTGGTCGTGCGCACGATCCCCACGTAGTTCCACATCGTCAGGCGCAGCTCGTCCCAGTTGTGGGAGATCACCACCTGCTCGTCGGTATCCTCGACCTGGCTCTCGTCCCACGCCGGCAGGGCCGTCGCCGGGCACCACTCGGCTGCGTCGATCGCCGCCGCGGCGGTCCGGCCGATGACCACGCACTCGAGGAGCGAGTTGCTCGCCAGGCGGTTCGCCCCGTGGAGACCCGTGTAGGTGGTCTCGCCGACCGCGAAAAGCCCGGGCAGGTCCGTGCGGCCATCGAGGTCCGTGACCACGCCGCCGCACGTGTAGTGCGCCGCCGGGACGACGGGGATCGGCTGGCGCGCGATGTCGATCCCGAGTTCCAGGCAACGGGCGTAGATCGTGGGGAAGTGCTCCTTGAGGAACGCCTCCCCGAGGTGGCGGGCGTCGAGCAAGACGCAGTCGAGGCCGTGCCGCTTCATCTCGAAGTCGATGGCCCGGGCGACGATGTCGCGCGGGGCCAGCTCCATGCGCTCGTCGTGGCGGGCCATGAACCGCGTGCCGTCGGGCAGCTTGAGCTGGGCGCCCTCGCCGCGCAGCGCCTCGGTGATCAGGAAGCTGCGCTCGACCGGGTGGTACAGGCACGTCGGGTGGAACTGGATGAACTCCATGTTCGCGATCCGGCAGCCCGCCCGCCAGGCGATCGCGATCCCGTCGCCGGTCGAGGTCTCAGGGTTCGTCGTGTAGCGGTAGACCTTGCCCACCCCGCCGGTGGCCATGACGACCGCCGACGCCGGGAGCGTCTCCACCCGGGCGGCGTCGATGTCGAGGGCGTACACGCCGTAGCAGCGGGCCGGCTCGACCCGGCGCAGGTGCCGCGAGGTCACCAGGTCCACGGCCATCCACCGCTCCCGCAGCGTGATGTTCGGGTGCGCGCGCGCCTTGGCGAGCAGCGTCTCGTGGATCGCCTGCCCCGTGGCGTCGGCGGCGTGCGCGATCCGCCGCACCGTGTGTCCGCCCTCGCGGGTGAGGTGGAGGCCGAGCGGCCCCTCCGGATCGGGCGTGAACGGCACGCCCTGGGCCACCAGCCACTCGATGGCCGCCGCGCTGTGCTCGGCGATGAAGCGCGCCGCGTGCTCGTCGACCAGGCCGGCGCCCGCGATCTGCGTGTCGCGAACGTGCAGCTCCACGCTGTCGTCGCCGCTCAGGACGCCCACGATCCCGCCCTGCGCCCGAGAGGTGGCGCCCTCCTCGAAGCCGCGCTTGGCGAGCACGACGACCGGGTGCCGGTCGGCGAGGTGGAGGGCAACGGTGAGGCCAGCGAGGCCGGCGCCCACGATGACGATCGGGGCGGCGTCGGCTGTTGAGTCGTTCATTCGAGAGATCGTACCCCCGGGCTCGTGCCCAGCCGTCAGTCCCGCAGCGGGTAGCGACCGAGCTCCTGCGCCGCGTCGACCATCGCCAGGACGTTCTGCGCCGGCACATCGTCCATGATCGTGTGCACCGCGGCCAGCATGTACCCGCCGCCGGCGCCGAGCTCGTGGATCACCCGGCCGGTCTCGGCCCGGACCTCGGCCGGCGTGCCGTTGGGCAGGACGCGCTTGGTGTCGATCGCGCCGCAGAAGGTGACCCGCTCACCGTAGCGGCGCTTGAGGCCGGCCAGGTCAGACATCCGCCCGGCGGACGTCTGGACCGGGTTCACGATGTCGACACCGATCTCGGTCAGGTCGTCGAGCAGGTCGAACACGTCGCCGTCGGTGTGGAAGAAGACCTTCGCGGGCGTCCGCTCCTTGATGAACGCGATGTACTCGGCGTGGATGGGCTTGAGGACCCGGCGGTACATCGCCGGTGACATCAGCAGCGACTGCTCCGAGCCCAGGTCATCGCCGATCTTGATGATGTCGACGTTGGGCCCCAGCTCGTCGAGGAAGTGGCCCATCAGCTGGCGGCACAGGTCCGCGATCCGGCGCAACAGCGCCTCGGCGAACTCGGGCTCCGCCGCGAGGTTGACGAGGAACGCGTCCATGCCCTGCATCGCGAACGCCCGCTCCAGCGGGAACAGGAGCCACGGGGTGGCCATGATCGCGTACGTCCCGTCGGCGCCCAGCGCCGCGGCAGCGGCTCTGACGTGCGCCACCCGAGACGGGTCGTCCATGTCCGGCCACGGATAGCGCTCGATCGCGTCCAGGGTCTCGGCCTCCCGCATGGGATGGACGCCCGGGAACCAGTGGCCGTCGGAGACCTCGACCTGGCCGCTCCCCCAGTCGTCGATGAACGGGGAGTGCGGCGCGCGCTCCCGGTTGCGTCGCAGCGTCTCCGCAGGGTAGGCGTCGAGCACCGGGCGGACGTCGGTGCCCAGCCGCTCCAGGATCGCCTCCGTCGGCAGGACCGTCCCGAGCTCCGGCCAGTCGTAGATGTAGGCGTCGCCCGGATCCAGTCCGAGCATGCCGGCCAGCTCGCGATACGGTCGCGCCTTGATCCCGGTCGCGTTGCTGACGCCCACCACGATCGGCACCCGGTCGGGCTCCTCGTGGGCGAGGGCGGCGAGGACGCGGTCTCGAGGGCTCATCGGCATGGCGGCATGTCTCCGGGTCGGGATCTGGCTGGGCACGCCGATGCTGGAACGACGTCAGCGCTGCGATCCATTATCGGCCCCTGCGCCCCGCGGACACCTGGAGCGACTGCAGGCCGCGCAGCACGAACGTCGGCTTCCAGACCGGGGTTGACGTCAGCTCGAGGCCAGGGATCCGACGCAGGAGGGCGTCGAACAGGATCCCCATCTCGAGCTTGGCCAGCGGCGCGCCCAGGCAGTAGTGGATGCCCGCCCCGAACGAGAGGTACGGGTTCGGGCGCCGATCGAGCACCAGCTGGTCGGGCCGCTCGACGCCCTCCGGATCGCGGTTGGCCGAGGCGAACTGGAGGGCGAGCTCGGCGCCCCGCTCGATCCGCACGCCGTGCAGGTCGATGTCCTCGAGCACCCAGCGCTCGAACATCGGCAGCGGCGTGTCGAAGCGCAGCAGCTCCTCGATCGCAGTTGGCACCAGGGACGGATCCGCCCGGAGCGCTGCCAGCGCGTCCGGGTGGCGGAACAGCGTCCACCAGGCGTTCCCGGTGCCGTTCACCGACGCCTCGTGGCCCGCGTTGAGCAGCAGCGCGCAGGTTCCGATGAGCTCGTCCTCTGTGAGCGTGTCGCCGGCCTCGGCGACCTGCGCCAGACCGGAGACCAGGTCGTCGCCCGGGTGGACGCGCCGGTCGCGGGCGAGGTCCCGCAGGTAGCCGCCGAACGCGAGGCTCGCCGCCACCGCCGCGCGCTGGCTGTCCTCGGACGGGTTCAGCTCGTACATCAGGCAGATGTCGGCCGACCACGGTCGGAGCAGGTGTCGATCGGCCTCGGGGACCCCGAGCAGCTCGGCAATGACCGTGACCGGCAGCGGCTCGGCGACGTCCGCGATCAGGTCGAACGCGGCGGCCTCGAGTGCCTCGCCGACCAGCCGGTCCACGATCGTCTCGATCCGTGGGCGCATCCCCTCCACGGTTGCCGGCGTGAACGCCTTGGAGACCAGCCGCCGGAGCCGGGTGTGGTCGGGCGGCTCGCGGTCCAGCATCCCGCTCTGCACAAGCCGCCAGAACGGATCGTGCCACTCGGGCGGCTCGTCGCGGCCCATCTCGGCGTGGCTGGCGACATGGAGGTAGGTGCGACCCAGCCGGCGGTCGCGCAGCAGCGCGTTGACGTCGGCGTAGCGGGACACGATCCACTGCCCGGTGGCCGGGCTCCACAGCAGCGGATGGTCGGCTCGCAGCCGGTCGTACACCGGGTACGGGTCGGCGATGAACGCGCGATCGAGGGGATCGAACCCGAGCGCCGACGGCGTGGTGGCGTGCGGGTCAGTGGTCCGGCGCGAGGCGGGCGGCGTCGGCGGCATCGCCCGATGCTAGTCGAAACGCGCGAATGCGTCGACGACGCGGTCGAGGGCGGGCTGGCGGCCGGTCGCGACGCCCGGCGCGGCGCCTGGAACCCAGCCCGCAACACCCGAAGATCACGCGCTTCCGGGCACGGGCTCCCTGCGCACTGCGCGGCGCCGCGAGGGCGGCTCGGGGCCGGCCGAGTCAGGGCGCCCGCAGTCAGGCTGCAGCTTCGCGCTCGTACGGCTGGCCATCGGCGGCTGGCGGGATGCTCCGCCCGACGGCGCCTGCCAGGATCACGATCGTGAGCAGGTACGGCAGCGCGTCCCACAGCTGGGCCGGCACGGAGGTCATCACCTGGCCCAGGTCACCCGTCGGCGGCGCGATCTTGATCAGCTGGCTTATCTCGAGGAAGACCGCGAACAGGAGCGCCGACAGGAAGCCGCCGATCGGCGTCCAGCGACCCATGATCATCGCGGCCAGCGCGATGAACCCGCGACCGATGGTCATGCCGATCTGGAACGAGTTGGTCGCCTCCATGCTCAGGAACGCACCTGCCAGGCCCGCGAACGCCCCGCCGATCATGACGTTCTGGTAGCGCAGCCGGATGACGTCGATGCCCACCGTCTCCGCGGCCCGGGGGTGCTCGCCGACGGCACGGGTGCGAAGGCCCCAGCGGGACCAGAACAGCCAGACCTGCAGGCCGATGACAAGGAACACCGTGGACATGGCGATCGGGCCCAGGTTCAGGAACATGTTGAGCAGCCAGCCGACGAGCGGAAGCTCGACGAGCGCCTGCGGCGGCTGGAAGGCCGCGAACTCGCCGGCCCCGACGGGCGACGACTTGGAGATCAGCTGGTCGAGGTAGCCCGTGACGCCGGCTGCGGCGATGTTGATGATCGTCCCGCTGATGATCTGGTCGGCTCGGAGCGTGATGGACATCCAGGCGTGCAGGGCCGAGATGAGCACCGCCACCCCGACGGCCGCGGCCAGCGAGATCAGGAGGGGCATCGTGATGCCGAAGATGTCCGACGGAGCCGGGTTGCCGAAGATCGGGTTCACCGCGATGCCGACCACCCAGGCGGTGAAGGCGGCGGCCAGCATCGTGCCCTCGATGCCGATGTTGACGACGCCCGACCGCTCGCAGATGACGCCGGTCATGGCAGCGAGGGCCAGCGGCGTGGCCTGGACCATGATGGTCGGCGAGTTGTCCGGCAGGATCGCGACGAGATAGCCGACGAGCTGGAACGCCAACCCCAGCACGGGGATGCCGTAGAGGAAGTTGATGACCGGGATGACGTCCATCAGCGCGCCGCCTCGGCCGCCGGCGAGGCGGCCGTCTCGGTGCCGTGCGAACCGCGCGTGTCGGCGTGGAGCAGCCTCCGGATGACGGGACTGGTCACCAGCGCGAGCAGGATCACCGCCTGGATCACGTCGACCAGCTCAGCCGGGATCTCGGCCTGGATCTGCATCAGCCCGGCTCCGGCCCGCATTCCCCCGAACAGCAGCGCGGCGGGCACGATCGCGAGCGGATTCGACCGCGCGAGCAGGGCCACCGCGATCGAGTCGAAGCCCACCGTGGTGCCGAAGCTGGAGGTCATGGACTTCGTGACGCCCAGGAGCACGCAGACGCCGGCCAGGCCGGCGAGCATGCCGCTGAAGGTCATGGTCGCGACCGTGATCAGGCGCGGGCGCATGCCCGCGTAGCGCGACGCGTCCGGGCTGGCCCCGGTGGCTCGCACCTCGAAGCCCCAGGTTGTCCGATACAGCACCCACCAGACCCCGACCGCCGCGATGAGCGCGAGGAGGATCCCCAGGTGCCCGTTCGGCTGCAGGAACGGGATGACCGGGAAGGCTGCGTTGCCGACGTCGAAGGTGATGGCCTGCGGCGACCTGGGCACCTTGAGCGGGCCGCTCACGAGCGCCGCCAGGAGCTGGATCGCCACGTAGTTCATCATGATCGTGCTGACGACCTCATGGGCGCCCGCGAACGCCTTCAGGAAGCCCGGCACGAAGCCCCACGCCGCACCGAATGCCATGCCGGCGATGGTGGCGCCGGCGATGGCCAGCGGCGCCGGTGCGTCATGCAGCCAGACCCCGACGATGACGGCGCCCAGGGCACCGACCAGGAACTGGCCCTGGGCCCCGATGTTGAACAGGCCGGCCTTGAAGCCGAAGCCCACGGCCAGGCCGCCGAACACGAGCGGCGCGGTGTTCACCAGGGTGGACACGAGCGAGTGGAAGTCCAGGGCCGCCCACTCTTGGGGGTCGCCGATGGCGCCCTGGATCATCGCCTCGTATGCGGTCAGCCACAGCAGGGGATCGAACTGCCTGCCGGGGATCAGCGGCTCCGAGAGGAGGATGACCGCGGCGCCGAGCACGGCGGAGCCAACGATCACCGCCAGCGGCACCGCCACCAGCGACCAGACCCGCGCCCTGCTCACCCCGCCACGGGCCCTGGGCGCGGGCGCCGGCGCGCTCACGCCGACGCCTTCGCGATCTGCGCCCCGTCCCGGGCGGTGCCGCCGGTCGCCATCAGCAGGCCCACATCGTTCTTGTCCGCTGTCGGCCCGTCGAGCACGGCCACGATCCGTCCTCCGTACATCACCGCAATGCGGTCCGAGATCTCCAGCACCTCGTCCAGCTCCGCCGACACCAGGAGCACCGCCGTCCCGGCGTCCCGCTTGGCGATGACCTGCTTGTGGATGAACTCGATGCTCCCCACGTCGAGGCCGCGAGTGGGCTGGTCCAGCACCAACAGCTTGAGTTCGCGGTCGAATTCGCGGGCGACCACGATCTTCTGCTGATTGCCCCCCGACAGCGTGGCGGCACTGGCAGTCACCGACGGCGTGCGGACGTCGAACCGCTCCACCGAGGAGCGGGCGTCGCGCTCGATGGACTCGCCATCACGGACCACCCCGCGCGCGTAGGGAGGCCGGTAGTAGCTCGTCAGGACCAGATTGTCGGCGATCGAGAAGGGAAGGATCAGGCCGAACCGATGACGGTCTGCCGGGACGTACGCCACGCCCGCCTCGTTGAGCGCGCGTGGTGAATGACCGGTGATGTTCGCGCCGTCGAGCGTCACCGCGCCGGCGGTGGGCCGTCGCAGACCCACGATCGACTCCACCAGCTCGTCCTGGCCGTTGCCGGCCACGCCCGCGATCCCCAGGATCTCGCCGGCCCGAACCTCCAGGTCCACGCCTCGGACCATGGGGTGTCCCCGGTCGTCGGACGCCTCGAGGCCGCTCACGCGCAGCATCGGCCTGCCCGGGTGGGAGGTCCCCCGGTCGACCGTGAGCTGGACTTCGCGGCCGACCATCAGCTCGGCCAGCTCGTCCTCGCTGGTCTCCGCGGGCCTCCGCTCCCCCACCACGCGCCCGCGCCGGATGACGGTGATCCGGTCGGCGATCGCGAGCACCTCGTACAGCTTGTGGCTGATGAACACGATGCTGTGGCCCTGGTCCGCCAGGCGGCGCAGGACGGCGAAGATCTCCTCGGTCTCCTGGGGCGTGAGCACCGCGGTGGGCTCGTCCAGCACCAGGATCCGTGCGTTGCGATAGAGCGCCTTGAGGATCTCCACGCGCTGCTGCCAGCCCACGGAGAGGGCGCTGACCTTGACCTCAGGATCGATCTCGAAGCCGAACTTGCGGCCGAGCTCGAGGATCCGTCGATGGGCTTCCTTGCGATCGAGGAACACCCGGTTGGCCATCGTCTCCTCGCCCAGCAGGACGTTGTCGGCGACGGACAGGACGGGGACCAGCATGAAGTGCTGGTGGACCATGTTGATGCCACGCGCGATCGCGTCCGCCGGACCGGCAATCCGGATCGGTTCCCCGTCGAGCAGGATCTGACCCTCGTCGGGCGTGGCCAGCCCGTAGAGGACGTTCATGAGGGTTGTCTTCCCGGCACCGTTCTCGCCGAGGAGGGCATGGATCTCGCCGGGTCTCACCTCGAGACTGATCCCGTCGTTGGCGACGACTCCCGGATAGCGCTTGGTGATGCCGCGCATCTCGAGCGCGGGCGCCTGGATCGTGCCCGACTGACCAGTCATGCCATCGAAGCTCCGAAAGACTGGACCGAATACGGGACGACGGGCCGACCGAGGCGGCCGGCCCGTCGTCAGTGATCGCGACTAGCTGCTCAGGGCAGCGGCGTCTTGGCGTCGCCGCAGCCGGTGGCGGGGCAGGTCTTGAGCGCGCCTGACTTCATCCCGGCCAATGCGGTGTTGAGCGCCTGGGTGACCTCCGGCCCGAACATGCTGGCCTTGTCGTGGAAGTCCGACACGCCGATGCCGTCGTTATTGGCGTTGAACAGGACGTCGCCAGCCGACAGGGTGCCGGCGGCGATCTCCTGGATGGCCTGGCTCGTGGCCGACTCGACGTGCTTCTCGGCGCTGGTGATGATGCAGCCGTAGGTCGGGTCGGTGGCAGCCCCGAGTGACACGTACTGGTCGACGTCGACGCCGATGCCGTAGATGCCCTTCTGGCAGGCTGCCTCGAGAATGCCGTTGCCGGTCTTGCCCGCGACCTGGAACAGGACGTCGGGCTTGTTGGTGCTGATGAACGTGGTCGCGAACGCCTTGCCGCCGGCCGGGTCGTTGAACGCCGCGGCGGAGAAGTCGTTGGTCACGTACGCGGCAGTGACCTTGATGTCGGGCGTGACGGACTTGGCGCCCATGTCGTAGCCCTGGATGTAGCGCACGCACGGGGCGCACAGGGTCGTGCCCCCGATGGCTCCGATCGACTTGTTCTTCGAGGCGTAGGCGGCCACGATGCCCGCCAGATAGCCTGCCTGGTCCTCCGCGAAGTACAGGGACGTGTAGTTCGGCAGGAGCGTCTTGGCGTCGCCCTTGCAGGCGAACGTCGTGTCGGGATTGCCCTGCGGATCCACGCACACCGGCGACTGGTCAACGCCGACGAAATGGATCTTGGGGTTCGCCTTGGCCGCCGCCACCGTGTCGTTGGTCAGGTTGAAGCCCACCGTCACGATGATGTCGTACTTCTGGTCGACGAACTGCTTGATGTCGGCCGCGTATTCCGACGCGTCCTTGGGGACGATCGACTGCGGCGCAGCCGCTCCGATCGCCATGGCGCCGTCTGTGGCGCCCTTGAACGTGTACTCGTTGTAGCCCTTGTCGTTGAGGGTGCCGATGTCGGTCACCACACCGATCTTGAGATTGGGCGCCTGCACGGCCGAGGCCGAGGGGGCCGCCGACGACGCGGCGGCGGACGGGGCCGCGGACGATGCGGCGGCCGAGGGGGCCGCCGACGACGCGGCGGCGGACGGGGCCGCGGACGACGCGGCGGCCGAGGGGGACGGCGTTGCGGCGGTTCCGCCGCACGCGGAGATCAGGATGGCTGTCGTCGTGCCGAGCGCGAACAGCCGCTTCGAGAGATGCAACGCATACTCCTCCATAGATCCCGAGCGCCCTGGCTGAGGTGTCGGGCCGACGGCTAATGTACGCGAGAATCGACTGCCCCGGAGCCCCGAACACGGGGGTCCGAGGCGCATCTCACAACGGAAGCGCAACCTGCATGGAGGGAGGCCGCACGAAGCCGTGACGACCGATCGGCAGTGGATTGCGGTTCTCATCGCGGTCCAGGAAGGGCGCTCCCCGGTGCCCCTCCTGAGCGACGACGAAGTCCGCCTCCTCCTGGCGTCTCGGCCCAGGATCGCGCTCGTCGGGGCATCGGACAACGCCGCTCGGCCGGCCTTCGGCGTCATGGAGGCGCTGCGCGGCCTGGGCTACGACGTGGTGCCGGTGAACCCGGGTGCTGCGTCGATCCAGGGCCGGCCCTGCTACCCCACCGTGGCGGAGGCGG
The DNA here is from genome assembly GCA_021783095.1 of Chloroflexota bacterium. GTDB lineage: Bacteria > Chloroflexota > Limnocylindria > Limnocylindrales > CSP1-4 > CAIXZV01. Next base: position 31,018 of record JAJXUG010000023.1, on the reverse strand, counting down.
TGCGGGCCACGGGGCCGATCCAGCTCGTTGACGTGTTTCGCCGCCCGGAGTTCTGCGAGGAGCATGCGCGTGACGCGGTCGCCGCAGGGGCGCGCTGCCTGTGGCTCCAGCTCGGGATCGCCAGCGAGCCGGCCGGGCGGATCGCCCACGAGGCGGGCCTGGGCGTGGTCATGGACCGCTGCACGCTGATCGAGCACCGGCGGCTGATCGGTGGTGCGCCCCACCGCTGACCCGTCCCGCTCGCGTCGCTGCGTCCACTCCGCAACGCCGGCCGCCACGCTGGATCCCTGGTCAGGCGCGAGCCCTGGGGGCGTGGCGCCGGGTCCGGCGCAGACCACATACTGGTCGCCAGCGCGCCCGTCCAGCAACCTTGGAGGTCCCGATGCCTATCCATGTCGCCGCCGAGCCGGGCGACTTCGCGCCCGTCGTGCTCCTCCCGGGCGACCCCCTCCGAGCCACGCGCATCGCCGCCCGCTTCGACGGCGGCCTCGGCAGCGCGCGCCTGGTGTCCGAGCGCCGCGGTCTCCTGGGCTACACCGGCACGGTGGACGGCGTCGCGGTCTCGGTCCAGACGACGATGATGGGCACGCCCACCACGTCGATCGTGGTCGAGGAGCTCCTCATGCTCGGCGTCACGACGTTCATCCGCGTCGGCACCTGCGGCGGCTTCGGCAAGCTCGGCATCGGCGACGCGCTGGTCGCGATGGCCGCGGCTGCCTCGACGGGGGTGGGCGGCGTCCTGGGCATGGGCGAGGCGACCGCGCCGACCGCGGACTACGGCGTCGTCACCGCGCTGGATGCCGCGGCGAAGGCCGAGGGCCTCGTCACGCACGTCGGGCCCATCGTCACGTCGGACGTGTTCTACGACCCGAACCCGGCTGGCGCGGTCCGCTGGGGACGCCGCGGCTACATGGGCGTGGAGATGGAGAGCGCGGCCCTGTTCCTGATCGCCATGCGCGAGCGCGCGAAGGGCCGGCCGGTCCGGGCGGGGGCCATCCTCACGGTGTCGGACGTGATCGTCGACCCGGACGACCCGTCCGCGACGAGAATCGACGGCGAGCCCTGGTTCCGCCCCTCGGAGGAGGAGGTGGTCCGCCGCGTGGACCTCACGATCGGCGCGGCCCTGAAGGCAGCCGCGGCGCTCGGCCGGGGCTGATCGGGCGCGGCGGGGGCGCCCGTCTCGCCGCTGTCTGCTGGCCGCTCCCCGCTCCGCGCTGCCTCCTCCGCGCTGCCCGCTGGCCGCCGGCTTTGCGCTGCTCTGCGCTGCCCGCCCGGCGCGCCTACAGGCGGCGGCCGATGCAGAATGCCCGGCTGACGGGCGAAGCGGTGCCTGATTTGCGCGGTCCCGGCTCGCTTCCGCCCTGACGGCGGACATCGCGCAGATCAGAGCGTCGCAGTGCCCGCTGGGCGGCCACAGACCTTCACGCGGGCCAGCAGAGACCTTGACAGCGCCACGTGTCGGATGGCGTCACGCTCCGGAACGGCGCCGGAGCATTCCGGTCAGCAGCCAAGGACGTCGGGCGGAACAGGGGGCAGGATCCGGAGGGCTGCTCGTGATCCGACCGATCAGATCAACCGATCAGATCACAAGCAGCCCGCTCGCAGGAGGGAGTCGCCCGGCTCGCAAGCGCCGGATGACGGCAGCGCCGTCCAGAGGCAGCAACGGCCGGAGGATCTCGCGATGCCCCGCGAGAACCTGACGGTTGTGGCGCGTGCTCCGGACTACAAGTATCAGGAGACCCGAGCGCGGATCATCGCGCAGCTTGAGGGCGAGACGGCGCGCGAGCTCCTGCATGTCGCCCAAGCGCATCTCGCACTCCGTGAATGCCAGCCCGTCCGCGCCCGACACCAGTCCATCCCAGGCGCGCAGGTCGCCCTCGATCGGGAGCGGAACCTCGACACGGAAGCTCAGTCCGGGTCCGAGAACCCCTTTGAAGTCCGCCTCCAGTCGGAGCTGGGCTGCGTCGCGCACTGGCGAACCGGCCGGGTACAGGCGGAGGCTGGCGACGAGGCCGAGCGCGCGCGCGGACCTGGTCAGATGCTCAAGCGGGACATGGGCGAGGCCGCCGCGCTCAAGGCGCCCGTATGCCGACCTCGACAGGCCGGCGCCCCTGCCGACCGACGCTTGGCTCAGGCCCGCACGCAGCCTCGTGGTGCGGAGTTCCCTCTGGGCGGAGGCCAGAAGGTCGCGGGCGTCCCGGAGGCCGACGTCGCCTGGATCTTCACGAACGCTCATAGGCGGAGTCTGGCGCATGGCACTTATCGGCGGCTCACGTGGGGCTGCCCTAGGGAGAGAGGCGACGAAACCAACGATCGTCCGCTCGGGGGGCGTTCCGATGGACGCCTCTGCGGGTGCGCCCGACCAGTGAGCGGAATGGCGGTTCGTGAGCCTCCGACTCGTCGATCCTGCGCGCCGGTCGGGCAACGCGCTGCCCCGCGCGTCGCAGTGCCCGCAGGACGGCCACCCGCGAGGATGGCGCGGTGCCGGGCCGCGCGCCGCGCGGCCACCGGGCGGTCCGCGAAGGCGACGTCCGCGACGGGGGCTGCGGGCCGCGACGGGACCCGGCGCGGCGCGCGGATCGGTCCGCCGCCCCCAGACCCCACGAACGGGAGGCCCGCCCGAAGTCCTCGACCAGGTCGGCCACGCCCTCGCAGCCCACCGAGACGCGGACGATCCCGCCGTCCTTCGGTCGCGGGTGCACCAGCGTGAAGACGTCGCCCAGGCTGACGCCGATATCGCACAGCGCAAGGTGGTCGGTGAACGCCCCATCCCGGAGGACGAGACCACGCAGTCCTCGGCCCCCTCGAGCGACGCGACCTTCTCTTCGAGCGCCCGGTTCGTCGGGTTGCCCGTCCGCGAGCAGCAGTAAGAGCGCAAGTCCCACCCCGGCGCCCGGTCGACCGCGTCCTCCTTCTCGGCCGCGGTGTCGAACGCGAACGTCGCCGTCGCGTAGGTGGGCGTGTTGTGGGCGTGCGTCGTCGGGTCGGGGCGCTCGCCCGCGTGGATCGCCCGCGTGGCCAGCCCCGTGCCGTCCGTCCGCTCTCGCATGCCGATGCCGACCCCGCCCTTTGGTGTGTCGGTGCCCCGGGGGCCCTGACGGCGTCAGCGGATGACGAAGCCCACCGCCACCAGCACGAACCCTGCGATCACGACGGCGACCGCGATCTGCACCTGGCGCCGCAGGATCTCCATCGCGACCGAGGCGCCGGTCTTGCCGTCCGAGCGGATGCCCCCGCGCCACTGCTCGTAGCGCGCGATGTTGGCGTCCTGCTCCTTGAGCGCCGTGTACCGCTGGTACGGGCCACGAGCACGCGAGACGCCGACGATGATCAGCGCAAGGCCGAACAGGACCAGCACGGCATACATGACCCCTCAGCCCTCCGCTTCGAGGCGCGTGCGGACGAGCGCCGTGACCCTGGACGCGTCCGCTGCGCCACCCGTGGCCTTCATCACCTGCCCCACGAAGAACCCCGCAACCGGCCTCCCGGCTCGGAAGTCGGCGACCGCCCTCGGGTTGGCGGCGATGACGGCGTCGATGTGCCCGAGCAGCGCGTCGTCGTCCGAGATGGTCGATGCGACCGTGGCGAGCAGGTCCGCGGCCGGCGTGCCGTCGGCGAGGTGGCGGTCGAGCAGGTCGCGGCCGATCGGCCGACCCACCCTGCCGTCCGCGATGGCCGCCAGGAGCGCGGCGATCGACGCCGGGTCCGATGCCCCCGCCGTGCCCCGCGCGTTCAGCCCGGCAGACTTGGCGACGCGCGCGTGCGTGCCGCTGACGAAGTTCGCGACCTCTTTGGCGGCGAGGTCGGGCGCCGCAGCCGAGATGGCCTCGAAGGCGCGTGTCATGCCCGGGTCGGCGACGATCACCGCGGCGTCGTACGGGGTGATCCCCGCTGCCACGTACCGCTCGCGGCGGGCGGCCGGCAGCTCGGGGAGCGCCGCCCGGACCCGCTCGATCCAGGCGTCGTCGACGCGCAGCGGCGGCAGGTCGGGCTCAGGGAAGTACCGGTAGTCCTCCGAGGTCTCCTTGGACCGCATGTGGTACGTCGCCTGGCGGCCGTCGTCCCAGCCGCGGGTCTCCATCCGCAGCGACTCGCCCGCGTCAAGGGCCGCGCCCTGCCGCTCGATCTCGAACGCGATCGCCCGCTCCACCGAACGGAACGAGTTCATGTTCTTGACCTCGACCCGCGTCCCGAAGGGCTCGGTCCCGCGCAGACGCAGCGACACGTTGGCCTCGACCCGCATCTGACCGCGCTCCATGTCGGCGTCAGACACGCCGATCCCCCGGAGCAGCAGCTGGAGCTCCTCGGCGTAGCGGCGCGCCTGCTCGGCGGTGCGGATGCAGGGCTCGGTCACGATCTCCATGAGCGGAGCGCCGGAGCGGTTGAAGTCCACCAGCGTGGTGCGCGCCACCGTCGATCCCGGCACCACGTCGCCGTGCGCCAGCTTCGCCGTGTCCTCCTCGAGATGGGCGCGGGTGATCTCAACCGTGAACGGCCCGGCCGACGTCTCGATCGCGAGGCGCCCGTTGGCGGCCAGCGGGATGGCGTACTGGCTGATCTGATAGCCCTTGGGCAGGTCCGGGTAGAAGTAGTTCTTGCGCTCCCACTGCGTCCGCGCCGCGATCGACGCCTCGATCGCCAGGCCGGTGGCGATCACGTGCTCGACGGCCGCCCGGTTCATCACCGGCAGCGCGCCCGGCAGCCCGAGACAGGTCGGGCAGCAGTGGGTGTTGGGCGCGGCGCCGTCGTACTGCGTGGAGCACGAGCAGAACATCTTCGAGACCGTGCGCAGCTGGCAGTGGATCTCGATGCCGATGACGGCCTCGTACCGCCCCAGCATGCCCGCTGCATGCTCCGCCGTCGCCGTCACCGAACCACCTCCAGGCCCACCGTCGCCGGGAACAGCCCGTATATCGCCACCGGAAGCCAGATCACCGCGAAGGCTGCGTGGCGCATCGCCGCGCGAGCCGACAGGTGCCAGCGCACCAGGCCCCAGGCCGAGGCGTACGTTCCCGAGAGGATCAGCACGAGAGCCGCCATCGGCAGAGTTTCGCACACGCGGCCGAGGGCGCGATGGAGGTGGACCCGCAACAGGGGCAGTGTCCCTGCGGAAGTCGATGCCGCGAGGAGGTCCGCCGATCCGCCGCGCGCGCGACGCGTGCCCGAACGGCACGCTGGCGGGCCGGCGCCGGCCCGCTCTGGGCTCCGCCGCGGGAACCGACAACCGGGGCTGCGCAACCCAGGCGCCCCCGGGCCGTCACTCGCGAATTGTGAGAGCGCTCTCTTGACACGCCGTGCTATGTTCCGCATCGAGCGTGAGAGCGCTCTCACAGAGGAGCGAGATGACCGCAATCGATGGTCGCATCCGCAACCGTCCCGGCGCCACCCTCGAGGCAGTCGCCCTGGTCGCCGGCGTGTCGCGTGCGACCGTCTCGCGCGTCGTCAACGAGAGCCCCCGCGTCAGTCCCGAGGTCCGCGCCAGCGTCGAGGCGGCGATCCGCCAGCTGGGCTACACGCCCAACCGAGCGGCCCGAAGCCTCGTCACCCGCCGCAGCGACTCGATCGCGGTCGTCATCACGGAGCCGCCGGGACGCCTGTTCTCGGACCCGTTCTTCCCCCGCCTCGTGCGCGGCGTCAGCGCGGCCCTCACCAACCGCAACCTCCAGCTCGTGCTGCTCATGCCCGAGCACGGCGACGAGGCGCGCACCATCCGCTACCTCACCGGCGGCCACGTGGACGGGGCCCTCCTCGTCAGCCTCCACGCCGAGGACCCCATCCCCGAGGCGCTGACCGCGCGCGGCGTTCCGGCCGTTCTCGTCGGTCGGCCGCGCCCGGGCGTTGACCTCAGCTACGTCGACGTCGACAATCGCCAGGGCGGCGAGCGCGCAACCCGCCACCTGCTCGACCAGGGCTGCCGGTGCGTGGCCACGATCGCCGGCCCCCAGGACATGGCGCCGGGCGTCGACCGGCTCGACGGCTACCGCGACGCGCTCGTGGCGGCGGGGCGCGAGGTGGACCCGGGGCTGGTGGTCTCGGGCGACTTCACCCACGAGGGCGGCGCCGCCGCGATGGAACGGCTGCTCGACGCCTGCCCCGGTCTCGACGGCGTGTTCGCGGCGTCGGACCTGATGGCCGCCGGCGCCCTGTCCGTGCTCCGCGCCCGCGGCCGCCAGGTCCCCGACGACGTGGCGCTGGTGGGCTACGACGACTCGCCCATCGCCGAGACCACGCTGCCTCCCCTGACCTCCATCCGCCAGCCCATCGAGGAGATGGGCCCGGACGCGGTCCGGCTCCTCATCGATGCCATCGGCCACGGTGACCACGTCCCCCGCCGGGTCGTCCTCGCCACCCAGCTCGTGGAGCGCGCGTCGAGCGCGAGGAGGGAGCGGTCCTGAGAACGGTCTCGGCACGGCGATCGGGCGCGCCTGACACCGCCCGCAGAGAGGTCCTGCGATCGCCTGAAGCGACACGCACGATGGAGGAGAAACGCACATGCTCCTGAACCGGCCGAGCCTCACCCGGCTCGCGGCCCTCGCGGCAAGCGCCGCGATCCTGGTGACCGCCTGCGGCGGCAGCACCGCGACCCAGTCGCCGTCCGCCGCGGCGGCGGCTGCCGCGGCAGCAACCCCGACCGCGGCTGCGGCGACCGCCGCGGCTACCCCCTCCCCGACCCCCCTCATCACGGCCGCCCCCATCAGCAATGACCAGCCCGGCCCCAACGGCGGCGTCGTCGTCCGCTGGTTCGTCGGCCTGGGCACCGGCGGCCAGCCGCAACAGATCGCGACCCAGCAGCAGGTCGTGAACGACTTCAACAACTCCCAGAAGGACGTCTACATCTCCCTGGAGATCCAGGACAACAAGGTCGCGGGCAACATCCTCAAGACCGAGATCGCCGCGGGCAACGCCCCCGACATCATCGGCCCGGTGGGCGTCGAGGGCCTGAACCTGTTCATCGACCAGCTGGCCGACCTGCAGCCCCTCATCCAGTCCCAGAACTTCAACATGACCAAGTTCGACCCGTCGCTGGCCAACTTCTTCAAGATGGGCAAGGGCGGCGCCACGATCGGCGTGCCGTTCGCGGTCTACCCGTCGTTCATCTGGTACAACAAGGCGCTCTTCGACGAGGCCAAGCTGCCCTACCCGCCGACCAAGGTCGGCGACCTCTACCAGGGCAAGCCGTGGGACATGGACGCCGTCCGCGCCCTGGGCATGAAGCTGACCGTCGACAAGAACGGCAACGACGCCACGAGCGCCAACTTCGACCCCAACAACATCGTCCAGTGGGGCTTCGACATGCAGTGGGCCGACAACAGCCCGCTCGCCGAGTCCTCCCTGTTCGGCGCCAGCTCCTTCCTCGCCCCCGACGGCAAGACCGCGCAGGTCGCCGACTCCGTCAAGACGGGCGAGACCTGGTTCGACAACGGCGTCTGGAAGGACCACTTCATCCCCAACCAGAACCAGATCAACTCCGACCTCCTGGCCAAGGGCAACGAGTTCCAGTCGGGCAACCTGGCCATGGACGAGACCCACACCTGGTACGCGTGCTGCGTCAACCCGGCCCCGCCGGCCAAGCCGATCGTCAAGTCGTTCGGCTGGGCCATCGCCCCGTCGTACAACGGCAAGATCACGGCCAAGCTGCACGCCGACACGTTCGCAATGCTCAAGAGCAGCAAGCACCCCGACGCCGCCTTCAAGGCCCTGGCCTACCTGGCCCAGTCCGGCGCCCTGCTCACCGCCTACGGCGCCTACCCGGCCGACCCCTCGCTCGTGCAGGGGTACAAGGACGGCGTGGACAAGCAGTACCCGGACTCCAAGCTCGACTGGTCCGTGCCGCAGCAGATGCTCGGCTACGTGGACATTCCCAACCACCAGAGCTGGGTCCCGGACTACGCCAAGGCCAAGGCCGCCTGGCAGGCCTTCGGCACCGGATATCGGACCAGCGCCTCGTTCGACGTCAGCGCTGAACTCGACAAGTTGAAGGCCACCCTCCAGGGGATCTTCGACGCCGCGCCGGACAAGAATCCCTAGCCACACTCCTCCCGGTCGGCCTCCCGGGCGCGCCGCGCGCCCGGGAGGCCGCACCACCGGCACCGACCCACTCCTCCCCCACCGAGACCCAGGGAGCCCCCACACCATGAGCGCGTCGACACAGGCGCTGCGCCACCTGCCGGCACCCGCGCGTCGCTCCCGGCTCCGGCCGTCGGTCCGCGAGGCCCTCTGGGGCTTCGGGTTCGTCGGCATCTGGATCTTCGGCCTGCTGGTGTTCACGGCCGGCCCCATGATCGCGTCCCTCGTCCTGTCGTTCACAGACTTCAACATGGTCCGGCCCGAGGCCGTCACGTTCGTCGGCATCGACAACTACGTCCGCATGCTGGGCGACCCGTCCATATCGGCGTCACTGATCGCGACCGTCAAGTTCGCGGTCATCACGATCCCGGTGACGATGGTCGCCAGTCTCGGGTTCGCGGTCCTGCTGAACCAGCCCAGCCTGCCCGCGAAGGGCCCGCTGCGGGCGCTCGTCTACATGCCGATGATGATCCCGCTCGTCGCCTCGACGCTCGTGTGGATGGGCTTCCTCAACACCGACACGGGCTGGCTCAACGGGATCCTGCGTGCGCTCGGCCTGGCCGGCCCGGACTGGATCAACAGCGACGTCTGGGTGTACCCCGCGCTGTCCATCATGGGGCTCTGGGGCATCGGCAACTTCATGCTGATCAACATCGCCGGCCTCCAGTCGGTCCCCACCGAGCTGTACGACGCCGCCAAGATCGACGGCGCGGGCCGCTGGCAGTCATTCCGGCGGGTCACGATCCCGATGATCTCGCCGGTGCTGCTCTACAACCTGGTCATCGTCTTGATCGGGACGTTCCAGTACTTCACCCAGGCCTACACGATGACGAACGGCAAGGGTGATCCGAACAACGCGACGCTGTTCATGAACCTGGTCCTCTACCGCGAGGGCTTCGTGTTCAACCACATGGGCTATGCGGCGGCGATCGCCTGGCTGCTGTTCGTGATCGTCCTGATCCTGACGCTGGTCCTCTTCTGGTTCTCGCGCAGCCGGGTGTACTACGCGGGTGGCGACCGATGACCGCCATCGTCACGGGGGCGCGCGAGACGGGCCGCTCGTTCAGCGACCGGAGCCCCATCGCGCGAGCCTACCGGCGGTTCCTCGGCCGCTCGATGCTGCTGATGATCGCGCTGATCATCATCGGCGCATACCTGCTGCCGCTGCTGTACATGGCCACGACGGCGCTCCAGCAGCCCGGCCAGTCCACCACGCCGGGATCCCCGGTCTGGCCCGCCTCGCCCCAGACCGCGACGTATCAGGGCCAGCAGTACCCCGTCTACTCGGTGCCGATGCCCGACGGCTCCACACGCTCGCTCATCCTGATCGAGCCCGGCCGCGAGTCGAGCACCTTCGTCGACCCCAGTGCCGCCAACCCCACCCCGATCGAGTGGCAGGGCCGGTGGCGGACGCTCCAGCAGGCGTGGACGTTCTCCCCGCTCCTGGAGAACTTCACGACCGCGTGGAACCAGCTGAACTTCCCGCAGCTGATGCGGAACACGTTCGGGATCGCGGCGCTGAGCACGCTCGGCGCGGTGCTCTCGTCGGTGCTCGTCGCCTATGGCTTCGCGCGCTTCCGGTTCCCGGGCAAGAACCTGCTGTTCATCATCCTGATCGCGACGATCATCCTGCCGTTCCAGGTCACGCTGCTGCCGCAGTACATCATGTTCACGCGCCTGGGCTGGAACGGGACCTGGCTGCCGCTGATCATCCCCCACTGCTTCGCGAACGCCTACAACGTGTTCCTGCTGCGCCAGTACTTCCTCACGATCCCGCGGGAACTCGACGAGGCGGCCATGATCGACGGAGCGGGCCCGTTCCGGATCCTGCGCTCGGTGGTCGTGCCGCAGTCCCTGGCCGCCATCACCGCCGTGTCCCTGTTCCACTTCTTCTTCGCCTGGAACGACTTCTTCGTGCCGCTGCTCTACCTCTCGAGCAAACCGGACCTCCAGCCGGTGTCGATCGCGATCCAGGAGTACAACGCGCTGTACGCCACGCAGCCGACGCTGATCCAGGCGGCCGCGCTCATGACAATGGTCGTGCCGATCTTCGTGTTCCTGCTGGCCCAACGGGCGTTCATGCGCGGCGTGGTCGTCACCGGCGTGGACAAGTAGGCCGGGGCGTCGACCGTGCAGTTCGGCCATTTCGACGACAGCCGGCGCGAGTACGTCATCACGCGCCCGGACACGCCGCTGCCGTGGCTCAACTACCTGGGCGACGACGAGTTCCTCTCGTTGTGCTCGAACACCGCCGGCGGCTACGCCTTCTACCGCGACGCCCGGCTGCGGCGCCTGATCCGGTACCGCTACAACAGCGCCCCGCTCGACGTGGGCGGCCGGTTCCTGTACCTGCGCGACGACGAGTCGGGCGACTGGTGGAACCCGGGCTGGGCGCCGTCGCACCGGGCGCTCGACGGGTACGAGTGCCGCCACGGGCTCGGCTACACGCTGATCTCCGGCTCGCGGGGCGGGATCCGCGCCGAGACCACGTACCTCGTGCCGCCCGGGCAGACGCTCGAGGCGTGGCGGGTTCGGGTCACGAACGACCGGCCCGCTGCGGCTCGCGTGTCCCTTGTGGGCGCCGTGGAGTTCTGCCTGTGGGACGCCCAGGACGACGCGACCAACTACCAGCGCAACTACTCGACGGGCGAGGTGCTCGTCGAGGACGGCGTCGTCTACCACGTGACCGAGTACCGGGAGCGCCGCGACCACTTCGCGTGGCTGGCCTGCACGGCGCCGATCGCCGGGTTCGACACGTCGCGCGACGCGTTCCTCGGCCCGTACCGCGGCTGGGAGGCGCCCGCAGCTCTGGACCGCGGCGCGCTCTCGGGGAGCATCGCCCACGGCTGGCAGCCGATCGGCGCGCTCCAGGTGGCGCTCAAGCTGGCTGCCGGGGAGAGCCGCGACGTCACGTTCCTGCTGGGGTACACGGAGAACCCGGCGGACGCGAAGTTCGACCCGCCTGGGTCCGGGCGGCCCGCCACCGTCGCCGCCCGCGACGTGATCGCGCGCTACCGGCGGCCGGGCCGGGTCGAGGCGGACCTCGCGGCGCTGCGGTCCGCCTGGGACGAGCGCCTCGGCGCGATCACGGTGTCCACGGGCAATGAGCACCTCGACCGGATGGTCAACATCTGGAACCCGTACCAGTGCGTGGCGACGTTCAACCTGTCGCGGTCCGCCTCGCTGTTCGAGGCCGGCATCGGGCGCGGGATGGGGTTCCGCGACTCCAACCAGGACCTGCTCGGCTTCGTGCACATGCTCCCGGAGCGCGCGCGCGACCGGATCCTCGACATCGCCGCCACGCAGCTCCCCGACGGCAGCGCGTACCACCAGTACCAGCCGCTGACCAAGCGCGGCAACGACGACATCGGGTCGGGCTTCAACGACGACCCCGCCTGGCTGGTGCTCGGGGTCGCGGCGTACCTCAAGGAGACCGGCGACCGCTCGATCCTCGAGGTGCCCGTCGCGTGGGACAACGTCGAGGGCTCCGAGACGCCGCTCCACGAGCACCTCCGGCGCTCGATCGACTTCACGCTCGCGCGGCTCGGGCCGCACGGCCTGCCCCTCATCGGGCGCGCGGACTGGAACGACTGCCTCAACCTCAACGTGTTCTCCGACGAGCCCGGCACCTCGTTCCAGACCGCACCCCAGCGCGAGGGCGGCGTCGCCGAGTCGGTGTTCATCGCGGCGCTGTTCGTGGTCGCGGCGCGCGAGGCCGCAGCGATCGCGCGGCTGCGCGACGATGCGGTCGAGGGGGCCCGGTTCGACGCGGCCGCTGCCTCGATGACCTGCGCCATCGAGGCCCACGGCTGGGACGGCGCCTGGTACCTGCGCGCGTATGACCACGCGGGGCAGCCCGTCGGGTCCTCGGCCTGCGATGAGGGGCAGATCTTCATCGAGCCACAGGGCTGGATGGCGATGGCCGGCGTGGGGCTCGAGGACGGGCGCACGGGCATGGCGCTCGCATCGGTCCGGGAGCGGCTCGCGACGGACCACGGGGTCGTGCTCCAGCAGCCGCCATTCCGCTCGTACCACGTCGAGCTCGGCGAGATCTCGTCGTACCCGCCCGGGTACAAGGAGAACGCCGGCGTCTTCTGCCACACGAACCCGTGGCTGATGATCGGCGAGGCGATCCTCGGCAACGCCGACGGTGCCCTCGACTACTACCTGCGGATCAACCCCTCGGCGCGCGAGGCGATCTCCGAGGTCCACCGCTGCGAGCCGTACGTGTACGCCCAGATGATCGCGGGGCGTGACGCGCCCACCCACGGCGAGGCGAAGAACAGCTGGCTCACCGGGACGGCGGCGTGGAACCTGGTCGCGGCCACACAGTGGATCCTCGGGATCCGGCCCGAGCACGACGGACTGCGGGTGGCGCCGGTCATCCCCGCTTCGTGGCCCGGGTTCACGGCCTGCCGGAGGTTCCGGGGGACCGAGTACGAGATTCGCGTGACTCGCAACGCGGGCCACGGCGCGGGGCTCATCGTCGACGGAGGGCCCGTCGCCGGGACACTCGTCCCGCTGCCGCCCGCCGGCACGGCCCGCGTCAGCGTCGAGGTCCGGCTCGCGTGACGCCCGCCGCCGACCCGCTCGCCTGCCGGCCCCTCGCTGGCACCTTCCACGGCCTCCCGACGGTCGGCCTCGCGGGTGCGGCTGCCTGGTTCGAGGCGCTCGCCGAGGACGGGCCCCGGATCGTGCGGCTGGGCCTGGTCGGCGGCCCGAGCCTCCTCGCCGAGACCCCCGACGTCGTCTGGCCGACGACTGCGGGGCCCTACCGGCTGTGGGGCGGCCACCGCCTCTGGCTGGCGCCCGAGCACGCGGGACGCAACGCCGCCCCCGACAGCGGCGGCCTGGGCGTGACGTCGCTGCCGGACGGGCTCCTGCTGGCCGGCGCGCCGGACCCCGAGACCGCGTGCGTGCGAACCATCGAGGTGCGCCTCGACCCCCACCGCCCCGTGCTCCGCGTGCGCCACGTGGTGGCCAACCGGGGGCCCCGGGCGATCGAGCTCGCGCCCTGGGCGATCACCCAGCTGCCGCCGGGCGGCACCGCCATCCTCCCCCAGCCCTGCGCCACGCCCGGGCACGCGACCAGGCCCGACCGCATGGTGGCGCTGTGGCCGTACGCGTCGTGGGACGACCCGCGGCTCACGGTCCGCGACGGGCTGCTGGCGGTCCGCGGGGAGGCCGGCCCGGAGTTCAAGGCGGGCTGCGCCGTGGACGCCGGCTGGGCCGCCTGGGTGCGCGACGGGGTCGCGCTCGTGCGGCGCTGGGTTCCCGTGCCCGGCGCCCACTATCCTGACCTCGGCTGCAGCGCGGAGGTCTTCGCGACCGAGCGCTACACCGAACTCGAGGTGCTGGGCCCGCTCGTGGTGCTCGAGCCCGGCGACACGACGGCCCTGGACGAGACCTGGGAGCTGCGCGAGGTCGCCACAGGCGAGCTCGGCGACCTGCGCACAGCCCTCGCCATGCCCATCTAGCCGGGCCGGTCCAGGCCCAACCCGCGTCCGCGACGCGGCAGCACGAGGCGCAACGCGATGCTCCGTCCCGCACGGTTCCCCCAGGGCTTCGTCTGGGGCTCGGCCACCTCGGCGTACCAGGTGGAGGGCGCGCCTCAGGCCGACGGCAAGACGCCCTCGATCTGGGACCGCTTCGCGCATACACCGGGCAAGGTGGTCGACGGGTCGACCGGCGACGTCGCCTGCGACCAGTACCACCGCTATCCGGAGGACATCGTGCTGATGCGCGAGCTGGGCCTTCGCGCGTATCGGTTCAGCCTGTCCTGGCCGCGCGTGATCCCGGACGCGGACGGGGCGGTCAACGCGGCGGGCCTCGCCCACTACGACCGGCTCGTGGACGCCCTGCTCGAGGCCGGGATCGCCCCCTACCCCACCCTGTTCCACTGGGACCTCCCCGCCTGGATGCAGGACGCGGGCGGCTGGGCCGACCGCTCGATCATCGGGCGGTTCGGCGAATACGCGGACGCCGTGGTTCGGCGGCTCGGGGACCGGATCGGGACGTGGCTCGTGCTCAACGAGCCGCACATCCTCACCTGGCTGGGCCACGAGACCGGCGCGCACGCCCCGGGCCTCGCCGACCGCGAGCTCGCCCTGCGCGTGGGGCACGTCGTCAACCTCGCCCACGCCGAGGGCGTCCGAGCCGTGCGCGCCGCGGCGCCCGAGGCGCTCGTGGGCTCCGCGTGGAACATGGAGTCGGCGTACCCGGCCACCGACGACCCGACCGACGCCGCGGCCGCCGAGCGCCACCACGCTCGCGTCAACGCCTGGTTCCTCGACCCGCTGGTCAAGGGCGCCTACCCCGAGGCGTACCTCGACATGGACGCCGCGCTAGCCGCGATGGACGTCCGGCCGGGCGACATGGATGCGATGCGGACCTCGTTCGACCTCATCGGCATCAACATGTACTCGCGAGCCGTCATCGCCCACGACGCAGCCGACCCGATCTCGGGGCTGCGGCGGCTGCCGGGGTCGGGGCCCCGCACCTCCATCGGCTGGGAGGTCTGGCCCGGGTCCCTGCACCGGATCATCCGCCGGGTCGACGCCGACTACGGCCACCCGGCGATCCTGGTCACCGAGAACGGCTGCTCCGACCCGACAGGGCCCGGTCCCGACGGCCTGGTCCACGACGACGATCGCACCCGCTACCTCGAGGAGCACCTGGGCCAGGTCGCGCGGGCGCTCGACGACGGCGCCGACGTCCGCGGCTACTTCGCCTGGTCGCTGCTCGACAACTTCGAGTGGGCGGAGGGCTACCGCCAGCGGTTCGGGATCGTGTGGGTGGACTTCGAGGGCGACCTGCGGCGCGTGGCCAAGGATTCCGCGCGGCGGCTGGCGGGAATCATCGCCGGCGCGCCGCTCGAGTACGACGACACGCTCGCCTAGGCCGATGTCCGGCGCCGAGGGTGGCGCAGGGTCCCGCTCGTCCGGGTGAAGGCGGTGAGCGCGGTGCGCGGTGAGCTCGGTGGCCGCAACCCGCGTCAGGCGGCGTTCGGCGCGAGTGACGCGATCGCGCGCCTGATCGCGGCGTCGAGATTGGCGCCGGTGGGCTGCCCGAACATGGTGACGATGCCGCGCTCCGGCGCCTCGCCGAGGTCGGCGAGGCCCATGCCCGGGAACGTGAGCACGATCGGCGCATGGGGGTGCATCCGGCGGAGCCCGTCGATGAGGCGGGTCGAGCCCTCGACGTCGCCGCTGGCCCAGACGTCGTAGACGAGGACGTCCGACGCCTCCGCCAGGGGGCAGCTCCCGCCGTTGAGGATCGGGCAGGTGTTGGCGGTGGGCCCGCTGCACTGCTGCACGACATAGCCGAGGCGGCGCAGGGAATCGACCTCTTGATCGGCGAGGTCGATGTCGTGGTGGACGACGAGCGCTCGGGTCATGGCGTGCATCCTTGGTCGGCCGTCGGGCGGCGGCACGAACCGGGCCCGTCCGAACGCTGCCAGCATCTCCACCCTTCGGCCCCCTCGACAAGGGTCAGAGGTCACCCAGCGCGCCGTGCCACGGGTGGTGTCCCAGCCCGGCAGGGCGGCATTGGGCTCAGTAGCGGTGCCGCTCCACGAACCGCCCGATGCGGTCGAGCGCCTCCTCGATCTTCTCGTAGCTCGTCGCGTAGCAGGCGCGGACGTGACCTTCCCCGGAGGGGCCGAACGCGTTGCCGGGGACGACGGCCACCGCCTCCTCGTGGATCAGCGCCTCGGTGAACTCGTCGGACGTCATGCCGGTCGAGCTGATGTTGGGGAACGTGTAGAACGCGCCGCGGGGCTCGAAGGTTGGGAGGCCGAGCTTGTTGAGGCCGTCCACGAGCAGCCGGCGCCGGCGGTCGTACTCGGCGACCATGGCGGCCACCGCGGGCTCGCCCTCGACCAGCGCGACCAGCGCGGCGTCCTGGGCGATGGTGGGGGCCGACATGATCCCGTACTGGTGGACCTTGACGATCCCCTCCAGGATCTCCCGGGGCGCGCACATCCACCCCACGCGCCAGCCGGTCATCGCGTACGCCTTGGAGAAGCCGCCCATCAGGATCGTCCGCTCGCGCATGCCCGGCAGCGAGCTGAACGCGCGGTGGCGGTAGGAGCCGTACGCGAGGCGGTCGTAGATCTCGTCCGAGTACACCAGCAGGTCGTGGCGCTCGGCGATCCGGGCGAGCTCGTCCTGGACCTCGTCGTCGAGGACCGCGCCCGTGGGGTTGGCGGGGTAGCCCAGGAACAGCGCCTTCGTCCGGGGCGTGATCGCGGCCTCGACCGCGGACGGGTCGAGCGCGAAGTCGTCCTCGAACCGCGTGGCGACCCGGACGACGATGCCGCCGGCGAACACGATGGCGGGCTCGTACGCGACGTAGCTGGGCTCGTGGAGGATGACCTCGTCGCCCGGGTCGCAGGTGGCGCGCAGCGCGAGGTCCACCGCCTCCGACGCCCCGACCGTGATCAGGATCTCGTTCTCGGGCGCGTAGTGGACGCCGTACCGCCGCTCGAGGTGGGCGGAGAGCGCGCGGCGCAGCTCCAGGGTCCCGAAGTTGCTGGTGTAGTGGGTGCGGCCCTCGCGCAGGCTCTCGACGCCCGCCTCGACGACGTTGCGCGGCGTGTCGAAGTCGGGCTCGCCGACGCCGAGGCTGATGACGTTCTGCATCGTCGCCGCGATGTCGAAGAAGCGCCGGATGCCCGACGGCGGCACGGCGCGGACGCGCTGGGCGAGGGCGCGCTCCGACAAGGGCGCGCGGGCGGTGATCTCGGTCATGGCGTCGATCGTACGCCATCGCCTTGCCACCCGGCCCCCTCGCCGCACGCGAGAATCGGCGGATAGTCGGAGCACGACTACTCGTCGCACCGATGCTGCCAGGTAGTCGAAGGACGACTGTCCGTCACCGGATTGCGCATGAATCGGCCACCTGCGGGTCGCGATGCGAGCTCCCGGCCGATGAGCAGTCGTACGCTGACTAGGTGACGATTTCTGCCGGGGACCGGCCGATCCGAGGTAGCCGCCTTCCACGGCGCAGACGACGGCCACCGTCAAGAGACCGGGAGCGCCACGCGAGCGCCGCCAGCAGCGGGCCCGCCGCGTGGCCGGACCCGGAGTCCAGATTCCCGATGCAGTGCAGGCTCCGGCTGGACCCGAGGTCCAGTTCTGGACCGGATTCAGGCCCTCAACAGCCCGAAACCGTCGCCGTGAAGACCAGGAGTCCAGCCCGCGACCACGATCGGCCGAGAGGCTGGACTCAGGGTCCAGCCCGCGGTCCGGGCGAACGCAGCGGCTGAGTCGCCGCTGCTCGGCCTGCCCGATCAGTGCGCCGCGGCCACGCGCTCGACGGGCGTCGGCAGCCCGGGTTGTGCGAGCCTCGCGAGATCGTGCGGCTGCACGCGGCGCCAGGCAGCTGCGGCCGTGACGCCCTCGTACGCCCGCGCGGCCCGCATCAGCCTCGCCTCGGACCAGGCCGGGCCGATGAACTGGAGCCCAACCGGCAGGCCCTCGGACAGGCCGCACGGGATCGATATCCCGGGCAGCCCGGCCATGTTGACCGGCAGCGTGCACGCGTCGGACAGGTACATCTTGACCGGGTCGGCGAGCTTGGCGCCGAAGCGGAACGCGACGTCCGGCGAGGTCGGCCCCACCAGCGCGTCGAACCCGGCGTCGAACAGCACGTCGAAGTCCCGCTTGATGAGCGTCCGGACCTTGAGTGCCTTGAGGTAGAACGCGTCGTAGTAGCCCGCCGACAGCGCGTAGGTGCCCAGCATGATCCGGCGCTTGACCTCGGGGCCGAAGCCCGATCCGCGCGTGACCAGGTAGTCGGCCAGGTAGTCCGCTCCCTCGGTGACCGCGTGGCCGAATCGGACGCCGTCGTAGCGGGCGAGGTTCGCCGACGCCTCGGCAGGCGCGACGATGTAGTACGAGGCCAGGCCGTAGTCGGTGTGCGGCAGGCTGACCTCCTCGATCGTCGCGCCGGCGCGCTCGAGGTCGGCCACCGCCGTCCGGATCGCCTCTGCCACGCCCGGCTCCATGCCCTCGACGAAGTACTCGCGCGGCACGCCCAGCCGCTTGCCTCGCAGCCACGACGCGGCCTCGTCGTCCGATGCCGGGAGGTGGAGCAGGTCGTCGGCCACCGGTTCCGGGGCCGATGTGGAGTCGCGCTCGTCGCGGCCCGAGACCGCGTGGAGCAGCGCGGCGGCGTCGCGCACGTCACGCGCGAACGGGCCGATCTGGTCGAGGCTCGAGGCGAACGCAACGATCCCGAATCGCGACACCCGCCCGTACGTGGGCTTCATCCCCACGATCCCGCACAGCGCCGCCGGCTGGCGGATCGAGCCGCCGGTGTCCGTGCCGATCGACAGCGGCGTCTGGAACGCCGCCACCGACGCCGCCGAGCCGCCCGACGACCCGCCCGGCACCCGCTCGAGGTCCCACGGGTTCGCCGTGGGCCCGAAGGCCGAGTGCTCGCACGACGAGCCCATCGCGAACTCGTCCATGTTGGTCTTGCCGAGGATCACCGCGCCGGCGTCGCGAAGGCGCTCGGTGATGTGGGCGTCGTAGGGCGCGCGGTACCCCTCGAGGATCCGCGAGCCCGCCGTGCACTGGCCGCCCTTGACCGACACCAGGTCCTTGAGTGCTACCGGCACGCCGTGGAGCGGGTGCAGCGCGGCCAGCGCCGCCGCCCCGTCGGCAAGGGCGGCCGCCATCCTCGCATCGGCGGCGTCGGCTTCGGCCAGCGCCCGGTCGTCGTCGATCGAGAGCCAGGCGTGTAGGCCGTGGTCCGTCGCGTGGGCGCGGGCCAGGTGGGCGGCCGTGAGCTCGCGCGTGGTCGTCTCGCCCGAGCGCAGGCGCGCGGCCATCTCGTGCGCGAACAGCCCAGTCAGGTCCTGCGAGTCGGCCACGGCGCTCACCCCCCGCCCAGGATGGCGGGCACGACGAAGAACTCGCCGTCCCGGTGGGGCGCGTTGGCCAGCACGTCCTCGGCTGGCAGCGAGGGGCGCGAGACGTCGTCGCGCAGGATGTTCTCCAGCTCGATCGTCTGGGCCGTCGGCGGGATGGCGTCCGTGTCGAGCTCGGCCAGCTTCGCGTACTGGTCGAGGATGTGGTTGAGCTGGCCCTCGAGCCGGGCGAGCTCGGGTTCGGTCAGCCCGAGGCGGGCGAGGTAGGCGACGTGCTCGACGTCGGCGCGGGTCAGCGAGGCCATGGCCCGATGATACGCGGCCGCGAGACTGAGCCGGGCGCCGAGCGAGTTGCGCCCAGGTGGCCGACCGCGCGCTACGCGGGGACGTGCGCCTCGCCGAGCGTCCGGGCCAGGAAGTCGTGCGTGCGGGGATCCTTGGGGTGCCCGAGCACCTCCTCGGGCGGACCCACCTCGACGAACACGCCGTCCTCGATGAAGTAGATGCGGTCCGCGGCCTCGCGAGCGAACGCCATCTCGTGCGTCACCACGATCATGGTGGCACCCTCGTGGGCCAGCTCCTCCATGACGTTGATGACCTCCCCGACAAGCGTGGGGTCGAGGGCCGAGGTGGGCTCGTCGAAGAGCAGCACCCTGGGCTCCATCGTCAGCGCCCGCGCGATCGCCACACGCTGCTTCTGGCCGCCCGACAGCCTTCCCGGGTACTCGTCGCGCTTCTCCGACAGGCCGACCTTGGCGAGGTACCTCTCCGCAGTCGCGATGGCCTGGTCACGCGGCATGCCCTTCACGCGGATCGGGCCCTCGATCAGGTTGTCGATGACCTTCATGTGCGGGAACAGGTTGAACTCCTGGAACACCATCTGGGCCCGCAGTCGGATCTGGCGGATCTGCTCCTGGTGCTGGCGATTGCGGGGCCGGAGCGGGTCCGACGCGACGCGCAGGCCGTCCACCTCGATGAAGCCGACGGTGGGCTCCTCCAGGAAGTTGACGCACCGCAGCAGCGTGCTCTTGCCGGAGCCCGACTTGCCGATGAGGCAGATCGTCTCGCGCGGATAGACCTCGATCGTCACGCCCTTGAGGACGTGGTTGGAGCCGTAGAACTTCTGCAGGTCGATCGCCCGGACGACCGGGTCGGCACCCGGCGGCGTGAGGCTGCCCGGCCTCGCGAAGGGGTCGTGGTGGTCGGCCGACACCGGAACGGGATCCATCTCGGTGCTCACAGCCGCACGTCGCCTTCCGCCATTCGCCTCTCCAGGCGCTCCTGTCCCAGGCTGAACACGATGGTCATGACCCAGTACACCATGGCGGCGATCATCAGGGCCTCGAATGTGCGGAATGACTGCGTGCCGGCATTCTGGGCCCGCCAGAAGACCTCCTGGATGGTCACCAACGACACGAGGGCCGAGTCCTTGGTCATCGAGATGAAGTCGTTGCCGATGGCCGGGATCACGATTCGGATGGCCTGCGGGAGGATGACCCGCCGCATGATGCTGCGCTCGGTCATCCCCAGGGCCTGGGCCGCCTCCCGCTGCCCCCGCGGGATGGCCTCCACGCCCGCCCGGAAGATCTCCGTCAGGTAGGCGCCGTAGTTGAACGACAACGCGAGGATGCCGCCGGTCAGCGCATCGAGGACGATCCCGAACTGGGGAAGCGCGAGGTACACGAAGATGATCTGCACGATCAGCGGGGTGCCCCGCACGAGCGAGACGTAGAGCGTCGCGATCGCGTAGACGGGCGGGTTGCGGGACAGCCGCCCGAGTGCTCCGAACAGGGCGAAGACCACCGCGAGCACGATCGAGCAGACGGACACGAAGAGCGTGACCGGGATCCCCTGGAGGATGAACGGGCCCCACTTGGCGATGAATGACGGGTCGACCTTGCCGCTCTCCGCGAGGGCCGCGGCCAGGCCCCCCACGAGCACGATCCACGTCAGGACGAAGATCATCCGGAACCGGAGGCGGGCTCGGGCTCGAGACGCGGCGATCCTGGCGACGATGACGTCCGGATGGGCGAGCCTGAACCCTTCGTCAGCCTGCGCGGCGCCTCCGCCCCCTGCGTAGGACATGCCAACCCTCCCGTATGGAAGCGGGGGCGCCGTCGAGGCGCCCCCGCACTAGAGCTACGTGGACGTGGCGATGTCGCGCGTCACGGACCCTGGGTCAGGTCAGCCTTGAACCACTTCATGGACAACTGGGTGAGCGTGCCGTCGGCGTGCATCCCGTCGACGATGGTCTTGAGCGCCGCGACGAAGTCGGTGTCCACCGGACCGCTCTTGTCGACCGCGATGGCGAGCGGCTCGAAGTAGACCGGGTCACCGACCTTGACGACCGGCATGCCGGCAGCGATCGCGCCGTCGACCGTTGTGCTGGAGCTCAGCCAGCCCTGGAAGTCGTTGCGACCCGCCGCCCACGTCTGCGGGCAGTCGGCGTCGGTCTTGAGCGAGACCGTCTTGATGCCGGCCGGCGGGGTGGTGGTCGGCGACAGGGAGCCGAAGTCGAGCTTCTTGCCCTGGAGCCAGTCGAGGTACGTGGTGGACGCGCCAGCGCAGATCGTCTTGCCGGCGAGGCCGTCCATCGTCGTGATGCCGGAGTTCTTGCTCGCGGTCATCTGGGCGGGGGTGTAGTAGTAGGGCGGGCTGAAGTCCAGGACCTTCTGGCGGTCGGCGGTGATCGTCATCGATCCGACGCTGGCATCCCACCGGCCGGACCAGCTGCCGGCGGTGATCAGCGTCCAATCGGGCGTGACGAACGAAACCTTGACGCCGAGCCGCTTGGCGACCTCGGTGGCGACGTCGATGTCGAAGCCCGAGAACGAGCCGTCCGGGTTCTTCACGGACTGCGGCGCGTAGTTCGGGTCTGTCGACACGGTGAGGACCCCAGCCTTGAGGACCTTGTCGAGCAGGCCGCCCGGGATCGGGCTGGCGCTGGGGGCGGCGGACGGTGATGCGGCGGCGGCGCTCGGGGCCGTGCTGGGTGCGACGCTGGCGACCGACGGGGCGACGCTGGCGACCGACGGGACGGCCGTGGCAGCCGCCGACGGGGATGGCGACGCACCGCCGCCCGAGCAGGCCGACACCACGATGGCGACGGCGCCCAGCAGGGAAATTCGTCCACGCAGGGACATTGGCACTCCTCCTTCGATTGGCTACCGACGAACTGATCGTGCGGCGCCGAATCGGCGGCATTATGCGCCGTCCGAGGTGCCCCGTGGGCAAGGCCATTCGGCCCTGCCATGTTCAAGCGGACCCAGCGCCCCCGTTTGTCTCGCCCGACGCGTCCTCGCCGGTGACGATGCGCCGGAACCCGTCGGCATCCACGACCCGGATCCCGAGATCCTCGGCCTTCGCCAGCTTCGAGCCCGCGCCCGGCCCGGCAACGACGAGGTCCGTCTTCTTCGACACGGACCCGGCAGGCTTGCCGCCGGCGGCGCGCACGGCCTCCTCGGCCTCCTCGCGGCTGAACCCCTCGATGCTGCCCGTCACGACCACCGTCTTGCCAGCCAGCGGGCCCTCCGCGGCCCCGGATGCGGCGACGATGGCCGGCGCCTCGGGCTCCACGCCCACCTCCGCCAGCTCGTCGAGGGCGCGCGAGGTCGCGTCGTCCGCGAACCAGCGCGCGAGCGCCTGCGAGACCGTGGGCCCGACACCCTCGACCTCCGCGAACCGCTCGGGGTCTTCCCGCGCCACCTGACGCAGGAACGCGCCGATCCGGGGCAGCCAGTCCTCGCCCGGCGGCACCTGGGCCGTGACCCAGCGGGCGAGGTCGATGGCCGTCGTCTCGCCGACCTGCGGGATGCCCAGGCCGTTGATGACCCGCGCCAGCGGCCGGTTCCTGGAGCGCTGGATGGCCGTGTGCAGGTTCTCGGCGCTCTTGCGGCCGAAGCGCTCGAGCGACTCGAGGTCATCGACGGTCAGCCGGTAGAAGTCCGATCGCGTCTTGACCAGCCCGCGCTGGAGCAGCTGCGAGAGGACCGCCCAGCCCGCACCCTCGATGTCCATGCCCGCGCGACTGACGAAGTGGCCGAACTCCTGGCTGACCCGTGCCGGGCAGGCGGGGTTGGGGCAGTAGTGGCGGACGGCGCCCTCGTCGCGGACCACCGGCGTGCCGCACACCGGGCAGGCCTCGGGCATCTGGAACTCGCGGGCGTCGGGCGGCCGCTTGTCGAGGACCGGGCGCACGACCTCGGGGATGACGTCGCCCGCCTTCTGGAGCACGACCGTGTCGCCGATCCGGATGTCCTTGCGGCGGACCTCGTCGAGGTTGTGGAGCGTGGCGCGCGCGACCGTGCTTCCCGCGACCTTCGCCGGCCGCAGGTGCGCGACCGGCGTCAGCGTCCCGGTGCGGCCGACGTACGGGACGATGTCCTCGAGCAGCGTCTCCACCTGCTCGGGCGGGAACTTGTAGGCGATCGCCCAGCGGGGCGCCCGGCTCACCATGCCCAGGCGCTCCTGCTGGTCGAAGCGGTCCACCTTGACCACGACGCCGTCGGTCTCGTACGGGAGGTCGTGGCGGGCCTCGCGCCAGCGATCCGTGAAGGCGATGACGCCCTCGATGTCGAGGCCGGGCGCGACGTCGGGGTTGACCTGGAAGCCGAGCGCCTTGAGGCGGGCCAGCGCGCCGGATTGGCTGCTGACGGTCGCCGCGCCGCCGACTGCGGTCTCCCCGAAGAGCGCGGCTTGTCCAGCGTTCGGCGCGTCCTCCAGCAGCTGGTAGACCCAGGTCGAGAGGCGGCGGCTCGCCGTGACCGCGGCGTCCTTCTGCCGCAGCGAGCCGGCGCCGCTGTTGCGCGGATTGGCGTAGAGCGGCAGGTCCGCCTCCTCGCGCTCGGCGTTGATGCGCGCGAACTCGGCCTTGGGCATGTAGACCTCGCCGCGGGCCTCGAGCGTGGCGGGCTCCGCGAGGCGCTCCGGGATCGAGCGGATCGTCCGCAGATTGGGGGTGACGTCCTCGCCGGTGGTGCCGTCACCGCGCGTCGCGCCCAGGGTGAGGCGGCCGCGCTCATACCGCAGCGAGATCGCAAGGCCGTCGATCTTGAGCTCCGCGACGTACGTCAGCCCCTCGGCGGGCTCCGGCGCGGCGGGCAGGCCCAGGCCGCGGCGGACGCGGGCGTCGAACGCGCGCAGCTCGTCGGGGCTGAACGCGTTGGCGAGCGAGAGCATGGGGCGCTGGTGGCGCACCTCGGGGAATCGGCCGCCCGCCGGGGCCCCGCCGACGCGCTGCGTGGGCGAGTCCGAGGTCACGAGGTCCGGGTGTGCCGCCTCGATGGCGACGAGCTCGCGGAACAGCGCATCGTAGTCCGCGTCGGTGATCTCCGGCGCGTCCTCAACGTAGTACAGGCGGTTGGCGCGCCTGATCTGCTCGGCCAGGTCCTCGTGGCGCGCGACGGCGGCGTCGGCCGTCAGGGCCTCGGCGGCCGTGACGAGGGCGGGGTCGACGGGAAGCGGCTCGGTCATCGATTGCGAGCATACGGCGCGAGCGTGCTGCCTGTCCGTCACGGCGATCTTGCGCCGCTGCGCCGCGCAGGCACGCTCGGGGCCAGCTCAACACGACCCGAGCCACGCATGCTGGGCCCCGCGACAACTCCAGCGCGTGCCGCGTCCCGCGGCGGCCGGGACGGTGGCTCGCCACAGTGCCAGCCAGGCGCCCAGCGAGCGTGCGGCGGACCAGGGGGCGGGACCTGCCGCGCGGGCCGCGCTCGGCCGGGCGAGCGATGGCACGGTGTTGAGCCATGCTGCGCGAGATGGCGCTGGCGCGGGGTCGGTAGCATGCAACGCATGGACAAGACCGAACTGCTCCGGGCGATACGCGACGCCCACGAGCCCATCGAGGCGGCCGTGGCCACCCTGACCGACGAGGCGCTCCACGCCGAGACGCCCGGCATGCCGGGCTGGACCCGCAAGGACGTCCTCGCGCACATCGA
This sequence comes from Chloroflexota bacterium, assembly GCA_021783095.1. Classification (GTDB taxonomy): domain Bacteria; phylum Chloroflexota; class Limnocylindria; order Limnocylindrales; family CSP1-4; genus CAIXZV01. Next base: position 6,136 of record JAJXUG010000023.1, on the reverse strand, counting down.
ATACTGGCATCGGCACTCCACGGCGGTGCTGGCGGGCGTGCGAAGCGGCGAGGACCCGGACCCCGACACCGGCGAGCCGTTCGACATCGACGCGCTCAATGCCCGCGTCCTGGCCGAGAACCGCGACCGCCCCGGCGCCGACGTCCGGGAGGGCGAGGAGGCGTCGTTCCACCAGCTGGTCACGGCCGTCGAGACCGCCACGGATCGCGAGCTGTTCGATGCGACGGTGGTGGCCTGGCTGGGTGACGGCAACGCGGCCGACGTCGTCGCAAGCGACACCTACACGCACTATCCCGATCACGTGCCGCACCTCGCGGTGGATTGAGACGCGATGGGCCGCTCCACCCACGCGCCCGTTCTCGATCGCCCGCGTCGCCTCGACCGTTCTCGCCAGATAGTCGAAGTACGGCTGCTCTTCGCGGCCGTGGGGGCGTTCCGAGCAGACCTTGTGCGTGGGCGGGCTGCCAGTCCCCGCCAGTCAGTCGCCTGAGCGGATCGATGACGGCATTCGCCGGATGCGTAGTCGTGCTTGGGCTAGGTGGCGGCAACTCCGCCGCGCATGCCCGTCGACGACGCGACCCTAGCCGATCACCTCGAGGTTTGCGAGCGAGGCCAGCATCGTCTTGCGGCCCACCTGCGGGTCGCTGAACGCGACCGAGACCTCCTCGTCGTCGCGGGTGAGGCGCGAGGTCATCACGGTGCCCTCGCCCCAGCGCGCGTGACGGACGCGGTCGCCGTCGCGGTAGCGGCGCTCACCGGGGACGATCGGGCGCTGCGGAACCGATGGTTCCGGCGTGGGGCGCGGTGGCATGCCGCGGGTGACGCCGGGTGGCAGGCCGGGCAGGCCGGGCAGGCCCGATGGCGAGCGGACCGACGATGCCGAAGTCGATGCGGATGGAGATGCCGATGCCGCGCCGCCCGAGGGCACGAACGGCTGCCGTCCCAGCGAGCCCGACGGCGCGCCTGCCGCGAACGCCTCGCGCTTCGCGCCCAGGTCGCGCGTCGGCCGGAACGTCTCGCCCGGCGCCGGCGCCCCGGGCCGCCCGCTCCCCTGCCGGTACGCGCCGCCGCCCGTCCGCGTGAAGGAGCCGCCGAGCCGCGAGCCGCGCTCGCGGAACACCACGTCGGGGTCGAGGTCGGCGCCCATTCCGGCCAGCCGAGGGTCGAGCCGCGGCCCTGTCATCAGCTCCTGCGGGATCTCGAGCAGGAACCGGCTCGGGATCGACATCCCGCCGCCGCCCCACGTCGCGCGCCGCCACGCGTGCGAGAGGAACAGGCGCCGCTTCGCGCGCGTGATGCCCACGTACGCGAGCCGACGCTCCTCCTCGAGCTCCTTCTCGTCGTCGAGCGCCCGGTTGTGCGGGAACACGCCCTCCTCGAGCCCGCCGATGAACACCACCGGGAACTCGAGCCCCTTCGCCGCGTGGAGCGTGATCAGCGTGACCGCGTCGGCCTCGCCCTCGTACGTGTCCTGGTCGGCGACCAGCGCCGTCTCCTCGAGCAGGCGGTCGAGCGCGTCCTCGGGCGAGAGGTCGTCGTAGCGGCGGGTCACCTCGCGCAGCTCGAGCAGGTTCGCCCAGCGGTCCTCGCCCTCCTCGGAGCCGTCGGCCAGCATCGCGCGGTAGCCCGACGCCTCGAGCACCTCGTCGAGCAGCTCCGGCAGCGGCAGCACGCCGAGCCGCGCCCGCAGCCGGACCACCAGTGCCGCGAACTGCCCGATCGCCCCGCGGATCTTGGTCCCGATCCCCTCGGCCTCGCCCCGAGCCGCCGCCTCGAGCGCCCCCAGGACCGACCCGCCGTGGGTGTCCGCGTACCGCCGCAGCGCGTCCACGCTCTTGTCGCCGATGCCTCGCGCGGGCACGTTGATGATCCGCTCGAAGCTGACCGAGTCCGTGTCCGAGCGCAGCACCCGCAGGTACGCCAGGGCGTCCTTGACCTCGCGCCGCTGGTAGAACCGCGTCCCGCCGACGAGCTGGTAGCGGATCCCGTAGCGGAGGAACGCCTCCTCGATGGCGCGGGACTGGCTGTTCATCCGGTACATGACCGCGACGTCCTTCGGCCGAAAGCGGGTCGACTCGTCGTCGTCCGCGCGGCGCGTCAGCCAGGCGCTGCGGCCGGTCGAGCCCACCAGCCCCTCGACCTGGCGGGCGATCCACTCGGCCTCCTCCTCCTCGTTGTAGGCCTCGAACCGCTGGATGGGCACGCCGCCCTGGTTGCGCGTCCAGAGCCTCTTGTCCGTGCGCCGCTCGTTGCGCGAGACCACCGCGTGCGCCGCGTCGAGGATGAGTTGCGTGGAGCGGTAGTTCTGCTCCAGCTTCACGACCGTGGCGTCGGGGTAGTCGCGCTCGAAGTCGAGGATGTTCTGGACGTTGGCGCCGCGCCAGCCGTAGATCGACTGGTCGTCGTCGCCCACCACGCACAGGTTGCGGCTCGCCGCGGCGAGGAACCGGACCCACAGGTACTGCGGCCGGTTGGTGTCCTGGTACTCGTCGACGTGGAGGTAGCGCCAGCGGGCCTGGTACCGCTGGAGCACCTCGGGCGAGGCGTCGAACAGCTCGACCGCCTTGAGCAGCAGGTCGTCGAAGTCGAGGGCGCCGGCCGTGCGCAGGCGCTCGTCGTAGCGGGTGAACAGCTTGGCGATGACGCGCTCACGGTGGGTAGTCGCGTGCTCGGCCAGGAACTCGGCGTCGAGCATGTCGTTCTTGGCCCGGCTGATGGCGCCCAGGATCGCGGCCGGGCGGAACTCGCCGGTGGCGGGCAGGTCCTGCTCGGCGAGGATGCGCTTCATCAGCTGCTGCTGGTCGTCGGTGTCGTAGATCACGAAGCGGCGGTCGAGGCCGATCGCCCCGCCGTCCCGGCGCAGCACCCGGGCGCACAGCGCGTGGAACGTCCCGGCTTCGACGTCCTTGCCCAGGTCGCCGACCAGCGCGCCGATCCGCTCGCGGAGCTCGCCGGCCGCGCGGTTCGTGAACGTGACCGCGAGGATCCGCCGAGGCTGGACCGCCTTGACGCCGATCAGGTACGCGATGCGGTGGGCGACGACGCGGGTCTTGCCCGACCCGGCGCCAGCGAGGATCAGCAGCGGGCCGTCGGTGGTCGTCACGGCGCGGGCCTGCTCGGGATTGAGGTTGGCGATGATTTCTTCGGCTCGGGCCTCGCGTCGGGCCGCGATGGCGGCGGCCACGGCCTCGGGATCGAGCGCGGGGCCGGTGGCATCCTGGACGGCGTCCGACGGCGCGTCGCGCAGCCACCCCGGCTCCTCGGGGGCTGCCTCTGGCGTCTGGCCGGGCGCGCTCTCCCCAACCGGCTTCACGGGCGCGCCGAGGTCGAGCCATGTGCCCTGCTCGGCAGGCTCATCGACACGGGTTCGTCGGCGGCTGGAACGGCCGCCCGAGGGGGTGGGACTCACCCGCCCATTCTAGGTGACCGGGTGCAGCCGCCCCTCATCCCGCTGCCCCGCCCCGGGTCAGCCGGGCGGGTCGGGGATGACGCTGGGCCAGTCCCAGTTCGACGCGTCGATGGTCACCGTCACCGCCAGGCTGCTGGCGGCGTTCCGGACACCGAGCACCAGGCGCGCCGGCTGGAGGGTCGCCGCGTCGGTCTGGAGCAGCACGTCGGTCGTGGTCGCGCCGATGCCGGCCGCGGCCCCCGACGGGAACAGACGCAGCAGGATGTCGCCGGGTGCCGAGCCCGCAGCGAGACGAACCTGGTGGCACCGACCGGACGGCGCGGCGCACGAGACATCGCTCGTCGTGGGAACAGGCGCCCCGGGCGCCGCCAGCCATGCGCGAAGCCTGTCGACGAGCGTCATCGGGTTCGCGTCGATCCCCTTGCCGGCCACGACGCCCGCGACTGAGCCCGCGGTCCACGGACCGCCCGACTCGCGGTACGCGAGCTTGTCCCACAGGCTGAGCGACTCGAGCTGGATACCCAGCGGAGCGCTGGTGACCAGCAGGTGCGAGCGCGCATCCTGGGGCCGCAGGTCCATGGCAGCCAGCGTCCCGTTCAGCTCCACGGCCGGGTCGGCGCGGCCCACGAGCGCGCCCGGGACGTGCCCGGTCACGCTCGCCTCGAGGTGGACCGAGCTCGCGTCGATCGTCGCCTGAAGCGACCTGGCGAGCATCTCGCGCGGGTCCGTGACCTGGTCGGGCGGCGTCACCTGGGCCAGCGGCCCCACGCCGTTGGCTGCACCCAGGGCGAGGACCGCCGCGGTGAGGACCACGACGGTGCCGATGCGCCGGAGGGCCACCCGGAACGTCAGCGGTGTCGCGTGCGACGCGCCGTCGCCGAGCCCGGTGTCGACGGCAGGGTCGCCCGGCGGCCGGCGGCCGCCCGCCATGGGAGTGTCCGTGGTTTCGATGGTTGATGGCTCCTGGCCTGTCTGTCGCGCATTGAGGATACGCGGAGCCACCGCAGCAGATGGCGACCGGCCGGGCGGTGGGGTGCCGGGCGAGGAGCGGACGCGACCCCGGCGTCGCCCCGGTCCGCGCCGCCAGCCGCGCCGGGACGCGGGCGCGCTTCCTGCCGGGAATCGAAACGGCCCCCGGTGGCCGGAACCGCCGGGGGCCGCAGGTGCTGCGGAGTCGGGGCTAGAAGTCCATCCCGCCGCCGTGGTCGTGCCCGGCGCCGTTGCCGGCCTTCTCCTTCTCGGGGAGGTCGGTGATCAGCGTCTCGGTCGTGAGGACCATCGCGGCGATCGAGGCGGCGTTCTGGAGCGCGGAGCGCGTGACCTTGGCCGCGTCGACGATGCCCTTCTCGAACATGTCGCCGTACTCGCCCCTGAGGGCGTCGTAGCCGTGGCCGAGCTTCATGCCGCGGACGGCGTTGACGACGACCTCGCCGGACTGGCCGGCGTTGTCGGCGATCTGGCGGGCCGGGGCCTCGAGCGCCTTGCGGACGATGTCGACGCCAACCTGGGCGTCGCCCTCGAGGTGGATCTTGTCGAGCGCCGGGATGGCCTGCAGCAGCGTGGTGCCGCCGCCGGCCACGAGGCCCTCCTCGACCGCCGCGCGGGTGGTCGAGAGCGCGTCCTCGATCCGGTGCTTCTTCTCCTTGAGCTCGACCTCGGTGGCCGCGCCGACCTTGATGACGGCCACGCCGCCGGCCAGCTTGGCGAGGCGCTCCTGGAGCTTCTCGCGGTCGTAGTCCGAGGTGGTGTCCTCGATCTGCGCCTTGATCTGCGTCATGCGGGCCTTGATCTGGTCCGCGCTGCCCTCGCCGTCGACGAGGGTCGTGTCGTCCTTGGTCGCGACGACGCGGCGGGCCTGGCCGAAGTCGCCCAGGACCACCGACTCGAGCTTGCGGCCGATCTCCTCGGAGATCACGGTGCCGCCGGTGAGGATCGCGATGTCGCGGAGCATCTCCTTGCGGCGGTCGCCGAAGCCCGGCGCCTTGACCGCGAGGACCTGGAGGCGGCCCTGGAGCTTGTTCACGACCAGCGTGGCCAGCGCCTCGCCGTCCACGTCCTCGGCGATGATCAGCATCGGCTTGCCCAGCTGGACGCTCTTCTCGAGCGCCGGCAGGAGGTCCGGGACCGCGCTGATCTTCTTGTCCGTGATCAGGACGAGCGGGTCCTCGAGGACGGTCTCCATGCGGTCCGAGTTGGTCACGAAGTACGCCGAGATGTAGCCCCGGTCGAACTGCATGCCCTCGGTGTATTCCTTCTCGAGGCCGAGGGACTGGCCCTCCTCGACGGTGATGACGCCGTCCTTGCCGACCTTGTCCATCACCTCGGCGATGATCTCGCCGACCTCGGGATCCGCCGCGGAGATGGCCGCGACGGCCGCGATCTGCTCGCGGGTCTCGACCGGACGGGCCGTCTTCTTGATCTGGTCGACGATGGCGTCGACGGCGGTCTCGATGCCGCGCTTGACGACCATCGGGTTGGCGCCCGCGGTGACGACGCGCAGGCCCTCGGCGACCATCGCCTGGCCCAGGACCACCGCGGTGGTGGTGCCGTCGCCGGCGACGTCGTCGGTCTTGGTCGCGACCTCCTTGAGGAGCTGCGCGCCCATGTTCTCGAACGGATCCTCGAGCTCGATGTCGCGAGCGATCGTGACGCCGTCGTTGGTGATCGTCGGCGCGCCGAACTTCTTGTCGAGCACGACGTTGCGGCCCTTGGGGCCGATGGTGACGC
>JAJXUG010000069.1 GCA_021783095.1 Chloroflexota bacterium | reverse complement strand
ACGGGCGCCGGGGCGGCCTGCATCGGGGCGGGGGCGGGGGCGGCCGCGACGGGCGCGGGGGCCGGAGCGGCCGCAGCCGGCATCAGGGACGTCGCCTCCTGCACGTCAGAGGCTGCCTTGCGGAACTCCTTGATGCTCTTGCCCAGCGCGGCGCCCACATCCGGCAGCTTGCCGGGACCCACGACGATCAGGGCGATCACCAGGATCAGGATCAGGTGAACGGGGGAGATTCCGGACAGCATGTTGCACCTCGATGGTGAGCGGCGATCGGGACCGGGAGGCGTCCAGAGCCGCCTCAGGGTAGCACAGCGAGGTTGGCCGACCACTCTGCCGCGGCCGCGGCGAGCCGTTCCCCCGGATCCGCGGAGGCGCCCGCCGGGACCTCGCCGAGCGCTGCCCGGGCGATCCCCCGCGACACGTTGACGAGCAGGCCGCCGCCGGCGACGCGGCCCGCAGGCGGCCCGATCGCGGGACCGGAGGCGAGCACCGGCGCCACCTCGCCGCCCTGAGCGCCGACCCCGGGGACGAGGAACGCCAGGCCGGGCGCGAGTGCGCGGATCGCCGCCAGCTCGGCGGGAGCAGTGGCGCCGACCACGAGGCCCACGGTCCCGCCCGGCCCCCAGGCGGCGACGCGGCGGGCGACGCGCGCGTAGAGCGGCTCGGCGGGGAGGCCCGCCGCCGGGTCCTCCGCGACGATCAGCCCCTGGAGCTCGCCGGCGCCCGGATTCGACGTCCGGCAGAGCACGTAGGCGAAGCGGTCCGCTCGCTCGATCAGCGGCAGCACCGCCTCCTCGCCCAGGTAGGGGTTCAGGGTGATCGCGTCTGCGCCGAGTCCGTCGTACAGGGCCACCGCCTGCTTGGCGGCCGTGCTGCCGATGTCCCCGCGCTTCGCGTCCACGATGAACGGCACCCCGGGCGGGACGAGCGCGCGCAGGCGCTCGAGGGCAGCGATCCCCGCGGAGCCGTACGCCTCGAAGAACGCGAGGTTGGCCTTGACCGCCGAGGCGCGGGGCAGTGCCGCCTCGACCAGCAGCCGCGCGAACGACTCGACGCCGGCGAGCCCGGAGGCGAACCCCGCGGGGAGCGCGGCTGGATCGGGGTCCAGGCCCACGCACAGGACCGAGCCAGTGGCTGCGGTCCTCGCGGCCACCCGCTGCAGGTACGGCGCGATCACGAGGGGGACGGCGCGGACGGCGAGCTTCCTCCCGGGTTCGTCGACCCGCCGGCCGCCGGCGTGGCGGCCGGCATCTGGTCGGCCGGGATGAACCAGTCCGGCCGGGAGACGCTGTCGAGGCCGGCGTCCTGGGTGAGGTCCATGGTCTGGCCCGCCGTCCAGTCGCCGTAGCTGCCCGCGAGCTGGACGAGCCGTAGGTCCACCACCTGGCCATCCTCGTGCAGGTACGCGATCTGGTCGCCCGCCGGTGACCACGTGGGAGCCCAGCTCGCGCCGTCGCTGGTGAGCCGGGTGATCTCGGCGCCCGTGCTGGCGTTGAGGATCGCGACGTCGGTCCCGTAGGCGGACGTCTTCGTGACCGCGAGGTAGTTGCCGTCGGGGGACCAGGAGGGGTGCAGGTAGCCAGCCGAGCTGATCGGCGCGCTGCGCCCCGTGGCCGGCGTGTAGCCGTAGATCTGCGGCACGCCATTGGCGCCGTCGCGGTTGTTGTAGACGTAGGCGAGCACCTTCCCGTCCGGGCGCCATGCGGGGTCCTGGTGGCCCAGCGGCGTGACCTCGGCGAGCTTCGGGTCAGTCAGCTTGGCTGACTTCATGTCGTAGAGCTTGAGGACGACGTCGCCCTTGGTCGGGTCCGGCAGGTCGGTCGCGATGGCCAGCGTCCGGCCGTTGGGCGAGAGCACCGGCTCCCGGATCCACGCCATCCACTGGCCTCGTCCGGGCGGGTTGTAGTTGCCGTCGAGGATCCGCTTCGGGCTGCCCCCAGCCGTCGGGACCTCCATGACGGCCGGGACGTCCATCGCGTAGTAGCTGTTCTTGGTGCCGTCGTTCCAGTAGCCCTTGATGTAGCGCGTCCGAATGAACAGCACGTTCTGGCCGTCGGGGGTGAACGACGGCATCGAGTCGTTCCCGCCGGTGGTCAGCTGGGTCGCGGTGCCCGCGCTCTGGAGCCAGATATTGCCGTCCTTGGCGTAGACGAGGGTGCCCGGGACCTTCATCCCCGGCGCCGTCGAGGGAACGACGACCTGGTTCGAGGGCGTGGCCGAGTGCGCGACGCCGTTGCCGTCGTTGCCGCCGGAGGAACCGGGGTTCGTCCCGCCGCCCACAGGGAACGGCAGGACGCCGCTGCCCAGCGCGACCGTGCCGAGGGCGACGATCACCAGGCCGACGAGCGAGAGCACCACGGCCACCGGAGCGCCGGCGAGCATGGAGCCGCGAGCCGAGCTCGGGGCCGGCGGCCGGGACGGGGCGGGCCGCGGATCGCGCCGGGTGCGGGTCATGCGGGGCCTCCAGTGGCGGGGACCGGGACGCGGTCGACGACAGACTGGTCGCCGGTTCGGCCAGCGACGCGCTCCAGGACCGCGGCGGCGCGCGGGTGCGACCCGGACGGTGCCACGTCGCGCACCTCGAGCTGGAGCGTCTCCAGACCGCCGAAGGATCGACTGGACAGCCGAGCCACGACATCCACGCGATCCCCCTCCACGAGCGAGGCGGCGAGGTCCGCTCGGCCGAAGGCGATCCCGTCGAGGACGTCTCGCTCGCGGCGCAGGACCAGCTGCGTGTGGCCGCCGTTGGCCGCCCGGACCCGGGCGACCGTGAGCCCCAGGACCGCGACGAGCGGGATGGCGTTGCCCGGCCCGCAGGGCCCGAGGCGGGCGAGGTCGCGGTAGAGCGTGTAGTCGACGTAGCTGGAGGGCAGCGCGAGGTCCACGGCGAGCGGTGGCCGCGGGTCCTCGGGCCGAGACGCCTCGGCGACGGCCAGGAAGCGCGCGACGAACGCGTCCCACGAGGCCAGCGGCAGCTCGAATCCGGCCGCAGCTGCATGGCCGCCATGGCGGATCAGCAGGTCGTCGCAGGCGTCGAGGGCGTGGGCGAGGTTGGCCCGACCGTCGCCGCGGCAGGAGGCGCGCACCACGTCGCCGAGGACCGTGCCGACCACGGCGGGCTTGCCCGTCTCGTCGGCGAGGCGGCCCGCCACGAGGCCGATGATCCCGACCGACCACGGCCCCCGGAGGACCAGCGCCGCCGCATCGGCCCCGCCGCCCACGACAACCTCCGCAACCTCGGGCTCCGCGTCGAGGAGCGGCTGCTGCCCGGGCGCCTGCCCGGGATCCAGGAGCCCGAGGCCCGCCCGCGCCTGCGCGATCGCGCTGCGCATGAGGTCGCGCCGGGTGGAGTTGGCTGACTCGAGGGCGGCAGCGAGGGCGTCGGCCTGCCCCGGTGTGCCGGCGAGCAGCAGGTTCGCGGCGTCGAGGGCCTCCCCCACCCTGCCGGCCGCGTTCAGCCGGGGCGCCAGCACGAAGCCCACGGTCTCGAGGTCCACGGTGGCGGGATCCACGCCCGCCCGCGCGAGGAGCGCTGCGATCCCGGGCCGAGGCGAGGTCCGGATGCGCTCCAGGCCGAGGCGCGCGATGGCGCGGTTCTCGCCCAGCAGGGGCACCACGTCGGACACGGTGCCGATGGTCGCGAGGTCTGCGAGCTCGAGCGCCGCATCGGGGTCGTCCGCCAGATCGCCCAGGAGCAGCCGGGCCACGGTGAACGCGACGCCGCTCCCCGACAGCGACGGGTCTGGATAGGCGGAGTCGGACCGGTGCGGGTTGACCAGCGCCACCGCTGCCGGCAGGACGTCGGGCAGGTGGTGGTGGTCCGTGATGACCACGTCGATCCCGCGCTCGCGGGCGGCGGCCACCTCGGCCACGCTCGTCGAACCCGTGTCCACGGTGATGATCAGGCCAACGCCCTGGGTCGTCGCGGCCTCGACGCTCGCCATGGAGAGCCCGTGGCCCTCCTCGAGGCGCGACGGCACGTACGGCAGCACCTCGACGCCCAGGCGGCGCAACACGAGCACAAGTTGGGCGAGCGCGGTCAACCCGTCCGCGTCGAAGTCGCCGAACACCATCACGCGCTCGCCGTTGGCCATCGCCTGGGCCACGCGGGCGACCAGCGCACCGGCGTCGGGGAGCAGGTGCGCGTCGTGAAGCGCGGCCTCCGCCGGGCCGAGGAACGACGCGAGGCCCGCGAGGTCGGCCACGCCGCGCCGGGCCAGCACGGCCGTCGCGAAGGCGCCGAGGCCCAAATCGTGGGCAGCGGCGCGGTATGCCGGGTCCAGGCGGATCGGGTCGGGGAACACCCAGCGGTGACGTGCGTGGATCATCGCGCGGAGTCTGCCACGTCTGGCTCACCGGGGACTTGCGCGGAGCTCATCGGCCCCTTACCTGCTGCGCGGGTTGGCGCTGCGAGCGATCGGGCCCCGGCCGAGACCGGGCCCCGCGGTCACGTTGCGGTGCGGCGGCTCGGGCGGGCCGCGTTCTCCCGCTCGCGCTGGCGCTCGTCGCGGAGGTGCCAGACGACCAGCAGCGGGCTGGCGTTGAAGATCGACGAGTACGTCCCCGAGACGATGCCGATGAGCAGCGCCAGCACGAAGGTCCCGATGGCCTCGCCCGCGAACAGGAGCAGCGCGAGGAGCGTGATCACGACGGTGAAGCTCGTGGTGATCGACCGGCCGAACGTCTGCAGGATCGAGTGGTTGACGATGCGCTCGAACGGCTCCCCAGCGTGGCGGGCCTTGTTCTCGCGGATCCGGTCGAAGACGACGATCGTGTCGTGGACCGAGAAGCCGATGACGGTCAGCATCGCGGTAACGAACAGGCTGTCGATCTGCACGTTGAAGAACGTGCCCAGGATCGCGAACAGCCCGACGACGACGATGATGTCGTGGAGCAGGGCGGTGAGCGCCGTGACGCCCATCCGGAAGTCCCGGAACCGGTAGGTGATCCAGAGCAGGATGCCGATCGACCCGACCAGGATCAGGACCAGCGCCTGCGTGATGAGGTCGCTCGACACCACCGCGCCGACGGAGGTCAGGGAGTTCTGGCTCGAGATCGGTCCCAGCTTCGCCTCAAGGGTGTTGCACAAGGCCGGCAGCCTGCTGGCGCCCTGCGGCAGCCCGCCACACACCGTCGTCGCCGCGGACGGCGAGGGAGACGGCGCGGCGGAGGCGCCCGGGGAGGCAGCGGCGGCCGAGGCGCCCGGCGACGCAGAAGCGCTCGCGGAGGCCGAGGCAGACGGGCTGGACGAGGGAGCGGCAGACGGGCTGGCGGAGGGCGCGGCAGAGGCCGAGGCGACGGGCGAGCTCGGGGCCGACGAGCCGGACGAGGGCGCGGCCGAACCACTCGCGCCAGCAGACGCGGGGGCGCCAGCAGACGTGCTCGCGCCAGCAGAGGAGCCGGCCGACGAGGACGGAGATGCGCTCGCCACCGGAGCGGGCGTGGCCGGCGGGGCCGCCAGCGCCGCGTCCTTGGTGCGGATCTCCATGAACGACCGGGTGGTCTGACCGTTACCGGCCTCGGTGACCTGGGCGTCGTAACCAGCCTGCGCGATGACGGCCTTGACCTGGTCGGGCGTCACCTTCGGATCGGCGAACTGGATCTGCCAGACCGTGCCGCCCGTGAAGTCGATCGAGAACTGGAGGCCCATCTTGCCGCCCGTGAGCGGCCCGGCGAGGATGAAGATGAGGCCCGGGATCAGCACGGCCAGCGAGATCGCGAAGAACCAGTTGCGCTTCCCGATGATGTCAAACACGCGTGCCAGCCTCGCGACGGAGCGTCCGGCCGGTGGTGGGCCGCGCCAGGAATTCCGCTTCGGTGACGCCGAACAGGCGCGCCTGGCGGGCCCACGGCCTGACGACGATCAGCCGCAGCACCGTCCTGGTGACCGTGACGGCCGTGAACAGCGAGGTCACGACGCCGATGATCAGGACAAGCCCGAAGCCCTTGATCGTGGACGAGCCGAACAGGAACAGGATCGACGCCGTGATGAGGCTCGAGATGTTCGAGTCCAGGATCGAGTTCCAGGCCCGGTTGAAGCCTGCCTCGATCGCCGCAGGCAGGCTCTTGCCCACGCGCAGCTCCTCTTTCGTGCGCTCGAAGATCAGGATGTTGGCGTCCACCGCCATGCCCACCGACAGGACGAAGCCAGCGATCCCGGCCAGGGTCAGGGTGACGGGCACCCAGCGGAAGATCGCGACGACCAGGAGCGAGTAGTAGATGAGGGCGCCGCTGGCGACGAGGCCGGGCAGCCGGTAGTGGACGATCATGAAGAAGATCACCAGCAGGACCGCGATCAGGCCGGCGACCAGGCTCTGGCGCAGGAACGCGTCGCCCAGCGTCGGGCTGACCGTCTCGTTCGAGACCTCCTGGAGCGGGTTCGGCAGGGCGCCGTACTGGAGGATCGTCACCAGATTCTGGGCATCGGCGAGGGGGTAGCCGCCAATCCCGCCCGAGGTGATCTGGACCTGGCCGTTCGGGATGGAGCCCCGGATCACCGGCGCCGTGATGACCTTGCCGTCGAGGACGACTGCGAAGTACTGGCCGATGTGGGACTGCGTGTAATCCGCGAACAGCTGCTTGCCCTTGTCGTTGAGCGTGAAGTCCACGGCGCGCTGGCCGGTGGCGTCTGCGCCGATGCTCGCCGAGCTGACTGCATCGCCCGAGAACGAGACGCAGTTGGCGGTGACCGTCGCCGAGCAGGGCGTGTTCAGGGTGCTGGCGGGGAGCACCTGCCCTGCGCTGGCGGGGGTCGAGCCGAGGGGGACGAAGTCAAGCCGGCCAGTCGTGCCCACGAGGTCCTCGACCTGCTTGGGGTTCTTCGCCTCGGGCACCTCGACGACGACCCGGTCCGTCCCCTGAACCACCACCGTCGCCTCGGTCACGCCCGAGCCGTTCACGCGGTTGGTGATGATCTGGCGGACGATGCTGAGGGCGTTGCTGTCCGGCGCCTTGCCGTTGACCGGCAGGACCTGGTATTCGAGGCGGATACCGCCGCGCAGATCGAGGCCAAGCTTCGTGACCGGACGGGAATCGCCGGTCGACGTCGCGAACGAGATCGGGGCGAAGTCCGACAGCAGGGCGAACAGGCCGATGACGAGAATCAGGAGGGGACCGAAACGGCGCATCGGGGCGGGATCATACCGGGAGTGGGCCCAACCGTGCGTCGACTCCGCGCATCCACGATGCGGATGTCAAGTCTGCGGGCGACGCGCCCGCGTGACTCGCGAGCGCCCGACGTGCGCCGCTCCGGGTGGGGGCCGCCCGGAAGGTCAGCCCACAGCGCGTGGGCCCGGCAGCCCGGGCGTCCCGGGCGTTCCCGGCCGCTGCCCGCGCAGGTGCGTGAACAGCCAGGCCGAGAGGAGCAGCAGGACGCCGAGGCCCGCCAGCACCACCGCCCGGTACGCGACGTCCATCGCCGCGAGGTCGACGGTGAACACCTTGGCGGTCGCGAGCGCGAGGAGCCCGAACCCGATGTGGCGCGGCATCGCATGTCGTGACCGCAGGCCGACGCCCAGCGCCAGCGCGCCGATGGCGGTCCACGTCACGGACATCGCGACCTGTGCCTGCTTGGCGAGCTCCTCCGTCGGCACGCCGCCGCCAACCATGCGCTGGAACGGGTCGACGATCGCGACCGAGGCCAGGTACACGCCGGCGGCCGCCGCGACGACCTCGAGCGCGGAGCGTCGAGGGGCGAGTTCCGGGCGGCGCGAGGCAAGCAGCGCCGCTGCTGCCATCGTTCCCACCGCGAGCCACCAGCCGGGGAGGAGCGCGGGAACACTCGAGCCGAACCTCGAGGCCGCCACCCACAGGCGGTCAGGCGGGGCGACGATCCCGAACGTCACGGCAACAGCGCCGGTGGCGAGCAGCGCGGCGAAGACTGCCGAGACGGGGCGCAGGCCGTCGCCCGATCGCGTCACGGCGAGCGCAGCGCCCGCGATCAGCAGCCAGAGCACCACCGCGAAGTCTGCGTTGACCTCGAGCGGGACGGCAACGGCCAGCGGCACCAGGGCCGCCAGCAGCGCCGCCTGCCGGCCCCACCTCGGGACCGCCCATGCGGCAGCAGCGGTCGCCGCGCCGGCGAGCACGACCGCCACCAGCGCGGTCGCGTCGGTGAACGGGATCCCGGGCAGGTCCCCGCTCCCCCAGGGGAACGGCCGCAGATCGCCGCCGAGCGCGGTCATCAGGGCCGCGAGCCACGCAACGGCGCCAGCCGCGCTCGCGAGGCTGCCCGCCTCGACCGGCAGGGCGATGAACGCCAGGCGGCGGGCATCGGCGAGGCGCGCCAGGGCGCGATCGCCGACGACGGCGAGCGGCAGCAGCACGGCGCCGACCGCGATCTGCGAGGTGCCGCCCAGCTCGAACGGGAGCGACCAGGTCACCAGCAGGACGGCGACCGCCGCCAGCGGTGAGCGGATCGCGCGTGTGCCCAGCTGCGCCCCGACGATCGCGAGCCCGGCCAGTATGATCGCCAACGAGGCCGCTGGCGCGTCCGTGTACGGCACCGCGGGAAGGCCCGTGCCCCATCGGACGGCCGGGTATCCCAGCCCGATCAGCGCCCCGCCAGCGGTCAGGCCGAGCGCCCCTGCGGCGGCCGTGGCGAACCAGACATTGCGAACCAGCCTGCCAAACCGGACGAAGTCAGCGCGGGTGCCGGCACGCTCGATCAGCACGTCGAGCTCCAGCGCCGCGATGGCCACCACGACCAGCATGAGGGTGAGCCCCGGGCCGGCGCTCTCGAACAGCGCCGCGTAGCCCAGGAGGGCAGCGCCGACGGCCGCCAGCGCCGAGCGGATCCACGCGACGGGCGCGAACCAGCCCGCGACGGCGACGGCCGCGACGACCGCCGCCAGCGAGGCGGCCTCCGGGTGCAGCAGCGGGACCGCGAACAGCGGCATGTCGTGCTCGAGCCGGTCGAGCGGGTACTCGATAAGGGCCAGGTGCAGCGCCGCCAGCGAGCCGAGGGCGATCGCGGCCAGCGCCGACCAGCGGTGCATGCGGCGCGCGGCGAGCCACGCGAGGGCGGCGCCCTCGACCGCCCAGGCGACCGGCACCAGGGCTGCGCCCAGCTGCACGAAAACAGCCAGGGCCAGCAGTGCCACGCCGGTCCCGGCGACGAGGTTGCCGAACAGGTGCTCGAGGCCCTGCCGTCGCAGGAACGCGCCGCCGACGGCGAGGTGCGCCACGGAGGCGAGCACGAAGAACGTGCCCAGCCAGACGTGCGTCGGGCCCCCCAGGACGACGTTGCCGCCCCAGGTGAGGACTGCGGCATTGGCGAGCACCAGCATCGCGCTCGACGGGCGCAGGTCGTCACGCCGGATCCGGACCTCCTCGCCCCCGGCCGCCACGATGTTCACCAGCCAGAACCCGGCCAAAGCGATCAGGCCCTGGGCGGTGTCCGCAGTCAGGAGCCAGCTGGCGAGCTGGGGCGCCGCCAGCACGAAGGCGATCGACGGCAGCCAGCGCCAGGACCGGAACACGGCGATCGCCGTCGTGCCGATGAGGGTCACGGCGACGAACAGGAGGGTCAGTGTCGTGGGCGAAGCGCCCATCACGGGCGGCGCGATCAGCGCGGCGACCAGGCCATAGGCCGCCACCTCGCGGGCGTCGTACCGGATGGCGATCACGGCCGCGGCGATGGCGGCCGCGAGCGCGGCGAGGAGCCCGAGCTCGGGCGAGATCAGCCCGTAGGCGCGGGTCGCGGCGAACAGCGTGATCGACGCGATGCCCAGGCCGGCCGCCGTGAGCACGTTGCCGAGCAGCGGGTTGCGGCGGTCGAAGCACAGCGCGCCGGCGCCGAGAATCACCGCCGCGGCGACGAACCCGATCAGGACGCGCATCGGCTCGGTGATCCAGCCGCGGCTGAACGCGAGGCTGAGGAAGAACACGGCCGCGGCGACGAGCGCGAAACCGCCGATCCAGGCGAGGGCCTGACCGGCAAACCGCTCCTCGAGGTCGCGCAGGTTGAAGCTCGATGCCGGCTTGGCCGGGACCTGCCAGGCCGCGGCGTCCACGGTCGGGATCGCGGCCGACGGCTCGCCAGTCGCGGCAGCCGCCACGCCCTCGGGCATCGGTGCGGGTGACGGAGGCGAAACCCAACGCACGTCCGGCAAGGGCGTCGGCCCGGCGGCGACCGGGCTGGGCGCCGGGGCGAACCGACCGCGCTGGACCGGCTCGCGCCAGTCGGCTGAGCGCATGGGTGGCGCCGGCGGGAGCGGCGCGTGGCTCACGAGCGGGCCTGCCGCCTCGGCCTCGTCTGCGGCCTCCGCGTCGAGCCGCCGCTCAATCTCCTGGACGCGGGCCTCGAGGCGCCCCAGGCGCCGCTCCAGGCCGGGATCCCCAGTGCCGCCGTCCATCGCCTGCCTCCCGTCACGTGGTCGACCGGGAGACGCCGCAGTTCTGGGTTCGTTGCACGCCAAGGGCCGCGGCGCGCCGAGTCCGGGGCGATGATCCGCACCCGGATCCACGGGCGCAAGAGGCGTCAGGCCCCGAGGTTCAGCTTGATCTTCTCCGCCAGGCTCCGCCCGATCCCGGGCACGGCCGCGATCTGCTCGATCGTCGCCTCGCCGACGCGCTTGGCCGAGCCGAACACCTTGAGCAGCTCGCGCTTGCGCTTCGGCCCCACGCCGGGCAGCTCGTCGAGCGCGGACCGCACGGTCCTCTTGTTGCGCAGGCTCCGGTGGTACGTGATCGCGAATCGGTGCGCCTCGTCGCGCAGCCGCTGCACCATGTACAGCGCCTGCGAAGTGACGGGCAGCACGACCGGCGCCTCGCGGTCGGGCAGGATCAGCTCCTCGCGCTCCTTGGCCAGCCCGCACACCGGCAGGTCGCCCAGGCCCAGCTCGTCGAGGACCTCCTTCGCCGCCGACACCTGGCCGCGCCCGCCGTCGATGATCACGAGGTCCGGCATCGCCCAGCGGCGCGCCTCCTCGTCGCCCTCCTTGCCGGCGCCGGTGTTGCGGAAGCGGCGGCGCAGCACCTCCTGGTGGCTCGCGAAGTCGTTGGCGCCCTGGACGGTCTTGATCTTGAAGCGGCGGTACTCGCCCGACCGAGGCTTGCCCTCCTCGAACACCACCATCGAGCCGACCGATTCGGCGCCCTGGAAGTTGCTGATGTCGTAGCACTCGATGCGCATGGGCGGACCGGGCAGGCCGAGCGCCGCCGCCAGCTCCTCGAGCGCACCCAGGGTCTTGCCCTCGTCGGCGAGCCATCGGGCGGCCTCGCGGGCGAGCGACTCGGCGGCGTTGCGGGTGGCCAGGTCGAGCAGCTCCCGCTTCTGGCCACGCTGGGGGGTGCGGATCCTGACCCCGCTTCCCCGCTTCGCTGTCAGGAACGCCTCGAGCGCCGCAGTGTCGACCACCACACGGGGCACCAGCACCTCGCGCGGCACGCTGGTGGCACGGGCGTAGTACTGCTCGAGGAAGCTCTCGAGCACCTCGTCGTCGCCCACGTCGCGCGGCGTGTCGAGGAAGAACACGTCACGGCCGACCATCTTGCCGTTGCGCACGACGAACAGCTGGACCGCCGCCCGGTCGTCGCGCCGGGCCAGCGCCGCGAGATCGAGCTCGGTCCGGGCGAACGCGGCCATCTTCTGGCTCTCCATCGTCCGCTCGATCGCCCGGATCTTGTCGCGCAGGACCGCGGCCCGCTCGTACTGCTGCTGCTCGGCAGCGAAGGCCATCTGGTGCTCAAGCCCGTCGACCACGGCGTCGGCGTTGCCCTCGAGGAACAGCTCCACCTGCCCGATGTCGGCGCGGTACGCGCGCTTGTCGATCGCCTCGACGCACGGGCCCTGGCAGCGCCTGATGTGGTACAGCAGGCAGGGCCGCGCGAGGGCCCGCCTGCCCTCCCTGATGTCGATCGCGCAGGTGCGGAAGGGGAACAGCCGGCGGACCAGGTTCATCGCCTCGTCCACGCTCGACGCGCTCGCGTATGGGCCGAAGTAGCGGCTGCCGTCGTTGGGCAGCTTGCGGGTGCGCTCCACGCGCGGGAAGTCGTCCGCCAGCGTGACCTTGATGTACGGGTAGCTCTTGTCGTCCTTGAGCCGGACGTTGAACCGCGGCTTGTACCGCTTGATGAGGTTCGCCTCGAGCAGCAGCGCCTCGCTGACGCTGTCCACCTCGGTGACCTCGAGGTCGACGACGCGATCGATCGCCTGGCGGATCCGGTGCACCTCGCCGCGGCTGCCGGGCGACTGCTTCTGCCAGTAGCTCCGGACGCGCTGGCGCAGGCTCTGCGCCTTGCCCACGTACAGCACCGTGCCGCGCGCGTCCTTCATCAGGTACACGCCGGGGCGGTCGGGCAGATTGGCGAGGGTGGCGGCGAGCTCCGGGTTCACCAGCTGATTCTGCGATAGGCCGCGCGAGCGTGCGTCGGAACCCCGATTCGACGCAGTACGGGAAGGGTCGCCGCTGAGCGGTGCCGTGTGGCACCACCGGCTCGAGGCGGGAGATGCGGCGAGCCCGCCGGCGGTGCCGGCGGGCTCGGGGTGCGGTCGGAGGGCAGGGCGTTGGCCCAGGGATTACGGGGCCGGGGTCTTACGGCAGCTTCGTGATCCGTCCCTCGATCGTCGGGTAGACCGACGGATCGATGGGCGTGTTGGCCGGAGGAACGCCGTAGCGGTGCTGGACGTACTCGATGAGCGCGTCCAGATCGCTCACGCCGATGCGCGTGACGTTCGTCCCGTTGAGGAAGGCCGAGAACTTGTCACCGCCGGTCGCCAGGTATTCGTTCATGGTGGCGGTGTAGGTCGTGCTGTCCTTTGCGATGGGCGTCCCATCCGCCAGCGTCAGCGACGTGATGCGCGACCCGGCGGGCAGCGCGAGGTTGTAGGAGTACTTGATGCCCGAGACCAGGAGCACCTTCGGGGCGCTCTGGGTCGGCGGGAACTGCTGCTCGAGCAGGTCGTAGATCTGGCTGCCGGTCAGGGTCATCGTGACCAGCTTGTTGTCGAATGGCTGGACGGTGAAGAAGTCGCCGTACGTGACGTCGTGCGGGTAGGCCGAGTACGTGATGTCTGCGCGAATCCCGCCGGGGTTCATGAACGCGATCTGCGTGCCGCCCTTCCAGGCCTGGGCGTCGGCGATGAGCGTGCCCATCGGCGACTCACCGGCGGCGTTCGCCGTCTTGGTGATCGGCCCGAGGGTCTTCGCCTTGACCGCGTTCACGATGGGCGCGATCTCCGCCTGGTACTTGGCGACCAGCGCGGCGATCCCGGCATCCGGCGTGATGTCGGCGTTGTAGGTCGTCACGACCTTCAGCGTGGACGTTGCGATGTTGCGGAGCAGGCGGTCGTAGCGCAGGTCCGAGACGCCGATGGCGGTCCCCGACGAGTACGCCTCGATGATCGGGATGTCGTTGATCTTGCCGCTGTAGCCGCTGTGGGAGTGGCCCGAGATGATCAGGTCGACGCCTGGGACGGCCACCGTCGCCATCTCGCCGGTCACCTTGCCCCCGTAGACGTCGGGCATGTGTGCGAGCACGACGACGACATCGGCGCCTGCCGCCCGCAGCTGCGCCGCGAGCTGGCTGACGATCGGGCCCGGCTCCCGGAACTCGAGCCCGGCCGTGTTGCCGGCCATGACGATCGTCGGCGTGTCCTTGCTCGTGACGCCGATGACTCCGACCTGCTGGCCCTTGACCGTGAACATCGCCGTCGGCTTGGCCCAGCTCGGCCGGGTGTCCGTGCCGGTGTTGAAGATGTTGGCGACGATGAACGGGAAGTCCGCCTGGGCCATCCGCGCATGCAGGGTCGCCAGGCCCCAGTCGAACTCGTGGTTGCCCACGGTCGCCAGCTGGTAGCCCATGTGGTTGTAGACGTCGATCACGGACTCGCCCAAGAGGAGGTTCGAGATCGGCGTGCCCTGCATGATGTCGCCGGCGTCGTAGAGCGAGGTGCCGAGCGGGTTCAGGGCCTTGTAGTTGTTGATGTACGTCATGTCGTACGCGGCGCCGCCCACGGGCTTGCCGCTTACGAGCTTGCCAGTCGCGAGCTGGCCGTGGAAGTCGTTCGTCGAGAGGAACGTGTACAGCGGGTAGCGGGCCTCGCGCACCCAGGCGAGCGCCTCGGCGTTGGTGACGAGCTGCTTGGGCAGGATCTGGTTTCCGCCGGGCATGAAGATGCCCGTCTGGATCGTGAACGCCGTAGCGCTCTTCGCCCAGCTCGAGATGGTCCCCGCATCGGTGTACGACGAGAGGACCTTCATGTTCGTGCTGACATCGTGCAGGCCGTCCATCGCCTTGTTCGAGAGCAGGAACATCTCGCTCTCACGATCGACGGTCGTGCCAGGTGACTTCTTGTCACTGGGCACTCGCAGATAGTCGCCCGCCGACTGGTCGAACGCCGTCCACAGCAGGTCGGCGTTGTCGGCCCGCGTGACGTTCGCGGTCGGGTTCTGCCAAAGGACGGGATCCGGGAGCAGGTCGAAGTTGTGGACGTAGACGTCGCTCGGGGAGATCGTGCCTTTCGCCGTGATCCAGTCGGTGATGAGCTGGCGGACTTCCGTCGTCGACTGGTAGAGCTTGGGGGCGGTCGGGAACATGCCGCTGGCGCGGTAGTTGTTCAGGGCGACGCGGACATGCTGGTCCATGGCCAGCGGCTTGCCGTGGAGGTCGAGCTCGACGACACGCTGCCCG
Source organism: Chloroflexota bacterium (assembly GCA_021783095.1). Classification (GTDB taxonomy): domain Bacteria; phylum Chloroflexota; class Limnocylindria; order Limnocylindrales; family CSP1-4; genus CAIXZV01. The sequence goes on along the minus strand of JAJXUG010000069.1, from coordinate 1,609 downwards.
ACCGGCTTGGTCACATCGAGCTTGTAGTCGATGCCCGACCACAGGTCGTAGTTGTAGTCGCGGACCTTCGAGTTGACCGTGACGCCAGCCGGCTCATACCCGTACTGGTTGAAGTAGTTCGCCGTCCACTCGAGCTCGTCCTTGATCTGCTGCCCGGTGGCGTCGATGACGTAGAGGGTGTTGTCGTAGATGTAAAGCGCGTACGCGTCCTTGAGCTTGATCGGCCCTGCGGTCAGCTTGGCGCCGTCGTTGAAGAGCGCGGCAAGCGACGCATCCACGGGGAACCCGGCCGCCGCAGCCGCCTCCGTCTGGACCTCGTTGATGAGATCGGCGGTGGGGCCATCCGCCACCCGGGCCGGGAAGCCGCCAGGGAAGTCCCCTGTTGCCGTCCCGATCGGCGTGTTGATGTAGGTGACGGTCGCGTCGTGATAGGGCTTGGTGATGGCCAGGATGTCCGGATCATCGGCCAAGGACGCCACTGGCGGCGTCGTGCTCGACTTCGAGGTCACCGACCAGTCGCTGCCCGAGCCCGTCACCGTGATCCGGATGTCGGACACGTTCCGGGCCTGGTAGTAGGGCTCGGTGATCAGGACGCCGTTGACCACCTGGCTCGCCACGTTCGCATGCGCATGGCCGGCCAAGATCACGTCGATCCCGGGGACCTCGTTCGCCAGGTACTTGGCGAAGTTCTCCTCGCGTCCGTAGCCGTAGGTCTCGTCGAGACCGGTGTGGGCCGCCACGACGATGACGTCGGCGCCGGCCGCCTTCATGATCGGCACGTAGTGGTTCGCGGCCGCCATCGCGTCGCCGAACTGGCAGCCGACGATGTTCTCGGGCCGCTCCCAGTACTTCACCGCAGGCGGGGTCAGGCCGAGGATGCCGATCTGCACGCCGTCCACGTCCTTGATGACGTAGGGCTGGAACGTGTAGTCCCGGCAGCCGGTGACGTTGGCCGACAGGAGCGGGAACTTGGCCTCATCCTGGTACTTCTTGAAGACGTTGGGGCCGTAGTTGAACTCGTGGTTGCCGACGGTCGACGCGGCGTATCCCATCGCGTTCATCGTGGCCGCCATCGGGTTCTCGGCCTGGTCCGGATGCAGGACCTCGAAGTAGTAGTTCAGCGGCGATCCCTGGATGGTGTCGCCGTCGTCGATCAGGATCGTGTCGGGGTTCTCGGCAAGCACGCCCTTCACGTAGGTCTCGACCTTGGTCAGGCCCCGGGCCGACTTCCCGGTCGGGGCGCTGTCCGTGAAGTAGTCGTAGTTGTCGATGGTCCCGTGGATGTCGCTGGTGCCGAGCACCACGAGGTTCTTGGTCTCGGCCGCCGCCACGCCGGGCGGCACCGCAATGGCCGACGCGAGCAGGGCACCCGCCGCCAGAGCTGAAAGTGAACGGACGCGCCTCACGAGGTCCTCCTCAGGCACGAGGGCACGCGGGGACTCGCCTGACCCCTCCCTCTCTCCTGGGGGCCAGCGCATGGTGCGACCGACGGTATCGCGGCGTGACCCGGCGATGGCACGGCCGGCGAGGCCCTCATTTCGGGCCGGTTGACCCTGCGATGCCAGAACGGTGTGGAGAAGTCCGGTCCGGTGCCAAGATCTGGTGCGTC